>NZ_JBQAIE010000013.1:0-120391 GCF_051918845.1 Bacillus cereus group sp. MYBK101-2 | reverse complement strand
CAACGTAAAAAAGAAGAAGAAGAAAAGAAGAAAATAGAAGAAGAACAACGTAAAAAAGAAGAAGAAAAAAAGAAAGCAGAAGCAGAGGCGCGTAAGGCAGAAACACAACAAAAAGTGTTGGAATCAAATTATAGATCTGCATATGCTACTCATAGTAAAAAACTAACAGATTCTTTAAATCAGACAGGTAATCTTTTGGTAAATAATAAAATTGGGGATGAAGAATGGACGATTAAATTAGCCGCGAGTCTAATTATGTTACAAGATGTAACTCAAAACCCACCAAACGCTCAAGTGCCTGATAAATTCAAAGAAGTTAATAGTTTATATTTGCAGGCTTTAGAGAAATTTAATCAATCTGCGAAGTTAACTCCAGAAGCTTTGGATGAAGGAAATACAAAAAAAATGCAAAGAGCTACAAAGTTAATGAATGATGGTGGAGAAATTCTTAAAAGTGCGAACTCTTTATTAAAAGAAATGATGTAGTTTAATTTATAAATGATAATATGAAAACTACCTATTCATAAAAGAATAGGTAGTTTTTTGTTGTATACTCTACTTTGCTTTTACAGTGGTCTCAATAGATGCAACACTTTCATTATGCAATCGATCAACCGCAGTTACTACATACGTATATGTTTCTCCAGGGATAGCCGTTTTATCTACATAAATTTCTCCAGGCTTTGTCTTTCTTACAGTAGTAAGTAAATTTTTCGGATTTTCTATATTCACTTCACTTTTTCCATTCACGCGGTAAATAGCGTAATAAGCAGAATCATTCTCTCTATTATCAATGATACCTACAGCAATACCTTCATCTCTTGGAATTGCACCTTTTAAAGTCGGTTGTTTTGGTGGATCATGATCAATCCAAGGCATAGAGGGGATTAATGCAGGATATTTATATATGTCTTTTGAGAGTCTATCTTTCACTCCTAGTGGATTGTTATTAATATCTTTCAAGCTAAAATGCATACTACCTTTTATTTCAGGATATAACCGATTTAATTCAATTTGTCTTGGATATTCTTCTGGATTAGACCAAGCTGGGACAGAATTATTATTAATTTTATAGGCTGCCTGACCGATGTATAGGTGGATCGGTTTATTATTTGTTTCTTTTACCCACCAATCTACTAATATGTCATACGCAGCAGGAGTGAAACCTATATTCCAATATATTTGCGGTGTGATGTAGTCAATGTAACCTTTTTGTATCCACTCACGTGTATCAGCATAAAGATCATCAAAGTTTCTTTGGCCGGCAGTTGTGTTAGAGCCAGTCGGATCATCAGCTATATTTCGCCATACGCCAAATGGGCTAATGCCAAATTTTACATATGACTTTTCTTGTTTAATAGCAGTATTTAAATCTCTTACAAGTTCATTTACATTGTCACGTCGCCAATCTTCTATATTTGTAAATTTACCGTTATTATATAATTCGTACGTTTTTTGATCGGGGAATTGTTCACCCGCCACTTTATATGGATAAAAATAATCATCCATATGTAATGCATCAACATCGTAATTTTGTACGATTTCTAAAGCACCTTCAGTTATAAACTTTTTTACTTCTGGAATACCGGGGTTGTAATATAATTTTCCGCCATAAGGTACAACCCAATCCGGGTGCTGTCTTGCAGGGTGATTATTTGATAATCGATTTATATCAGTGTGATTCATCGTTATTCGGTATGGATTAATCCATGCGTGAAATTCTATATTTCTTTTATGTGCTTCTTCAATCATAAATGCTAGTGGGTCGTATCCGGGATCTTTTCCTTGTGTACCGGTAATATATTCAGACCAAGGGCCGTAATTGGAAGGATAAAAGGCATCAGCAGTTGGTTTTATTTGTACAATGACTGCATTCATACCAGTGTTTTTTACATCGTCTAATAATTTAATAAATTCTTGTTTTTGATTTTCAATTGGTAAGCCAGTTTTTGAGGGCCAATCAATATTAAGAACAGATGCGATCCATACAGCACGTAATTCGTGTTTTTTGTACGTAGTAGTTACTTCAGCATAAGTAAAGTGAGGGGAAATGAAAGAGAAAGGGATGAACAAGATGACGATGCAACATATCATAAATAAACGTTTAACGATCATGTATACGCCTCCTTATCATATGATTATCTAAGATAATATACGAGGCAAGGTTGGCCTTGCAATAGAGAAAATTGTATATTGAAACATTAATTTAATAGGAAAAATATTTTTAATGAAATTTACTTTCAGTATAACTAAATTCATTTACTACTTCATATGCTTGTTAGTAAAGTGAAACTTCCTTTCATTTGAAGGGGAATAAATTATAAGTATAGGAGGATTCATAAATGAAGGTTTTGTTCGTTTGTTCTGGAGGAATGTCCAGCGCAATTGTTGTAAACGCTTTAAAAAAGGAGGCGGAGAAAAAGGGTATGAACATGGAAGTGCATGCGATTGGAACAAATGAGGTAGAGGAAGAAGTAAAGAATGGCTGGGACGTTGTAATGGTTGCACCTCAAGTTAGACATCGATTTGATTCTGTTAAAAAATTCGCAGAAGAGGAATCTATCCCGTGCGGTATTATACCGCCGCAAGCATATACACCTCTTGGTGGACCGACTTTATTAAAGACTGTAAATGATTTAATTCGTTAGGGGGAACCGTTATGAATAAGTTTGTCACGTTTCTCGATAAAAACTTATCTGGACCGATGGCAAGACTTTCTGAACAGAGACATTTACAAGCAATCCGTGATGGAGTGATTTCAGCATTACCATTTATCATCGTAGGAAGTTTCTTTTTAATCGTAGCATTTCCACCTTTACCGAAAGATAGTTTCATATCCGTTTGGGCATTAAAGAATCAAACAAGTATATTAATACCATATCGGTTAACGATGTTTATTATGTCTTTATATATAGCATTTGGAATAGGATATAATTTGGCGAAAAGTTATAAACTAGATGCTTTATCAGGAGCACAGCTTGCAGTATGTTCACTGCTATTAACATTAACTCCTGAATTAATTGATAAAAAAGGATTTATGCTTCCGATGACAAATCTCGGAGGTCATGGATTATTCGTGACGATGATTGTTTCTATTTTATCTGTAGAGATTTTAAGGTTTTGTAAGAAGAAAAATGTAATGATTAAAATGCCAGAACAAGTACCGCCATCTGTGTCGCGTTCGTTTGAAGCACTTATACCTGCTGCATTCGTTATTATTATAATGAGTCTAGTAACTGTCGTTTTTAGCATTGATTTACACCATGTTGTTGATAAACTAGCAGCACCATTAGTAAAAGCTGGCGATAGTTACTTCGGTGTAATGATTCCAGTGTTTTTAATTACGTTTTTTTGGTCATTCGGAATCCATGGTGTGTCGGTTGTTGGAACTGTTGCTCGGCCATTATGGGAAGTATATCTAGGGAAAAATGGAGAAGCAGTTGCTAGTGGAGCAGATCAGTTGCCATTTATTTCACCAGAGCCGTTATATCAATGGTTTATATGGATTGGCGGTTCTGGTGCGACATTAGGGCTTGTATTAGCTATGATTGTATTTGGTCGATCAAAATATTCGAAAGCATTATCAAGAACTTGTATTGTTCCGGGTATTTTTAATATAAATGAGCCAGTCATATTCGGATTACCGATTGTACTAAATCCAATTTTAATTATCCCATTTATCATTACACCACTTGTAACGGCAACTGTTGCATATTCTGCAACTGCAATGGGATTTGTAACGCCAACGCATATTATGCCGCCATGGACATTACCTGCTCCAATTGGTGCTTATTTAGCAACAGGTGGGGATTGGCGTGCGATTGTATTAGTTTTTATAAATATAGCAATATCGTTCCTTATATATTTACCATTCTTTAAAATGTACGACAAAAATATGCTTGAAATTGAGAAGAATGGTGAAGGCGAATCTGTTAATCCATAATCTTTATGCTTTAATTTATGAGTGATAGGTATTTTGCCTATCACTTCTTTCACATGAAGTCCAGAGAGGATGAAATGGAATGAATATAAAATTTAGTTATAAAGGTGTATTTTTATTATTATTTGGAGTGATATGTGCGAATTTACTTTTTGTGCCTTTATTAAGAATGCTACATCTATCACAAATGCACAGTATATGGCTTGTTACAAGCATTGCGGCAAGCATTTTGCTTACAGTAGTTGTTTCTTTCATTGATGGATCGTTTGCATCGAAAGCTCAGTTGTTTTTTAGATTTATATTCTTTTCGATCGGTTGTACGTTTGTAACTTACATGATTGTTTTTTAATAAATAGGAGGTCACGCATGTTATGTATATTGCAGGTGTAATGTCCGGTACGTCATTAGATGGAATAGATGTAGCGCTCGTTCGTATAGAAGGGAGTGGTGTAGATTCTAAGGTTAAACTCATCCATTTTACTACAGTTCCATTTCGTAATGATATAAAAAGTGAAATACAACAAGCATTATCAATAGAAAATTCAAATGTCCAACTCATATGTAGTTTAAATTTTAAGTTAGGTTTATGTTTCGCCAACGCTGTAAAAGAAGTTTGTAAAGAGGCCAATTTTTCTTTGGAACAATTAGATTTGATAGGTTCTCACGGACAAACGATTTACCATCAACCAAAGCCAGAAGGGAATATGATAGCTTCCACATTGCAAATTGGGGAGCCTGCAGTAATAGCATATGACACGAACACGACGGTTATCTCAAATTTCCGAACGATGGACATGGCAGCAGGAGGACAAGGTGCACCACTTGTACCATATTCAGAAGTTATTTTGTATCGTGATCCAAGTAAAAATAGACTACTACAAAATATTGGTGGGATTAGTAATGTTACAGTAATACCAAGTCAAAAAAGTGATCAGAACGTTATAGCTTTTGATACTGGTCCGGGTAATATGATAATTGATGAAGTATGTCAAAGGTTATTTCAGTTGCCATATGATCAAAATGGTGAAATTGCAAAACAGGGTAGAGTTGTAGATGAAATTTTGACATATTGTATGAATCATCCATTTTTGAAAATGAATCCACCGAAATCAACTGGTAGAGAACAGTTTGGTGAAGAGTTTGTAAGTCAGTTATTGAAGCGGTATGAAAAGCATAGTAAAGAAAATATATTAACGACTGTCACGATGTTTACAGCAAGTTCAATTGTTCATCATTATAAGGAGTTTATTCTGCCGTATTATGAAATTGATGAGGTAATTTTAGGCGGTGGCGGCAGTTATAATAACACACTTGTTGAAATGATACGGTATGGATTGAAGGATGAAAAATGTACAATATTCATTCAAGAAGATATAGGCTATTCTTCAGAGGCGAAAGAAGCAATCGCCTTTGCCATTTTAGCAAACGAAACGTATCATCGTAATCCGAGTAATGTGCCAAGCGCAACAGGTGCAAAACAATCTGTAGTTTTAGGGAATATAACCTTCCCTCCGTTATGAAGAAAATGAGGTGAACATATATGAAGTATATGATTGGAGTAGATGGTGGGGGAACGAAGACAGAAGCAATCGCCTTTGATCAAGACGGAAAGGAAATTATAAGTGGTAAGAGTGGTTTTGGAAATATATTAATAGATTTTGAAGAAGCTCTTGTGCATATTATGGAAGCGATTGATCATTGCCAGATAAGTGTAGTGAAAGAGCATTGTGTTTGTATTTGTTTAGGATTAGCAGGTATAAGCGGAGCAAATATAAATGAATTAACATTACGTCTAAAAAAGAAGTATGGAATACAAATTGAAGTTTTTAATGACGCAATGATAGCACATGCAGCCGCTTTAGAAGGAAAGGATGGAATTTTAACGATTGGTGGCACAGGTGCGATTTGTCTAGGGAGAAAAGGAGAAGTACATGAGTATAGCGGTGGATGGGGACATATTTTAGGAGATGAAGGAAGCGGATATTGGATTGCATTACAAGCTTTAAAGAGAATGGTAAATCAATTGGATCAAGGGGTTACACTTTGTCCATTAAGCTTAAGAATTCAAGATGAGTTTCAACTTTTGACATCGTCTCATATAAAAAGTCTAGTTTATAGATCTGCAAAAGATAAAGTTGCAGCAATCACACCATTAGTTATTCGGGAAGCTAGAAATGGGAATGATGCTGCACATGAAATTATGATGCAAGCTGGAAAGGAATTAGCAAGGATTACAATAGATGTTTATAACAAGATGCAGTTTGATTTATCAGCTTCCATTGCAGTAAGTGGCAGCATATTGTGTTTAGTTCCTGAAATATATGCTGAATTTAAGAAATGCTGTGAGAAAAGTATGGGAGACGTTACATTTGTACCACAATCAGAACTAGCAGTAAAAGGAACATATTATTTAATGAAGAATAAATATTTTAAAATATAACTGCATGAGAATTTTTGTATGATTTGTAAATATATGATGTTAAAATGTATGAAGGGATGTAGATAAAAAAGTACAATATACATAGTTCTTGAATATTGTATATGTATTCCCATATAGAAAGTGAATGATTACATGATTAATAGTATGCAGTTTTTGTATTTGGTCGCTTCTTATTTATTTGGAAACATATTGACCGCTTATATAGTAACGAAATGGAGACATAACGTTGATATTCGGGATGAAGGAAGCGGTAACCCTGGCGCAAGAAATATGGGGCGTGTATATGGAAAAGGATATTTCATCGCTACATTTTTAGGTGATGCAATTAAAGGGGCAATCGTAGTTTCTATTGCAAAATACCTTTTTGGAGATTCTACATTTGTAATGTTAGCTTTACTGGCTGTTTTACTTGGACATATTTATCCAATTGTATTTAAAGGCAAGGGCGGAAAAGGCATATCAACTTTTATTGGAGGATTAATCGCATTTGATTATTTGATAGCGCTTACTCTTGTTGTTGTTTTCGTTATATTTTATTTAATCTTTAAAGGGTTTACTAAGCCAGGGTTAATTACAATCGCTTGTTTGCCGGTGTGCATGATTTTGTATTCTTACTCTATTGTTACGACTATTTTAAGTGCTCTTATCATTGTACTTATTTTATATGTAAATCGGGAATGAAATGAATTTTTAATAAGTGGAGTTAAGCTCCACTTATAATTTTTATTAAATACATAAAGGAGATTAGGCATGGGGTTAATTTATAAAGTTGCTGATCAAGCTTGGGAATTTGAACGTATACATAAATTGAATTACAAAACATTTGTAGAAGAAATTCCGCAACATGAAGAAACGAAAGAGCGTGTTCGTATTGATCGTTTTCATGATGAAAATACATATTTAATTTGTTTAGATGACGATAAGTTAGTAGGTATGGTTGCGTTGCGAGGGAAACGACCATTCTCATTAGATAATAAAATTTCAAATTTAGATTTTTATTTGCAAGAACATGGAGAAAACGTATATGAAATTCGTTTACTTTCAGTAGAACGTGAATATCGAAATGGAAGAGCGTTATTAGGGTTAATTCGCTTTTTACATCGTTATTTGCTTCTAAATGGATATGAATTGGCACTCATTTCTGCAACAACACGTGAACTGCCTTTATATGAGCAAATGGGATTCAAATCTTTCCATTCGTTAGTTGGTACAGAAGAAGCAGCTTTCCAGCCAATGTATGTTACTCCTGCTATGTTTGAAGCATCGAGTGTTGGTGGGATTATGACGAAAGAATACACATTTTTACCAGGTCCAGTAGATATTGAAGAAAATGTTCGAAAGGCATTTTCTACTAGGCCTATTTCGCATCGTTCTAAGTCATTTCAAGTGACAATGGAAAATGTGAAAAAACGTTTACTACAAATGACAAAAGCAGAACGTGTGCAAATCATGTTAGGAACAGGGACATTAGCGAATGATGCCATTGCTTTACAGCTACGTTCTTTAAACAGGAAAGGACTAGTATTAACAAATGGGGAGTTTGGTAATAGATTAGTTGGACATGCAGCACGCGCGCAATTACATTTTGATACGTATAAAAAGGAAATGGGACAACCATTTATTTATACAGAATTAGAACAAATAATGGAAGCTGGAAAATATGAATGGCTTTGGTTTGTTCACCATGAAACATCTACCGGAATGTTAAATGATTTAGACGAGTTAAATGCATTATGTGAAAAGTATAAAGTGAAACTATGTGTAGATTGCATTAGCTCAATTGGAGCAATACCGATAGATTTAAAGAGTGTATATTTTGCGAGCGGTGTTAGCGGAAAGGCAATTAAATCGTTTACTGGATTATCTTTCGTTTTTCATAATCATAATGTGAAAGTAAACGAGACTTTACCGACCTATATGGACATTGGTATATATGAAGAAAATGAAAGTATTCCATATTCACATTCATGGAATTTAGTTTATGCATTGCAAGAAGCGTTGAAGAGATTTGAAGATGAAAAAGCATTTGCAAAAATTAAAGAGACATATGATTATATGGAAGAAGCTATTACTAATATAGGGTTAAAACTTGTTTCACCTAAAGAATATGCCGCGCCAATTATACTTACGATTCAATTAAATGGAGGGCTTTCTTCTAAAGCGGTCGGTGATGCGTTAGCGTTACAAGGATATATTGTCCATTATGAATCAGCGTATTTACGAAAGAATAATTGGATCCAAATTGCATGCTTAAATCATTATAAAGAACGTGATATGAAGAGGATGTTAAATTGCTTGCAAATGTATGTATTACAGAGTGGGGTACATATATAAAGACTTTTTCATTTCGTATAAAGGAGCTGCGACTTACGAAAACTTAGGAAGAGAACATTGGAAGAGGTGTTAGTATGATAACTAAAAAACTACCATTGCATATAGATGATATTAAAAAAGCTCAAACTATTTTGGACAGAAATGTTCGTAAAACTCCATTAGTAAAATCATTTTATTTGACTAGTAAAACAGGTGGAGAAATTCACTTGAAATTAGAAAATATGCAATTAACAGGTTCGTTTAAATTCCGTGGTGCGTTTAATAAAATGTCACAGCTGACAGATCAAGAAAAAGAGAGAGGAGTAATTGCTTGTTCTGCTGGTAATCATGCGCAAGGAATTGCTTTATCTGCTCATTTACTTGGTATTAAGAGTAAAATCGTTATGCCGATTTCTGCACCGCAGGCGAAAGTTGATGCGACTAAAGGATATGGATCTGAAGTGGTTTTACATGGTGAAACCTTTGATGATGCGAAGGCAAAATGTGAGGAGATTATTAGAGAAACAGGTGAAACATACTTACATCCATATGACGATGTAGAAGTAATGGCTGGTCAAGGTACAATAGGATTAGATATTCTTGATGATATGTGGGATGTTGATACGGTCATTGTACCAATTGGTGGAGGAGGAATTATTTCTGGAATTGCTGTCGCATTAAAATCTTTTAATCCGTCGATTAGTATAATTGGTGTCCAAGCAGAAAATGTTCATGGGATGAAGGCATCTTATGAAAAAGGCAAAATTATAGAACATTATGAGGCACCTACGATAGCAGATGGTTGCGCGGTAAAAATACCAGGCAATTTAACTTTTGAAGTTGTAAAAGAATTAGTAGATGATATTGTAACAGTATCAGAAAAAGAGCTGGAAGTAGCGATGAAAGACTTATTACAACGCGGGAAAGCTGTTGTAGAAGGTGCAGGCGCATTAGCTACTGCTGCTCTACTTGCGGGGAAAGTGGATCCATATATTAAAGGGAAAAAAGTAGTCGCGGTTATATCTGGCGGAAACGTAGACTTGCAGCGCATTTCCAGTGTTTGTGAGCAATTCTTTGTAGCTAATGAAGTGAAATAGTATTTTTTAAAATAGTGTTAAGAATGAGGAGCTAAGAGGATTGATCTTAGCTCTTTTTAATTATACTTGAGCCGAAGTAAATAATGACTCCATTTTTATTTTACTCTTTTCTCGAATTTCAGCATCTGCATGGCGCATTACAAATTTATGCGCAATAGCGATCGCCAAAACATCATCTAATAAGCCAATCCCAATAATAGCAGCTATATCTGGAATGAAATCGATTGTTAATACGTAATAAGATAAAGCGGCTAATATGATGAACTTCGCTTTAGTAGGTAACCCTTTTTTTCTCATTATGTAATATAAAATAATACTTTCATATACGCTAGATTTACCGAGGTTTGCTGAGCTTTTCTTGAATTTTTTCCAAAGTGTCTGTTTTTCCATATAAACACTCCTTTTACAAAAACATAGATTTTTTAAAAGGATTGACAAAGAAGTGGGAAATTAATCAATTTTATTGTCTTTCTTAATTATATATTTCCATAAAAATAGGAGATTATTTGTTCAAAATAATAAAATGTTGGGTATGTAACGATTCGCGGTGTTTTGTTACATAGTATGTATTCGCGATATGGCGGTAATAAATCAGCATACTCTTATGATATTTGGCAATACATAGAAACAGAAAATGTACCTGGTATCGGGAAATATGACCTTAATTTACTTATAGGAAAATAAGTCACTGTCTTGGCTGACTGGAACAGCACAAGAGCAAATAGAAGTGCTAAACAAAATATAATCCAATCAGGAGCTTTTTCAAGTGAGTACATTGAAGATGTTAGTGGAGCATTAACATCGTTAAAAATGGCAGCTAATTTCATTTTACAACTTGATGGATTAGCATATTTTACTACTGATTCAACTTCAGATGCTCAATTTAAATACGATGAAAGAGCACCTTGATTGTAGAGATTGATAGTATGATGAGTATTAACTCAATATCAATACGTCGACTGTTATTCTTTTAACTATGACAACAATTTCTCGACTCCGACGCAATCTATTAACAGAACTTTTAATGAAGGAGCTATTTTAATGGTCTCTTCAATATCTAAATTTCCAAAACCCACTGTATATAATCCGAATCCTTCTTTTCCATCTATATATAGTAATGCTATTCCGCCTTCGTCATCACCAATTGCTAGTGAATTTGGTATATATTTTTGAATATCATGCGCTTCATTCATCTCTATGCAATCAGTAGGGCCCCAAATACGTATGTAAATTTCATTTTTTACATTAATCTCTGCATTTGTACATTGTTGAATTACTTCTAAATAATCTAATGGCACATCTATTGATGAGAACTTTTGTAATTTTTGAATAGCCTCTTTACTCGCTGGTGATTCATAAGCTTCTAATGTGAAGGCCTTATTTAATTTTTCTAGAATATTCATTAATAATCAATCCTTTCTTAACTTTACTTTAAGTTTATCAAGCATTTTATATTGTTGTTCTAAAGTTTCTGAAATGTTTTCTTTAGAAAATCCTGCGTGTTCAAAAGCAGATAGAAGATTTTTTAATTCATCTTGTAAAGCAGAACTCCATTTTCGATTACCTAAGCTTAAACGCCCACCGCGTAATTCTGTGAATTAGAAATTATGGTGTGAGATAATCCTTTTCATGACCCGATAGTCACTGTTGGTGCGAGTTTCTCGACGGATGTAAGACCAGCTACTGCCATTCTAGCCGCTATATCTCTGGCTGATTTTTTATCATCAAATCCTGTTTCCTCTGAACACACATTGCATCTTCTATCATTGTAACATCTTGATCATCTCTGTATTACGGAATTTTTCGGCACTTAGTTTCGAATCTGCTCTTACTTGTATAATTGAATTGATAGATGTAAAAGCATTTGGTCTTGCATCATTAAACCTTTGAATGCACAGTTGATAAGAGGCTCAAATTCATTGAAAACACAAATGCTCTATTTCATTATAGATTCTGTATTTCTTCTAGCATTTCAGGTGTTACTTTGTTTTGAATTATTTTTTCCTCTCTTTTCTCCCATCTTCTTGAAAGTAGTCACTTCGGTGATGGCTTTTTATTTTCTCAGATGAAGCCGATGAGTTTGAGTTTTAGAATTTTATCGTGGTATTATTTATGTAACAAGGGGATGCTGTAAGAAAAAATACAAGTTGAGGGGAAGATGAGAATGGGAATTTATAACTATGAAGCGAAAGAGGATTTGCAAGTAGGAGAAGTTTGTTTAGAACGAGATATTTATGAAATTATAAATTTTTACAAGAAAGGGTCAATAGTTTTATGTGATTCAGTATCTCGTTTCAGTGCGAATTCAGACAGAATGTTTAAAGTGATAAATAGGATAGAAACATATATGCATAAAAATAAAGACTATACATATCAGGTTTCGGATAGGCCCAAGTTGATTTATGTAGTTGAACAGGTAAGATAAGGAAAGCATTCATAACGGATGCTTTTTTCTTTGTTATATAGAATGTACACATTAAACGTGAATTTGAAAGAAATGTATGTAGATGATTTGATTTATTAAACATTTATTAAGCGGTATGGGGGAAGCAAAATGAAAATAATAGAACTACCAATTGAATTCGAATTTAACGGGCAAACACAATGTGTTTATCCAAGTTTAATTATATTACATAATGAATTAACGTTAGTCGATACAGGATATCCAAGTTTTTTACCTTTAATTGAAAATGCAATATTAAAACATGGGTATGAGATGAAAAACTTAAAGAATATAATTATTACCCATTATGATGCTGATCATCTAGGGGCTTTATATGATTTCAAAGTGAAATATCCTCACATTAATATTATTGCTAGTGAAATTGAATCTAACTATATTAGTGGTGATATAAAATCAGAGAGGTTGGCTCAAGCTGAAAAAATGTTAAAACGTATGCCAAATGAAGAAAAAGAATTTGGTAAATGGTTTATACAACAGTTAAAAAATATAAAACATATTTCCGTCGATGAAAAAGTACATGATGATCAAATGATTTTGAATAATGAATGTCAAATAGTAGCAACCCCAGGACATACTTCGGGACATATTTCATTATATTTTCCGAATTTAGATTGTGTAATTACGGGAGATGCGGCTGTTCATGAGAATCGTGAGTTAGTAATAGCTAATCCGAATTTTTGTTTAGATATAGAAAAAGCGGAAGAGTCTTTAAAGAGAATTAAAGACCTTAAAGCTGTAAAGTATTATTGCTATCATGGAGGGGGATTCAATATATAAAATAATAAAAAACTGATCTTTTCTATATAAGAAAGCTCGTTTTTTTAATTCATAGATTCTGCAATTTGAATTAAAGCCTTTACGTTATATTTTCCTTGTATATAGCGTTTGTTACCAATTGCAATTGTGTATTTTAACTCCTTCTGTTACATATGACTGCATTAATTCTTTATCATTTTTGAGCAAAGCATGTTTGAATTCACTGATTACATCTGTTTGAGATTTTGCCGTTATAATTGTGGTGGATTGAAAATATAGTAAGTAAAATATGCAAAAGATCCTTATGAATGTAGTTGTCAATTTTATCACCCTATAACTATATTTCCGTAACATTGAAATATATATGTATAGGGGGGGAGAAGATGAGTTTATTGTTTGATGTAATTGCAGATATCATTTTATTTTATCCTCGAAATGACATGAAATTAAAACATCATATTGCCAAATTAAGCGAATTTGAGTGGTTTCGAAAGTTACACGAAGATACAAAGTATACAAGATTAATTTGGAGTAATAGAAAAGTTAAGAAGTTCATTTTGTCTTCTACTAACATGGAAGCATTAATAAATTCTGAGAAAAAACAAAAAGAACTTGTCCAACTAGTACATGATGAATATAAAAAAAGAAGATAAGAATTTTTTTATTTTTCATATTTGGCGAAACAAATGGTACAATGAAAGCTAATGTGAAAAATAAGGAAAAGAAGTGGTCTATTTGAAAAACTTTTTAGAATTAGGAATTAGTGAAACGTTTAATCATACATTACGTGAAAATGGAATTACAGAAGCAACCCCAATTCAAGAGCAGGCAATTCCTGTTATACTGTCAGGTAAAGATATTATTGGGCAGGCGAAAACAGGAACGGGTAAAACGTTAGCATTTGTGTTACCAATTTTAGAAAAAATCGATCCAGAATGTAGCGATGTTCAGGCTTTAATTGTTGCACCAACAAGGGAACTAGCGCTGCAAATTACAACTGAAATTAAAAAAATGCTTGTTCAAAGAGAAGATATTAATGTATTAGCGATTTATGGTGGACAAGATGTAGCACAGCAATTGAGAAAATTAAAAGGAAATACACATATAGTTGTTGCGACACCAGGACGATTATTAGATCATATACGACGTGAAACAATTGATTTAAGTAATCTGTCAACGATTGTATTAGATGAAGCGGATCAAATGCTTTATTTCGGTTTCTTATATGATATTGAAGATATTTTAGATGAGACACCTGGTAGTAAACAAACGATGTTATTCTCAGCAACGATGCCAAAAGATATAAAAAAATTGGCGAAGCGTTATATGGATGAGCCGCAAATGATTCAAGTACAAAGTGAAGAAGTAACGGTAGATACAATTGAGCAGCGTGTCATTGAGACGACAGATCGTGCAAAGCCAGATGCACTTCGTTTTGTTATGGATCGTGATCAGCCATTTTTAGCAGTTATTTTCTGTCGTACAAAGGTTAGAGCGAGTAAGCTTTATGATAATTTAAAAGGACTAGGTTATAATTGTGCTGAACTTCATGGTGATATACCTCAAGCGAAACGTGAAAGAGTTATGAAGAGTTTCCGCGAAGCTAAAATTCAGTACTTAATCGCAACGGATGTAGCAGCTCGTGGACTTGATGTAGATGGTGTAACGCACGTATTTAACTATGATATCCCTGAAGATGTAGAGAGTTACATTCACCGCATTGGCCGAACAGGACGCGCAGGTGGATCAGGTCTTGCAATTACGTTTGTTGCAGCGAAAGATGAAAAACATTTAGAAGAAATTGAAAAAACGCTTGGTGCACCAATACAAAGAGAAATAATCGAACAACCGAAGATAAAACGTGTAGATGAAAATGGAAAACCGGTACCAAAGCCGGCTCCGAAGAAATCAGGCGAGTATCGTCAAAGAGATAGCCGTGAAGGTTCAAGAAGTGGTTCTAAAGGTCGCACAAGAAACGATTCAAGAAATAGTTCAAGAAATGAAAACAACCGATCATTTAATAAGCCAAGTAATAAAAAAGGTAGTACAAAGCAAGGGCAGCAAAGACGTGGCCGTTAAATATTTATAATTGTAAAGAGTCGCAAAATATTGTGGCTCTTTTTTTGTTTGTATAGAACAAGGATGATGGCAAGAAAAAAACAAAAATTTCATTCACCGTATTTAAAACTTATAAGGGGAATTTTATAGTCCAAAACCAGTAGAACAAGGGTACTACAACCATGTCGTAATTCAAGAACAAGTGCAACTTACGTATGGACAATATTTAATCGGAAAAAATCGAGAGCAAGCAATTCGTACTAGCTCCTCTGATGATGATACGAATTATGAAAAAATCAATTGGTATAACGATATGAAAACATCTTTTGCAAACAAAGAATTGGCCGATTTGGTAAAAGAAATTTGTAACTTTGTTAGTTTTGTTCGATGGGAACTCGAGATGCACAACTGCCATCCTTATTGGGAAATTGCTTACTACGACGATGAAGATAATGCAGTGTGAAGTTAACAAAAGGGATAGGATAGTATGCGAAATAAGAAAAAAGGACTAGCAGTCGTACCTGCCGTCCTTTAATAGGAGAAAAAGTAATCTTGTTTAGAACTACGCATAAACAGAAAATCTGCTTGTAATTAGTTTTGCCATAAATATACGTGTCTATACAAAAAAAGGGATAAGTAAAAAATACTTATCCCCGGAAGGGAACTCCCAAGCACCAAAATGGCTCGTATTGGTCTGCAGGTTCAAAAGTAGTATATGTAAAACAAAAAATCTCATACAAAAAGCAGACAACGATTTTGGTTGTCTGCCAGTGAGTTCAATGAGTTAGCTAATTGTGATAAATTGCATCCCCATTACGAGAAGAGTGAAGCTGCTAGTTCAAACAGCTTGTTGGTATTATTTTCGATTTCTTAAAAAATATACAGAGAAAGCAGATAAGTGAAGAACCTACCTGCTTCTGCTGTAACAAAAGAAAGAAGTATTTGTTTGATCAATGTAATTTGTGGTGTTAACCAATACGAAAACCTTCTTTTTCCTAAAATGAAAGGTGATGATAAGAAGCGTGAGATACGTTTTAAACAAATTGAACGGACGTTAAGAAATAAAAATTTATAAAGGAAATTGGAAGTAGGATGTTGTATATGTATAAAATAGGAAACTTTTTACTAATTAAACATATAATTAAAATAGACCGACAGTCGGTCTGGTTGGAAGGAGAACGTGAATGCGAATAATTAAGGAGTATGAGGAGCGTAGAAAAGAAATTTTAGAAACGGCTGAACGATTATTTCTTACGAAAGGTTATACGAAAACAACAGTGAATGACATTTTAAAAGAGATAGGAATAGCAAAGGGGACGTTTTATCACTATTTTAAATCGAAAGAAGAAGTAATGGATGAGATTATTATGAGGATTATTAAAGAAGATGTTGCTAAAGCGAAAGTAATCGTTTCTAATCCAAATATACCAGTATTAGAAAAGTTATTTCGAGTTTTAATGGAGCAATCGCCAAAATCAGGGGATGTAAAAGATAAAATGATTGAGCAATTTCATCAACCGAATAATGCAGAAATGCATCAAAAAAGTTTAGTACAATCTATTATTCATTTATCTCCTGTATTAACAGAAATTTTAGAACAAGGAATTGAAGAAGGGATATTTTCGACTTCATATCCACAAGAAACGATTGAACTATTACTATCATCAGCGCAAGTTTGACTATGAAAGGTTTTACCTCAATGGTTCATAGCTAGAGAGCTTTAACCTATGTAGTCATTCTATAAGAGGTACTACCTACAAGTCAATAACAATGTAGAATCGATACATATAGATTACTTGCGAGGGTAACCGAATTAGCTGCCGGCTCGTATACGTAAAGTAACTAGAGGGATGGATTATGTAGTTAATCTGTGGAGGATAACTATGTAGTCGATCTCTTTTGCTTTATTCTGAGAAGGTATAACTTCTATAGGAACTACAGAGCAGTCGTCATATTGTGACGAGCTAGTATACTACAGAGGTTAAGACTCGTGGGTAGGGATGATGTAGGAGAGGCTAAGTAGGTGAGCTACAGGGGTGTCTGATGAGGAGACTAAATAGGTAAAACCCCCACCTCGATGCGATCCCTTTTAGCTATCTTCCTGTTAGAATGAATGGTCATTCACCTCAGTAGCTTTCCTTATAGTCTGCTACCTCGTTAGGTACTTCTACACAGTGTATACAATCATGCATAAACGAGTAGGCAAACCCTATTAGTAAAGCATTCCTGTCTAATAAGTATGCAACGAGATAGCATGAATCCTATGCAGATAAATATACAGATGATACCTACTGGGGGTACGTAACTCCTTGTGGCTCTAAGGCTTAACCTCGTTTGGCTACCTCTAGAGTTACGTTCTATAATTAATGTTATGTTAACTAGATAGTCATTACCCAACGAGTCAGCATTAATTAAGGTAGACACTCTAGAATGCCCTGTAAGGCTTCTAACAAACCAAGCAACCTTTATAGCTAACTAGCAGTCTATCTCCTTGTACAAGCCACTGTGGAGCTTGTAAGGACAACCTTAGTGCGTTTCTGCCTCGTGTATGCGTGTGAGTGCGCCTACGTGGGAGAATCCCCTCCAGTATTATCGCATGGGGGGTGTGTACCTACGTCGGTTGTTAACAAACGTAGACGAAATATATTAGAAATTTTTTCCCCGAAAGTTGCACCTCAGGAGATTAACCACTATATACAATCTATGGAGTGCCTCCTCATAAGGTATTTAAATATATGTATATATGAGATAGCAACCCCTAGAGTTTTACCAGTTGAGTCAGCATCTCATTAGACAATCCTCCTTGTATCCTACCAATGAGACAGCCTATCTCGTTTTACCTATCAGACAAAATTTAAAAAAGTTAACCTCCTAGATTTTGACCTCTCAGTTTTATCCGTAAGACGTTCTATTGAGTTAGCTAATAGGAATGTAGCTGACAGAGGATGAAACCTCTTGTGAGGTCTCCTAGGCGTCTCTAATTGTATTCTAATGAGATTGCTGTCTCTATGGTTACGTTTTGTCACTAAAGAAAACTGAGAGATTGCCACCTCGGTAGATCACCACTTTTAGCCGGCACTAATCGGTATCACCTAGTAGTTTATCTCATACAAGTTAACTAGTGAGATGAGACAAAGTAGTAATATGTAGAATTATGCTCCTAAGTTACCTGTTAGGCGTCCTCAAGTGTTAATATCTAGTAGTGAAATACATGAGATTTATCTGAAAAGGTCATACAAGTTCTACAATATCTAAAAAGAGTTAACTCGATAGGTAAAACTAATAGCTAACAAATTAGAAGTAATCACTAGAGAAAGAAAAAAAAGGACTCTAGAGAATAACCTCTATAGAATTACTCACTAGAAAAGATATACCAGTGAGACAGCCTATAGAGAATAACTAAGAGTCCCAGCTCTAGTAGTCATTTGAATAATTAATAACGAGAACGGAGACTAATGAGAATAACCTATCAAGTATATCCTATCTCGGTAACGAGAAAGACTAACCCTGATAGAATAATCTAAGAGTTGCGTCCTCAGTAGTTCTAAGGTATTGAAATAAAAAGGTCTATAGTGAGATGGACAATGGAGAATAACTAGCTGGTAAACCAGCAGTATAACCTCTATAGAATACTCTAATAGATTATCCTTCTCTAGGTTATGTATTTAAGATCTTAAATAATTTAAAGGACTAATAAGATAGCATCTCTAGAGTAATTCTTTAAAGGCTTTTCTTTCTCGTTACCGAGAAGGGTAATCTTTAAAGTTATTCTCTAGAGTATCTTCCTCTGTAGTCCTTTATTTCTTTTCTACAGTGTATTACTAATTAGTTTATTCTCTAGAGTACTCCTCTTATAGACCTTTTAATTTCTTTCTTCTAGAGCTAGGACTATTAGTTATTCTCTAGAGGTTTCCTTATTAGGTATTCTCTTAAGTTACTCCTCTCTAGGTACTTCTCTTTAGCATGTGTACACATAGAGCTAGTTTTCTTGTTCGATTTCCCCATAAGGGGACGAACCCTTGGTATTACTGGGTTTTCGAGCTGTTGAGAGGGTAAAATTCTTTTCAGGTGGACATTTTTAGACACCTCTATTAAGCCACTAACGAGGCAGCCGATTATAGGTTGTCTCCTTTTTGTTGTGCCTTTAGAGAGGTAGCTATCAGTTTACTATATTTAGGTTATTGTACGTTTTATACATTGCACTTATTAGATATAACTATGAGGGCTGACTTTGGGGGTAATGTCTTGTCGAATCTAAAAAAGTTAAATAAAGAAAGAATTTATACATATATCTTGTGTCTTATTTTGAAACATAATACAATATATGTACGAAATAAGGTAACTTATAATCATAACACATAGATAACTATCTCGTCAACAAAAAACAACTGAGGAGGAATTGCTATGAGAAACTGGGAGACTTTCATTAATTGGAGAAACGAGTTAGGACTAAAAGGTTTAGCTACAGAGTTTGAATACAACGAGTTTATTAAGCAAGTAGGCGAGCTAACAGAGGAAGATATAACTAAGATGGAAATGCAAGAGTTAGAAAACCAATTTAGCGATCTCATGGTTAAACCTAAGGTGCTGGCAACCTTTGAGGCTATGCGTTCTCATGTGGTTAACGGACAAGCTATTACATTTAACGAGATAGCCGACCTCACAGGTAACTCTGTGAGAACAGTCCAAAGGCATATAACAGAGTTAGAAGAGAAGGGCTTTTTAAAGGTTCAACATGACCAGTATGCTAACAGATATTACTTTGGTAATACAAAGCCTAACAAGAAATATATCCATAGAGACGGAATAGCAGTTGTACCTGTTAGCGAAGAAGTTAAAATCCCTGAGGATGTACACTTAGGTGACTTAATGGATAGAACCGTCTCTTTCTTCAATAGAGAGCTGGGAGAAGATTATATTAACCTTAACAAGCGCACTATAGATGCATTCTCAGGAGGTATAGCTATATGAGTGGACAATTATATTTTATAGATGCAGGAGAAGGACAAGTCGAGATTGTCGATGGTGGATGCCCTGAGAGGTACGGCAATGAGTTTCCTCCTCAAAAGGAATCAAGTGAGAAATCCAATGAAGATGTAAAGAGCGAACCCAAGAAGTTAAACTTATCACAGAAAACAATTGACCACTTATTAAGCTAAGGAGGAATGTTAATGGAATTTACACGACAAGAGATAGCAGAAGAATATAAGAAATTACTTATAGAGATTGCTGAATGGTCTCCCTCTTATAAGAAAGATCTACGAGACTTACGACTATTTGAGAAGATGATTGCCAAGAGGTACGGAAAGTACTTCCTAGCAGAACTACTCGAAAGAGTACAACGAGAGATACAAGAAGAGAAGTAACCCCTAAACATTGTCTTCATAGGCTCACCACTAGAGCCAATCTTAATAACAAACCCTGAGGAGGAAAACTAAATGATCTACACTAAACAGTTTACCCTAGAGCTATTAGCCGAGATGAAGTACTTCAATAAGCCTATCACCGAGCAGGGACTCTCCAGAGACCGTCCTCGTTTGTATAACGCCATTAGATGCTATTTTGAAAGCCTAGAGGATGCGGTCTCACAGGTTACACCTATACCGGTACAAACTTACAGATGGACTATTAAGGAGGACTGCTAATGAGCAGAATCAAATGGAGTAAGGAATTAATTCTTGAGAAGATACAGGAGTTAGAATCTCAAGGAGTTAACTTAGGTGGTGGATCTATACAGAAAATTAATCGTCCTCTGTATAGTGCCTCGTGTAGATTCTTTGGAGACTGGGCCAGTGCTTGTGAGGAGGCAGGTGTATCTATACCGCTTAACCCTAAAGTAACTACAGCAGAAGTACTCAAAGTGTTTGAATCACCTCAGGAGAAGCAAGTGAGCCAGTCTAATAAGGTATATGAGGACTTTAGAATAATCACTCCAGATTATGAAGAGTATACTAGAGAGCTAGCATGGAGACTGATAGGGACAATCGGACTAGCAGCAGACCCATTTAGTTTCATCCCTGAGAAGACAGGAGTTAACGTGAAAGTCTTCAATGATTGGCTAAGAGGAGATGGACAAATGGGGTACGATGATATGGTCACAATAGGTAAGCACTTGAGAGAGCTAGCTCAATAGGAGTTGGTTCTCTTTTTGGTATACACTTGTATATACAAGTCACACAGTTGTTACTATATATATGTAAGGGAAACAAAAGAGTTGCTTCTTTATTGTTTCCTCCATGGTTTTACTCATTGTATCATCCTCCTCCCTAGTACCTAGTGAGAACGGAAAACTTACTAGGTACAACCTTAATCTTGTATGTTGCTAGTAAGGTGTATGCCTCCTGAGGGCTTATACTCATTGTCTCACCTCTCTCTCTTGACTTACTAGCAACATAGAGGGTTAAGCCTTCTGCCATTTATATGACCTCCTGAGGTGATGTTTTAAGGGGACATCTAATCAGGACTTACTCCTTGTTCTCACGAGCAGGGAGTCCTTTTTAAATAACTACTCGGTACAACTTAGTACCTATATAGATTAACTGATTAGGAGCTGATAGTATATGAGACTATCTCACGAAGAAAAGGAAATTAAGACTTGCTTGAATGAAGCCACACGAGAACGCTACAAGAAGTATAAACAACTCACAGGTTGTTCTAATACTGCATTCGCTAACAAGATTGGTTTTAGCAGATGTACATTCCAAAATTGGTTAGCTAACAAGTTCGACTTTAGTGTAGGAGCTTGTGAGCATATGCAGTTCATCATGGGTTGTATCCACGACGAGTTAGCAGCAATTAAGTAGCACTCACGAGGCGGATAACTGCTGAAGGTATAAAACTACCGGAGGTTACTGTCTCGTAGCTACTACAAAGGGAACAAACTTATATGATCTCCTGAGGGTTATATTCTGCTTTGTTTCCTTTGTAATAGTTTAGCTACTAAGTAGCACTTACTACGCTATTACCATAAAACTAATCGGCTCATACATAGTAGCCACACAGGAGGAATATAGTATGTCAGATTTAATCTTAGGTCAACATCCCTTATTAAAAAAAGTAATGCCTATGCGAGTACGAGAGCTAGCAGAGAAACGCTTTGTAGCTGATGCTTTACTAATGAAGGTATCTGCCGACTCATTAGCTGTAAAGTTCTTCAAGGATGCTGAGGGATATGGCTCTTATGAGGATGTACCTGAAGTAGGAGAAGGTGCAGGATTCAAACGTATTGGACTTAGTGAGGAAGCTCGCTTAGAGATGATTCGTAAGTACGGCCTAGAGTTCACGTTCTCTTATGAGATGCAAAAGTGGGGTACTCATGGTCAGTTCGAACGAGCATTCCGTAAGTTATCTAACTCAGTCGTAGCTATGGTGAATAACCTAGTTTACGATAAGATTCACGCAGCAGCTACAGCAGGAGAAGGCAACCGAGTTGTTAAATCAGGCAACTATTGGGATGCTCCTATCACAGCACCTACAGAGGGACAACCTGTACCACCTACAGGAGCGGATAACATGATCGCTGATATCGTAAATGCTAAGAAGAAAGCTAAGTCGAAAGGCTACAAGTTAAACACGTTAGTAATCGGTATCGATGTAGAAGCTATTCTTCTCTCTAGTAAATCTGTTCGTGATTCACTTAAGAAAGACAACGAGGACGTAGCTTTCTTAGAGGGTTACATTGGTGACTTCTTAGGCTTATCCGTTATCGTTGATGAGAATTACCCTAGCGACCTAGCGTTACTATTGGAACGTAATATCGCTGGTGAGATTGCTGATGCTGAACCGTTAACTACTGAGACGTATAACCAACCTGAGGACAAAACGACTATTGGTCGTGTTACTCGTTATACTACTGCTTACATTACCGATCCAGGTGCAGTATTCGTATACGAGAACGTGTTATCAGTTTAATAATCCTATAGGGAGGTAGCCAATTGGTTGCCTCCTTTTTTATTTCTATCAGAGGTGATAAATATGAAACTAGTAAAGTTTAATCATACAGGTGAGCTAGTGGACTCCTTCTCAGAGGAAGGAAACGATTTAGTGAAAGATGCTGAGTTGTTCTATACAGGCAACCACAGAGGACGCAACTATACGGTTAAAGACTTACAGGCTTTGGCTAGCTCATTCAACAAAGAGGATGAGATTCCTATTCAATTAGATCACTCAGAGTCAGCTAGAGACACAGTAGGATTCCTTGAAAGTGTATCTGTAATAGGTGATAAGCTCTACGGAAAGTTACGTATTGTAGAGGATTCCATTAAGGAACGAGTACGCAAGGGACTAGCTAAAAAGGTGTCTATCTCGTTCTATACAGACTCTAGCGGTAATCCTACGAGACTAAGAGAGGTCTCCCTAGTAGCATTCCCTCAATTGAAAGGAGCTACTTTATTTAGCGAGCTGGACACTAACGAGGATGACCTAGAAATGTACCAACAGTATAAGCGATCACTACGAGTGTAAGGAGGAAAACATATGACTAACAAGGTAAAGATAGTTACCCACTCAGGTGGCACGTTAGATGTAAAACTAGAGGACGGTAAACTAACAGATTTCATTCAGTGGATTGAGCAGGAGTCTAGCTCAGTGTTTCCTATCTCGGTAAATGATAAGAAGACAATCTACCTAACGAGCGTATCTGTAGAATTATTCTCAGTAGACAAGGAGGAGAAGTAATATGACTAGGAAAGGTGAGAAGCATAGATATTCCTCTCCGGAGGCAAAGGCTAGAGCGTTAGCGAATCTTCCTCAGAAGGGACAAAAGAGGACTTATTCCTCAGAGGAAGCAAAGGAACGCTCTCTAGCTAACCTTAAGAAGCCTGATGGAAGTGGACATTATTATATTCATGGCATCTACTCGAAGAACTTCCGCAATAGTTGGACAGAGGAGGAGCAAGCATACTATGATGACTTCATGAGCCACTACAAAGAGGAATATTCTCTGAGCAAAATGGATGAGGATATGCTAGACCGCTACCTCGTAGCAATGATTAAGACGAGACGGATTGACTCTGTAGGAATGGAGTATGCTATCAATCGCAGCTCTAGCAAGATGAACTTCGACCAAGAAGCTGTTCGTATGGCCCAAGAGTTGGGATTGTCTCGTAGGTATCGACTAAGTAAGGGGAACGTAGAGAACAAGTCAGGGTTTGACGTATCAGTACTCTTTGATGGTATGAACGATAAGCAATAATAACACTAGGGGGAATGCTTATGAAGTGTAACGACAACGTAAGTATGAAGTACCGTTGTTATGTGAGATGGACACACTCAGGTAGAGAGTATCTCTCGGAGTTTACTACTGAGACCGCTAACTCTGAGGAGTGGCTCATACAGGATATTACCAAGTGTTATAACAAACAATTCAGATACACGATAGATGGAAGACTAATAGGAGTGGAACTAGAAAGGATGTAATCATCTTGTGAGACCGTACCATTATTACTACAAGCTCATAGGTGCTCTCATGCTGATAATCTTTGGAGGCATTGCTATGATGCTCACACTCATGAGTCTGTAGCTATATGTAGAAAACACGATACCGAGAGAGCAATTCTGAGGTGATTAACTTTACTTAGGTGAACATAGGTAGGGTTAACTGCTGGGAATATGCCTTCTCGGTATTTTTTTGTTTTACTGAGAGAGGGACAAATATTTCCCTTTCTAAGAGTTAAATTAATTAACTCTTAACGAGCGTGACAATTTAGTGAACCGAGTGGAAGTTTTAGATAAGGTAAAGGATTTATTATTGTTGCCAGAATTAGAGATGGCTACTACTAGTCAGGTTGCGGATTTCTATGAAGCTCCGATGTCTACAGTTAAAAATATAATCATTAACAACAAAAACGAATTAATAGCTGATGGTTATATTACGAAATACGGAAAAGAAATTAAGGATATTTTAGATAGACCGTTAAATGGTCTATCTCGTGTAGAGTCTAAATTAGGGGGATTTATAGTACATCATAAAGGAGAACAAACAAAAATAACCTATAGAAATGTAGCACTTTTCCCTAAGAGAGCAATCCTCCGAGTAGGAATGTTATTACGTGACTCGGAAGTAGCTAAAGAGGTTCGCACTCAGTTGTTAAACATCGAGGAGAATACAGCTACCGAGGTTAAAACTTACGAGATCGATTACGAGCAAGAGCTTCACACTAAATTAGGTAGAGCTATTGCTAACACTTCTAAAGAGTCAAATTAATTGACTCTTACAGTTGAACCTATGAAGGAGTCGCCTACAAGATGTAGATAACCTAGTATACGACGAAAAGGGTCTGTACAATGTAAATACCCTTGGAGGACGACAAAAGAGGCTACACTCACAATAGAGCATAGCCGCCTCCTAGTATCAGCTATCTAGTAACACCCTTGAGAACGTCCTCTACATAGCCCTCTACCTTGTTAATTAAATCATCCCACGCCTGAGCTAGCTCATCCCCAGAGACCGACACCTCTTTGATAATATTATGAGCCTCCTCCTCGGTTACTTCCTCTAGTAGGTCTAGCTTAGTGATAGCTTCACTATTAGAGTCATCTGCCTCTAGGAGACGGATAAGAGCTTCTTGTAGGACATCATCAGGAATGCTTTCTATGAAAGTTGGTAACTCCTTAAGTAGCTCCTGCTCAGCTGTTCCAATGGCTTCATCAATAGGTGCATACACAGGTGGCTGATTAGGTGAGCGGTTAAGTGTAATCTCTGCAGGTAACTCCGCCTCAGTAATCTTTAGGGACTTAATGATTTGTACATACTGAGCTAGATGGATTTCTTCCTCTGTGAATAATACTTTAGTGTTTGTCATAATTAGATTCCTCCTTGTTTATTTTCATTATATGCTGTCTCTAGGAGGTAGCCAATAGTATTCGTATATTCTGAATATAGGTCATACTTAGGTAATGCTAGCGAGTTAACCTCGATGTCACAGCTAGAGACGTCCTTTGTCTAAACAGTATTTTTTAAAAGTATTAAACTTACAAGAATACATCTTTTAAGAAACCAGTGATCTGCCTTTGAGCTACTGACAGCTTGTTCACTAGAGTTGAATAGAAATAGCCTGTAAAGTCTTTCCTAATACGATTCATCTTCTTAGCCAATATACTAGAATGCAAACTAGAGATAGCGAACTCAGTAGGATTAGTAACCGAGTAGGCATGTTTCTTAATGACTAATTGTACTTTACTCCATAGCTTGTACACTTTAGCAGCATCAAAATAGTTGAGAGCTAGTGTGCCGAACTCTACAGGGATATCGTTAGAAACTAGTTGGTCTAACTCATGAGCCATATCCTCTACGTAATCTTTTTTAATTGATGTTTTAGCTTTAAAGTTAATTGATTCGTTCCCGTGAGATGGCTCGTCAACACACTCCTCTGTAGGCTCTACAGCTTCCTCTAGGGGTGCCTGTGGGGAATGACACTCAAAGGGATTTATCACAGTAATACTAGCTCCTTGACCTCTCTGAACAGTACGCATTTGGTCAATACGAGTTAGGATACCTAGCTCAGTTAAAGACTTTAGAGAACGCTGAATAGTCCTCTTAGCGTAACCTGTTAGGTCTGCTAGAGTTTGCACCTTCAAGTATGAAACCCCTACGAATTTCACTGAGTAGCAAGCTACCTTCCACAGGACTGTACGATCTCTCTCATTTAGGTCGTACTCTGTCAGGTACTTCTCGATAGACTTGTCCATCTCAGCTACAGATTCAAACTGTGAATACTTGCGTAATTCCTTCATTGTTATTCCTCCTGAGGGAGTCACTTGCAGATTGACTACATAGGTAGTACAATAAGAGCAAATAACTCCATAGTGTAATGTTGTTCTATACATGCACTCCATAGTTATTTTGTGAGAGAGAGTCCTGTCTGGCGGCCAAACTAGAGCAGGACTCTTTTTTGTTATGCTTAGATATTTAAATTATTGAGGGGATTGCCCTTCTCGTTGCCTTCCTGTAGAGACTGACCCCACAGGGTTACATACTTCATAGTTGTTTCTATCTTGGAATGTCTCATTAGCTTCTGTACCACAAAAGGGCTAACTCCAGCTTTAATAAGTGAGCTACAGTAGAAGTGCCTCAGAGAATGCGCTGATACTCTACCGTACTCGAACTTCAATTCTTGAGCCAGCCTAACAAAGACCAGCTTAATGGCCTCTCTACTGAGCTTTCTCCCAGTCCTTGTTGTAAATAGATAGGCAGGTAATCCGTAAGTATCGTTCTCTAAGTATTGCTTGTACTCCTTGAGTTCGCTCACTAGCTTAGCTCCTAGTGGTTGTCCTTGCTGAGTACGAGCCTTACCTGTAGCAGGAAACACTACTTGTCCGTCCTTGAGGTCGATATCCTTCCAGCATAGATCCATAATCTCACCTAGCCTAGCTCCTGTACCTAAGAGGAAGACAACCAGAGTGTAGTCTCTGTAGTGATAGAAGTCGTCTACTCGTCTACGCCTACGGAGGTGACGGAGCATAAGCCTAACTTGTTCCTCTGTAAGTGTCTCTACATTAGTATCTTTCTGAGGATTCTTTACTCGGAGAATAGGATTGTCTCTCTCATCAATTAACCCCTCGTTGGCTAAGTAGTTAAAGTACACTTTGATATTGGTGAGCTTGCCTGCTACTGTAGTATGGCTGTTTCGTCTCTCCTGATAGCAATACCTCATGTACCCCTTAACGTGCTGGCTCGTGATATCTTCTATATGAGTGATAGATCTAGAGCTGGCTTCTTCTTCATTACCATTACAGCCATTCAACCAGAGTCGGAACTCTGTTAGTGTATTCTCATAAGATTCTAGAGTTCTTCTAGATAGATTCTCGAGGGAGCGGTCTTCAATGTATTCCTTTATGGAGAACTTAATAAGCATTCGATCTCCTCCTTGTGCATACTGTTAGGTGTATACTCAATAGATTTGACCTAGAGAGGTTTGTCAATGTAGGCAGAGCTTGTGCTATGTAGGTAACAACTTGCGAAGTTGAACCCCACAAGAAACGATTGAACTATTACTATCATCAGCGCAAGTCATATTTGATGATGGGTTATTCCAATGGAAGCCGGAAGAAATGATGAGGAGAGTGAAAGCTTATATTAAAATGATGGAAGTATCTGTTGGAGCGAAAGAAGGATCCTTTAATTATATGCTGGAGGTTTTAATGAAACAGAAATAATATTTTTTCTGTTTGTTTATTATAGACCGACAGTCGGTCTAAATTAAAGGAAGGGTGTGATTATGATATCTATTAGTATAAAACCTTCGATGAAAGATTTTTATTTAATGGTGAGTGGGCAAATTATTACTATTTTGGGTTCAACACTTTTACGTTTTGCTCTGTCATTATATGTGCTAGATTTAACAGGGCGTGCTGATATATTCGCAGGATTATATGCGATAACGAGTATTCCGTTTTTGCTAGCTCCTCTTGGCGGAGCGATAGCAGATCGTTTCAATCGCCGTAATTTAATGGTTATTTTTGATTTTATAAATACTGCGATTGTATTAAGCTTTATAGTTTTGTTATTTACTGGATCTGTATCTATTCTATTGATTGGAACAATTATGTTTTTACTAGCAATCGTTAATGCAATGTACGCACCAGTTGTAATGGCAAGTATTCCGCAATTAGTTCCAGAGAAAAAATTAGAACAAGCGAACGGTATCGTAAATGGTGTGCAAGCATTATCTAATATAGTTGCCCCTGTATTAGGAGGAATATTGTACGGCATAATTGGTTTGAAAATGCTCTTGATAATAAGTTGTCTTGCTTTCTTTTTATCTGCGATTTTAGAAATGTTTATTACAATACCTTTTATAAAGAGAGTGCAAGAAAGCCATATCATACCGACAATTGTAAAGGATATGAAAGAAGGGTTTATATATGTTTTAAAACAACCATTTATTTTGAAATCTATGCTTTTAGCCGCATTACTAAATTTAATACTGACGCCGCTATTTGTTGTTGGTGCTCCAATTATTATACGAGTAACAATGGAAAGTAGCCACACGTTATATGGAATTGGAATGGGATTGATCGATTTTGCTACTATTATAGGTGCATTATCAATAGGTTTTTTTGCGAAAAAGCTACAGATGCAAACATTGTATTATTGGATGATTTTAATAGCTTTATCAGTAATACCGATGGCACTATCAGTTACACCATTTATTCTTAATTTAGGACACTATCCACCATTTATCCTCTTTATACTTTCTTCTATTTTAATTGCAATGATCATGACAATTGTATCCATCTATGTCATTACTGTAGTTCAAAAGAAAACACCAAATGAGAACTTAGGAAAAGTAATGGCAATTATAACAGCGGTATCCCAATGCATGGCACCGATTGGGCAAGTCGTTTATGGTTTTATGTTTGAAGAATTCAGTATGAAAATTTATTTACCTATATTAGTTATTAGTTTCATAATGTTATTAATAGCAGTTGTGACGAAGAAAATACTATCCAATGAAGGGAACTAGCTTTATATGATTAGGAGAATGTTAAAAAGAGATTTCTCTCAAAATAAAATGATAATTACTATTTTATTTATGTTTATCATGTTATCAAGTCTTTTAATGGCTAGTGCTTCAAGTAACGTTATAAATCTATTGAACTCAATGGATCAATTGGTTAAAGTATCAAACGCACCGCACTTCGTACAAATGCATGCCGGAGAAGTAAATCAAAAGTCAATTGATTCCTTTGTAGAAAAAAATCCGTTTGTAAAAAAACAGCAAACGGCTGAGATGGTTCAAATAAATGGATCTAACATTTTTATTAAAAAGAAAAATCAAGCAGAACATAATAGTGTAATGGACATTAGTTTCGTTAAACAAAATAGTAAGTTTGATTTTTTATTAAATTTAAATAATGAAGTGGTTGATGTTAGGAAAGGGGAAATAGGTGTACCCATTTATTATATGCAAAAATATAATTTGCGTATGGGAGATAAAATATGGGTTATTAAAGATAATAATGAACTAGAATTTACGATTTCAGCATTTGTTCGTGATGTTCAAATGAACCCATCAATCGTTAGTTCAAAACGATTTGTAATAAGCAATAAAGATTTTGAAAGAATAAAAAGAAATTTTGGAGAAAGCGAATATCTTATTGAATTCCAGCTAACAGACAAAAATAAAATAAATGAATTTGAAAATCTATATAAGTCATCGAACTTACCACAAAAAGGTCCCTCTATTACGTATTCACTATTTAAAACACTCAATTCATTAACAGATGGAATAATAGCTGCAGTACTTATCATAATAAGTGCATTATTAATGTTAATTGCAATGTTATGTATTAGATTTACGATTATTACTTCGATGGAAGAAGATTATCGGGAAATTGGTGTTATGAAAGCTATCGGCATTACAAGTAAAGATATTCAAAAACTATATGTAACAAAATATGTTGTTATTTCAGCTGGTGGGTGTATATGTGGATATATACTTTCACTATTTGTTACAAAGATATTCACTTCGAATATCACTCTTTATATGGGAGCGGCAGATAAAAGTATTTTACACAATGTTGTGCCATTCATAATTACAACACTATTATTTTTAGTCGTTATCTTGTTCTGTCGTATCATTTTACGGAAATTTAGGGGAATTACAGCAATAGATGCTTTACGATCAAGAGATAAACTAGGGAAAAGAAAAATTAGAAACTTTTTTTCACTCAATCAATCTAAATTTAAAAATATAAATATATTTATTGGTATACAAGATGTTATAAAAAGATTTAAGTTATATCGCGTATTAAGTATCGTATTAATAATAGCTGTGTTTATGATTGTTGTACCTGTTAACTTTTTGTATACGATTCAGTCACCGAAGTTTGTAAATTATATGGGGACAGGAAAAAGTGATATTCGAATAGATTTACAGCAAACTGAAAATATAGAGAAACGTTTTAAGGGTGTTATTTCATATGTAAAAAATGATAAAGAAGTAGAAAAATATGCAACATTTGTTACGAGTACATTTAAAATGGTAAACGCTGATGGTACACATGAAAACTTAAATGTAGAAATGGGAGACTTCACTAAATTTCCATTAGACTATATCAAAGGTAGGGCACCAAAAAATGAAAATGAAATTGCTCTTTCTTATATGAACGCAAATGAATTAAAAAAGAATGTAGGGGATCATATCGTTTTATTTGTTGATGGGAAAGAGAAAACACTAACGATTAGTGGTATGTATCAAGATGTAACAAATGGCGGGAAAACAGCTAAAGCGAGCTTTTCTTATAATAACGAAAACATATTATGGTATGTAGTAAATGTAGATTTAAAGTCTAATGTTGATTTGCAAGAAAAAGTGAAGGAGTATAAACAAAAATTTAGTTCTGCAAAAATAACAGATACGGATGATTATTTAACGCAAACTTTAGGAGAAACAATTAAACAATTAAGACTCGTGACTCAAGTGGCTATTTTGATTGCGATATTGATATCAGTTTTAATTACTGCAATGTTTTTTAAAATGTTATTAGCAAAAGATTCTTCGCAAATTTTAATTATGAAAAATATCGGTTTTTCTAGTAAAGATATTCGTATACAGTATATAACACGTTCTATCGTCATTGTATTATTAGGCATTGTGATAGGGACATGTATAGCTGCTACGTTTGGTGAAATGTTAGTAAGTTGGTTAGGGTCTTTTATGGGAGCTGCTCATATAAAGTTTGTCGTGAATCCTATCGTTTCTTATGTAATATGTCCAGCTATATTATGTATATGTGTGACTGCAACAACGCTTTTCAGTAGTTTTACTATGAAGCAAACAAACGATGTAAAGCCAAATGGGGAGTAGGGGTGTATCACTTGAAAAAAATTTTAGAAGTAAAGCAAGTAAACAAAACATATTCAATGGATGGAAATACAAATTATCACGTGTTAAAAAATATAGATTTAGAGATTTATGAGGGAGAATTTGTATCAGTCATGGGGCCTTCTGGTTCTGGGAAATCGACGTTACTATATAATATTAGTGGAATGGATCAAATGTCATCAGGAAGTGTAAAAATTGATAGTACAGAATTATCATGTATGAAAGAAGAAGCGTTAGCAAAATTACGCCTTACTGAAATAGGATTTATTTTTCAGCAGAGCAACCTTCTTAGAAACTTGAACCTATTTGATAATATCATCTTGTCAGCATATTTAGCGAAATGTGAGAGTAAGAAAATAGTAAATAAACGTGCTCTAGAGCTAATGGAGAATATGGGGATAAGTGATATAGCGTCTCATTATATAACCGAAGCATCTGGGGGGCAATTACAAAGAGTCTCTATTTGTAGAGCGCTCATTAATAATCCAAATATTATTTTTGCAGATGAGCCGACTGGTGCTTTAAATTTAAAATCAACAGAAGAAGTAATGCAAATATTATTAAATATTAATCGTGATGGAACGACCATTATGTTAGTCACTCATGATGTGAAAGTAGCAGCGAAAACAGAAAGGGTTCTTTTTATGGCGGACGGAGAAATTGTTAGTGAAATACAGTTAGGTAAGCTTAGGAACGATGATTTAAAAGCGCGAGAAAAGAAGTTGTTAAAATGGTTAGCTGTACTTGGATTTTAAAGAGAAAAACTCCTATTGAATGTAGGAGTTTTTTCTTTGTCTTAAAGTTCTGAAAGATATATAATAATTTTCTGAATATTAAAATTGGAGGGGTACAAATGGAAAATGAAACGTTGCACACTCAAGAAGATATTATTAAAATGCTGGATTCATTATTAAGACCAGCAGAACCATTTTGGAATGAATTTTATGCGAATAGAGAAAAAGATGTTCCGTTTTTTGAAAATGTTCCAGATGAGAACCTAGTTTCGTATATAAATAAAAAGTGGGTTTTAAAAGGAAAAGTACTAGAACTTGGATGTGGTCCCGGTAGAAACGCAATTTATCTAGCAAATGAAGGGTTTGATGTAACAGCAGTAGATTTATCTATAGAAGGTATTAACTGGGCGAAAGAGAGGACTTTAGCAAAAGGGGTAGAAATTGAATTTATTTGTAATTCAATTTTTAATTTAGAGGTTCAAAATGAATTTGATTTTGTATATGATTCGGGCTGTTTACATCATATTCCACCACATAAAAGAGTAAATTATGTGGATTTAATTAAAAACTCATTGAAATTAGGTGGCTATTTCGGATTAACATGTTTTGCGGCAGGCGATTTAGATGAGCGAAATGGCTCAGAAATAACAGATTGGGACGTATATAGAGGATGGAGTCTGCAAGGTGGTCTTGCTTATTCGGAAGAAAAATTAAGAGAGATATTTAAGGGATTTGAAGTGATTGAAATTAGAAAGATGGAACAGATTGAACAACCAAATACTATGTTTGGAGAATCATTTCTTTGGACAGCATTATTTAAAAAGAAGTAAGGAAGTAGATAATTGACAAACTCATCGTTTTTATTGACAATATAATTGTAGGAATATACGTTCGGTTTCGTTGGCTGATGTATATTTTGCATAAATACATAACAAGGGGTTGTCTCTATATGAGTAACACAAATCAAAAAATTACTACGTTTTTAATGTTTGAAGGCAAAGCTGAAGAAGCGATGAATTTTTACACATCACTATTTGATCAATCAGAAATTGTAAGTATCTCTCGCTACGATGAAAATGGACCTGGTAAAGAGGGTACTGTCATACATGCAACGTTTACGTTACATGGGCAAGAGTTCATGTGCATAGATAGTTATGTAAATCATAATTTTACATTTACGCCAGCTATGTCTCTTTATGTAACTTGTAATACGGAAGAAGAAATTGAAACAGCTTTTAATAAACTAGCGGAGGATGGAGCAGTACTTATGCCTTTAGGTGCCTATCCGTTTAGTAAAAAATTTGGTTGGTTAAATGATAAGTATGGTGTGTCTTGGCAGTTAACGCTTGCGGAATAAATAAATTGTAATTGATTTGTTTAATGGTTGTAGTTAGGAGATTAAAAATTTAAACAACAAATAAAAAGGTGTTCCAACCGTCAACAAGTTTGGAATGCCTTTTTATTTTTTAAAATAAATTTGTATTTTTTCTATTTAGAATGTTTTATTTTTCTTACTACTTTTTATCTGTTAATATAAATATAGAAAAGTATGTATTAATTATTGGTTAGGTTAATAGAAAAAGAAAAACATAAATAGTAAATGATCTTACACTTAAAATGTAACAAGATAGCTAGGGGGAATAGTTATAATGGATACAACTCAACAAAACAGTAATGCATGGGATAAAAAGGTTGAAGAAGGTTCTAGATATACACAACCTGTAAGTAGCGAGGTTATTGAGAAAAGCAAATCAGGTGAATGGGAGATTACAGTGACTACGGAAAAATCAGTTCCTAGAGATTGGTTTCCAAAGTCATTAAATGGATTAAAGATACTTTGCTTAGCGTCAGGTGGAGGGCAACAAGCACCTGTTCTAGCTGCTGCTGGGGCGGATGTAACAGTTACTGATATATCAAGAAAGCAGTTGGAACAAGATAAAAAGGTAGCAGAACGGGATGGGTTAACTTTAAAAACAGTTCAAGGAGATATGTCAGACCTTAGTGATTTTGAGGATGAATATTTTGATATTGTTGTAAATCCTGTTTCTAATTTATTTGTAAAAGATGTACATCTTGTATGGAATGAAGTTTCAAGGGTTTTAAAGAATAAAGGTATTCTCATTTCTGGATTTACAAATCCGTTACTATGGATTTTTGATGATAATCAAGAACAAAAAGGTATTCTTGATGTAAAACATTCAATCCCTTCATCGACATTGGATTATTTACCAGAGGATGAAGTTCAAGATTACATCGATTCAAATCAAACAATAGAATATGCGCATACACTAGAAGATCAAATCCAAGGCCAAATTGAAGCGGGTTTTATTATAACAGGTTTTTATGAGGATGATTTTGGTGGAACAAGGATATTAGATAAGCATATTAAAACATTTATTGCTACAAAAGCTATAAAGTTAAAGGTTGATTAAGAATTTTGACTTGTCACACGAGACGTTAGTCGGAGAAGGTTCTTAAAATAGTATATATAAAAGGAAAAGGGTGGCACTTTCCATCCTTTTCTTTTTATATAATTAGGTTATGCTTTTTATATTAAGAATTTTGCTGGCCGAATCTCTTCCCAAGTTTAGCTAGCAGTTCAGGTTGATCCCCTTGGCTCATTACAACTTCAACAAAGGTAAGCTGATCCTTATCAATACTTATTTTAGTTAAGACTTCTTGTAACTCTGTTTCATTTTCTACTTTACATGTTAGGCTTTTTTCTTCTGTTCCGAATACTTTCGCTAGTTTTGTGTACTCCCACATTTGTATATCATTATACGGTTCGTTTTGACCATGAATTGCACGTTCAACAGTATAACCATTGTTATTAATTAAAAATATAATCGGTTTTAAATTTTGACGAAGCATGGTCGATAATTCTTGGACAGTTAATTGGAAAGAACCATCACCAATAATTAAAATGTTGCGCCGCGATAAATTAGCGAGCTGTGTACCAAGTAGAGCAGGTAACGTATAGCCGATCGATCCCCATAATGGTTGCACTACATATGTAGTATTGTTTGGTAAAGGGATAGCGGCACTACCAAAGAAAGGTGTTCCTTGCTCTGCAAGTAAGACGTCGTTTTCTTGTAAGAAATGGTATATTTGTTGCCAAAAACGTTTTTGTGTAACCATTTGTGCTTTTGGATTGAACTCTTCTGTTATAGGTAGTGATTCTGAAATAAATGGCTTAATATCAAGCGTTTCTTCATTTCGATGCTTAATTACATCACTTAACTGTTGTAAAACATCTTTCATTACAACTGGCCCGTATTTTTTATCTGTAATTTTCACAGTGTAGGGATGAATTTCAATAACTTGTTCTTTCGTAAAACCTTGTGTGAAGCCACCTGTAATAGTATCAGTTAACTTCACACCAATACTAATAATACAGTCAGATTCATCAATTCTTTTACGCAAGTATGGAGAACTTACATCACCAGTATAAATCCCTATAAATTGAGGGTGTTTTTCTGGAAATATTCCTTTTCCCATACTTAACGTTGCAATAGGAAACCCTGTTTTTTCTACAAATTGATATAAATATTCTTTAGCATGAAAACGATCCACTTCAAAATCAGCTAAAATAATAGGTTTCTTTGCACTATTTATTTTTGAAGTGGCATGTAGAAGCATTTTATCCAGCGCATCTTTATTACTTACAACTGGTTTATGTAAAATCGGTTCCGTAGGTTTATTAATTGGTTTATTATACACATCAATCGGTAATTGAATATGAACAGGGCGTTTCGCACTCCAACATGCACGTAACACACGGTCAATTTCTTCAGCGGCATGCTCAGGTGTTAATTTTGATTGTGCCACCGTGATTTCTCTATACATATTAGAAAAATGATCGAACTTTCCATCACCTAACGTATGATGAACGAGTGCTCCATTTTCCATTACTGTTGTTGGTGGTGTCCCCGTAATTTTTATAACAGGTACATTTTCGGCATATGATCCAGCAATACCGTTAATGGCGCTTAATTCTCCAACACCGAAAGTGGTAATAAGAGCAGCGATTCCTTTTATACGAGCATATCCATCAGCAGCATATGCCGCATTTAATTCATTACAATTGCCAATCCACTCTACATTTTCATGTGCTATTACATCATCTAAAAAAGCCAAATTATAATCACCAGGGACACCAAAAATATGTTCAATTCCTAATTCGCTTAGTCGGTCTAATAAATAAGTACTAACAGTATATTGCGTTTTCAAGTGAATCATCTCCTCGTTGTTTTGCTGTCTTGTAATAAACGAAAGTAGCTCTAGAGTATGGATTTAAAAATTCATTACGAGAATGTGGTATAATTTACATACAGGGGGAAAGTAGATGACACAACATAAAGAAGAACAGATGAATGAAGCATTAGCATTATTTTACTTTGCATATAAAACATTTACTGAAAAGCCAGATGAAATTATAAAAGAGTATGGTATTCAAAGAGTACATCATCGAATTTTATTTTTTATCGCACGCTTTCCAGGGATAAGTGTAAATGAGTTATTATCACTACTAGAAATAAGTAAACAAGCTCTTCACGGACCATTACGACAACTTGTGGAAAAGGGCTTAATTGAGAGTAATGAAGCTACACATGATCGCCGTGTGAAACAGTTATCTTTAACAGAAAAAGGTACCGATTTAGAGAAAAAACTGAGCGATGTACAAAGGCAACAAATGGGTGCTATTTTTTCAAAATTTGGTGAATCGTGTGAAGAAAATTGGCATCAAGTTATGAATGAAATGGCAAATAGCCGATCAGGTTTTGACGCTTGGATATCGAAACGGGAAATACCAGTCGATCAAAAATAATGAAAAAACTTCTGTTTTTATCGTTTGAAAAAGAACAAATTTTATCCATACATTTGGCAACAATGATTTGGTCATAGAGTGAATGGATAAAAAGATACATTACTAGATACTTTATACGTGTACGCAATGGAACAATAAAATTCACATTTCCGAAAGGGGAATTATTATGATAAAACTTGTACTTATTCGTCACGGACAAAGTTTATGGAATCTTGAAAATCGCTTTACAGGATGGACAGATGTAGATTTATCAGAGAATGGATTAAGTGAAGCGAGAGAAGCAGGAGCGATATTAAAGAAAAATGGCTATACTTTTGATGTCGCTTATACATCTGTATTAAAACGAGCAATTCGGACGTTATGGATTGTACTTCATGAGATGGATCTTGCCTGGGTGCCAGTACATAAATCATGGAAGCTAAATGAAAGACATTACGGTGCATTGCAACGGTTAAATAAAGATGAAACAGCTAAAAAATATGGTGAGGAGCAAGTTCATATTTGGAGAAGAAGTATTGATGTAAGACCACCTGCTCTTACTGAAGATGATCCTAGATATGAAATGAATGATCCAAAATATAAAGCACTTAAAAAAGGTGAGTTTCCATTGACTGAATGTTTAGTGGATACGGAGAAAAGAGTACTTAATTATTGGCATTCAGAAATTGCGCCATCATTAAAAAGTGGTGAAAAGGTGATAATTTCATCGCACGGTAATACAATACGTTCGCTAGTGAAATACTTAGATAACCTTTCAAGTGATGGTGTTGTTTCATTAAATATTCCAACGAGTATACCACTCGTGTATGAATTAGACGATAATTTACGCCCGATTCGCCATTATTACTTAAGTATGGATGGAGAAGTACCTGAAGGAGAAATTCCGAAACATATTACTTTTTAACATGAAAATTTGAAACGCATGCTTGTCTACATATACAATGTAGATTCAGGATAAAAGACGTGGTACCTTCTAATGTATATGCGATATTGCTAAGTTTAGAAGCTTGTCCACGTCTTTTGTCATAAAGAGAGCTGCTTATGCATGTAATGATATCGTGAGTAGTTTTTGAATGGAGGGTGATGTCATTGGTGATCTCTAACATTCGAATCGGTTTATTTATTTTAGCAATCTTTTTTCTAGTTCTTGTTTTCTTTTACTGGAGAAATGAAGAATTGTATGAGGAGAAGAAGCAGCGAATTAGAAAGACTTGGTATGGATTGTTTATAGTATCAGTCACCGTGTATTTCATGATAAAAGGAATTGATTTAACCCTCTGGAAAAATCTTTTAATGTTCACTGCAATGGTTATTTTTGTTGATATTGCATTTATTTTAACACCTAATATTTCAGAAATATGGGGAGCGAAATTTAGCGATATCGGCAAGACTGTTCAATCGATAAAACGGTCATTAATTGCTTCTAAAGCAAGAGGAGAAATATACACAACAATTATTCAAAATGTGAATCCAGCAGTATTCGGTACGATGGAATGGCATATGGAAGAAGACTATACAAAAAGTTTAAACGCATTTTTAGATTCATACGGGGAAAAGATTGGAGCGAAAATTGTTGTATTTGAAGCGGAAAAAGAATTAAATACAAACTTTCGCGGTATCCGTTCTCAATTTAGTACCATTATTTCATTAGAGTACATTGAGCAATTGAATGAGCAGAAAGCAGTACAAGTAGAAAATGTCGGAATTATACCAGCAAAAATAGTGAGTGATGTTTTCATTGTTATTGATGGGAAGAAAAATAACCTGCAAGATCGAGATTTTGAAAATGTATATAATTTAACAATACATCATAGTTATTTTAGTAAATAAGGACAGAAATTTTTTTCTGTCCTTTTCACTTATACATAAAGGTAAAGCGAATTTAGACAAACTTGTATAAAATCGGACAATCATTCCTACACTAGCACGTAGAGGTGATTGTAGTGATAAAAGATTATGACAATGATTTTTTTAAAGAAGATAATGAAGATACAACTGATTTCTCTTTAATAAAAGGAGATACGTTGCAGCAAGTAGAAGAGTTAGAAGAAGAATTAAAAAGAAAATGATACTTGTACACGCTGTCTACATTTACGATATAATATAAATAGAAGGTTGTATCTTTTGGAAAAGGGGGAGAAGAGATGGCTGAAGTAAATGTACAAAAGTCTTTGTTTTTTAAAGAAAAAAAAGAAGAACCAAATACAGATTTCTCTCTTGTGAAAGGTGCATTGACTCAAAATGTAGATCGATTAGAAAAATTTGTAGAGGCAATTCCATATAAGTATATAAAAGAGAATGCGTAAAAGCATTCTCTTTTATATACACTCTTTATGATTTGCTTATCTGCTATTTCTATTTTCTTTAAAAATGATTTTATACATATAATACCCAAGGGCCGCAAAAAGGAGTCCAATAACAGCACCAACTATTTCTTTCATAAACAATAAGTATAACGAAGCAATAATTAGTGTAAATAAGATTAAAATTAATACATACTTTGAAATAAATTCTAACCCTTTGTACACTAGTAGAATGACACCTGAAAGAACAGTGATGATGGGGAATATCCTATTTTCGAAAAAGCCTTCCTTTTTTTTGCTAGAATGCTGTTGTTTATTCAATATAAATATACTCCCATCTTAAAGGATTAATGTTTTATTAGTTTTGCTATTTCATTTTCGAAAAGATTTTTGGTTAAATACGTTATATCAAAGGAATCATTTATTATATTTCGAGTTAATAGCCATTGAGTGTTTGGTAATTCAATAACAAAGAATCCATTGTTAGAAATAACCTCATTCTTTTCTGTTGTATCTAGACGTATAATAGTGTAAATAGAGTGTGTTGTTTTTAAATCTATTATGTGTGAAAAATTATTTTAATCAAAAATATATTAGATTATAATTCCAATAAAATCTACTTTTTATAATATCAAATATTATTATTAAATAGTAGATTAATATTGTTAATTTTATGATAATTAACAAAAATGAAAAAGAGAGAATGCCAGGTAGGAGTTGAAGATACAACAGATTTCTCGTTAATAAAAGGAGATACATTACAGCAAGTAGAAGAATTAGAAGATGAATTAAAAAGAAAATGATACTTGTACATGCTGTTTACATTTACGATATAATATAAATAGAAGATTGTATATTTTTGAAGAGGGGGAGAAGAGATGGCTGAAGTAAATATACAAAAGTCTTCATTTTTTAAAGAAAAAAAAGAAGAACCAAATACAGATTTCTCTCTTGTGAAAGGTGCGTTAACGGAAAATATAAATCGGTTAGAGAAATTAATGAATAATAGTACTTCAAAATATATGAGAGCAAAAAAAGAGAAAGAAAATGCATAGTGCATTTTCTTTCTCTTTTTATATGCAATTTAAATGTTTAACGAGCGGATATTAAAGTATGAAATAGAAAGTGAAAATAATGAATCATGGTATAATGATAAGAGACTTACATATTATTTGTCATTTTGAGAGGAGCTTAACAATGTATTCTACTTTAGAACAATTAACAAAGCACCCTGTATTTTATCATTTTGCAGAAATTTCAAAGATTCCTAGAGGATCAGGTAATGAAAAGGAAATTAGTGATTATTTAGTTGGCTTTGCAAAAGAGCGTAATTTAGAAGTGATTCAAGATGAAGCATTAAATGTCATTATTAAAAAAGAAGCAACTGCTGGTTATGAAAATGTACCAGCTATTATCATTCAAGGTCATATGGATATGGTGTGTGAAAAAAATCAAGCAACAGTACATGATTTTGAAAAAGATCCAATTGAATTACGAATCATTGGGGACATGTTATATGCAAATCAAACGACTTTAGGCGCTGATAATGGTATTGCAGTGGCGTATGCGATGGCTTTATTAGATTCGCAAGACCTTCCGCATCCAGCACTTGAAGTAGTTATTACTACTGAAGAAGAAACAACAATGGGCGGGGCTTTTGCTGTTGATGCAAATCACTTTGATGGTAAGATTTTTATAAATATTGATTCTGAAGAAGATCATAAATTACTTGTAAGTAGCGCAGGTGGTGCGAAAGCTGTTGAAACAATTCCAGTGATTTGGGATGAAGCGCCAGCGAATACGGATGCATACCGTCTATATGTTGGTGGTTTAAAAGGCGGACATTCTGGTATGGAAATTGATAAACAACGTGGTAATGCGAACAAAGTATTAGGACGAGTATTACGCGATTTATCAGCAAATATTCAATTTGATATAAGTGAAGTTCACGGCGGATTAAAAACAAATGCAATTCCGCGTGAAAGTGTAGCTACAGTTGTATTACGTACAGAAGATGTAGAGAAAGTAGAAGAAAAACTAGAATCTTGGACGAGAGTATTACAAGAAGAAATGCGTGCTGTTGATCCAGATGTTCACGTTACACTTACAAAATTGGATGAGAAAGTAGAAAAAGTATTTGCTAAAGAGACACAAAAGCAACTTATTTCATCATTATTCTTAATTCCAAACGGCATTCAAAGTATGAGTATGGATATTAAAGGTCTTGTAGAAAGTTCAACAAATTTAGGCGTTATTGAAACGTTACAAAATGAAATTAAATTACGTAACGAAGTGAGAAGTTCTGTAAGTAGTTTAAAACAACATGTTGCAGATGAGATTAAATGTATCGCCGAGTTAGTTGGTGCAACATTTGAAATCGAGTCAGAGTATCCAGAATGGCCATACAATCCGAATTCACAAATTCGTAATTTGTTTGAAAAAGTGCATCAAGAAAAATACAATAAAGATGTTGAAATCTTCGCTGTACATGCAGGGATTGAATGCAGTGTATTCGTTCAAAAGATGCCTGAATTAGATGCAATTTCATTCGGTCCAGATATATTCAATGTTCACACTCCAGATGAACATATTAGTATTTCTTCTGTTGTGAATAACTGGGGATTCTTCGTTGATGTAATGAAGGGTACGAAAGAATTAGCTAAGTAATAATGATGAAATGAAAAGTAGCCTATAAAATTTTATAGGCTACTTTTTTGTATAGAGTTTTATTAGAAATTCATTTTTACGTCATTATTTAATTTTTGGTTTTATTTCTAGAGGAGATCGAACCAAAGACTGCTCCAGAAATTGCTCCGATTAAAGTCATAAAAATTGCACTCCATGTTGCAAATGACATTTTTACACCTCCAAATAATCAATTATTGTTTCTTAGTCTTTTGAATAGAAATGATAATTGCAATAACTATTAAGAAAATAAGTGGAGACCAAGAATAGAAAGACATGTAATATTCTCCTTTCAATATTAATTTTAAATATTTTTATAGATAAATTATCGCATTTTTAAAAAGTGAACATATAGAATATGCAATATTGCATATTAGATTATAGAACTTAATGAGGTGAAAACAGTTGTTGAATAAAAAATATAATTTATAAAGAAAGTAAGGGTTTTTTTAACTTTAAAAAGGGAAAATAATCAAAAGGTCCTCTATCTTATATAAGGTAGAGGACCTTTTAAAATGGTTTTTGTCTAATAAAAATAGTATTTAATATTTTTTGATGAGGTTTAATTATTTTGAGATTTTAAAGCTGCCTCCATAATAATAATTTTCTCCAAGTTTCATAACAGCTACATATGTTCCAGGATTATAAGCCTTAGTAATAGGTGTTACAAATCTACCATAATTATGATTCAAACCCGAGTCATAAATGGTTTTATATCTATGTAAGTTTATTTCATCATTTTCATTCCCGCTCAATTGATATATTTTTACAATACCAGTATCTTTACCACCAGTATATATAGTAACATCGAATGTATCTCCATGTTTTAAGTCACCAACTGCTAACTCTTCTATAAAATCTGCATTATGATGTAATAAAAAATAGCTTTGCCAACGCCAATTATCTAAAAATTGCGATTCCTTTTGTATAAGTTGCGATTCAGCAGAAACAGGTGGGAGCGTACCAATTGTATTCGAAAATAAAAATCCTCCAACAGTCAATGCGCCAATAATTGTGGATTGCCTTAAAAGTTTCATGTTCTAAACCTCCTATTTACTTAAGGATTCAGAAATCGTTTTGTGAAAAACTGGCTGTGAAATCTAATGGATAATATCTTCTATAATCATATTAACATTTATTGATTTATCAGACAAATTAAAATGTAATAAGACTATATCGAGGAAGTTACGGCTATTACAGGAAAGAAGTTAGAGGTATAGTTAAGAAATCTTTATCATATGTAATTGGGATTTGTTATTTGAAAATTCGATTGTTTTAATGTTTAAATTTCAATTCATACTTTAAGTTTCAGTACATCATTTTACAATTTGACTTATGTAATTTAACACGTTATGATTTTTTTATTATAACAGAAAGGCTTGAATATAATGATTCGTCGTTTGAGAAAGCTAAAAAATGTAGCAGTCGTATTAAGCTTCTAAGTGAATTACAAAGATCTACAATACTTAGAAGCGAGGAATAAAGGTATGAAGTATCCATTATATAATCATTGGTCAGAAACGAAGTATTTAAAAGATATAGTTACAAATCCACTCATTGAGGTAGGAGAGTACTCCTATTATTCAGGTTATTATGGTCATCAAAATTTTGAAGATGGCTGTGTAAGGTATTTGTGGGGGGATGCTAAGTCCCGAGCACTTTTCAATCCAATTGAACAGATGGGATGGCATCTTGATAAACTCATTATTGGGAATTATGTTTGTATTGCCAGTGGAGTAGTCATTTTAATGGGTGGTAATCATAATCATCACTCAGAATGGATTACAGTATATCCATTCGCTGAGCAAATTGAACATTCATATGAACCGAAGGGTGATACAGTCATTAAAAGTGACGCTTGGATTGGAATGAATGCTATAATAATGCCTGGCGTTACAATTGGTGAAGGTGCAATCGTTGCAGCAGGAACTGTCGTAAGTAAAGATGTTCCGCCGTATACAATAGTTGGTGGAAATCCTGCTAAGGAAATAAAGAAGCGGTTTAATGATACAGAAATGAATATGCTGATGGAAATGCGTTGGTTTGATTGGAATAGAGAATTAGTTGAGAAGGCAATGCCTATATTATCTAGCTCATCTATTAAACTATTATATGATTTTTATAAAAAGGAAGTAAAAAATAGATAAGTCTGTGAAAAAACTACATTCTGTATAGGATGTAGTTTTTTATTATAAAAATTAATAGTCTAGACTAAGGGAAATTCATCTCTAGTATAAGTATAGTAAATAGCTGAATTAAATAATAAAAATCCTTAATAGCTAATAAACAAATGTTTAACTGCCAGTTTGCCTCGATAATTAATCAGGACACACTGGTTTTATTTTTTGTAAATATGGAACAAATGGATTACTTAGATTGTCGATTAAGTGTAATCCTAAAAAATATGAAAGTACGAATCATTTTGAAAAATACAAAGGTGTTAAAAGTGTGGGTAATAAGTGTCAGTTTGTCTAAAAGAGCGGGATGAAATATTCTATATGAAAGTGGTCCTAATGTCTTATATTTAGAATTTGATAACGTTGTCTATTTTTGAAGGATTATGTCAGAATAACGCTTTTTTGAGTACAAAGATATTGGAGGTAACAGAAGTGAAAGGTATGTTTTGCAAGAGATTTATTGCAATAATAACAGTGCTTACACTATTTTGTAGCATAACTGTTATATCTGGAAGTGCATCAGCGGAAACAGTTTCTGCTATAGAAGTAGAAGCAGGATCAGCAATTTTAGTAGAAGCAAATTCCGGGAAAATTTTATATGAAAAAAATGCAGATGAATTATTAGCAATTGCTAGTATGACAAAAATGATGAGTGAATATTTAGTTCATGAAGCGGTGGAGAACGGAAAACTTAAATGGAATCAAAAAGTTAAAATCTCTGAATATGCATATAAGATTTCGCAAGATCGTTCCTTATCAAACGTTCCATTAGAAAATGGAGGCTCTTATACGGTCAAAGAGTTATATGAGGCAATGGTAATTTATTCTGCAAACGGTGCAACAATTGCTTTAGCTGAAGAGATTGCTGGGAAAGAAGTTAATTTCGTAAAAATGATGAACGATAAGTCAAAAGAGTTTGGAATGAAAAATTATAAATTTGTAAACTCAACAGGTTTAACAAACTATGATTTAAAAGGACATCACCCAGAAGGGACAACTCCAGACGAGAAAAATAAAATGTCCGCAAGAGATTGTGCGATTTTAGCACAACGTCTTATTCAAGATTTTCCGAAAATATTAGATACTGCAAAAATCCCTAAAAAAACATTTCAACAAGGTGGTAAGTATCCAATTGATATGACGAACTTTAACTGGATGTTAACAGGTTTAATTAAGCAATACGAAGGTGTAGATGGGTTGAAAACAGGAACTACCCCTGAAGCTGGGGATTGTTTCACTGGTACAGCAGAAAGAAACGGTATGCGTTTAATCTCTGTCGTGATAAAAGCAAACTCTCATGCAGCACGTTTTGATGAAACGAAGAAATTATATGATTATGGATTTGCGAATTTTGAAATGAAGAAAGTTTATGGAAAAGATTCAGTAGTAAACGGGCATGAAACAGTGCGAGTAGCAAATGCAAAAGACAAAGATGTAGTTGTTCAAACGAAGCAAGCTGTTTCACTTCCAATACCAAAGAGCAACAAAGACGTATATAAAAAAGAATTTAAAGTATTGAATGAAGAACAAGAAGCACCTATTAAAAAAGGTGTAACAATTAGTAAAATGATTATCTCGCCTAAAGATAGTACAGATCCTGGTTTTTTATTAGGTAAATCATTACAAGTAGACCTTGTAACAAAATCTGATATAGAACAAGCAAATTGGTTCACACGTTTTATGCGTAACATCGGATCTTTTTTTAGCGGTATGTGGGACAGTGCGTTTGATATAGTAAAAAGCTAATTTTATAGTCTGAAATAAAAGCTTTCAAAGTATTATAGATTTTTATGTTGATGGCTTGGAATTGAAGAAGGCATTATTTTTTCATATTTGTCCGTCGGAACTTTTTGTATTGCTATTAAGCTAAAATAAATTTGTATCTATATAATCCCTAAAACGCTATCTTTTTTGTAGAAATATAAAAAAGGATGGAGTTTATTTTGATTTTGAATTTAAAGCACCCTGGTACAAGGATAGTTTAATAAAGTTACACAGGATGAAAAAAGATTCATTATTCAATTAAATTACAATGAAAATAGATATACATTGTGAACTATTATATAGTGTAGATATAAACAACAAAAAGGGGGAATACATATGTGGAAGCGATTTGTAGCGATTGGTGATAGTTTTACCGAGGGCATAGGGGATGAAGTTGAGAGGATTGCATTAAAAAGCTGGGTAGATCATTTTGTTCAAATATGTGCATTTGATATGGAATATGCCAATTTTGCAAAGCGTGGTTTAGTAACTAAAGAAATTCGCTCGCAGCAATTGGAAAAAGCATTAACGTTTAATCCAGATTTGGTAAGTCTAATCGCAGGTGCAAACGATGTATTAAAAGGACGTTGGAATCATCAAGAATATAAGAACGATATGGAATTTATGATAGATATATTAAGTAAAGCAGATGCTGATATTATTATAGGAAACCTTCCAGATTTTACAGTTAGGCTTCCTTTATCATCTAAAAAAAAGCAAGTAGTAAAAGAACAATTATTAGAGGCAAACGAAGTTATACGTTCACTGAGTAAAGAGTATAAGCTTCATCATGTTGACTTTTGGGATCATCATTTAGTTAATGATGATACGGTTTGGTCTAAGGATTTAATTCATCCAAACTCAAAAGGATATGTGAAAGTTGCTGAATTAATTCATAGTAGTTTACCTGTACATGACTCTTCTAAATAAGCTTTAGAGTGAACGAATCCCCAGTCGCATACAGCATATGGGTTTTGATGCGGAATAGAAGATATACAGCGTCTATAAATTAAATTTTAAGTAATTCTTTTTTATTGTATACACTTAGTTATTTTTTGTTGAAGGACCCTTAGAATAAGGGCCCTTTTTCGTGTTAAATAGATCCGCTTCTATTGTTTGTAAGAATCTTAAAATCTTCTCCTTCGAATGTAACTTGATCATAAATTAAATTTTTTTGTAAATGTGGAACAATTTCATTACTTATACTGTCTATTAAGCGTTACAACATTTTTTATTTAATTTATTAAGAAAGGAATAAACATTTTTAACTAAGGGAGAAGATTGAATTGAAAAAATTATGGATGCTGCTTTTCTTTTGTTTTGCAGTTATATTGGTAGGATGTAATAAAAACGAATCGCCAAAACAAGCATTTGAAGAATATATAAATTTATGGAATGATAGAGAATTTGCAAATATGTATGATCATTTATCAGAACATGCCCAAAAAACGATTTCTAAAAAGGAATTCACAGAGAAATATCAAAAAATTTATGAGGGCATTGGCGTTAAGAATTTAAACATTAAAACGAAAGGAGAGAATGCTAAAGATAAAGAACTTTTTCTTTTTGAAGTTAAGATGGATACGGATGGAGGAACAGCTTCATTTATCCATGAAGCAAAACTTGTGAAAGATAAAGATGCTTGGAAAGTAGATTGGACACCAGATTTCATTTTTCCAGGTATGAAAAAAGATTACAAAGTACGTATGCAAACAGAAGATGGAAAACGCGGAGAAATATACGATCGAAATGGGAAAGGTCTTGCAATGAATGGTAAAGCGACTGAGGTTGGAATTATTCCAGAGAAACTAGGCAAAATGGCGGCTGAAACAAAAGAAATAGTGGCACAGTTACTGGATATGTCTATAGAAGAGGTCGATCAGAAGCTTACAGCGAAATGGATAAAACCAGACTCCTTTGTACCAATTGGTATTTTAAAAGAGGGAACTAGACAGAATGATTATATTGAATTAGAAGGAGTATCATCTCGCCCAGTAAATATTCGTATGTATTCATTAGGGGAAGCAGCGGCACACTTAACTGGCTATATAGGAAATGTGAATGCAGAGGAGTTAAAATCACTTCAAAAAAGAGGTTATCAAGCTGATGATTTAATAGGTAAGACAGGTTTAGAGAAAGTACTGGAAAATAAATTGCGTGGTGAAAAGGGTGGACGCGTATTTATAGAAGATGAGAGTGGGAAAGAGATTAAAAACGTAGCAAAAAAAGAAGCGAAAGCAGGGGAAAATGTTACGTTAACAATTGATGCTGCAATTCAAGAAAAAATCTATAATGAGATGAAAAATGAAGCAGGCTCTAGTGCAGCGATCAATCCTAAAACAGGTGAAACAATCGCACTAGTAAGTAGCCCTGCTTATAACCCAAATACAATAGTTAGAGGAGCATCAAAGGCCCAACGAGAAGCATGGAATAACGACTTGAAACTACCAATGATGAATCGTTTCACACAAGCATTTGTGCCAGGTTCCCTATTTAAAACGATTACAGGTGCAATTGGTTTGGAAACAAACACAATAAAACCTAAGGAAGAATTTAATATTCAAGGACTAAAGTGGACAAAAGATTCCTCTTGGGGAAATTATTATGTAACACGTGTGAAGGATGCAAGTCCAATTGATTTTGACAAGGCAATGAAGTACTCAGATAATATTTATTTTGCTCAACAAGCCTTGAAGATGGGAAAAGATAAGTATGTAAATGAATTTAAGAAATACGGATTCCATGAAAAATTACCAATCGAATACGAATTTCCTATTTCAATCATTGCAAGAGATGGGATAAAAAATGATATTCAACTAGCAGACACGGGATACGGACAAGGACAAGTATTAATGACCCCACTTCATTTAGCATTAACATATGCACCGATTGTAAATGAAGGGAATATTCCGTCGCCTCATCTTTTAAAAGAAGCAAAAGTAGAAGGGAACTGGAAAGAAAATGTGGTTTCTAAAAAGAATCAAGAGATATTAAAGAGTGCATTAATAAAAGTCATTAATGACCCTGATGGCGCGGGGAGAATTGCTAAGGTTGATGGTATAACTCTTGCTGGTAAAACCGGTACAGCAGAACTGAAAGAGTCCAAAGAAGCAGATGGAAAAGAACTGGGATGGTTTGCAGCTTTTGATGCAAATGAGCCGGACATGCTTGTTACCATGATGATCGAAGATGTAAAAGGAAGAGGGGGGAGTAACGTACCCGGTGAAAAAATAAACCATATTTTCCGGAAATAATAATTAATTATAAAGTAAAATCTTTTACAACATTTATTTTTTGCTTAACACAAAGGTATAAATCATGCAAAACAAAGTATAATTAAGCTTCGAAAAAGCATTCTCCTTACTCGAGAATGCTTTTTGTTGTGTCTGTAGAACATTGATACCTCGTCTTTATTTTCATTTTTGAAAGGTTACCATCGTTAATGGAACAAATACAACTTGTATCTTGTCTATATATTGAAACCATAATAAAAGCGAGGGTAGTTTTATGTTTATTCAAATAAGTTCGAGGTGTGGAAATGGAACAGAAGTTTATTGAAGAATGTAATCATGAGGAGCTTGAATATGTTATAAACGATTATTGGCAAGATGTATGGAATTATTCATTTATTATTACGAAAGATCCACACTTATCAGATGATATCACGCAGGATGTATTTATAAAGGTATTTAAAAATTGGAATTCATTTCGAAAGGAGTCATCTATTAAAACGTGGATATTAAAAATTACAAGAAATACGGCAATAAACTATTTGAAATCCTCCTATTTTAAAAGGATATCTTTAGTAGGATTTTTTAGTGATGATAAACAATCCCCATCGGCAGAAAAAGAATTTTTTAATCAAGAGGAAATGAATGAAGTGTGGGATGTTGTATTAAAACTACCTAAAAAACACCGTGAAATAATAATTTTAGACGCGAAATATGAATTATCTTATGAAGAAATGGCTGAAACACTAGGAGTATCTATTGGAACTGTAAAATCTAGATTAAGCCGAGCGAGAAGTAAGGTTTCAAAATTAATTGGGGAGGGTAGTAGTGATGAACAATAAACAAAATCCCGACTGGTATAGTAAATTAAAAAAAGGTCCCATGGAGAAGCGTAAAGATGAAGAAGAGTTTATTTTTAAAATAAAGCAGTCTATATATGAAAATAATGAAGCGGATTTTGTAAAACATAAAAGACCGTTTCGTAAAAAAGCGCTGCCTATTGTAGTTGTTTTCGTTTGTACAATGTTATTTGTTATTGTTCAACAACCTTGGCTTGATGATAATAAATCACCAGTCCAAAGCAGCACTCAAATTAAGCCTAAAACGAAAGATGAGTCTGCTCAAGATCCAACATTAAAACAATTTATGAATGATTTATATCAAAGTACAAATGCAAAAAACGAAAATGACTTGAATAGAGCGTTAAATGATGAAGTTTTATTTAAAGGGAAGAGTTATAAGAAGGATGAATTGAAGTTTGATGAAGATATTTTTCATGAGTTGCAAGTTGCCCTTACAATGGGGGGAGAATTTACAAATGATACAAAACAAGCATACAAAGTACCAAGTGGATTGACAGAAAGTAATGAACCAAAGCAAGCACATTTTATATATGCAACTATTACTGGAAATAAAACAAAAATTTTAGCTGAACCAAAACGAGAATCACGAGTTTTATATGAAGTATCTAATGAAATGGTAAAAGCTTGGATTCCGGAAAAAGTGCAGAATGATGGATATATAAAAGTATCGACAATTGGCGGTAATACTGGATATGTACAAAAAGAGTATCTTTTAACTGATATTAAATATTCTTTCATGTTCGAAAAGGATCGAGAAGGTAAATGGAAAATAACGAATATTGATTCTATATGGTAAAAGAGGAAGGTTCACTTTAATGAACCTTCCTCTTGTTTTTATTCTCTTTTTGAAGTGTATTCCAAGACTCTAAAATTTCTGATGTAACGAGAGCGGCGATGTTTTTCTCTGAATTACTACCAGGAATAACGACAGAAACGGCAATTTGTGGATCTTTGGTAGGAGCATATGCAATGAAAAGAGAATGATTAATCATTCTTGCTTGCTCATTCGGAAAACCTGTAATTCCTGTTTTACCTGCGACGTCAAAGGGCAGCTTTTTAATCTCCTCTATATTTTGACTCATTCCACCTTGCACGACATTCCAAAAGTTCATCGGATAATGATTTGAACTTTCTAAAATGGGTTTAAACTTTTTTGTTTCCTTACCATTTGGACCAATAATAGCACTTGCGATGTGAGGTTTATATTTGTCACCTTTACTAGCTAAAGTCGCTGCATATTGAGCAAGTTGAAGAGGAGTGTGTACTTCATTTCCTCCCCAAGAGGCATTTAATAAAGCTGAGATTCCATTTTCAAATTTATTAGATGGATGAAGCTCATATTGTCCGTCTTCTTCAAATGGTAAATCAATCCCTGTTTTAGAACGAAGACCGAATTGCATTAAATAATCGGTCCATATGTTTGCTACTTTTTCTATATTACCATTATTTTCGTTGAATAAAGGTAGTGCTACTTTTGCTGTCATAAATGTGTTAGATGAATTGATGATAGCCTGCCGCGGTGTAATCTCACCAGTTGGCGTTCCAGGTGCATTCACAATGTTATTTTGATTATCATACTGAAAACTACCCTTATCTAAATAAGTATCTTCAGGTTGAAAGAGCTTTTCGTTTAATCCAATTAAAATAGAAAGTGGCTTTATAGTAGAGGCCATATTTACACAAGATTCACCGTACTTTAATTTTTGAATTGCTTTATTTTGCGAAAGTGATTTAATGTTTTCTTTTTCAGGTGATGTATGTAATATATTTGGATTAAACACTGCTGAGTTGGCCATAGTTAAGATTGCGCCAGTTTTCACATCGGTTACCACAACATAACCAGCATTAATATCAGTTATTTTCTTAATTTGAGATCTTAATGCTTCCTCTGTTTTTTGCTGTAACTTAGAGTCTAAAGCTAATTGGACATCTTTTCCTTTTTGTACTTTTTGAATATTCCATAAGAACTTTTTGTTATTTATTTTAAAAATAAGAGTTTTACCCGGTTTTCCTTTTAAATCATTTTCATATTGCAGCTCAACCCCGCTTTTTCCAACAGGCATATACTCTGAATTAAGGTCATTTTCTACATAACCAATTACTTGTGAACCAATTTCATGCTTGGGATAATATCGGATCACTTCATTTTTAATTATTACATTATTGGGTTTTTTCTTATTTACGAATGTAAGTTCACTCTCATTTATGTCAGAGTATAACGGTATATCATTCATAGTTTGCTGTTTACAAGATTGTTGTAAGTGTAATTTTATGTCTTTTGCAGAAATGTCATGTTGAAACTCGCTTGAAAATTGATGGAAAAAAGCTAATGTGTTTGATGTATCTAGTTTTGATATCTTTTCATCATTAAAAGTGCAATATAGAGACTTAACTTTCTTATTTGTAGCTAGTATTACACCATTTTTATCAAGTATTTGTCCTCTTTCGGCTGAAGAAGTTTCGATAGTAATTGAAAAGAAATGACTTTTAAACAAAATTATTAATATAAAACCTACAATAGAAAGAATCGCTATAAATCTCCATCTTTTTATTTTTGTATGTAACATAAAGCCCTCCCTTTTTAGCTTATTCCATATTATAGTTAATTATTTTTTTTGTAAATGTGGAACAACTTAATTATTTAGGTTGTCTATTAAGTATTACAGCATGAAGAAAGGAATAAATAGTATGAAATTTTACTTTTAAGATGAGTCGTTATACAGTGTAGCATTTCTAATGCAAACGACAAAAAATAGAGAGAAAACAAGAAAGGAGAGTTTTGAATTACGCAGCAAAACGAAAAGAAATGGATGCTTACAATGGTTTATTGAAAAAGTCGAAACGATATTTATAATCGGCCATCGTTACGTAATATATAAGCAAATATATGGAGGATTTATGGAAAAGCAAAAAGGAAATAAGAAGGCATATATATCTATTCGATTAAATATAATGTTCCTTTGCATATTTTTACTATTCTCAGCTATTATTGTTCAACTAGGAAAAGTGCAAATTGTAGAGGGAGAGGCTTATAAGAACCAAGTGGAAAACAATCAAAATACAACAACTAGTATCCCAGTTCCACGTGGACAAATACTAGATCGAGAAGGAAAAACAGTTGTTAATAATAAATCTCTTCGCACAATTACGTATACAAGGGTAAAGGGAATTACGAGTGAAGCTATTTTAAAAACAGCACAAGACTTGGCAAAAGTACTTGAAATGCCTGAACAAGATATAAACAAATTAACAGATATCGATAAAAAAGATTTTTGGATGCAGTTGAATACGAAACGTGCGGAAGCAATGATTACGAAAAAAGATATAGAAAAGTTTAAAGAAAAGGGAATAGAGGGAAAAGAGTTAGATAAAAAAATAGAAGAATTAAGACGAAGTCGAGTTACAGAAGTAGAATTGGCAGAATTAACAGTACAAGATTTAAAGGTGTTAGCTATTAAAAGTAAAATGAATTCAGGTTATCAACTGACACCACAAATTATAAAAAAAGATGTAACAAATCAAGAGTATGCGCAAATCAGTGAAAATCTTGCGGAGTTTCCTGGGGTAGATGCAACAGTTGATTGGGAGCGCAATTATGTAAATGGTGATTTATTTCGTTCCGTGTTAGGTAATATTACGAGTAGCGAAGAAGGTCTGCCAAAAGAAAATTTAGATTTTTATTTAGTACGCGGATATAACCGTAATGATCGTGTAGGGAAAAGTTATATTGAACAACGATATGAAGATGTGTTACATGGTACAAAAGAAGAAGTGAAAAATATTACAGATAAATCAGGAAATATTATAAATACAGAAATAATTTCTAAAGGAAAAAGTGGTAATAGTTTAACATTAACGATTGATATGGAATTACAAAAGAAAGTGGAAGAAAGTTTAGAGAAAAATTTGAGAGCTTTTAAGAGTTCAGAGCCACTATTGGACCGAGCTTTTGTTGTTATGACAAATCCGAATAACGGACAGATTTTATCTATGGCAGGCAAAAGGATTGTAGAAAAAGAAGGGAAAATGGAAATCGAGGATTTGGCATTAGGTAATATGACAACTTCGTATGAACTAGGATCAGCTGTAAAAGGTGCAACTTTATTAACTGGATATGAGACAGGGGCAATACAACCAGGAGATCAATTTTATGATGCACCGATGAAATTTAAAGGTACACAAGCTAAGAAATCGTGGAATGTATCCGGATTTGGTAATATTAATGATTTACGAGCTCTACAAGTATCTTCGAATGTATACATGTTCCAAACAGCTTTAAAAATTGCGGGCGTTAATTACGTACCAAATGGTTCATTGGATATAAAACAAGAAGCATTTAATACGATGCGCTATTATTTTAAGCAATTTGGCTTAGGAGTTCCTACGGGTATTGATTTACCGAATGAAATAATTGGACAAACTAGAAAAGTAGATAGCCAGCCTGGTTTTTTACTAGATTTTTCTATCGGTCAGTATGATACGTATACGCCATTGCAATTAGCGCAATATATTTCAACAATTGCTAATGGCGGTTATAGAATGCAACCTCAAATTGTACAAGAAATACGAGAGCAATCAATAAAAGAAGAGGTTGGCAAAGTTATTCGCTCAATAGAGCCTGTCGTATTAAATCGAATTGATATGAAGACAGAACATATTAATCGAATAAAAGAAGGCTTTAGATGGGTATTCCAAGAAGGTGATGGAACTGGCGTGAAGTATTTCAAAAATGCTTCATATAAACCAGCAGGAAAGACAGGAACAGCTCAAACTGTATATGGTGGAGATGATCCAATTGGTAGAAATGCAAAAGGAGAACGTATGGAATGCTACAACTTAACGTTAGTTGGATATGCTCCATATGATAATCCAGAAGTAGCATTCTCAGTAGTAGTTCCGTGGCTTCGTAACGATAAAAGTGGAATTAATTCTATAATTGGAAAAGAAGTTTTAGATGTATATTTTGATTTAAAACAGCAACGTATAAATGGTGAAACTACTCATACAGATGTTCCGAATCAAAATTAGAAAAACGTATACGCTTTTCTTATGGAAAGACATACTGTTTATATAAAGGTCTGTATAAAAGAAAAATGAGATTGGAAATAAGAGATAGCGACGATCATTGTGGCTATCTCTTATTTTGCTAATGACTCTCATACTAGCTAAAAATTTTTAAAAGTTTATGGAACAAATTTGTTTTGGTGATTGTCTATTATGTGTACGTAAAAAATGGTTAAGAACTTGAAAGGAATGATGATTTTGAAAAACAAGAGGATGCTAAAAATAGGAATATGCGTTAGTATATTAGGTTTAAGTTTTACAAGCCTCGAAGCTTTTACAGGAGGGCCATTGCAAGTTGAAGCGAAAGAAAAGAAAGGGCAAATAAAACATAAAAATCAGGCGACGCATAAAGAGTTCTCTCAACTTGAGAAAAAATTTGATGCTCGATTAGGTGTATATGCGATTAATACTGGTACAAAACAAACAATCGCTTATCGACCTAACGAAAGGTTTGCTTTTGCATCAACTTACAAGGCTTTCGCGGCAGGAGTATTACTGCAGCAAAACTCTACTATGAAATTAGATGAAGTTATTACTTATACGAAAGAAGACTTAGTGGATTATTCACCTGTTACAGAGAAACATGTAGATACTGGAATGACACTAGGAGAAATTGCGGAGGCTGCTGTTCGTTACAGTGATAATACTGCAGGGAACATTTTATTTAACAAAATAGGCGGACCAAAAGGATATGAAAAAGCGCTTAGACAGATGGGTGATCGTGTTACTATGTCTGATCGCTTTGAAACAGAATTAAACGAGGCTATTCCAGGAGACATTCGTGACACTAGTACAGCGAAAGCAATTGCTACGGATCTTAAAGCTTTTACGGCCGGAAATGCACTTCCAAATCATAAGCGTAACATTCTTACAGAGTGGATGAAAGGAAATGCTACAGGAGACAAACTTATTCGTGCAGGTGTACCAACCGACTGGATAGTTGCAGATAAATCAGGGGCTGGAAGTTATGGGACACGAAATGATATCGCTATCGTTTGGCCGCCAAATAAAGCACCAATTATCATCGCAATTTTATCTAGTAAAGATGAGAAAGAGGCTACCTATGATAATCAACTAATTAAAGAGGCGGCTGAAGTTGTAATTGATGCTATTAAATAATAATCTCTTAGTTATTTCAGTTCTTTACCATATGTTATTGGATGTATAAAATTAGAAAACGATTCTTTTTCGTATGAAAAGAATCGTTTTTGTATTTTTATTATTAAGAGGATAAAGGTAAAATAAATATATATGACGTATCCGATATGAAATTTCATGTACTGTACTATATTCAATAAAAAATCAAAATGTATCATATAATTCTGTTAACATAAAATAAGTGTTTTATAAAAATAAAAGGAGAGAATATGAAGAGAAATATTAATAGAATCATATTGTTTATTGGCATATTAGTAGCTTGTATTACTTTTTTATATTTACAGAACAATTTAATAGGTATAACTGAGGTTAAAATAACCTCTAGTAAAATACCCTCCTCTTTTAAAGGGTATAAAATTCTACAAATTTCAGACTTACACAATAAACAATTTGGCAATAAGCAAGGTGTATTAATTCAAAAAATTGAAAGCATAGACCCAGATATTATTGCGATTACGGGTGATTTAATTGGCAGTAAATCATACGATGCAGAAGTTAGTATGCAATTAATACGAGAAATTGTAAAGAAGTATCCTGTATATTTTGTGACAGGAAACCATGAACAATGGTCTGGAAAGTATAACCGTTTAGAAAAAGAGTTGAAGAAATATGGTGTCAATGTTTTAAGGAATGAACATGTAGGTATTCGAAAGGGTGAGCAAGAAATAAACTTGCTAGGTATTGATGATCCAGAGTTTGTTACTGGAAACCGTGATGAAGGAAATATTATAATAGATGAAATTAAAAAAGCGAAAATTGAAATGCAGCCAGATAGATATAATGTATTATTATCCCATAGGCCTGAATTTATAAAGGAATATACGAATGAGAGGTTGGATTTGGTTTTATCGGGACATGCTCATGGAGGGCAAGTTAGATTGCCATTTATCGGTGGATTAGTTGCTCCAAATCAAGGTGTTTTACCTAAATATACAGCAGGTTTATATGTAGAACAAAATACATCAATGGTAGTGAGTAGAGGATTAGGCAATAGTATCATTCCGCAAAGAATTTTTAATAGGCCAGAACTTGTAGTCGTACAGTTAAATTGAACTGTACGACTTTTTTGTGCAGAAAAATTAGGTTATATGCATTTTATACAAGTTAACATTACAATTTTGTTAAAAATTTTCTACGTTACATAAAGTAACAAAATTTGACCCTGATTGTTTGTTATAGTGTAAATAATCAAAAAACTTAAAATTTGTCGAGTGAAAAGTGTGATAAGTAATTCATGTAAAAAACTTAAAGGGGTGTACACATGCATAAAGAATACGAAATTGAAGAGTATACGGCGATTGAGGAACAAATACATTATTATTGTAAATGTTTATTAGTAACTCATCCTGATCAAATTATAAAGTATTTAGAAAAAAGATTAGAAAAATATGCAGAAACATTACAATATGCACATTTATATCCCGACACAGTTATATTACCGTTACAGCAATTAGTTATCGAATATTCTTTAGATGTTGCTAGAATTAGGAAGTATATGAATTTAAAAACGTAAAGTAAAATTTATAGTTTAAATGAAACAGAGTCGATTTTAGGAAATAAAATTCTAATGTCGACTCTGTTTCATTGTTTCATATCGTTGATTGAACATACATACTAATCAATGAAGTTTGACATATAATTAAGCAAGAGTAAAATAAAAGTGAGTACTCACTCATTTTATTGGAAAAGGAGGATGAAACGTGCAACAACCTTCAATTATTTTACGGACTGTATCAAAAAGTTTTGGAAAAAAAGAAGTGTTACACAATCTTTCATTGCAAGTTGAAAAAGCAGAAATTTTTGGTTTTGTTGGACCTTCTGGCTCGGGGAAAACAACGCTCATTAAAATGATTGCAGGTATTAATGAGGCAACGAAAGGTGAAGTGCTTGTTAATAATACTAATATGCCTAATTTAAATGAAATGAAAAGAATTGGTTATATGGCTCAAGCTGATGCATTATACGAAGAACTATCAGCATATGAAAATGCAGATTTTATGGCAACGATGTACGGATTAAAGGGAAAGCATAAAAAAGAAAGAATTGAAAAGGTTTTTGATCTTGTTCAATTATCACAACATATGAAAAAGCAAGTGCAGCATTTTTCAGGCGGGATGAAGAAGCGTTTATCATTAGCAATAGCACTCCTTCATGAACCAGAAATATTAATTTTAGATGAGCCAACAGTGGGGATAGATCCGCTTCTTAGAAAAACGATTTGGGAAAAATTTTATGATTTGAAAAAGAAAGGCACTACCATTATTGTAACAACACACATTATGGACGAAGCTGAATTTTGTGAACGCCTAGGGTTAATTAGAGAAGGAAAGCTAGTTGCGACTGGTACAACTGAAGAATTGAAAAAGCGGGTATCATCAGGAAGGATTGAAGATGTCTTTTTGTTGGAAGAGGTGGCTGAATTATGAGAGTTACCGGTGTAATCATTCGTATTATTCGCCAATTTTTTCGAGATAAACGTTCGTTAGCGATGATGTTTGGGGCACCTATGTTATTACTTTGGTTATTGTCGCTAGTGTTTACACAAAAGGACTATGTACCGCATATTGCTGTTGTTGATATGCCCGCTCAGTTAGTAAAAGTGATGAAAAGTCAGGAAGCGTCAATTTATGAATATAATACAGAAAAGGCAATGTCTGAGCTAGAAAATCAAAAGGTAGATGCAGTCATTCGTTTAGAAAATGGAAAAATGAATATTGTATTAGAAGGTAGTGATTCGTCAAAAAATCGTGCTGTACTTCAAATATTACAAAAAAATACAGAGAAGAACGATATATCAATAATGAAACCTGAAGTGAATTATTTACATGGCTCTAAAGACTTTACAATGTTTGATGGGCTTGGCCCTGTATTGATCGGTTTCTTTACATTTTTCTTTGTATTTATTTTATCAGGGGTGTCTTTCGTAAGAGAACGTTTAAGCGGTACGTTAGAAAGGTTATTATCAACTCCAATTAAAAGATGGGAAATAGTTGTAGGATATATTATTGGTTTTGGGATCTTTGCATTTATACAATCCATTATTATCGTAAGTTTTTCAGTTTACATTTTAGACTTGTATGTAGCTGGCTCTATATGGCTAACGCTACTTATTACATGTATGCTTTCTTTAACGGCATTAACTTTAGGGACATTTTTATCAGCATACGCAAATAATGAATTTCAAATGATTCAGTTTATACCGCTTGTCATTGTGCCACAAATATTCTTTTCTGGTTTGTTTCCAATTGAATCGATGAATAAGTGGCTCCAAATGTTAGGGAAATTATTTCCGCTCACATACGGCGCTGACGCAATGAGACAGGTGATGATTCGAAATCAAGGATTTACAGAGATTGCATTAGATTTAACTGTTTTACTATTTTTCTCAGTATTATTTGCAGTAGGGAATGTATTTGCATTAAAGAAACATCGAAAAATATAATGATGATACAAAGGGGTATTATAGATGAAGAAGGATTGGCTGGAAGAATTAATTGCCGCAACAAATACAGACAAACGAAATGAACGTCAAATGCGTATATTAGAGGCGGCTGTTGATATGTTTGGAGAAAAAGGTTATGCTTCAACTTCAACAAGTGAAATTGCAAAACGGGCTGGTGTAGCAGAAGGAACAATCTTCCGCTACTATAAAACGAAAAAAGATTTATTGTTAGCAGTAGTCATGCCGACATTAACGAAGTTTGCTGCACCATTTTTCGTACAAACATTCGCAAAGGAAATATTTAAATCGGAGTATGAATCATATAAAGGGCTTCTAAGAGTTGTGATTTATAATAGATTTGAATTTGCAAAAAAGCATTTTCCAATGATAAAAATATTAATTCAAGAAGTGCCATTTCAGCCAGAACTGAAAAATGAAATACAACAATTAGTAGAAACAGAGTTACTTACACATTTTAAAAAGTTGATTGCAAAGTTTCAAGAAAAAGGGGAAATTATTGAAATGCCCCCAGCTACTGTTTTACGACTTACTTTATCAGCTGTATTAGGTTTATTATTAACACGGTTTTTATTATTGCCTGAAGAAAAATGGGATGATAAAACTGAAATTGAAAATACGATTCAGTTTATATTGTACGGATTAACGCCACGAAATTAATCGTCGAAGTATGAATTACATATGTTACATTTAAGTAAAATAATAAATCGCCTTTAAAAAGGCGATTTATATTTGTTATATTTTTGATAAATAAGTACTTGTTTACGAAAAACATTCTAGATTAACGTACTTCTTTGTCTCTTCTTCTAAGACCTAATAATCCTGCTAGTCCTAATAAACCGAGCCAAGCCCAATTATTATTTCTATCACGATTATCATTTAAATCATTTGTCGTATTTACATTTCGAGTTCTCACATCATTATTAACTCTGTCTAAGTTATTGTCATTCACTCGAGTTGAAATGTCAGTGTTATTAACTCTATTCATATTAGTTCCATCGTATTCAGCTTGTGCAGATGTACCTAAAAACATAATAGATAGTGCTAAAACACTTAAAATAGATGATAATTTCTTCTTCATAAAGCTCCCTCCTTTCTTACGTATTAAATTCTCCAGAGTATGTGTATATTATTCGTTTTGCAGTATCTAAACCATCATTATAGAGCGCACATTTATAGAAAATAGAGTTAAATGATTGCTAATATATTATTTGATATATATTTGTCATAAAATTAAATGAACCAAACTTTGCTTAAAATGTTAATCTTAGTACAATTTATATTATACGGACTAGCACAAAGGAGGTAATGAAATGCGGCAATTTGCTAAACCGAAAATTGTTGTAAGTAAATGTTTAGAGTTTGATGCTTGTCGTTATAATGGAGAGATGATTCCGGATGTAACAATACGAAATTTGCAGCCATTTGTTACATTTATACCTGTTTGTCCAGAAGTCGAGATTGGATTAGGGACTCCTCGTGAAACGATACGAATTGTAGAAGAAAATGGTGAGAATAGACTTGTGCAACCGTCAACAGGAGAAGATGTAACTGAAAAAATGGAGCAGTTTTCAAATGACTTTTTACAAATGATATCGGATGTGGATGGTTTTATTTTAAAGAATCGTTCACCAAGTTGTGGTACGCGTGATGTGAAAATTTATTCTAGTTTTGAAAAAGCGCCAGCAAAAGGAAAGGGACCAGGCTTATTTGGCGGAGCAGTAATAAAAAAATTTTCGCATCTTCCTATTGAAGAGGAAGGCAGATTGTCGAATTTTATTATTAGAGAGCATTTCTTTACAAGGCTATTTACAATCGCATATTACAAGATGATTAAACATAATAAAAATATGAAAGATCTTGTATCGTTTCAGTCGGATAATAAATATTTATTTATGGCATATAATCAGGTGAAACAAAAGGAATTAGGGCGTATAATTGCAAATCACAAAAATGAAAAGATTGAAGTTGTATTTGAAAATTATGAGAAGACTTTATATGAATTATTTATGCGCACACCCCGCTATACATCAAATGTAAATGTATGTGAGCATATTTTTGGATACTTTAAAACAAAGCTGAAAAAACAAGAAAAAGATCATTTTTTAAATTTAATACAAAAGTATATAGAAAAGAAAATTCCGCTTAGTAGCTTACTTGCAATTTTAAAATCATGGGCGCTTCGATTTGATGAAAAGTATTTATTAAGACAAACATATTTCGAACCATATCCTGAAGCTTTAGTAGAGATTTCAGATTCAGGTAAAGGTAGAGATTATTAAACATAAAATTACATAATTCGACAAGAAAACTCCTATGTTGTTGTAGAACAATGTAGGAATTTTTTTGTGCATTAGTACAGAATCTGTTTTAAAATTGAATTATGACAGAATTATAACAATTATCTAACTAATGTTCTTGTCTTTTCATTCGTAATGTTTGTAGTAGAAACTCGCACGCTGTCGAAACTCAATATTCGATAAGGGGTGTGTAGCGGAATGGAATTTACTCTAACTCGCGAAAAACAAATGATTAAAGAAATGGTACGTGACTTTGCTGAAAAGGAAATCGCACCGAAAGCTGTGTATTATGACAAAACTGCAGAGTTTCCATATGAAACATTTCAAAAAATGGGCGAACTAGGATTATTAGGCATCCCATTCCCAGAAGAGTATGGAGGTTCAGGTGGCGATACAGTATCGTACGCGTTAGCAGTTGAAGAAATTGGTCGTGCTTGTGGTGGGACAGGATTAAGTTACGCTGCAACAATTTCATTAGGTGCTTCTCCAATTTATTATTTCGGTACAGAAGAACAAAAACAGAAATATTTAGTTCCAATGGCATCAGGCAAAACTTTAGGTGCTTTCGGATTAACTGAGCCGAATGCTGGATCTGATGCAGGTGGCACACAAACGAAAGCTATATTAGACGGAGACGAGTATGTTATTAGTGGTGAGAAGTGTTGGATTACAAATGCAGAGTATGCAAATACAATTATTGTAACCGCTGTCAACGGTGTTGAAGAGAATGGTAGAAAACGTATTTCTGCATTTATCGTACCGACTACTAGTGAAGGGTTAACGATTTCAAGCCCTTACGATAAGATGGGCGTACGTGCTTCTAATACATGTGAAATCGTACTTGATGGTGTACGTGTGCCGAAAGAAAATATACTTGGTGATGTAAATAAAGGGTTTAAACAATTCTTATATACACTTGATGGAGGACGTATTTCAATCGCAGCATTAGCTGTTGGTATTGCACAATCTGCATTTGAACGTGCACTGCAATATGCGAAAGAACGTCAACAATTTGGAAAATCAATTTCTAATTTCCAAGCGATTCAATTTAAATTAGCTGATATGGCAACTGAAATAGAGCTAGCGCGTAATTTAGTACATAAAGCAGCTTGGTTAAAAGATAACGATAAACCTTTCGGTAAAGAAGCGGCTATGGCAAAACTTTTCGCATCTGAAGCAGCAAGCCGTATTGCAAATCAAGCAGTGCAAATTCACGGTGGATATGGCTATATGCGTGAATATGAAGTAGAACGACATATTCGTGATGCAAAACTATTAGAAATTGGTGAAGGAACTTCTGAAATTCAACGTCTCGTAATTGCTAGACATTTAGGATGTAGATAAAAAGGAGGAATCACTATGTTTCAAAAAATATTAATTGCTAATCGCGGGGAAATCGCAGTTCGTATTATGAAAACTTGTCAAAAACTTGGCATTCGCACTGTTGCTATTTATTCTGAGGCAGATGAAAATGCCTTGCATGTAAAAATGGCAAATGAAGCTTACTTAGTAGGTGGGCCACGTGTCCAAGAAAGCTATTTAAACCTTGAAAAAATTATTGAAATAGCTAAGAAGACAAATGCTGAAGCAATCCACCCGGGGTATGGATTATTATCTGAGAATCCGTCTTTTCCGGTTCGCTGTAAAGAAGAAGGAATCGTATTTATCGGTCCATCAGAAGAAATCATTACGAAGATGGGAAGTAAAATTGAATCACGTATTGCAATGCAAGCTGCAGATGTCCCAGTAGTTCCAGGTATTACTACAAATATTGAAACTGCTGAAGAAGCAATTGAAATTGCTAAACAAATTGGTTACCCATTAATGTTGAAGGCATCCGCAGGCGGCGGAGGCATTGGAATGCAGTTGATGGAAACTGAGCAAACGCTCACCAAAGCATTTGAAAGCAACAAAACGAGAGCACAAAACTTCTTCGGTAACGGAGAAATGTATTTAGAGCGCTATATTGCAGATGCACATCATATTGAAATTCAGCTTTTAGCAGATACACATGGTAACACAGTGTATTTATGGGAGCGTGAATGTTCAGTACAGCGCCGAAATCAGAAAGTAATTGAAGAAGCACCTTCACCATTTTTAGATGAAGGTACACGAAAAGCGATGGGTGAAGTTGCTGTACAAGCTGCCAAAGCTCTAGGGTATACAAATGCTGGTACAGTTGAGTTTCTAGTAGATGATCAGAAGAACTTCTATTTCTTAGAGATGAATACGAGATTACAAGTAGAGCATCCAGTTACAGAAGAAATTACTGGTTTAGATCTTGTAGAACAACAACTTCTCATTGCATATGGTGAGAAATTATCATTTACACAAGATGATGTAAAACGTAGTGGTCATGCCATCGAGGCACGTATTTATGCAGAAGATCCAAAAAGTTTCTTCCCATCACCTGGGAAAATTACAGATTTAACGCTTCCAACAAATGTACGTATTGATCACTTTTTGGAGAATCAAGTAACAATTACACCATTCTACGATCCAATGATTGCGAAAGTCATTGCTCATGGTGAAACTCGTGAAGAAGCGATTTTGAAATTACAGGATGCTTTAGAAGAATTAAAGGTAGAAGGCATTAAAACGAACACGCCAATGTTAATTCAAGTTTTAGAAGATGATGTGTTCAAAAGCGGTATTTATACAACAGGTTTTGTAACAAAGCAACTTGTTAAAAAATAAGATTTAACAATATTAAGGGGGAAAAAATGATGACGAAAGTATATGCATCGATGGCAGGAAATGTATGGAAGATTGTTGTAGGAGTAGGAGATACAGTAGAGGAAGAGCAGGATGTCGTCATTTTGGAATCTATGAAAATGGAAATTCCAATCGTTTCAGAAGAAGCTGGCACAGTTATGAAAATTAATGTGCAAGAAGGCGATTTTGTAAATGAAGGAGATGTATTACTAGAAATTGAATAGGGAGATATAGGGGGAAGCGAATTGAAACTACCTAATTTTGCTGTCATTAAAGAAGTCGGGCCACGTGATGGCTTACAAAATGAAAAAAAGATTGTTGGCACAAAAGATAAAGTAAAATGGATTCAACTACTTACAGAGTCGGGATTATCGTACGTTGAAGTTTCCTCATTCGTTCACCCTAAATGGGTCCCTGCATTAGCAGATGCAAATGATGTGTTTTCTGAGCTGAAAAGGGATCCAAATGTTACATATGCAGCGCTTGTTCCAAATCAGAATGGTTTGGAACGAGCTTTTTTGCAAAATGTAGATGAGGTGAATGTTTTTTTATCAGCAAGTGAATCTCATAATAAAAGTAATATTAATAAATCAATTAAAGAAGCATTAGCTGTAATTGAAGATATAACAAAACAGGCATTATTCGAAGGGAAAAAGGTAAGGGGCTATGTTTCTACTGTATTTGGCTGTCCTTATGAAGGAGATATAAGCGTCGTAGCAGTTGACGAATTATGTAATCAACTATTTTCATATGGCATTTATGAAGTATCTCTTGGTGACACGATCGGTGTAGCGAATCCGTTACAAGTAGAGAAAGTATTAGAACATTTATTAAAGAAATATGATGCTTCGCAGTTTGCAATGCACTTCCATAATACGTATGGGATGGCTCTGGCGAATGTAGTTAAGTCATTGGAATATGGTATTACTACATTTGATAGTTCTTGTGGTGGTCTTGGTGGCTGTCCATATGCACCAGGAGCATCAGGCAATGTTGCAACTGATGACTTAGTTCATATGCTCCATAAGTTAGGGGTTCAAACGAATATTGATGAAGAGAAGTTATTGAGAGCGAGTCAATTTATTCAAAGTAAATTAAATATCCAATTACCCAGTCATGTGTATAGAGCGCTTCAACATAAAACGATAAGTAGGTGAGAAGATGCTACAATTACAAAACATTTCAGTTGATTATGTAACACCTCACGTTGTAAAGATTTCATTATATCGTGAAAGACAAGCAAACTCATTATCTTTAGCGTTATTAGAAGAGTTACAAAACATATTAACTCAAATAAATGAAGAGTCAAATACACGTGTAGTTATTCTAACAGGTGCTGGTGAAAAAGCATTTTGTGCCGGAGCTGATTTAAAAGAACGTGCTGGCATGAATGAAGAAGAAGTTCGTCATGCTGTTAGTATGATTCGTTCTACTATGCAAATGGTTGAACAATTACCACAGCCAGTTATTGCTGCTATAAATGGAATCGCACTTGGTGGTGGTACGGAATTAAGTTTAGCTTGTGATTTTAGAATTGCTTCAGACACTGCAAGTCTTGGTCTTACTGAAACGACTCTTGCAATTATACCAGGAGCAGGTGGTACGCAGCGTTTACCAAGATTAATTGGTGTTGGTAGAGCGAAAGAATTAATTTATACAGGCAGACGCATTTCGGCGCAAGAAGCGAAAGAATATGGTCTAGTAGAATTCGTTGTACCAGCTCATTCACTTGAAGAGAAAGCAATTGAAATGGCAGAGAGAATTGCGAGTAATGGCCCAATTGCTGTTCGATTAGCAAAAGAAGCAATTTCAAACGGTATTCAAGTTGATTTACATACCGGATTACAAATGGAAAAACAAGCGTATGAAGGTGTAATCCATACGAAAGATAGATTAGAAGGATTACAAGCATTCAAGGAAAAACGCACACCAATGTATAAGGGGGAGTAAATATGTTAGACCAAAAACAACAATCGAATACATTTGAAGAACGAGTTGAAACGATTAAACAAGGTGGTGCACCAAAGTATCATGAACAAAACAAAGCAAAAGGAAAACTATTCGTTCGAGATCGCTTAGCTCTTTTATTTGATAATGGTGAATATGTAGAAGATGCATTATTTGCAAATTGTGAACAAACAGGATTACCTGCTGATGGTGTTGTAACAGCAACAGGTAAAATACATGGTCGTACGGCATGCGTGATGGCAAATGATTCAACAGTAAAGGCTGGGTCATGGGGCGCACGTACAGTTGAAAAGATTTTACGTATTCAAGAAACGGCAGAAAAATTACGTGTTCCATTATTTTATTTAGTTGACTCTGCTGGAGCGCGTATTACTGATCAAGTTGAAATGTTCCCAGGGCGCCGCGGTGCAGGAAGAATTTTCTATAATCAAGTGAAATTATCAGGTAAAGTTCCGCAAGTATGTTTATTATTTGGACCTTCGGCCGCTGGTGGCGCATATATTCCAGCCTTTTGTGACGTTGTTATGATGGTGGAAGGAAATGCATCTATGTATTTAGGATCTCCTCGTATGGCTGAGATGGTTATCGGTGAGAAGGTAACGTTAGAAGAGATGGGCGGAGCTCGTATGCATTGCTCTGTATCAGGATGCGGAGATGTTTTATGTAAAACAGAAGAAGATGCAATTACACAAGCAAGACAATACATTTCATATTTTCCAAACAACTACTTAGAAAAGACTCCATTGGCTACACCTCAAGAACCGAAACAATTCGATAAAACGTTAGAACAAATCATTCCAAAAAATCAAAATGCTCCTTTCAATATGAAAGATCTTATTAATAGAGTTATTGATGAAGGTTCTTTCTATGAAGTGAAAAAATTATTTGCTCAAGAACTTATTACAGGTTTAGCACGTATTGATGGTAAGCCAGTTGGTATTATTGCAAATCAACCGCGAATGAAAGGCGGCGTATTATTCCACGATTCAGCTGATAAAGCAGCGAAGTTTATTAATTTATGCGATGCATATCATATTCCGTTATTGTTCCTTGCAGATGTACCTGGATTTATGATTGGTACAAAAGTAGAACGTGCTGGTATTATTCGCCATGGTGCGAAAATGATTTCTGCAATGAGTGAAGCAACTGTACCAAAAATTTCTATCGTGGTTCGTAAAGCATATGGTGCTGGTTTATATGCTATGGCGGGTCCAGCCTTTGAACCAGATTGCTGCCTAGCATTACCAACAGCTTCTATTGCGGTAATGGGTCCAGAAGCCGCGGTCAATGCTGTATATGCAAATAAGATTGCAGCTTTACCAGAAGAAGAGCGTGATAGCTTCATTGCTGAAAAACGCGAAGAGTATAAGCAAGATATTGATATTTACCATTTAGCATCAGAGATGGTCATTGATGGTATTGTTCATCCAAACAATTTAAGAGAAGAGTTAAAAGGACGATTCGAAATGTATATGAGTAAATATCAAGTATTTACGGATCGTAAACATCCTGTTTATCCAGTTTAAAAGCCCTAATTAGGGCTTTCTTGCTTAAAAAGTCAAGGAGGGGAAAACATTGAAACAAGCAGTTTGGTTTCCGACAGAAGAGTATAAAGAAAAAACGCGTTTATATGGTTGGATGAAATCATTGGGTTATGAAGATTATGAAACGTTTTATAATCAATCTATTAAAGAAACAGCTTGGTTTTGGGGAGAAGCTGAGAAAGCAGTTGGCTATCAATGGATGAAACCTTATACAGAAGTGCTAGATTTAGAAAATGGTACGCCGTTTGCACAGTGGTATAATGGCGGAACATGTAACGTTGTAGAATCAGTTTTATCACGCTGGCTTGCAGATGATGAAACAAGAACACAACCAGCACTTCAGTATGAGGGAGAAAATGGAACTTCAAAATCATTTACATATGAAGAACTTGATAGCTGGGTAAGTCGCGTTGCAAACGGTTTGAAACATGCGGGTATTGAAAAAGGTGACCGTGTAACAATTTATATGCCGATGATTCCAGAAACAGTTGTTGCAATGCTAGCTGTTATGAAAATTGGAGCAATTATTTCACCAATATTCTCAGGTTTTGCGTCTGATGCAGTCATGACACGTGTGCAAGCGGCAGGTTCTAAAATGATCATTACTGCAGATGGTTTTTCACGCCGAGGTAAAATAGTTTCATTAAAAGATGAAGTAGATAAAGCTTGTGAACATTGTCCAACTGTTGAAAAAGTTGTTATCGTTCGTCATGCAGGAAATGATTTTACACCGCATAATTATGATTTCTCATGGAGTACGTTAGAAAAAGAAAAGCCATTTGTACATGCTGAAGAAATGCATAGTGATGATCCATTAATGCTCATTTATACATCAGGTACAACTGGGAAACCGAAAGGAACAGTACATACACATGCTGGTTTTCCTTTAAAAGCTGCATTTGATGCAGGATTTGGAATGAATATCAAACAAGGTGACCGCGTACTATGGGTAACTGATATGGGCTGGATGATGGGACCATTTCTACTATTCGGCTCTCTCATTAATGGAGCAACAATGGTTATGTACGAAGGTGTACCTGATTTCCCAGAGGCAGATCGTTTATGGGAAACAGTTGATAAATATGAAATTACACATCTCGGTATATCACCAACATTAATTCGTGCGTTAATGGCAAAAGGTAATGAGTATGTAAATAAACATTCGCTTAAGAGTTTAGAAGTATTCGCCTCAACAGGCGAGCCTTGGAATCCAGATCCTTGGATGTGGCTATTTGAAACAGTTGGAAAAAGTAATGTACCAATTTGTAACTATTCAGGCGGGACTGAAATTTCTGGTGGAATTTTCGGAAACGTCCTTATTAAACCAATTGCACCGATTAGCTTTAACGCTTCTTTACCAGGAATGGCAGCGGTTGTGCTCGATGATCAGGGCAATCCGATTCGTGATGAAGTTGGAGAATTATGTTTAGAGAAACCTTGGGTTGGTATGACGAAAAGTTTCTGGGAAGACGATGAACGTTATGTGAACACATATTGGTCACGTTTTGAAAATAAATGGGTTCATGGTGACTGGGTTGTTTATGATGGTGAACAATATATTATTACAGGACGCTCAGATGATACGCTAAACATTGCTGGAAAACGCATTGGACCTGCTGAATATGAATCTATTCTTGTGAAGCATAATGATGTCATAGAAGCTGCTGCGATTGGTGTACCAGATGATGTAAAAGGTGAAGTTTGTCATTGTTTTGTAGTATTAAGAGACAATGTAACATTCTCAGGTGAATTAAAGAAAGAATTAATGAGTTTAGTAAACTCTCATATTGGAAAAGCATTATGTCCAAAAGATATTCACGTTGTAGAAGATTTACCGAAAACACGTAATTCTAAAGTAATGCGACGCGTCATTAAAGCCGCTTATTTAGGAAAAGAATTAGGCGATTTATCGTCACTTGTAAATCCTGAGGTAGTTCCGTTTATTCAGGGGTTGCAGTCTAGTAAATTATAAAATTAAAGCATGTATAATGTGAACTGACCTCTAAATTGTTAGAGGTCAGTTTTTATATATATAGGATAATTTAGTACATGTGTTTGTTTTTTCCTTTCTATGTTTTTGCCTCGTACACTTTAAAGTTAGTGGACATACTATATTAATAGAAATGATTAGGGGGTGAGATTATGGGATATCGTTATAGTAATTCTAGAAAGAAATGTTCATGTAAACAGGATGACTGTTGGGACGTTTTTGAAGAGTGTAAAAAAGAACATGAAGAGCAAAATAAGGCATGTGACTGTTGCTGTGTACAAGGAATTAGAGATGAGCTGAGAAAGTTAGTAAACAGATCAGTGCGCATTACAACAGGAACTAATAATTATGCAGGAACTGTTTCTTCCGTCACTTGTGATGTTGTAAAGCTTGCTAATAGTGCTGGCGTAGTTACAGTAATTATTTCAGTTTGTAAAATTGAAGCAATTGAACCATTGTTAACATAGGAAACGTAGCATAATTAGGCTATGTTTTTTGTAAAGCCATTCTTATGAATGGCTTTATTTTCATTTCGTATAAAAGGAAAATATATTCTATATATAGAAATAAGTTTGAGGATATATAGAATGGTGTATGAAAGGAGAATGAAGTTGATTAAATTAGAACCTTTTAAACGATCCGATTTCAAACAATTAATAAACTGGATTGATTCCGAAGAATTTTTAATACAGTGGTCAGGAAATGCATTTACATATCCCCTAAATGAAGAACAATTAGAAAAATATATAGAAAGTGAAAATACACTTGCATTCAAAGTAATAGATGAAGAGACTCAAGAAGTAGTTGGTCATGTTTCACTTGGGCAAATAGACAATATAAATAAATCTACAAGGATTGGTAAAGTACTAGTTGGTGATACGAAAATGAGAGGACGTTCTATTGGAAAGCATATGATGAAAGCAGTACTCCATATTGCATTTGATGAATTAAAACTACATAGAGTAACGCTTGGTGTTTATGATTTTAATACATTGGCTATTTCATGTTATGAAAAAATAGGATTTGTAAAAGAAGGTTTACTAAGAGAGTCGAAAAAAGTAGGGGAAACATATTGGAATTTATGGGAAATGAGTATGTTAGAATATGAATGGAGAGCTAAAATATAATTGTTTTCTATAATTATGTTATGTTAATTAAAAGGGGATTGGGGGAAAATGATGAATAAAAAGACGAAAATCATTACAATTGCAGCTGTTTCAGGAGGAGGCAAAACTACTGTTACAGAAAGATTAACTCATAAGTTAATAAATTCAAAAGCGCTATATTTTGATAGTTATCACTTTGATAACTGTCCTGCTGATATTTGTAAATGGATTGATGATGGAGCCAATTATGATGAATGGGTACTCACACCATTAATTAAGGATATTCAGCATCTTATACGAGATAGTAAGGTAGATTATATTATTGTAGATTATCCTTTTGCATACTTAAATAGTGAAATGCGACAGTTCATTGATGTAACTATATTTATCGATACGCCTTTAGATATTGCAATGGCTAGAAGAATTTTGCGAGATTTTAAGGAAGAAACAATGAGTGAAATACATAATGATTTAAAGCATTATATAACATATACTAGAAAAGGCTATTTGGAGGCGCTTCATACTGTAAAGCCAAATTCAGATATTGTTTTGGACGGAGCTTTATCTATAGATGAAATAATTAATCAAATTGAAGAAGAACTTTATCGGAGAGAAGTGATCGTCCATGGTTAAATGTATAGAGGGATATGTACAAGTTGATGATTTTAAAATGTATTCAAGTATTCAAAAAGATGAGCCGCAATATATAATAGATGCTGTAAAGTGGATAATCGAGGTAGGGGAGAGATAAATGTGTACACTTTATTTCGATACAATTGGCAAGTAAGAGATGATTGGTTTAAGTGGTGTGAGCAACTTTCAGAGGAAGAATTACTCCGCAAACGTGTTGGTGGTGTTGGAAGTATTTTAGAAACATTATTTCATATTGTTGATGTTGAGTATAGCTGGATTAATGCGCTTCAAGAAAAAGAAGATCGGGCACCGCAGTTTAAAGAGTATCAATCAATCCAGAAAGTGAAAGCGTTATCTGATTTATATAAACGAGAATTAGATGATTTTTTGCAGTTGTGGTCATCTAGTCTAGAATGTAAAATATTAAAAGCTTCGTGGACAGATAAAACATATACATACGGTGAAGTGTTAAGACATGTAATTGTACATGAAATTCATCACATTGGTCAGCTATCTATATGGGCGAGAGAACTAAATCTTCAGCCTGTTTCAGCGAATTTAATTGGAAGAGAACTATAGTTAAAAAAACGGCTTGTACTGTAAATGCAAGCCGTTTTATATATATAAGAAGATTTCCTAATTGAAATCCTCGGATTTTTTCTGGCGTATATGTAAAAACATTAAAAATGTAATAATGAAGAAAATCAACAATGTTTGTATGATTAAATTTTTAAACTGAAGCAAAACAGTCCAAGATGTAACAGCATCTTTAAATGCTTGGAGTGCAGAGTATGAAGAAGGATCAAAGCCGTACTGAAGTAACTTTTTTGTTTCAATAAAAGTACTGTTTTCATTTTCGGCGTCTAATATTACTGAAATAAGTCTAGTATCTCCTCGTTTTGCTGTACTGACAAAACTATAATTACCATTAGTTGAAAAACTAGTTTGTAAGCCATCAACACCTTGGTGTTTAATGTTTTTATTAAGGGAATATATCATTTTATTGGTGTTGAAAACTTTCGTATCTTTGAAGGTGAACTGGTAAGAGGTTAGTTTTGTAACGTTCAGTACATCTGGAAAGTCTGTTACTAATTGTGTTGCTAGTTTAGCAACTTCAATTGCTGTTGTAGTTGAAAGTTTATTTGTATCGTTATTCATTCCAGTAGCGTTTAGAAACGGAGATGGTTGTGATAACTTTAGTTGTTTTGCTTTTTCATTCATTAACTGTGTGAAATTATCTTCGTTTCCAGCGATATGTTCTGCAAGAGCAAGTGCGGAACGATTATTTCCTGTCAATAACAGTGTATGAAGTAAATCACGAACTGTCGTTTTATCTTTCGAAGTTGCTTGTATAGGACTCGTTTCTGCTCGAAAAACTTCGTTACTTATTTTTACTAATTCATCTAACTGTATTTTTCCTTCATTCAGTTTTTCCATTACGATATACTCTGTCATTAATTTAGATAAAGTAGCTGATTGGATAGGAATTTCTTCATTTTTTTTATAAATAACTTCACTTGAATTAGAATCTATTAAAATAGCTGATTTAGCTTGAATAATTGGACCATTTACATAAAGGTAAAAATATAAAACGATAAGTGTTGTAATAACAAAAGATAAGAATAAAATTGCGAATTTTTTTAAGAATTGCATAAGCGATCCTCCTATTATGACATCGATAATAATATTGTAAAAAGGAATGCTTAATTAGGAAGAAAGAAAAGGTAAAGAATTTCTAAAGAATTATAAAGGATTATTAAATTTTGGATGTTACTGGAAAATAAAAGGTCCAATTTCTTATATCGTAAGAAATTGGACCTAAAATTAAGCTGTATTAACATTTATATGGTTGTAGTTTTACAGTGAATGTTGTTTTTTTGTCATCACTATACACTTCAATTGTTCCTTTATGCAACTCTACAATACTTTTTGCAATTGCCAATCCGAGTCCAGATCCACCAGTGTTTGTAGAACGCGATTTCTCAACGCGATAAAAACGTTCAAAAATATGAGGTAAATCGGTACTTGGAATAGGTTGGCCGTAATTGGTTATATCGATTGCGATCATATTATTACTTTCATAAGCAGTAATATCAATATAATCACCATCGTTACCGTAAGCGATAGCATTAATAATTAGATTTTCAAATACGCGTACTAATTTGTCTCCATCAGCTAATACCATTAGCTTCTTTGATGGGAAAAAGGGGCGACAATCAATATTAGCCTCTTGCAGCTGTATTCGAAATTGAACTGTTAATTGTCCAAGAAGCTCCACAATATCAATAGGGACAGAATATAAACTTAATTCTTTATTTTGAACACGTGTATATTCAAACAAATCATTCATTAATGCGTTAAGACGAGTTACTTTATCGTAAATAACTTGTATATAATGACGTAATTCTACTTCATCTCTATAATTATCATGGTGGATTAAATTCACGTATCCAACTATAGAGGTAAGAGGAGTGCGTAAATCGTGCGATACATTTGTAATCAATTCACTTTTTGCTTGTTCTGCCTGTCTTTCTTCATCAATCGAGACTTTCAATTGTTCAACAATGTGATTAACTCCGCTTGCTAACTCTTCTAAATGATTATGGTTTACGATAGAAACTTTATGATTGAAGTTTCCATTTGCAATATAACGAATTTCCTCTATCATTTTTTTAATACAAGCTTCATAGTAAAGCTTTCTTTCATGACGGTAAAAAATGTATAGGTAAGATGAGAAAATCGAAAATAAAAATAAATAAGAGACGATCATCATCCAAAGAGATTCCTTTATTCCTTTATATTTTTCATAACCAAAAATTCTAATGAATTCTTTGCCAAGTTCACTTAATGTAAGTGAACTTTCAATTACACTTGTAACGAGGCGATATATAATTAATTCAGTAATAGGGGTAAGTGTGATAGCTAACATGAACCAAAAAATTAACTTCCACTTTGGGATATCTTTTAATATATCAAATGCTTCATTTCTCAATTTTATAGCCTACTCCCCAAACAGTATGAATAAACTTCTCTTCATTCATTCCTGTTTCAAGTTTATCCCGTAAATTACTAATGTGAACCATTACAGTTTTATTTGAACCATAACCATCTTCATTCCAAACGCGTTCAAAAATTTCTTCGGAACTAAATACTCTCCCCGTATTACTCGCAAGTAAATATAAAATATCAAATTCAATAGATGTAAGCTTAATATATTCTCCATTGACTTTAACTGTATGATTATGTTTGTGTATTTCAGCAGAACGAATACGGATAATACCATCTTCATTTTTGGAGGAAGTGGCATTTTGGAAAGATGATCTTCGTAACAAAGCTTTTACTCTAGCTACTAATTCTAATGGATTGAAGGGCTTAATCATATAATCATCTGCACCTGTCATAAGACCTAATATTTTATCCATATCTTCTGCCTTTGCACTCAACATAAGAATAGGTACAGTATTATTCTCACGAACCTCTTGGCAAACTTCTAATCCGTTTCGTTTTGGCATCATAATATCCAAAATCATAAGGTCAACTTCATATGTAGAAATCATTTGCAATGCTTCATCGCCATCGTATGCTTTATAAATGTTATAGCCTTCATTTCGCAAATAAACAGCAAGTAATTCAACAATTTCTTTATCGTCATCAATAATTAATATATTTTTATTCATTATGTAGTTCCTTTCCTTACAAATCATTAACATTACTATAATATCAAACATTTATGTGTTTTGTAGCAATGATTCCACATAAAATTTCATGTAACGTATAAAAAGGGATTAAAACATTCATAACGAATACAAATAAAAAGGATATCTAAATGAAACGTTATATTGAAAGTTTGGAAGAAGGGGGACTTAAGATGTTATATAAAGATATTTATTCATTTACTCCGACTGGAAAAATTGAAAATGATATAAAAGTTTTTCTATTAAAATACAAAAAAGAACTTACATACAAACATTCAATTCGGGTGGCAAATGAAGCGCGAAAAATTGCGATTAAGTATCATGAAAACGAGGAAAAGGCAGCAATGGCAGCATATTTACATGATATTAGTGCAATCTTTCCGAATGAAGAGCGGGTTGAAGTTGCTGAAGAATTTGGAATAGAGATATTACAAGAGGAACGAGAATTCCCGATGATTATTCATCAAAAGCTGTCGAGAATAATTGCAAAAGAGATATTTAAAGTGGAAGATGAAGAAATTTTAAATGCCATTAGTTGTCATACTACACTGCGTAAACATGCAACGAAAATGGATTTAGTGTTATTTGTTGCTGATAAAATAGAATGGGATCAAAATGGAGCGCCACCATATTTAGCAGAAGTTAAAAAAGGATTAGAAAAATCTTTAGAACATGCTGCTTTTGCATATATTTCATATTTGTGGGATAGAAAAGATAAGTTGAAAGTTTTACATCCTTGGCTAGAAGAATCATATTGGCAGTTAAAAGAAATTGTAGAGTAGAAAGGGTATAAGAATGCAATTAAAAGAATATATGAATCAAACATTTCCTGGGGTTACATTAGTACCACATATATACTTTCAATGGGAAAATCATTTGCATTTTCATTTTGGGAAAGGGAAAGACCTATATGTAGAAAGAACCGACGCTATAAATAGGGAATACTTCACTCAACTTTATACATATAATAAATACTTATTTGAAGATATATTTTCAAAAGAAGATGAAGTCTTTTTAGTAACAAATGTTTATCGATTTAAAAAGGAAAATGTAAAAAATCCGCAGAAAATTAATCTATATAGACGTTTTATTCATAATAGAGAATTAAAGTATCATATAAGGCAAGAAACAATACCTTTTTTATTTGAAGATGAAGAAGCTGATTTATATTGTACATACCAATTTTCGTTAAAATGTTTTGCTAGCGATATAAAGTATAAACAGCTTATTCAAGCTGCAAATCATGAAGATTTTCCGGGCCTTTATCCTCGTTTTGGACGGAATAAAAGAAATTTTTTATCCTTTTCGGCAAGAAGACTCCATCTGATTTGTGTTACGGGTGAAACCCAACAATTCAGGTGGAGATGAATTGCCGTGAGTCAATAAGGCTGAACTTTTTTGTTTCTTTTTGTCTTACGATACAATCTACCCTTAAATAAGAAGGGAATAGATCGTAAGAAAACGAAATTGAATAATCATAATCATTCGGTTACTTGAGCCAAAAGGAATTACGATGAAGACTATATTCACATTTTGTTCCGTTTCGTTTCAAATATTATCTTAGGAAAGAAATAATTTTAATGAACTATCTGAGAAAGGTGGTGAAAACAATGGTTAAAAAGAAAGCAGTGAAAGTATTACGGAAACAAAAGAAAAGAGAAAACATGCAACGATTCACGCAGAAACAAAATATCGGACGAGCTTGTCTTACCGCAAAAGAATTTCGCTTACTGCAACGCATGTCACATAGTTCAAAAGCGTTGCGAAATGTTGGATTGTATACGATGAAACAAAGTTACCTGAATAATAACAGGATGGCTACTGTAAAAGAAGTGGACACTGCCATGCAAGCCGATATGAACTACTGGGGCATGCAATCAAACTCTGTTCAAGCCATTCGTAGAGCCTTGTATGCAGAAGTAAAGAGCTTTTTTAAAGCCTTGGAACAGTGGAAGAAACATCCTGAGAAGTTTACAGGTCGCCCTAAGTTTCCGAATTATTCTCGTTCCACTGACAAACGAATCATTGAAATCTATCAAGTTCCAAAAGTGGATGAGAACGGGTTTTGGATGATTCCGATGAGTGTTGCATTCAGGCAAAAATTCGGTTCCATTAAAATACGTATGCCGAAAAACTTACGACATAAAAAAATCTCCTACATTGAGATTGTACCGAAGCAAAAAGGTCGGTTCTTTGAGGTGCATTACACATATGAGATGCACGTTTCTCAAATGAAGAAATCACCCACGACTACGAGTAACGCTTTGAGTTGCGATTTAGGTGTAGATAGATTAGTAAGTTGCGTAACGAATACAGGTGATACTTTCTTAATTGATGGAAAAAAACTAAAATCTATTAATCAGTACTTCAACAAAATGATACGTAATCTCCAGCAGAAAAATATTGAAAACGGAATTTCAAAACGAGTTGTAACGAATAGAATGGCTGCACTTTGGCATAACCGAGAACGACAAATAAATGGTTACATTTCACAAACGGTAGGTCTGGTGTTCAAAAAAGTGAAAGCATTTGGCATAGACACGGTTGTAGTAGGATATAACGCTGGTTGGAAACAAAAATCTGATATGGGAAAAAAGAATAATCAAAAATTTGTTCAAATCCCATTTCATAAACTGATTGCAGCAATTGAGAATAAATGCAAAAAAGAAGGCATCCGATTTTTGAAACAAGAAGAAAGCTATACCTCTAAAGCTAGTTTTCTTGATAAAGATTTGGTTCCAGTTTGGACGAAGGATGATAAGACGTATTATCGCTTTAGTGGCAAACGAATGACTCGTGGTCTGTACCAAAGTAAAGCAGGAACATGTATCCATGCTGATATTAATGGTGCGCTGAATACCTTGAAAAAATCAAAAGTTGTAGAATTGGAGGAAAGTCTGAAAGTGAAAACGCCGATTCTATTAGAAGTGCAAAAACGTAAGGCTGTTGCCACGCGCATAGCTTAGTGGGTGCGTCAACCATCCATGTGTACTCGACTTGTCGGGGCTTGTAGTACACGCCGGAGTCATCTGAGTGGTGGCTTCTTTCATAAGGAAGAACTGCTCTTTTTCGAAAGGGTGGTGCAAGTGGGAAAACAATCTTTCGTTGCCAGTACCAACCAAAAACATACTTGGGGTGTTACCGTAAGGTGGCATGAATGCTAGAGCGTCAAACTGTCTAGCGATAGACGAAAAGACCTAGCGTTCGAACTCAAGCCCCCACTGAAACGATTCATTTCAGTGGGGGTAGTTGACCCAGATGTATTTCTTATTAATGCAACAAAAGATATTATCATGTTTATTTATGATGATAGAGGATGTGAAGTAATTGCGAAGAATAAAGAAACAATACGAAATTTATATGAGAAATATAAAGATTGGATTCCAGATTATGAACGAGAAAGTATAGATAAAGTATTTACATGATAACAATAGGGGAAGTGAAGCGTGTTATGAAACGTATTGCAATCGTATCTGCATGGGAACCAGAACTCACGTATTTACATCAATATTATCCAAGTGAACGCATTGAAAAAAGAGCCGCTTGGGAATTTCATTTTCATACTATAAATGACCTGGAAATTATTTCAGTTATAACTGGTGTTGGGAAGGTAAGTTGTGCTAGTTGTGTACAATTATTAATTAGTGAGTTTCAGCCGGATGAGTTGTTTATGACAGGGATATGCGGGAGTTTATCACATAAGGTGAAAAATGGTCATATTGTAGTGGCACTGAGCGCAATACAACACGATGTCACTGCTGCTGGTTCGGGTGAAGATGTTTTTAACTTATATAATGGTAGAACAGCACCTATCGAAACAACAAAATCGCTTGTAAGAAGAATAAAAAAAATACGATCTTATGATCCGATTCATTTCGGTACATTTTTATCTGGAGATCAACGTATCCGTAGTTCAGAAATGAGATATTTACTCCATACTGTATATGGAGCATTAGCGGTTGATCAAGAAGTGGCAGCTTTTGCTTATGTGTGCCAAATCAATAACAAACCTTTTCTATGTTTAAAAGCTGCTTCAGATCAAGCGAATGATAAAACGAAAGAGGAACAAAAAATCTTTAAAATGTTAGCATGTGAACGAGCGTGTGAGCATTTAATTGCTTTTTTACGTGTATATGAGATTAATGTAGTAAATCATAGATAGTAAGAGGGGTTAATATTGGAAAGTACAAATAAAATAGCTATTTTGGGTGCAAACGGAAAAGCGGGGAAATTCCTTGTAAAAGAAGCGCTAGATAAGGGATATCAAGTAAAAATATTAACAAGAAATTCTAATAATATCAAAATAACAAATGAAAATATAGAGATCATTAATGGAGATGCACGTGATTTTGCTTCAATACGCAAATTACTTAAAGGGTGTGGAGCTGTAATTAATGCAGTAGGTCAACCGAAAAATGAATCTTATATTTTTAGCACAGTAACGAAGCATATTTTAGAAGCAATGAAGGAGTTTGAAATAAAAAGATATATTGTAATTTCCGGAGGCTTTTTAAATGTTACAGGAGATCAAAAGGGAATTGTAAATAAAATTGGAGCTACCTTATTTAAAGTTTTTTTATCAAAAATGATGCAAGATAAATATAAAGAATTACAAATTATCCAAAGTAGTAAAGTAGATTGGACAATTGTTAGATTACCATTTGTTATAGAGGGAAATGGTATTGGACGTATAAACGAGAGTTTAGTAGATATGCCAGGAATCAAAATTCAAAATAGTGATATTGCACCATTTGTTATAAAACAAATTAATAGTGACAGATATGTAGGGAAGTGCCCGTTTATTTCAAATTAAATGGTAGAATTAAAAATTAAAGAATGATGGGTAGAGTGGAGCTAGTACATTTTATGTATTTGTATGTTAAGTTTAACACGAGTAAGTGGGGGATAATTTTATATGATTCAATACAAAAGATGTAGTGAAGTAAATATAGATTTAGTGTATGAAGCTTTTAGGGATGGGTTTTCAGATTATATTATTAAGATGGAAGTTTCAAAAGAAGATTTTATAAAAAGATTTTTTGGAGCTGAAGGGAATTCGTTAGAACACTCGTTTCTTGCTTTAGATGGTGACAAGCCAGCTGGTGTAATACTTGGTGGGATAAAGGATTATGAAAACATAAAAACAATGCGCTGCGGAACATTAGCAGTTCATCCCAATTACCGTGGTATTGGTGTGAGTCAAAAGTTATTTGAACTGCATAAAGATGAAGCGATTCAAAACGGGTGTAAGCAACTTTTTCTTGAAGTCATTGTAGGTAATGACCGGGCGATTCGTTTTTATAATAAATTAGGCTATGAAAAAGTGTACGATCTATCTTATTATAATTTAAAAGATATGACTAAAATAATGCTTAAAGAATGTAAAGGAATTGAAGTAAAACAATTAGAATTTGCAGCTTTTAAAGTTGAAATTCAGAAATGGTTACACTTCCATATAAACTGGCAAAATGATATGGATTATATCGAAAAAACAAATCATACATTTTATGGTGCATATGTCGATAATGATTTAAAAGGTTCTATATGTATGAATGAACAAGGTAAAATTAGTTTTATTTTCATAGACAAAGAGTATAGAAATCGTGGTATTGGATCAAAATTATTACAAGTAGTAAGAGATGAGTTGAATTTTGAAAGCTTGTTAATTAGTTTTCCAAACAACAGTTTACTGGAAGGGTTTGTAAAGAAAACTGGATTTGAAAAGAATTCTTTAGCACAATATGAAATGTATTTATTGATATAATAAGCGGGAGAATTTATTCTTTCGCTTTTTATTTTTGTACTATATTGATATTTTACTTTGTATAATATTCTTTTTTTATGTAGAATAGATAGGATGGGAGGGGATGAAATGAATAATGGATTAAAGTTTAAGATTTTTGAATTGCATTCTTTCGTTCAAAGAACTTATTCTGATATGAAAATAGCATGTGATATTGCTATTTATCAAGAAAACACTTCTAAATATTTAATTTCATTAGGTTTTTTAAATAAATCATACATGACTTATATAGAAACAAAAAGATTTTATCGTGAAAATGAAGAGCTTGTAAGTGTAGAATTTGATAATTTCTTTGATACATATGATATATTAGAACAGGAGTTAAAAAAAGTTATTTCAACTGAAGATAAGAATCCTTCATTGTTACATAGTAGATTTGATCAGTTTCAGCAGAAAGTTGAAAATATAAATGACCTAATAAAAGTAATGCAAAATGCTCGTTAATGAATGCTTTTTCTGTTTTATATAGAAATTATGCATTAAAAATATATTAGGGATATTACATATTGAAGAGGTGACTTTTGTTGATTACAGAAGTCATCTTTTTACATTAGAAATAGATTGTATAAATTTTAGTAATTTCATATTTTAGGAAATCATAAGAGGGAAATAACATGAAAAATAAAAAAGAAATAGCTATAGTTGCATTAACAACAGGATTAGCTTTAACAAGCATAGTACCATACGAGATAGGTTATGCTGAGGAAACGGATCAAATGCAAGTTGATATTCAAGAGGATTCGTTCCGTACAGGTGAACTTACAAAACCATCACAAAAAACGCCAGAGAACGTAGTGAAAGATGCACTTAAGGAAAAGACGGAACATGCTTTGTCACCAAAACAAGTGAGTGGAGACAAAGGGGTAGATTACGAAGTTGTTCAAAAACGTGGTTCTTATGATGGGACTACACTTGTTCGTATGCAACAAATATATGAAGGTAAAGAAGTATACGGACACCAATTGACTGCTCATGTAGATAAAAAGGGTATTATTAAAAGTGTTTCAGGGGAAAGTGCACAAAACTTAGAAAAAGAAGATTTAAAGAATCCTATTAATTTATCAAAAGAAGAAGCAAAACAATATATTTATACGAAGTACGGAAATGATATTCAATTTATTTCTGAGGCAGAAGTTAAGGAAGTTATTTTTGTTGATGAAAATCGTGGGCAAGCTACAAATGCATATCAAGTTACATTTGCAGCTGCCACACCAAACTATGTATCTGGAACTTATTTAGTGGATGCTCATAGTGGTGATATGTTGAAAAATATGGTGCAAGAGTCAGATTTAAAAGTAAATGAAGAGCGTGTTGAAGCTATTCAGGAGAATAAAAAAAGTAATTTTAAATCATTAACTGGGACTGGAAAAGATGATTTAGGAATAACTCGTACATTCGGTATTTCTGAACAAAGTAACGGGAAATATGCGCTTGCTGATTATACAAGAGGGCAAGGAATTGAGACGTATGATGTAAATTATAGAGATATTACTTTTGAAGAAAAATATTATCCTGGTATATTAACAACTAGCACATCAACAACATTCAATGACCCAAAAGCGGTAAGTGCTCATTTCTTAGCGACAAACGTATATGATTTTTATAAAGACAAATATAAGCGTAATAGTTTTGATAATAAAGGGAAAAAAGTAGTTTCAGTTGTACATGCATGGGATTCTGGAGAAACAAATGATCCTAAAAATTGGGGGAATGCATTTAGCGCTAATATTAACAATGTTAGTATGCTTATATATGGTGATCCAATGGTTAGATCGTTTGACATAGCGGGTCATGAATTTACACATGCGGTTACATCTAGTGAATCTAATCTTGAATTTTTTGGAGAATCTGGAGCAATTAACGAGGCGTTATCTGATATTATGGGAACGGCTATTGAGAAATATATAAATAATGGGGAATTTAATTGGACAATAGGAGAACAAAGTGGATCAGTTCTCCGTAATATGAAAAATCCATCTTCAGTCAAATTCTTTAATGGAGTACCGTATCCAGATGATTATAGCAAATACAGTGATTTAAACGGAGAGGATAATGAGGGCGTTCATTTCAACTCAAGTATTATTAATAAAGTCGCGTATTTAATTGCACAAGGTGGCACTCATAACGGTGTAACTGTAAATGGTATTGGTGAAGATAAAATGTTTGATATTTTCTATTATGCAAATACTGATGAATTGAATATGACTTCTAATTTCTCTGAATTAAGATTAGCGTGTCTTAAAGTTGCAACAAATAAATATGGGGCAAATTCCATTGAGGTTGAAACGGTCCAAAAAGCTTTTGATGCAGCAAAAATTAAAGGAACAGTGAAAGAAAACGAAAAAACTGAGGCAAACCAAGTCCCAGAGCTAACAGTACCGCCAACAATTACACTACGTGTCGGTGATAAGTTTGACCCGATGAGCAATGTAAAAGCTATTGATAAAGAAGATGGTGATTTAACAAATCGAGTAGAACATAAAGGTGATGTAGACACTTCTAAACCAGGCAAATGCATTGTGGAGTACACTGTCGTTGATTCTCAAGGTGGGAAAGCAACGGTAACACGGACTGTAATTGTAGAGGGAGATGGAGAAACATCAGATCTAAAACCTACATTGACAGTTCCTATTGCAACGACAATTACTGTAGGAGAATCATTCGATCCGATGGCAAAAGTAAAAGCTATTGATAAAGAAGACGGCGATCTTACTTCTAAAGTAAAAGTTGAGGGGGAAGTAGATACCTCTAAAGTCGGTACTTACATAGTAACGTATACAGTTATAAATTCTAAAGGCCATGAAGAAATTGCGAAACAAACTGTAACAGTCACAGGTAGAGAAGAAGTTAAGAATGACATACCAATACTAAAAGTACCTGCTACAACTACAATTACTAAGGGAGATGAATTCAATCCAATGGTAGGTGTATCAGCTACGGATAAAGAAGACGGTGATCTTACTTCTAAAGTAGTATATAAAGATATTGGAGATACCACTAAAGTTGGTACTTTTGAAATAATATATAGTGTCACAGATTCTGTAGGTAATAAGGTACATGCAATACAAAAAGTATTAGTGAAGGATACAGACGCTAGCAAAGCTAAAGGTAGTACTAATAACAGTAATAACGATAATATCCAAAACAACAGTAATTCCAATAAAAAAGAATCTACATATAAAGAGCTTCCAAACACGGGGGGCAGTACAACTAATAGTACAACAATGGGCTTATGGATGGTTTTTGCAGGTATAGTGTTCACTTTAGTTCGCAAATTTAGAAAAATATAAAAGTAGATAGTACAGCTTATTCGTTTGAAGAATAGAGTACAAAAATAATTGTGCATCATGAATTGTTTCCATAACTCATTTTTGTTAAAGCAATCACCATTTTTTCTTAATTTATTTTAGAAGGTAGAATAATAGTAAACATAGAATATATTAATAATTAAAATGTTTACGAAGTGAAGGTGATAGCAATAAAACAAGACGAAATTAAAGTAGTTGTCGGAGCTGGAGTGTTTAATAATAATCCAGGCTGGATTCAAACGCAAGAAGATGAACTTAACCTACTAGATAAAGCTACGTGGGAAGAAAGATTTGAATACAACTCTATTTCAGTTATTTTAGCAGAGCATGTCTGGGAACACCTTACGTTTGAAGAAGGTGTAAGAGCAGCTGGAATTTGTTGTAAATTTTTAAAGCCAACAGGGCACATTCGGTGCGGTGTTCCTGATGCATTTTTCCGAGATGAAGCGTACCAAAATATAGTTCAAATAGGTGGACCTGGCCCAAAAGATCACCCAGCAGCAAGTCATAAAATTGTTCATAATTATAAAACCTTAACGAAAATGTTTGAAAGTGCTGGATTTGAGGTAGTTTTACTTGAATATTGTGATGAAAATGGGCAGTTTTATTACAAGGAATGGGATGCGAACGACGGTGTTATTTTCCGTTCGAAAAAGTATGATTCTAGAAATAAAGGGGATAAACTTGGTTTTCCATCGTTAATTGTTGATGCGATTAAAAGGTAAAGCAATCAATAAAAATAAGGGCTAATTCTATAATTTCATGAGTCGCAAATGCGACTCTTTTTATTTGTACGTAAGTCTATATTTAATGGGAAAATGTACATACATGATATTTAATTCTCTAGATTATATAACTCAATTTAGAAATAATTCAAGTTTTTCTCAGCACTATTAACTTTAAATTAATACTTCGTTGGCATAAAGATTTATTTTATATTTATATTCGTGTAAAATAAATTAAGAACATACATTCTGTATAGGGAGGCAATCAATATGATAGCTGAAATTGAGAAACTAAGTGATGGATATATTGTAAAATTTGAACGTCAATTTGCATATACGATTGAAGAGGTTTGGTCAGTTTTAACAGAAAACAGTAAGTTAAAAAAATGGATGTCCAATTTGCATATTGAAAGCCTTAAAACAAATGGTGTAATAAAGTTCGACATGATGGATGGTTCATTTATAAATATTGATATTATAGAGTGTCAAGTAAATTCAGTGCTTGAATTTACTTGGAATAAAGATCGGGTCCGATTTGAAATACATAAAGAGGATAATGGTACCCTTTTACTTCTCAAAGAATATATTCACGAATTAACTGATCATACACCGAAAGATATAGCTGGTTGGCATATTTGTTTAGATCTTTTTTCTGCCGTTCTAGAAGGAGAAGAAAAAGAATTTTCTAAAGATGAATGGCAACAATGGTTTGAAATATATAAAGATAAGGTTATTGAAGTAAGAGGATAATTACCTTAAAGGTTATATTCATTGTGTAATTATTATATTATAAAAGTGATTATTAAGATTAAAAACAGTTGATAAGTGGTATTGTTGTTTGTTAATCTTTTCGTTTTATTGTCTGTTTTTTTGCATTTAACAGAAATATATACTTGAATGAAGTATATATTTCTGTTAAATTTATCCTATGGATAGAACGAGTTTAATTAAAGGGCATTTAGAAATGTGTGTATTATCTATTTTGTCAAAAAAGAAAAGTTATGGTTATGAGATTATGAAAGAGTTAGAAGTACACAATTTAAAGTTGAAAGGAGTAGGAAGTATTTATCCAATTTTAACTAAGTTAAAAAATCAAGAGTGGGTTAATACTTATCAAGAAGTAACAGACAGTGGTAAAGTTAGAATTTATTATGAAATTAATGAAAACGGTAAAATACGTCTTGAGAAGAAAATTAATGAGTGGTTAGAATTGCAATCGGATATTCAAACATTATTAAAAAGCGGTTTGAAAGGAGACCTTCTGAAATGAGGAATAGATTGATAGGTAAAGAAAAGCAATTTTTAACAGACGTACTAAAGGAATTAAAGCAATACGATATTAGTTTAGAAGAAAGGGAAAATATTAAGCGACAAATATTCGAACATATTCAAGAATGTCGTGAACATGGTGAAGACAGTATAGATGATTTAGGTACCCCTCAATTATTTGTTCAAGATTTTATAGAAATAAATGAAATTGATTTACAAGTTAAAATGAAACAAATTCAAAATGAAAAAGGAAAATACAATACATTTGTCTTACGTGGCATATTCATCGCATTTATTACTTACCTCATCTCGCAAACTACATTTTCAATATTTTTAACTGAATCATTTAACCAACCTAATAGTAAAGATATATTTGATTATAATATTTTATATCGTATATCAGAGAATCAATGGTGGAACTCATTATTAATAATGAGTAGTTTTACAATCTCTGTAGTAGTATTTATTAGTTTAGTAAATTATAAAAAAAGAAAGCTATCTAAAGTATAATGAAGAAAACTATCTATAAATTATTCCAAATATGTATTCTTTGTAATGTATTAGTATTATGTATCGTTCATCCAAAAGTGTATGCTCAGCACAATATTAAAGCTAATTTAGATAAGTATATTGAAGAATTTATAAATGAACAGAATATTCCAGGAGTTGCTGTTGCAATTGTACATAATAAAGATGTATTCTTCACAAAAACGATGGGGATTACTGGAGAATCTGAAAAAAAGGTAACTAGTAAAACTCCATTTGCAATCGGCTCAATAAGTAAATCTTTAACAGCTTTAGCTATCGTGAAATTAATAGAAGATAAAAAAATAAAATTAGAGGATCCTGTTCAACGATACCTCCCCTGGTTTAAACTAAAAGATTCTCAAATATCCTCAACTATAACAATCCAACATCTACTAACTCATACAAGTGGAATAAGCACATATGAGGGCTTATTATTATCAGATAAGCAATCCAAAAGTTCTACAGCATTAAAAGAAAATGTAATGAAGCTTTCAAATGTAAAAATAACTGCTCCACCAAGTGAAAAATATCAATATAGTAATGTGAATTATATGGTTTTAGGTGCACTTATTGAAGAAGTTACAAATGATACATATTCCTCATATATGCAAAAACATGTTTTTCGGCTATTAAATATGAATGGTGCGGCAGCAAGTAAAGAAATTGCATATGAAAAAGGCTATTTAACAGGTTATCAGTCGTGGTTTGGCATACCAAGAAAAAGTGTAGTGTCCTATGATAATGCCGGGGCACCATATGGCTATATTACCGCGAATTTGGAAGATATGATTCAATTCATTATGTTTTTGAATCGCCAAGAAAATCCTCAATTTTTAAAGCAAGAAAACATGGATCTTTATCTTTCACCACTTTATAAAATAAATTCAGAAAAAAGTTATGGTTTTGGATTAAGAACAACAAATATAAATGAAAGCGAAACGATGATTTGGCATTCAGGATCAACGCCCGATGCTCGTGCAGAAATATTTACTTTAAATAAAAGTGGCTGGAGTGGTGTGATTTTAACAAATAAAAATCATGTATTAGAAGAAACCGCACTATCAGAATTGAAAAAGGGGATTATTAGTATTTTGAATGGAGAAGAACCGGTTGATATCCCTAAAAACATCCCATTAATACAAATTGTTTTGTTGCTAGTTACACTTATACTTTTCATAATATCAATTATGTTAATTAAAAAGTATAAACATATGAAAAGCGTAAAAAAGCTAATTTGGTTATTCATAGGGAGTCTATCCCTACTATTATCTATTATTTTCATCCCACTTCTTACTTATAGTACAAGTTCACCATGGCGTACGATAAAAATATTTGCGGCAGATATAGGTTTACTTACAAGTATTATAGTAATTTTATTAGCTGTGAACGGATTATTATCAATCTTCATAGGTTTAAGACGAAAGAGGGTATACGAGTAAATAATTGAAGAAATATAATTCAAGTGTTATAAACAGTTGACTCTCACACGATGTCATTGTTTAAGATAAAGTTGAGCTTCGAAGTAGATGTAATTTATAGGAGGAAAATATGTTTAAAATTGGGGATTTTTCAAAACTATCTTCCATTAGTATTCGTATGTTGAGGCACTACGACAAAGTGGAATTATTACAACCAGTAAAAGTCGATGAGCTGAGTGGATATCGATTTTATTCAGCAGACCAATTAAAAAAAGTAAATCAAATTCAAACATTAAAAGGTATGGGGTTTAATATCGCTACCATTAAAGAAATAATAGAATGCGATAATATAGATGGTATTAAGGAGCAGTTTTTAAATCGTAGTGCTCAAATTAAAAAAGACATGACTAACCTCAAAAAACAATTACGTCTCCTCGAAGACTCAATGAAAACGATGAGAGAGGATGTTGTTGAGATGAATTATCATGTTTCAATAAAAGAAATTCCAGAAAGAACTGTAGCTAGTGTTAGAAAGATTATTCCATCGTATAATTGCGAAGGTGATTTATGGAGTATATTAATGCAAGAAATTCAAATGGAGAATATTAGTATTGACCATCCGAGTTATAATATTGCGGTTTTCCATGATCGTGAATACAAAGAAAATGATGTAGATATAGAAATACAGCTAAGTATTCTAGGAAAGCACGAAAATACAAAAGACGTTACATTTAAAAATATGGAATCAACTAATGTAGCTTCTATAACGGTTAATGGAGGTTATGAACAAATGACAGCTGTAAATGAAGCTGCGGCAAAATGGATTGAGACAGAAGGTTACGAATTAGCAGGCCCGATGTTTAATATTTATCATGTGAGTCCAGGAATGGAGTCGGATCCTAATAAGTGGGTTACAGAAGTTTGTTATCCAGTTAAATGATTGTAAAGAAAAAAGGCATTATAATATGCCTTTTTTCTTTATAAACTTATCCGTAATTGCAATTAACCAATCATAATTATCTTTCCTACTATTATAGTTTTCGTATCGGACTATATAAAGCAATAAAGACTTCAATTAATTTAGTAAAAGCAGCTAAAGCAAATACAAAGACAGGATTATAAGCTGAAATAATGCCTCCTACTAATGCCCCGAGTGGCATAGCTAATCGTGTAAGTACACGTGAAAATCCTAAAACTCTTCCTTGCATATTTGATGGAACTGTTTCCTGACGAATTGTGGCTACAATTGTATTCCATGCAATATTACAAGTCATTGCAACACCGAAAGCAATTCCGGGAGCGAGCCAATATGTGCTCCAAAGCGCAAAAGTTAAGCTAATTGCCCCAACAAATAAGAGTAAAGGGATTAGTATGCCGCGCTGCAATCTCTTTTCTAAAGGAACTGCAATCAAACTTCCTAAGAGCCCGCCTATTCCAATTAGTGAATAATTAAAGCCACTTTGTTCCGGCGTAAGTTGCAATGTGGATAGTAAATAATACATGAACACACCTAAAACCGCACTTGCTCCAAAGTTTCCAATCATAGCTTGAAAAGATAAAGCTAAATTTAAACGGTCATTTTTGAGCCATTTACATCCATTAACCAAATCAGATAGTACATTTTGAAGTGTATTTTTATCTTCACATTTTTTATTTGTGATTTTCATAGACGGTAATAACATCACAGCAACTAATGTTGCAATAAATGAAAGAACATTAATCCAAAGCATCTGAAAGCCGCCAATAAAAGAAATGAAAACCCCAGCTATCATTGGACCAAATAAACTAGCCAATTGATTAACCATTTGATAAAAAGAATTGGCCTTCGTTAAGGATGCTCCAGCAATTTGCGGAATGACTGTAACAGTTGTTACATCAAAAAGCATGGACATAACTGCTAACATAAAAGTAATTATGTATAAATGCCAGATTTCTAATAGATGTAATGAATGTAGTATTGGAACAAGACTTACTAAAATAATATTAGTAATATCCGCTACCAACAGTAACTTTTTTCGATCATAACGATCAATTATTACACCAACTAAAGGGCCAAATAAAACGATTGGCAATATGTTAATAGCAAATAAAGAACTCATAATTACAGCTGAACCGGTTAATTGATAGGCAATCCAAGGCAACGCAAATGTGTATAGTGAATCCCCAATTCTTGAAATGAGTAAACCGAAAATAAAAATCTTGTATTCTTTAGAGAAAGTTGTCTTTACGGTAAGTCTTTGTTCTTGTTTAAGTTTCACACTATTTATACCACCTTTATTATAGAGGAATTTGAAAATCATCCGTCCTATACTTGTTATATATAGAATTCTGTAATTTTTCGGTGAATCCTACTTTTCAGATGTATTTTAACGAGAAAATGAAGAATGTAAAAACAGTTTGTACTGTTTTAGATAGTATGTGTGGTTGGGGGGAGATGTAGATTATACATATAAATAAACTATAAAAATATTATGTAAACTAAATGTGTGTATGAAATATATTTTCCTTATAATTTGTATTTTATAATATATAATAGAAATTAAGAAGATTTTGGTAGTTGTTGAATAAAGGGACTTTAGTTGAAAGGAGTGATGTTTTATGAACAAACAAAAGACAATAAAAAATGAGGTAAAAATAATTTGAGTATGCGTATCATACCTCTATAAACTACGTTTGCTCAAAGCTAGGAGCAATTCATGATAAATATTAAAATTGGAAAAAATCAATACCCTATAACATTGGCTGAGGATCATAATTTTGATTGGCTAAAGGATGTAGAAGTGTTTACTGTTTTTGATCAGCAAGATTCAGGGAATATTAGTTTTGGTATTATTGAAAATGGAAAACGTTATTTTTTGAAGTATGCTGGTGCACGCAATTTAGAGTACAAAGGTAATATAGAGGATGCAATCCAGCGATTAATGAAAGCAAAAGAAGTGTATGAACAAATTCAACATCCTTTACTAATTCCATATATTAATTCCATTCCAATGCAAAATGGATTTTGTTTAAAGTTTCATTGGATTGATGGGGAGTGCATGCACAACCATTGGGACTTTACGCCGTTTGAAAAGCACCATTCACCAAATTCACCTTTTGTAAAGTTAAGACAATTATCCGTGACGGAGAGACTTAACATATTGACACAAATTTTAGAGTTTGCAACTTACGTGGAGTCATTAGAATATGTCATGGTTGATTTTTATGACGGTAGTATTTTATATAATTTTGAACAATCAAAACTGACGATTTGTGATATTGATTTCTTTCAAAAAACACCTGTATTCAATGAAATTGGGGAGGATTTTTGGGGAACAACTCGCTTTAAAGCACCGGAGGAATATGAACTGCATGCACAAATTACAAGCGAAACGAATGTGTATGTGTTAGCCGGAATTGCTTTTGCTTTTATCGGCGGAAAAAATGATAAAAGCTATGAAAAATGGGAAAGCACACAAGAATTATATAATATATGTAAAAAAGCGCTGTATAAAGAAAAAAGTAAAAGATATCGCACTGTTCAAGCGTTTTATGAAGCTTGGCTTACAAATATAGAATAAATAATCAATATTCATTTTAATTTATATGTATCAACAAAGGGGAACACATAAAATGAACGAATTAGAATACAAAAACTTTTATGATAAAGTAGGAAGATTAAATGGATGGGATTTTAGTAAAATAAAATGTGAAACTGTAGGAGATTCATGGGACTTTTATAGAGAGGTAAAAGAAAGATGCAAGCCATCACATGTTTTACTAGATGTTGGTACAGGCGGAGGAGAAAATGTACTTCATATAGCATCTTCGGCTAAATTTTTAGTTGGGATAGATAATTCTAACGGTATGATTGAAAAAGCACATTCCAATTTGAGAAAAGCAGATGTACAAAATATTGAGTTTCTTCAAATGGATTCTGAAGCTTTAACGTTTCCACATGCGCATTTTGATATTGTTTCTAGTTGTCACGCGCCATTTATAGCATCCGAATTAGCAACAGTAATGAAAAAAGGTGCTTTGTTTTTAACGCAACAAGTTAGCGAACATGATAAATTGAACCTGAAAGAGGCTTTTGGAAGAGGACAATGCTTAGACGAAAGAGATGGAACTCTAAAAGAAAAGTATATGGGTGAACTTATAAATGCAGGATTTGAACTCGTGCAAGTACGTGAATATGATGTTACTGATTATTATAGCACTCCTGAAGATCTCATTTTCTTATTAAAACATACACCTATTATTCCTAGATTTGGAGAAGAAGAAGAGGATTTTACTATTTTACAAAAGTTCATTGATGCAAATAGTTCTGAAAAAGGGATTCGTACAAATTCAAAAAGGTTTATGATTATTGCTGTAAAATCATAATGTGTTTTAATGTAAAGTTGCTTTTCATTTAAGGAAAGGCAGCTTTTTTGTATGGAAACAATACTATATTAACAATGAAAGAAGCTAATATAATCATACTAAAGTTGTAGTGTTTATTTGAAAAATCAATCCTTCCGTTTGATTTTATCTATTTATAATTGTAATACAATACGAATAGATAATAAGAAACAAGGGGGAATGTAACGTGATTACACATATATCAGATATAAAATTACAAACGGTTTCCATAGAAGGGGTAAAACAAGTATATAAGGACATATTATCTTTTCCAATAAAAAAAGAAACGGCATCTTTTATTCAATTTGAAGTAACACCATACACAACAATTAGTTTTCAAGAAGTATACGAACCAATCGCACCTGCGCACTTTGCTTTTGAGATTCCATATTCAAAATTTCATGAAACTGCAAGATGGCTTGAAAAGTCTGGATTACTCATTGTGAAATGGAAAGATGGTCATACAATTGATGAAGAGAGCGGCCGATTCAACTTATATTTCAGAGATGGTGATGGAAATCTACTCGAAATTATCGCACATAGTTATGTTAAAGAAGATGTACTAATACCGCATTCACCATTAAACGTTTTATATGTAAGAGAAATCGGTCTTCCCGTTCAAAGTGTACCTGTTTTTACGAAATGGTTAAAATCAAATCTAAATATGAAAACGATGGAAGATGGGGATATTTTTAACTTTGTTATAGGTGGCACTGCATATATTGTTGCAACTTGGTGGCAGAGACCATGGATCCCGATTGAGATGAAAGCTTTACCACCGAAAGTGCATGTTTCTTTCGGAACATCAGATCCTGCATTTTTACAGCAAATCCAAATTAACTTTAAGAGAAATTGTGTACCATTTCAATGTAAACATAATGAAGTATCATTTATTGAGCAAGGATATGCATTTTCAATAGTGCATACACCACATTTTCCTTCGAATATTCCTAGTAAATTAAACTTACCACTTTCTATTTAAGGATGGAAAGTGGTAAGTTTTTTGTATTTTCATGGAGAAGGGTTTTAGCTTTATTACACTGAATTTATAAAGGAGTATAAGGTGCTAGCTTATTTTACTGTAAGGAGAGAAATGAATTGAATTTAGAAAATCCGATAGCAAAAGGGAACACAGCGGAAATTTATCTGTATGATAATAAGATTATGAAATTATTTAAAGATTACCTCCCAAATACAGAGTCTATGAATGAAGCAAAAAAACAAAAATATGCGTATTCATGCGGGTTATCAGTTCCAAACGTATTTGAAGTGACTAAGATACAAAATAGACAGGCAATTATTATGGAATACGTAAAAGGGGACAGTATAGGTGATCTCCTGCTTAATAATCTAAATGAGGCAGAGTATTATATAAATATTTGTGTGAATGAACAAAAAAAGATTCACGCTATACGTGTGAATACGGGTGAAATGGAAGCAATGGAGGAAAGGTTAGAGCGTCAAATTAAATCTGTACATAAATTGGATGAAAAACAAAAGGAAAATATATTGAATAAGTTACATTCAATCAAATTTGATTCTAGATTATGCCATGGCGATTTCCATCCATTTAATCTAATTTTAAGTGAAAAGAATGTAAGTATTATAGACTGGGTAGATGCTTGTTCAGGTGATATTCGTGCAGATGTGTTTCGTACATATTTATTATATGCGCAGTCTCATATAGAATTAGCAGAAATGTATTTACAAATATATTGCCGTAATACCGACCTAACAAGAGGGGAGATCTTTCAATGGGCTCCTATTATTAGCGTAGCTAGATTTACCGAGAAAGTATCGCCGCAAAATGAAGTGTATTTGAGCAAACTTTTGAATCAGTATTTATAAGTTGTAAAAAAGGTTGTCTAGTAGATAATTAATAATTGCTGCTGTTTAACTACAAGGAAACTTAGTTAAACAACAGCATTTTTAAATTTTGATATACGTATATTTATTTTCAATCTTCATCCTATAAAGATTCATTATCCGTACTTGTTCCTCAGTTAATTCTTCCTTATCCCAATACATGTGCATTAAGCTATATTCAAAAATCTCCTTTAATTTAATAAACAATGGAAACTTCTCGATCATCTCTTTAGGTAGTTCATTTTCCTCTTGATACCCTTCAAATAGAGCTTTTGTAATAGAATGCTCATAGTCAATGATATTCCCATTTCCAGCAAATGAATATTCTAAAGCACTATAAATAGGAACAGCTAAATCGAATAGGTAAAAATGTTTTTCGCAATCTTGAAAATCAATCATTGTTATGGTTGAATTGTTTTCAACTAAAATATTTTCTAGCCATAAATCTCCGTGAATTAAGCCGTAATTTGAAGTGGATTTTTGTAGCTCTTTTATAGAATTTAAAACTTTAGATGCAATTTCCCTAATAGTAGTTTCTTCTTGAGGAATATACTTAAGGAAATTATATTCCTCATTCTCATACCAGTCGTTAATATATTTAACCGGTTTAGCTTTTTCAAAGATTTTAGATATACGATGCAATTTTCCGATTTGTTGACCAAGTTTTTTAAATATAGTAGAATTCCATTCGCACCTTGGTAAATGTATACCAGGAGCAGCTTTATATAATACTGTAAAAAGCTCCTTGTCTAATGTTAATTTTTCTACAAGATTCCCTTGTAAAGAAGGGAGTATTGGTGGAACATCTAAACCGTTTTCGTATAAAAAATTCGTATATGTAACTTCTTCTAATTGTTCTTCATATGTTTTGTAGTTTGTAATTCTAATGAAGTATGTTCCTTGATCTGTGAGACATTCATACATCTCATTTGTTATTGGTTTAATGTTAATAAAATTCAGCGGATATAGTTCATTTATGAATTGAAGTTTTTCTTTTTCTAGTTTGTTCATTGTAACGTCCTTTCTAAACTTTTATTTTTTAATTAGAGAATTAAAAGAATCTTATTTTACAAAATTCTAGTTTCATTTTTGAAATCCTTTAAAATGAAATATGATGTAAATTGACCTTTAATAATTAGTTAGGTCTTGCCAGCATACGAATTAACACTAAATTGAAAAATGAATAGAAGGTATGTCAAAATAAGATAGGTAAAAAATATAAAACTAATACTCATATATAGATTTTATAGAATGGCTCATGTTTTAAAACACAAGAAATATCAAAAGAATGAAACGCACTTCTCTTATACTTTTATATAAGGAGTGAAGGAAATGAATGAACATATACAGCAGATGATTGATTGGATTGAGCGCAATTTGAAAAAGGGATTTTCATTAGATGAATTATCTCGTTATATGGGGTATTCTCCTTATTATTGCTCTTTTAAATTTCATCAAGTAACGGGTTTCAGTATTAGACATTATATTCTTCTTAGAAGGTTGTATTTATCTACAGAAGATTTAAAGACTGGTAGGAAAATAATTGAGATCGCATTGGATTACGATTACTCTTCCCAAGAAGCTTATAGTAGAGCTTTCAAAAATGTTTTTGGAATGAATCCCAAAGAATACCAACTTAGCAAAATGCCTATTCAATCATTTGTTAAACTAAATTTAAATAAAGAAGGGGCGTTTAATATGAATATTTCTAGAAAATTAGAGGTTGAACAGTTGCGAAATAGGAAGAGTGAGCTATTTGATAAAGAGGTACTTAACATATTAAATGGTCAACTTATGTATGAAGAATTTAAAAACGAAAAGCTAATGGGTGATTCTGATTATGCACCATTTAATGAAGCGATGTGTGTAAACCGAGTTACTACACTAGTTTTTGATGAAGAATTTATTAAGACAAGGGCAGCAGGACATAACAGTTCAGTAGAAAGTTACACAAAAAAGGTTATAGATCCATTAAAGAAACTTTTTACGAAAGAGTATAAATGTATTGTTTTATGGTTTGGTGAAGATATGTTCTGCCAAATGAACTTACTTACCATACTTACTTATCTTGAACAGTCGTTTTATGAAGGGAAGGTATACTTAAATAGCTTCAGAGAAGATGAATTTAAAGTAAATCAAATTGAACTTGAATTAGGAAATTATTCTTCGGTATACAATGAAGTATTAGTAAATCATAAAAAGACTTTCTATAAGGTACCACCTGTAATGTATCAGGCTATAGATTTATATTTAGAAATGCTAACAGAAGATAATACTGTAATGAAATTTCTCTCTAAAAATAAAGATTTATCAACTCAAGAATTATTAACAAAGTTGTTTCAGCTATTTCCAACAATCGGATATGGGGATTCTCAGTACATAGAGCTGATTAATAAAATAAAGAAGAAAGCTGAACCTAAAATATAGGAACAGCTTTCTTTTTACAATTGTTCAAGTAACTCTAATTCTCCCTCTACAAATAACATTAGTTCTTTAATTATTTCGCCAGAAAAATCAAAACGAATTCCAGCTGCTTCATATACTTCCGTTAAAGATTTAGAGCTACCTAATGATAAGGCTTTTTTATAATTTTCAAGTGCTTGTTTAGGATTTTCTTTATATTGTTTATACATTTGCAGCGCACCAAATTGTGCAATTGCATATTCGATGTAATAGAATGGTATTTCGAATATATGTAGCACAGGTAACCAGCCAGTTGCAACCCAATTTTCATACCCCTCAATATTTACTACATTCGATTGGTAAGTGTTATGTAATTCTAAATATTTTTCATTTCTTTCTTTAGCTGTATGATTAGGATTTTCATACATCCAATGTTGGAATTGATCAACTATAAGCATTTGTGGCAAATATTTAACAATATCTTTAAAGAACTCTAATTTTACTTCTATAAATTCTTCTTTATTTTCATAAAAAGTATCCCAATACTCCATCGAAAACAATTCCATTGTCATACTAGCTAGTTCAGCTGATTCTGAAGGGATTTCTAAATACTTTTGAAGTTCTAACTGCTTCATACAATCATTATGAATACTATGGCCCATTTCATGGAGGAAAGTAGTAACATCATAATGTGTATGATTGAGATTCATGAAAATAAAAGATAATTGAGAAGCAGGTAAATATTCGCAAAATCCTCCTGGTCCTTTTCCTTTACGACTTTCTAAATCTAAGCAATTATTTTTATGCATACGTTCCAGTAATGCGGAAAATTCATGGTCAAGTTTGTGTAAAATATGAGAACTTTTTTCGATTAAATCACTCGCTTTTTCAATAGGTTTTAATACTTTTTGATTTGGTGCGGTTGCTTTTAAATCCCATGGACGAAGACTTTCTACTTGAAGTTCAGATTTTTTCTTATTATATATTTTATCGATAAGTGGTACTACGTATTTACGAATAGATTCGGCAAGCTCATAGCAATCTTCAGGCGTATAATCAAATCGTTCATGTTTTTTAAACATATAATCACGATAATTATCTAATTGAATGTTTTTCGCCTTTTGGTGACGGATTGCAATTAATTCATTTAATATATGTTGTAATTTATTTTCAACAGATAAAAACTTTTCGGAAATAAGCGTTTTTGCCTTTTTTCGCATATGACGATCCGGATCTTGTAAGTAAGACTGTAGTTCAGTAATTGTTTTCTCTTCACCGTCCCATAATGCAGTTAAACCACCTGTAATTTCGAAGTATTCGGTTACTAATTTGTCTTCGCTTATTTCTAAATCAATGTTCTTTTCACAAAATAATGTTTGCGCATTCTTAATTTTTTTATCTAGTAAGCTATACGTTTTTGGATCAAGTTCCATTCGAAAAGGAGACTCTAAATATTTATTATCAAATGAATTTTGATAACGTTTCAAAAGAGGTCTTACAAATTGCTGATCATATTCAAAAGTATCTTTTATTTTTTTATTATCCGTATTACATTGAAAGGCGATATAGTGCGATCTTAATTGTTCTTCAATTTCCCAAATGACTGTAGATTGCTTTTTTAACCAGTTTTCAAGCTCTAGTTTTGAAGAAATCTCTTCATTTAATAAAGTAGAAAGAGCATTTTCTAATTCTAGTACATTACTAATATCAATCGTATTTAAGTGCTGCATGACATATCCCTCACTTTTTATTTATTCATGGAGATATTCTATTTATTAATTGTAATTTCCTTTTTAAGAGGAGAAAATGTGAAATAATGTTAAATTTAAAAATTATAGAAGGTATTTATATGTGAAAGTAAAAGGTTATCGTAAATGAAAATTTACGGAGGGAAGTGCAATGAACAGAGGAAAGAAGTTGATTGTATTTTTATTTTCAATTGCTTTATTGTGTGCTTGTGAGCCTGAAATGGAAGAATCCAAAAGTGAAGATTCTATAGTTATGGATATTGCTACAGCAGCGGTAAAGAAGGAATCTTTTTTTAGTGCTGTTAAATGGGATGAAAAAGCAAGAATAGTAGATTTAGAGATTGCTGATAGCGAAAATGCTAATGAAATAAAAAAAGAAATTAATAAAAGATTGCAAATTCAAGGCATTATGTCTTATAAAGTAAATATATCTCAAAGAAACAAGGAGATTGTAAATGCAGAGCATAGATGGGAGTTAGTTTTTGGACAGATATTTGATGACGTATTCAGAAAAAATGGATATGAAGGGTTTGGGATTCAGCAAATAAATTATAAAAAGAATCAACCTGTTACCATTGATATAAAAACTAAGATTAGCGATGATGAAGTAAGAACGAGGGAACTTGGGCAGAAAATAGAAAAAGAGATTGAAGGTGTACTTAAAACAGAAGCAGTAAAGAAATGGATTGAAAATGATTCATATGCTATTGGGATTTACGATATAGATAATCGAAAAATTAACTAATTGAGGAATGAATGCTATATGGATGAAAAATCGATGTAATTAAATACAAAATTGCTGAAGGAGGTGTAAAATGTATAAGTATTTACGTATTTTTAATGATATAGAAAACATGATTCAACATGGAGAAATAAAAGAAGGAAAGAAATTACCGTCTATACGATCGCTTGTTACACAATATGAATGTAATAAGGCAACAGTTATACGTGCGCTTCATGAATTAGAAAAGCGTCACATTATATATTCTGTCCCTCAAAGTGGATACTACGTTGTTAAGAAATCTGGGAGTACTATAGAAAATAAAGAGATAATTGATTTCGCTTCTTCAGCACCAGATCCTGATGTTTTCCCGTATTTAGATTTTCAGCATTGTATGAATAAGGCAATCGATACTTATAAAAATGATTTGTTCGTATACGGAACACCGAAAGGGTTACCATCTTTAATTCCAGTCATTCAAAAACAGTTGGCAAATTATCAAGTGTTCACGAAAGAAGACAATATTTTTATAACGTCAGGTGTGCAGCAGGCACTTGCAATATTAACTTCTATACCATTTTCAAATGAAAATGAAACAATATTAGTTGAACAGCCAACGTATCATTTATATATAGAATATCTAGAAATAAATAAAGTTCCTGTAATCGGTATTAAACGTACGAATGAAGGTATTGATTTAACAGAATTGGAGCGTATTTTTCGAACTGGTAAAATAAAATTCTTTTATACAATACCGAGATATCATCATCCACTTGGAACCTCTTATTCTAAAGATGAGAAAGAAAAAATCGTACTATTAGCTAAGAAATACAATGTATTTATAGTAGAAGATGATTATTTAGCAGATTTAGAAACAGATTCAAAAGCCGATCCGTTATATAGCTTGGATCATAGTAATCATGTCATATATTTGAAAAGTTATTCTAAAATTATTTTTCCGGGTTTACGAGTTGGTGTAGCAGTTATTCCACCGGTTATTTCGAGTGCTTTCCATACATATAAAAAAATTTTAGATATAGATAGCCCAATGATATCCCAAGCTGCTTTAGAAATTTATATAAAGAGTGGCATGTTCGAACGCCATAAAAATAAAATTCAATCTTCCTATAATAACAGATCTAAAAAACTAGCAGAAGCATTAGAAAGAATGCATAGTGAAAACCCGCTTTTATTCACATATAAAAAGCAAAATACAATTGGAATCCATACTTGTTTAGAAGTACATAAAACAAGTATTTCGGACATGTTGATACAAAGACTAAGTGAAATACAAATCAGTATTGATTCGATTGATAAAAATTATGTGAGAGGTTTTCCGAAACAAAGACTATTAAAGTTAAACGTATCGAATGTAAAGGAAGATAGGATTGAGGAAGGAATTCGTAAAGTAGTGGAGGAAATCAAACAAGTGGAACGTCTAAATTTTCAATTTAAAAAAGAATAAAATGAATAAGGAGGTTTGTTGTGAGGCGTAAAATAATTCTCTTGTTTGTGTGTACCGTTGTAATAATTTGAGCTATAGTTGTGACTAATTATTATAAAAAAGAAATGCATTGCCGTTGGTAAGTATTCAAGAGGTATTATCATAGGTCAAAATAACGAACCTATATTTAATGTGAAAATTTATGAAGGTTCTATTAAAGGTAAGGAACGCAGTATTTCAAATGCAGTAGGTGAATTTGAAATACTAGATGGAGTTTGTGGTGAGATTGTATTACAATTCGTTACTCCAGATGGAGAAACCTATACGAAGAAATATGATAGGAAGCATATACCAAAAGTTTAAAGCTTAATTAGAAACATAAAGGTGAATAAGATGAAACCATTACGGAGAAAAGTAGCAGTTGTGGCCGGAGCAATTATATATATAACTGGATAATTATATATTTTTTAAGAGCACTCTTAGCAAAGGGTGCTCTTTTTCATCATAAATATTTACTTAGCATCTTTTTAAAGTGATTTTTATCATAATTTACATATTGTGTAGCTGTATTTCGTATGGGATCTCCCGCGTAAAATCTTTCGTATAATTCGTGTCTTGATCCTAATGGGCTTCCAATAATATCCCAGGCTAACTTAAATAATTTTGTGCGTTGTTCGGCATCTATATTTGTTCCTTTAAAGTGCTTTTTTAATAAATCAGCTATTGGACTCTGGAAATCAATCGAGCTTGAAGGAAGTTGAATGAAGCCACCTGCTCCAATTAATTGTAAAATTTCTATTGCACGGGGATAGTATTTAGAACCAAGATTCCTTGCAGTCTCGATATATTTAAAGTTTGGTAAATAAGTTTTTGTTTCATTTGTAGTACCTTCAACTTCTGCAGCAATTAAAAGTGCGCGAATTGTTTCGATTTGCATAATTAATTCTCCAAGTTTTTCTTGAATATGCAAATAAGTGTGGGCTCCAATTGCTTCAGCAATTTCAAAAGCAATCGCAGTTATAAATTCTAGCTTTATTAGTAATCGTACTATAGCTTGATGATAAGCTAAACTACTAGAAGCTGTATCTGATTTTATAGCCCAAATTGCTTCTGGATTGTTATAAAGTAAAACACGTTCCCAAGGGACAAATACATTATCGAAGATTAATAGTGCATCCATTTCATCATACTGTGAGCTAATAGGGGAATCAACTGTGCTTGAAGTTGTATTCGCATATGGTTCTCTACAAACCATATGTAATCCTGGAGAATTGGCTGCCACGATAAGAAAGTGAGCTAAATCTTTTTGAGCGTCAGTCAGTTTTGTTAATGGGTAGATTAATAAATCATTTGAATAAGGAGAAGCAGTTCCTATCATTTTCGCACCACTTAAATAAATTCCATCAGAAGTTTCCTTTGTAACTCTTAGCAACCCTAAGTCATTTGCATTTAACATTGATTCTGTTGAGCGATTTATTTGTGGATCACGTTGGACTACACTTAAAAACAAGTGATTATCCCTAGCTTTTTCGTAATAAGATGCGATTTTATTTGGAAACTGTGCATCGAACTTTTTATAAAAATCTCTTGATACGTACCAGCCAGTAAGTCTCGATCTTGCGTAATCAGATAGTCTACTCATTACACCGTCTGTAGCATAACTCCATGTTTCAAATGCAGTTCTTCTCATTAATAATTCATTATAGGAATTGGGAACTAAAAATGATTTATGAACAAAGTCTTTCGTTTTTGGGCTCACATATCCAATAGAATCTCTCTGTTTGGGATCATCAAATAACGAAAATAAATTAGAAATGGTACATAGTGTCCCCGCAAAATTGTTGTCTGTAGTTACATCTACTTTTTTTCCATAGAGCCAAACATTTCGACCATCTTGTAAGCTCTTTATATAGTGATCCTTTAAATTTTGCATATTTCCTCCTTTTAAAGACTACTCATATATTTGTACATCTTTTAATGGTGGTGAATATACGTGGAATGTTATTGCTGTTGAATCTGTACCATTATACATTTTATGCACAGTATCTTTTTTTACGGTGAAAATATTTCCCTCTGTAAACTCTTCAATCCGTTCGCTATTTTTTTCGTACGTAATATTTTGTAGCGTACCATTGACTATTAATATACATCCTATAGATATTCCATGATCATGAATAAGAGTCTTTGCTTTGCTAGGGAAATTTAATACTAAAATCTCCACAAATTCAGACTTATAGATAACATTTCTTCCGTATTCAAGGTTAAGTGGTGAAGTAATAAAAGGAGATATTTTATGAAGTGTAATATTTAATGATTGAATAGCGGATATTAGATTTGCCGTATCGTAGTCAAATAAGTTATGAAACGCTTTTTTTATGTTATGAATCAATTGCATGTAAAACTTCCTCCTAAGCATGTACATTAAAAGAAAAAGTATATAGAGCGTAGTGAATTACATAATATTGTATTGAAACATTTAAAAAAAGTGACTTCTTTTACTTAGGAAAATCATTTGATTTGAAAATTATGGTAATTAATTCCATTAACATGATATGCTTGAACTATATACTTTTTTATTGGAAAGGTGATGAAATGAATGGCAGTTCTTTTAGTGGAAAATCTATATCAAATGTCTATTGTTTTACTAATCTTATGTTCATTTTGTTTTTATAGATATTTAAAGAAAATAAAAAGGGAAAGAAAACTTACAGGTTTTGAAATTACGATGTATATCGTGACGCAACTTGCGTATTTCATTTGGGCGGCAACAACTTTTTTGAAAATGTTATCAGAATAGTAATCGTAATGTATGGTTAATTGTTTTATTAAATGCTGGGCAGAAATGTACAATAAATAAAGGCAAAGGACAAGGATAGGCTTATCTATTAGGTAAATAAATATAGTCGTTATCTAAATCGATTACAATATCACTTATAACGTCTTTACAAAAAGAGCGGGGAATACGTTCATAATTATGTCAAACACAAAACAGATCGATAAATGACCAGGTACAACGAGTTGTGTAAACAAAGAAGAGGTTTTGCTTTTCCAATATGTACAAATAGTATATATAGTATATTATCTTTCTTAATGTACATATTAAGTAAAATGTTTCATATCATGTACATAAAAGGCGGGGTAATATGGATGAAAAAAAGAAAAATGAAGAATTGATTAAATTTAAGAAACAATGGTTTAATGAAGATAATCAACCAGTAGCTGGAATAGAGTTAGCTTTACCGCCTGATATAGGCAGCATGTTAGACTCCAAATCAGTTGATGATGAAAGTGTAGAAAGTAATAATGAATAAGTTTAATCTATATGCATCCATTCGGGTGCTTTTTATTTTTTTGACAATGGAAGATGGATTATCAAATCCTTATTGAAAAAAGGTTGATTAAAATAGGTTCTTTTTCAGTATATGTAAGTTTGATTTTTACAAAAAAGTTTAATTAAAATACATTTAGAATGCTATATGAAATGGGAATGCTAGTAACATTCACCATTAAAGGGTTGGGCTATTATGAATATGATTTTTGAAAGCATTATTTTAATTTTAACTGGAATTATTGCATTAAAAATGACAGGTAGTAAATCTGTTAGCCAAATGACAAGAGCTGAAATCATTATAGTAGTATCAATTGCACGTATTATTGTAGAACCGGTATTAAGTAGGAAAGTAGTCCCATCTATATTTGCAGCTGCAATATTTGCGTGCGTACTTCTTATCATTCATTTCTTTGAATTGAAATCAAAGAAGATGGAACAATTCCTAAATGGCAGTAGCATTATAATAGTAGAAAATGGAGAGATTGTAAAAGAGAATTTGATGAAGGCGAAAATGTCGGAACAACAACTATATATGCAACTAAGAGAAAAAGGGATTCATGATTTAAAAAGTTTACAGCAAGTTACAGCTGAACCAAATGGGCGGATTGGTTACCAATTAATAGAGAAAGCTCAGCCAATCACTTTAGAAGTGTTAGAAAAAGTAATAGATCAGTACAATATAAAAAGATAATTTCTTATGTGAAATGCCAATATACAATTGAAGTATTGGCATTTTTTATTTTTCTAAATGTAAAAGTTAATATTTAGAATAGATATTCAGCCAATCTTTAAATTAGATATAGGCTTATTAATATGATATATTCAATGGACCTATAGTGCATGTGGTGAAAAAAGCAGCGTTAAAATGAATAGGTCTTTCATGTGATATTAAACATGAGATAAAAATAAGGAGATAGAAATATAATGGAATTTTGGGAATCAAGTTTTATTGAGAAACAAACGATGTGGGGGTTTGAACCTACAGAATCTGCAATTTTGACAAAAGATTTTTTTCTAGAAAAGAATGTTAAGGATATATTAATTCCGGGTATTGGATATGGCAGAAACGCAAAGGTGTTTATCGATAATGATATAAATGTAACAGGGATTGAAATTTCAAAAACAGCTATTGATTTAGCGAAACAAAACGGATTAGAAGATATTAGTATATATCACGGCTCGGTAAACGAAATGCCTTTTGATAATAAATCTTATGATGGGATATTTAGTCATGCTCTTCTTCATTTGTTAAGTGAGCAGGAAAGAGTGAAATTTATTAAAGATTGTTATAATCAGTTAAAACCTGGTGGATATATGGTTTTTACAACTGTTTCTAAAGAAGCTCCAATGTACGGAAAAGGAAAACAGTTGGAGCAAGACTATTATGAGATAATGGAAGGCGTAAAAATGTTCTTCTATGATTCTGAATCTATAAAACAAGGTTTTGAAAAATATGGATTAGTACAAGTTTCGGAAATTGATGAACCAAATAAAAACATGGCAAATAAACCTGCAATTAATTTCTTAATGATAAAATGTAGAAAAGACCTGTGAAAAATTAGTATATATTAATTGTATATTCTGCATAAATAATAAAGGCAAACATACTAGGAATTATAAATGAACTAGAAGTCTGAATAAAGATAAATCTAGAGAAACAAGATTAGATAGCGCTTAAAATACGGGGAAATACAGTGATAAAATTAGAAACAAAATGTGTTTAATATTTTTTGTGGAGTTTTAATGTCAGAAAAAGAAGAAGAGGAGAAAATATGATTTTAGGGATTTCATATTTTGATATTTTTTGTATTATAAGTATTGTCTTGTTTTTTTTCGCTTTCTGGAGATTGAATGCTTGGTATAATAAGAAACATAATGTCCCTAAAGTTTTTCAATGGTTTCCTAGAAGGTGGGGGAAAAGAAAAGTTTCAGAGCATTTATCTCAACTAAATAAAAAGTTAAAAGCTGAAGGGAAAGGGATTTGGGTTACAATCTATGCTATAGATTTGTATATCGTAACTATTCCTTGTACAGTAAAAAAATATAAATCTTAATACATATATGTTTATAGAAGCGACTGTTTCTTTTAAAAGATACGATCGCTTCTATAAATTTGTCAATGTAATGCAATTAAGTGATGTATCGTTATCTCAAAGTATCGCTTTAAATACTTTTAATGAGTTTTATCCCCTCAACAAAGAAAAGTACTAAGTGTACAGTGTTCATTACAAACCATAACATGAGCTTTGAGTTCTTCACAGTTTTCAACTGATTTGATTTTGTATTAGACAATTCTATCTTTAAAGACATTAATATAATAGTATTAGACATAAAACCTAATAATATAAATCCGAATAAAGGTAAGTTTGTAATAGCGCCTATTATCATAATTCCTATGTATATTATAGTTAGCTTCTTAATATACTGTGTATCTTCTTTTAATTTATCTATATTTTTGGTTTTGAACCAGTTTCTTACTATTCTTACAAAAACAATAATTTGAAATACTAGGACAATTATACTTACAAAGAGAAGGAACAAAGTTCTTAAATTATTTTCCATTAAACCATTCATTTCATATGTACCCCTTTTATTTATGTTTATAGTATGAAAATGTAATTTTCATAGAACCTGCATGTGATTAGTAACGGTACTAGTTCTCTATTTTCATGTTACTCTATCCTTGTTAATTATGGAAAAGGACAAATCTAAGCATTTAACTGTTAGAATGGTATACCCTTTATATATTTTAGGTTAATTTTGATTGTTTGCATATAATTTTATATTTTAAAAATAGTTTTGGCTTATCTTTTTTAGGCTATTTGCAATGAGTTGAATAACCTTTATTCTAAAACAGTAATTAATAAAATTATTTAGTGTTAATATAAATTCTTAGATATTGATTATGCACAAATAAAAAGGACAAGCATATAATAGAAATACCTATTAACTTTAAGTAACCGTAACTTTCGTTAATAGGGTATCTCAAAATCCCCAAAAGAGCACTTGCGGAAACAAGTGCTCTTTTATTTTTTGTTTATTTAAGATGAATAAATTTCTTTAAACCCGTATGGGATTTTAAGCCATTATTTTATATAAAGTGGTAAAATAAATAGGGGAAATGTTTAAGGGGGCGGGAGATTTGAAACTAAAAGAGCTGGCGAATTTGTTATTGATTAAAGAAACTATTGGCAATATGGATGTAGAAATTACAGGGTTAGAAATGGATTCTAGAAAGATAACTGATGGAGATCTATTTATATGTGTATCAGGTATCGATGGTTTTCTTGAAGATCGACATCAATTTGTTGAAGATGCAGTGAAAAATGGTGCTGTAGCACTAATTGTAGAAAGAGATGTAAATATTGAGATACCTAAAATAATTGTTAAAGATGCTAGGTATGCTATGGCAGTTATTGCGTCACATTTCTATGGTTATCCATCTAATAAAATGAAGTTAATTGGAATTACAGGGACAAATGGGAAAACAACTACTTCCTATTTACTTGAAAAAATTTTAAGTGATTATGGATATCACACGGGGCTCATGGGGAATAACGGAGTGAAGGTTGGTTCAAAATGGTACCCTACTGATATTAATACGCAAGAACCTCCAACACTTCAACGGAATTTGCAAATGATGAAAAATCAAAATGCAGATTATTGTGTTATGGAAGTTACGTCACAAGGTTTACATATGGAAAGAGTGAAAGGATGTAACTTTAAAATAGCTGTTTTTACAAATTTAACGCAAGATCATTTGGATTATCATGGAACATTTCATGAATATAAGCATGTAAAAAGTCTTCTTTTTGCGAGATTAGGAAATGATTTATCTACTATAGATAAAAAAATAGCTGTTTTGAATGCAGATGATCCGTCGGTAGAATACTTTAAAAAAATTACTTCAGCCGAGGTTATCACATATGGAATACATAATGGAGCAGATGTTCAAGCGAAGAACATAACTTTAAGCCCAAAAGGAATTCGTTTTTTAGTTTCGTCCTTTAATGGAGAAATAGAGGTTAACCTTAATCTTGTAGGTCGTTTTAATGTTTATAATGCATTAGCAGCAATAACAGTTGCAATGGTTGAAGGTATTCCGCTTACAAACATTTGTGATAGCTTATCTAACTTAAATAGTATTGAAGGTAGAATGGAAATTATAGATGAAAATCAAGATTTTCTTGTAATAGTGGACTATGCTCATACACCGGATGCGTTAGAAAATGTTCTCTCTACAATTAGCGAGTTTGCAAAAGGTAAAGTTATTACTGTTTTCGGTTGTGGTGGGGATAGAGACGCAAAAAAACGATCTATAATGGGTGGAATTGCTGGAAGTTATAGCGATTTTGTTTTTATTACTTCTGACAATCCACGTTCGGAAGATCCGCAGGCAATAATGAAAGATATTGAAAAAGGATTTTTGCAAAATAATAATTTGAATTATAAAGTAGAAGTAGATCGTGAACTTGCAATAAATCACGCAATAAACATGGCATCTTCTAATGATATTGTTTTGATTGCAGGGAAAGGGCATGAAACGTATCAAATTTTAAAAGATTCAACTATTCATTTTGATGATAAAGAAAAAGCTCGACAAGCAATTATTAATAAATGAATGAATTCAATTACTAGCTGAATAGTATTTCTAATAAAAATAATGTTTTAGATGAAGTAATAACGAAGCAATTTTTTGAAGAATTTATAATTGAAAGGTAAGGGTGTTTCTCTGAATATATGAGGGAAAAACCTTACCTTTTATAGTTTTATTTCTGAACAACAAACGTAATAGCATTTGTTTTTAATTGAATATGCCTTTCATCGCGAACAATATTATAAACTAATTCTTTTATTTCAACTTTAATTTCTTTCCATTCCTTATAAATAGTTTTTAATAGATGTATCATATCTTCAGTAGGAAAGTTAATTTCAATTAAAGCATCTAATTCTTCATTTGTATGTAAGTCAATTTCTTGTATGTTCGAATTAATAATTAAACAATTCATACCGTCGCTTTTTGTACCTTCTTTCATAGAATGGAGCACGTTTTTTAAATCTTCTTCTGATTGAACATGCTCTAAACTGGATACTGCAACGATATAATCATAAGTATTAGGTTGGATATAGTAGTTTTCGATTGCTGCTTGTTCTATTTTAATATTATTAATTACACCATATTCTTTACTATAAGTTTGTAATTTTGTTAAAGCAGAATCAAGTAAATCCACACATGTAACAGTACCACTCGCATTTTGAATCTTTTGGGCAATGGGAATACTATTTCTTCCAACGCCAGAGCCGAGATCAAGTACTTGCAAGTTGTTTTGTCCTTCAAAGTAATCCATTAAATCCATAACTGTTTTAACCGGCTTGTACAGCCAAGAACCAGTTTCAAATAGTTTATATTGTTCATAGCAAAGGTCATGATATTTCTTTTCTTCTTGTCTTATGTAATTGAGACGATTCATATTGTTTCAGCTCCAATATTTTTATTGTAAAATTTATATGTAGGACAACCGTCTGCTGGATCGCATTTTCCATCGTTAAAACGATTATCAAATAAATGTGGTTCAGGGTCAAAAATATGTGTCAGTTTTTCTGTTTTTATATTAATAGAATAAAAGCCATTTTCCATAGCTAGGAGTAGTACGTCATCTAATGGAACAACACAGCCAATTTGTTGATCGAGAGCAATTACTCGGTTTGTATTAGCGGTAGGACTAAATATGCATAATTGTTTCTCCACAATATCAACCCAGTATAAAAGTTGCTTTTTTTCATCCCAACATGGTCCTTCGGCTAAAATTGCTTTCGCATCTACAACTAATTCTATATTACTGTCCAAGATGTTCACCTCGCTTTATAAGATATTTATATAATTCGATAAGAATGAAGATAAACCTTTTAGTCAGAGGATATTAAGATTTGTACTATAGAAATTTGCTTTTCTTAAGTGATTAAAAAAATGTATATACCTGGAGAGGAAAATGCATATGATGTTTTATGAAATTGTTTGTTTTTCTTGTAAAAATATATTTCGTGTTTATGAAGGCAGTGAAAAATATAAGCGATTTAAAGAGAAACCAAAAGGGGTATATTGTTGTGATGAGTGTAGTCATAAAATTCAATTAGAGGCGATAAAGAATTTTTTTAGATAAGTATACGTTTTTGATTCGGAAAAGTTTGACAATAAAACTTTTTTAAATTATCATATGAAAAAACTAATATGTAAAATGGCATGGAAGAGAAGAGTAGTTAAGAAAGAATACGTACAGAGAGCTCTGGTAGCTGAGAAAGAGCAGTATACATCTTAATGAAAAAAGACTTGGAGCTGCGCAAGGAACTAATTTATTTAGGGATGGTGCGACGGGATCTCCCGTTATAGAGATAGGGTATAAGCATATTTTGCCGTACCTGAAGAGGTTAATATGGCGACATATTAACAAACTGAGGTGGTACCACGAAGCTAATAACTCTCGTCCTCAAGATGAATAATCTTGGGGGTGGGAGTTTTTTTAGTGCAAAAAAATGAAAATGTGAGAACAAAAATATAATTGAGGTGAGTAGTATATGCATTGGGCGTATGAAGTAGCACACGAATTAATCAGAAAACATCCAAACAGAGAAACTTTTGTTTGCGCATCTGGAATTAGTCCATCAGGTTCTGTTCATATTGGGAACTTTCGTGAAATCGTAACGACTTATTTTGTTGTAAGGGCGCTTCAAGATTTAGGGAAAAAGACTCGTTTTATATTTTCATGGGATGATTACGACAGATTTAGAAAAGTCCCTAAAAATGTTGATTCATCTTTTGTAAAGTATATTGGTATGTCATACTGTGATATACCAGATCCGTATGGATGTCATAATTCATATGCCGAGCATTTTGAAAAAGAGTTTGAGGAATCGCTTCAAGTATTTGGGATTGAAGTGGAATTCATATATCAACATGCTGAATATAGAAGTGGAAGATATAACAAAAACATATTGGAGGCTTTATATAAAAGAAAAGAAATATATGATATTTTAATGAGTTTTAAAACGGGAGAGTGTAGTGAAGAAGAGCGAGAGGGCTTTTATCCGGTTACATTATATTGTGAGAAATGCGGGAAAGATGCGACAACGATTACACATTTTGATGAAGTATTAAAAACAGTTCGGTATGAATGTGAATGCGGAAATCAAACTGAATTATCGGTATTAAATACAAATGAAATGAAACTGAATTGGAAAATCGATTGGCCGATGAGATGGATGATAGAGGATGTTGTTTTTGAGCCGGGCGGAAGAGATCATTCATCAGAAACGGGTAGTTATAATGTATCAAAAGAAATTGCGAGAAAAATATTCAATCGTGAAGCGCCTTATTACATTGCTTACGATTTTATTGGAATTAAAGGGCATCATGAAAAAATGTCTAGTTCCTCAGGGAATAGTATTACACCTAGCGAGTTGCTAAAAGTGTATTTGCCCGAAGTGATTCTATTTATGTTTGCAAAATATAGGCCAGACGCAGCGTTTCATATCGGTCTTGATGAAGATGTAATTCGCAATTATACAGAATATGAACGATTGAAAGATAGTTATGAGAATAAAACGCTCAAAAATGAAGATTTATTTGATGCAATTAAGCTTTCTAGAGTAGATAGCGGATTTAAAGAATATCCGAAATTTAATCAAGTAGCAGGAACGTTGCCGTTATTAAATTTTGACTCACTTATTTTACAGGAGATATTAGAGAAAATAGATAGGAGCTATGCGTTAGATGAAATGAGAGCGATAAGTAATCGTGCAGAGCATTGGATAAGAAACTTTCAACCTGAAAAATTAATGGCGGTAAATCAGGAGAAAAATACAGAGTTTTATAACACATTAGAGGAAAGGCAAAAAAAATGGCTAGTAGAAGTTTGTAAAATACTGCGTTCAAATAAAGATTATTCAAACATAATGGAGCAATTTTATTCGATTTGTCATCATGAAAATAAAAAAATAATGAAAGAAAATCAAAAACAATTATTCACTATTATATATAAACTCATTATGAATCAATCAAATGGTCCTCGTATACCATTATTAATACATGTGGTAGGTATAGAAAAAACCATTGCATTATTAGAGTGCTAAAACAAAGTTAAAAGTAACGCAAATACCCACAGTTCTAAGTACTTGCGTTGCAAATTTTACTACCGTGAATACAATTTCGGACATTCGTCGCCACTAGGTTCATAAAAACAATGACTTTTAAACTGTCCTACAAACGGCTGGTTATACCATTGGGGCGGACAAGCTCCAACTGGACGGAAATACCAAAGAGCCCATCTTGCTGGCCAGCGCCACTCACCTTGTAAAACTTTTCGTGCGATTTCTTTTTCTGATTCACGAGCACGTTGATAAAAATATCCGTATTGTACAGCTTCAAATCCACCTGGGCTTTGATACACTGCATCACGTACGGTACGGAGTTGTTTAAAGTCTAAACAATCACAAAATACACGATTTACTACTACGCAGCCAACAAGTTGTTCACCTTGTCGACCTTCGCCTTCAGCTTCAGCACGCATTAAACGAGCTAGTAAATCAACATCGCTTTCGTTATATGGAATAAGGGGCATAGTGATACCACCTTTCTTTACCTGTTATAGTAAAGAGTGTATGTATGAAAATAAGCTAGGTGCTTTTCTATATGTAAATTTATTAATTTTTAACAGGAGCTTTTACGAAGAAAGCTAATTAGTAATTGTAGGTCAATATAAAAGGGGAGAGATAAAATGTTTCGAATTCAGAAAGAACATATCATTTACGCAATGTCACCCGAAAATAAACCATGTATGGAAGTGGAAATTGGGAGTCGCCTTATATTTGAAACATATGATTGCTTTGAAAATCAAATTGATTCTGAAGATGTTGTGTTCCAAGAATTAGATTGGAACCGGATTAATCCAGCGACTGGTCCAGTATATATTAATGGTGCAGAACCTGGTGACATATTAGTTGTAACGATTGAAAAGATAAAAATTGAAGAGCAAGGTGTTTTAACTACAGGTACGAATCTTGGTGTAATGGGTGAAGAGCTACATGAAAATACAGTGAAAATTGTCCCAATACATAATAAACATGTATTGTTTTCGAATGAACTACAAATCCCAATTAATCCAATGATCGGTGTAATTGGTACTGCACCGAAAGAAGAGAGTATTTCATGTGGCACACCGCATGATCACGGCGGAAATATGGACTGTAAAGAGATAAAAGAAGGGACAACATTATTATTACCTGTAAATGTTACTGGTGCTCTATTAGCATTAGGTGATTTACACGCAGCGATGGGCGATGGTGAAATTGGGGTTAGTGGAGTAGAAGTTGCTGGTGAGGTGACGGTAACAGTTCAGATTATAAAAGGAAAGAAATGGCCATTGCCAATGGCTATTCAAAAAGAAAAAGTAATGACGATTGCTTCAGAGAAATTGCTAGATGATGCAGCGAATCGAGCTGTACGTAATATGGTGACATTTTTACATGAAGAATTAGAAATGTCTAAAGCTGATGCCACGCTTTTATTATCAGCAGCCGGCGATTTAAAAGTTTGTCAAGTTGTGGACCCGCTTAAAACGGCACGAATGGAACTAAGTATGGACTATGTGGAGAAGCTAGGTTTTAATTTGAGTAAATTTCATATTAAGTAAGAATAATAGAAGAAGGGTGCTTTTGTATAAAAGTATCCTTTTTAAATTTACGGATTAAATAAAAAAAGGTATTATTTATATAATTGCATATAAGATTGTGGATCGAAAAAGGAGTAAACACATGGTTAAAATTATGATTGTAGAAGACGATATGAAAATTGCAGAACTATTATCAACACATGTTGCGAAATATGGGTATGAAGGAATTATTGTATCGGATTTTCATAATGTATTAAATATTTTTTTAGCAGAACAACCAGAGTTAGTTTTATTAGATATTAATTTACCGAGTTTTGATGGGTACTATTGGTGTCGTCAAATTCGCGGAGTTTCTACATGTCCGATATTATTTATTTCAGCTCGTGAAGGTACGATGGATCAAGTCATGGCGCTAGAAAACGGCGGCGATGATTTCATTTCAAAGCCATTCCATTACGAAGTTGTAATGGCTAAAATTCGAAGTCATTTAAGGCGTGCTTACGGAGATTATGCACCGAAAGTAGAAGAACGGATGGTTGAGCAACATGGTCTTTGTTTATATCCTGAAAGGCTTGTATTGAAGCTTAAGAATCAAGAAATTGATGTAACGAGAAATGAAGCTATTTTATTAGAAATGTTAATGAAAAATTATCCGCGTGTTGTGAGTAGAGAAGTGCTATTAAATAAATTATGGGATAGCGAATCCTATGTTGATGATAATACATTAAGTGTAAATACGACACGTGTTCGAAAAAAGTTAAAAACGTTACATATTGAGGATGCGATTGAAACGATTCGTAGTGTTGGATATAGATTGCATATTACTTGGGATACTGGTATGGAAAAATGATAAGATTGTTTATTCGTGATCATATACCTCTTATTTGTTTTACAGTCATCCAACTATTATCCATATTTCTCGTATATTGGTTTGATGGGCATAAGCATATCGCGACGGCATTGTATGCAATGTTTTTAGGTGCCTTTTTTATGGTAGGCTATTTAGTATTTCGTTACTTTACTCATCGTACTTTCTATGAACGATTAGCAAACCCGATGCAATCTTTAGATGAATCTGTTCAAAAATCTGATTTTGCAGCTATATCTGCTGCTCTTCAAGACTTGCTTGAGGTACAATATCGCCATTATCAAAATCAACTCCACATACAAGAGAGAAAAAATAATGATCATTTAACTTTTATGAATCAGTGGATTCATCAAATGAAAACACCTTTATCTGTAATAGAATTAATTACACAGGATGAAGTGGATCCACGTTTTGAAAGTATAAATGAGGAAACAGATAGGCTGAAAAAGGGGCTAGAGATGGCACTGTATGTCGCACGTTTAGAAGCATTTACACAAGATTTTTATGTGGAAAGAGTACAATTACATAAAATAGTGAATGATTCTGTGCATGAACATAAACGCTTCTTTATCCGGAATTTTGTATATCCAGAGCTTAAAATTGATAAGGACATTACAGTAGAAAGTGATGCGAAATGGTTACAATTTTTAATTGGACAAATACTATCAAATGCGATTAAATATTCATCTGGTAGTCGAGAGAAGATTAAAGTGAAAGCTTGTAAGGAAGGTAATAATGTTATACTTGAAATTGCTGATAACGGTGTAGGCATACCGAAGCAAGATTTGCCAAGAGTGTTTAAACCTTTCTTTACAGGAGAAAATGGTAGAGATTTTAAAGAATCAACTGGAATGGGGCTATATCTCGTATATGAAATTACGAAGCAATTAGGACATAGTGTAGAAATCCATTCAGAAGTTGGTAAAGGTACGGTTGTACGAATTAAATTTTATAATGTATAAATAAGTGATCTAGGCTAAAGAGCTTTGGAAATAAGTTTTTTAGTCTTTTTTTTAGCGGTTATATGAAATGGTAAAACGTCATATTAGTATGTATAATGATGCACTAATAAATACGATTGTTAAATTTGAAGGATTTAATAAAAAGCTGATAAATATTTTTGTAAGAAAAAAGCCACCCCTTTGAAAGAGATAGCTTCATGGATCCTATCCTATGTATAAGTATAATGTTCGAATACGTGATATGTTTTGTGGACTATAATACAATTAGTCTTTTGTTTTTTCATGATACAGTATTGTAATTAAGTAAACAAACTTAATAATTTATACCCAATTAATCCTAAAATAGTGATAGGAATCATCATTAAGAAAGAAGACACACGGTAAGCATTAGAGCGTTCTAATACAAGAATCAAGATGATTCCGACTATCACTTCCGTATATCCAACAGGTAACATGTGACTGTAATCTTCAAAGTTTAATAGAATGTGAATTCCGTCCGTTACAAAAACTCCACTTAAAAGTGCGCTTCCGAATTTATGAAGTGGATTTGTAGTATCTTTCCATAGAAAACCTGCAATTCCAAAGATTGTTCCTCCTATACATGCACATACAATCCATACAGATATAAAATAAATAGAGTGAGCTACATTTTTAATAACTATTGCATAACCATAATAGCCTAATACCATACCGAGTAGTGCAAGGATACCAGAAAGCATAGCTGTACGCTTAGAATAACTGAAGCTAGCCAGAAAAAAGGATGGAACTAACCAAACGCTTCCTAAGTTAGCTAATGAATGCCAATTTCCTGGAAGTATACCTTGACCTAATTTAGTTAGTATACCAACAAGTATCCCTACTATAATCGGGATGAGGAAAATCCTTAAAAACATATTTAACTTTGTAATTTTTAATGTCCTGTCCATAAATTCAATCCTTACATTAATATTTTTTGCAACTATATAATAGCTTATTGCAAGGGAATAATCAATAAAAATTTATCGAAAAACAATAAGTGATTATTGGATAACGAATAAGATTTTGTTTTTATATAAAATTTATTACTGGGGAAACCTAAAGGACGTATTACAATCAATGTAATTTGTGCTTATTCAACATGAAGTTAAGGAATGATAAATAAATCTAAAAGAAAGCAATCTTTTTAACAGCACATATAATTACATTTACTCATACAGTACTAGTATGGTACAATATGGTTACTAATGACGGAAAGGAATGATGGGTGGACGATGATTAACTAATCTTATTTTTAAATGTTGAAATTCAATACATTTCAATTTCTAAAAAATAGGATTAGTCTGCCCAATTTCCATACAACGGTATTGCTATTTATGTTGCGCAATAGCTTATTTGGGTATAAATATTTTAACGACTAATCCTGCCAAATTTATTTGGGAGGATTTTTTTTATTCTCCCTTAATGAAAGGGATCGGTATTTATGAAAGAAATTTTAAAATTAAATGATGTTTATGTTGAAATAAAAGAAAATATGTTGTTAGAGAAAATGAATGTGACAGTAAAACAAGGGGATGTTATCGGATTAATTGGTAAAAACGGTGCTGGTAAATCAACGTTACTTCAATTAATAAATGGGAAGATTGAACCTTCAAAAGGTACTGTTGAATGGCTGCAAATGAATATGACAACAGCATATGTTGAACAAGAAAAAGAATTTTTTGTTAGTAAGGATATAATTGCAAAAGAAGCAGAACTTCTTGCGAAATGGGGCGTACCAACGAATGATTTTCTTACTTTAAGTGGTGGTGAAAAGCTAAAAGTTCGATTAGCAAAAGGATTTGCTAAAAATCCTAATGTCTTAATATTAGACGAACCGACAAATCATCTAGATGAGATGAGTACGGAATTTCTTATTAAACAAATAAAAAATATGAAAGGTACAGTTATCGTCGTATCGCATGATCGATATTTTTTAGATGTTGTCGCGACTAGAATATGGTCAATTGAGGATAAGAAATTAATTGATCATAGCGGGAATTATACGAGTTATATGAAAGCACGTGAGCATAAAAGAATGACGCAGCAGCGTGAATATGAAAAACAACAAAAGAAGATAGAACAAGTAGAAACTCATATAAAAGAATTAAGCTCATGGTCACAAAAGGCACATGCGCAGTCCACAAAACAAGAAGGTGTGAAAGAGTTTTATCGTGTAAAGGCGAAGCGAATGGATGCGCAAGTAAAATCGAAACGAAAACGTCTTGAAAAAGAGCTTGAGAAAACGAAAGTTGAACGTGTGAAAGAAGATTATTCGGTTGAATTTTCTATTCAAGCGAATAAAAAAGTAGGGAAACGTTTTTTAGAAGTAAAACAATTACGGAAAGAATTTAATAATCGGATATTATTTGAAAACGTTAATTTTACAATTCAGCACGGTGAGAAGATTGCGATTGTTGGCCCAAACGGTAGCGGGAAAACAACATTACTAAAGATGATTATGGGAGCGGAAACTGCTGAAGGAGAAGTATGGATTTCACCATCAGTAAACATCGGTTATTTAACACAAGAAGTATTTGATTTACCACTTGATAAAACACCAGAAGATTTATTTTATAAAGAGACATTTGAAGAAAGAGGAAAAGTCCAAAATTTAATGAAACATTTAGGGTTTGAATCTTCCCAATGGAAAGAGCCGATTCGATATATGAGTATGGGTGAACGAGTGAAATGTAAGCTAATGGCTTATATTTTAGATGAAAAAGATGTACTTATTTTAGATGAACCGACGAATCACCTTGATCTTCCTTCACGTGAACAGCTTGAAAATACTTTAGCTGAGTATAATGGAACGCTTGTTATCGTTTCTCACGATCGATATTTCCTGGAGAAAACAACTAATACAAAACTTGTGTTTGTAAACAATACAATACAAAAGCAGCTTGAAGAACCTACGAAAACAAGAGATGAAATTGAAGAGCTACGTTTAACATTAGAAACAGAGAGACAAGAAGTATTAGGTAAATTAAGCTTTTTAACTTCTAAAGACAAAGAATATAAAGAACTGGATGAACGGTTTATGGAACTTACGAAGCAGATTAAGGAGCTTTAATGTAAGTAAGGGTGATTAACATGGGAAAAGGGAGTTTGCCTAAGTTATTTAGAATAGATTGTGGAGATATTTACCTGCAAGAGTTTACGATTACAGATGCAGAGAGTATTTATAACATATCCAATCAACCGGAAATAGAAAAGTTTTTGCCAGACTGGAAATCAACAAAAGAACAACGAGTTAATTGGGTTACAAATTATGAAATACCAGAAAATAAAGCGTTTCTTCATGCAGTGAGAACTACGACTAACATAGATAATCACATATTAAAACTAGGAATATTTAAGAAAACCACAAATGAATTTATTGGATGGTGCTGCACAGGTATGAAAGATGAACTCCCTGCACCGAACAGAGAAATTATGTATGCAGTTTCAAGTGAATATCATAACAATGGTTATGCAACGAAAGCAACGAAAGGACTGATTAACTATTTGTTTGAAAAAACGAATGTAGATCTCCTTAACGCAATTGCTTTAATTAACAATGTAGCATCAAATAAAGTTATTGAAAAATGTAGATTTACTTATTTGGGTCAACAGACGATAGAAAATCAAATTTATAACCATTATATATTGAGTAAATCCGAATGGATAAAAAATAGTGCTCTGTAAAAGGAATTGAAACAAAATTATAAAAAAGAGGTTGTCCCAAAAGTAGCTGAATAGCTACTTTTGGGCAACCTCTTTCTTTACAGAAAATATAAAAAAGAATCGTCCATCTTTGATATAATTAAGTCACCACAAC
>NZ_JBQAIE010000012.1:0-135473 GCF_051918845.1 Bacillus cereus group sp. MYBK101-2 | reverse complement strand
CATGAGGCAAAGTCTCCTTTCATTTTAGGTTCTGGATAAACCTAGGGGGTACTTTGCCTTATTTTTTGCCTAAAAATGTTTACACATACTTTTATACATCATCGATATATTCCGAGTTGCGCCGATATATTCTAATAATCGTTGATATATTTTTATGTACTAACGGACTTTATGAGGAAAGGTCGTGATATTATGTGGATACAACAAATGATCCACACGAAACGTGGCACATTTGAACTTTTTACAAAGGGAAATGGCGAACCGCTTTGTATTACACATCACTATTCACAATTCAATGAAACTGGTGATTACTTTGCGGATGTTTTCACTGCTACGCATCGTGTATTGCTCATTAATTTACGAGGCGCTGGTAACTCAGCAAAAGCCCAGGTAGAAAACGAATTAAGTATGATTGAAACAATTCACGATTTAGAAGCTATACGAGAAGCATTACAACTTCCAACATGGCATTTCGCCGGTCATTCAACAGGTGGTATGCTTGGACTTTTATATGCGATTACATATCCAAATCCCTTACAATCACTAGTCGTCGTTGGAGCCGCAGCAAGTAATTATACTGAAACACCATTTTGTATTTATCATCCGGAACATCCTCAGTTTCATTATATGCAACAGCTCATCGAAAATTTAAAAAGCCCTCACCTTACAAATGAGGAACGAAAAGAACTATCTACCAAACGAACAAAATTATCTTTATATAAACCCGAAAACTACAATTCTTATTTTGATAAACCAATCAAAAAAACAATGTCTGCTAGCCGAATGAATGCTTTTTCTCACGAATATCCAGCATTTGATTTACGAGAACATTTACCTTCTATCCAAACAAAGACACTTATTATATGCGGAAGACACGATGTACAGTGCCCGCTTCAGTATTCTATCGAGATGCATAAGGGTATACGTAATTCTACCTTTGTGACATTTGAGGAGAGTAATCATTATCCTTTTTTAGAAGAAGCTGCTCAATTTATTTCTACTACTCAAAAATTTTATAAATCGTTACACTAGTACCTTTATTATTAAAGAAAGCTCGCAGCCTCTATAAGACTATGAGCTTTCTTTTCAGACGAAATATTTTGTACTATATAAAAATAAAAGATAAAAGGAAAAGAGCACCAAACCTATATCAAGCAACACTGACTTTTTATCTCCTTCTTTCAAACCTATCGTAATATTAAAAATGCTTCTAACTATCCAACCTAACACCAAAAATAACCAGCCGAAATGATCATTCGTATAATCGTCATCATAAAACATTTGTATTGCACCAATAATTAATAAAATAATTATAATATTAGTTCCAATCCTTAAGACCTTGTTTGATTTATTATCCTTTAATTCAGCCCCCAAAATGTTGCACTCCCCTTCAAACCATCGTGCGTATTAGCAGAGATGGTTTATCCCTCTTTATATTTTAACATAAATTACCTTATATATCCTTTCACTTACAGTTACAAATATGGACAACCGTAATCATGTTCCCTCCATTGCAACATGCTCATAACTTTAAAGAGATAGAAAAGATTTTGCTAAAAGGATATAAGTAAAACGCTAATTTTTGCCTTCCTCCCCCGCTCTATGCTACATTTAACCCGTTATATCAATATGAATAGGGTGGGAATACATATGAACAAACCTAAAATTGGGATGATTGGACTTGGAAGTATCGCACAAAAAGCTTATCTTCCAACACTTACAAAAGAAACAGATTGGAATTTTGTAGGGGCGTTTACACCTAACGCGGAGAAAAGAAAACAAGTTTGCCAGCAATACCGCATTCAAGACTTCCATTCTATTGAAACGTTAGCTTCGGAATGCGATGCAATCTTCGTTCATAGTTCAACTGCATCGCATTATGAAATCGTTTCTAAACTTCTGAAAAAAGGAATCGATGTTTATGTTGATAAGCCGCTAGCTGCTACAGTGGAACAAGCTGAGAAACTAGTTGAGTTGAGCGAAAAGTATAACCGAAAGTTAATGGTTGGATTTAATCGCCGCTTCGTTCCTATGTATGTTGCGGCAAAAGAGCAAGCTCATAACATTTCATGGATTCGAATTGAAAAGCACCGCACAAATAAAGTCGGGCCATATACGTACGACTTTACGATGTTAGATGATTACTTACATATTGTAGATACTGCTCGCTGGTTAGCTAACGATGAGCTTAACGTCGTTCATAATATGATGCAAATCAATGAAAAGAATGAACTTCTTTACGGACATCATACATATACAACTGCAAATGGAATGTTACTTTCTACCGCAATGCACCGCCATGCCGGTACAAATTTAGAACAAATTGAACTTGTCACAACAGGAAAAATCATTCGCGTAAAAAACATGAACACATTTGAAGTTGAGCAAGAAAATGCAGTTTCTCAAATTGGTTCCCCATCATGGGATACGACGTTAAAACAACGCGGTTTTGAAGATGCTGTTCATCATTTTATTGCATGTGTACAAGGAGATACAAAGCCTGTTGTAGATGGATTAGAAGGATTAAAAACGCAACAACTGCTGCAATCCCTACTGGACGCTACAAGTAAAAATTAAAACGGATACATTTTTCAGAATTTACTTTCATTCCCATTTCCCCTTTATTTCTCACGCAAATTTCTATAGAATATGTTGATAGGAATTATAAATTTCATAATGAATCGTGGAAAGGATGGGATTAACACATGTGGAACGAGTTTAAAAAGTTCGCTTTCAAAGGGAATGTCGTTGATTTAGCTGTCGGGGTTGTAATCGGTGCTGCATTCGGTAAAATCGTTAGTTCTTTAGTAAAAGATGTTATTACACCATTACTTGGTATGGTATTAGGTGGCGTTGACTTTACAGATTTAAAACTTACATTCGGTAAGTCATCTATTATGTACGGTAACTTCATCCAAACTATTTTTGATTTCTTAATTATTGCAGCAGCTATCTTTATGTTCGTTAAAGTGTTCAACAAACTAACATCTAAAAAAGAAGAAGAAAAAGAGGAAGAAATTCCAGAACCAACAAAAGAAGAAGAACTTCTTAGCGAAATTCGCGACTTATTAAAACAACAAAACTCTTCTAAAGATAGAGCATAATTGAACGGATAAAAAGGCATGTCCCGAGAGGGACATGCCTTTTCTATATGCTATAACGTTTCCGAATTCATATGAATAAATAAAATAATACCAGCAACCATAAGTACCATAATACTACTTGCAAATAGTGTAATACCGATAAACATTAAACTTGTGCTCATATCCACCGATACACTTTCAATAAAAATAGAAATTACATACGTGATAAGGGCAATTCCTGCAAGAATACTTCCTGGAACAAATCGCTTTAAACCATTTTGTTTTAACGTCATATATGCAAAAATAGCAGTCATACAAAGCGTAATTATCCAAAGAACGATCATCTCTTCTCCCCCCTCACAAGCCTTTTCTTTCTATTATACATGACATTGCCCTATAATAGTTAAATTTGCACTTATGTGACATATAACAAGGAATTATACAGTCATATAGAGAAGTCTCCCAGATAAGCTATAGAACTTGGGAGGATTTCAATTGGAAGAAGATATTGTAGGATATTTTAAACAAGTAGAGAAATTTGATTATATTACAATTGACTTAGACAAAAAGTTTTTTTATATGGAAATTGTACAACTAGAAACAAATATAACTTTGCTAAAAATATCACTTAACTTAGACAAAGATGAAACTATTATTGCTGGCAATGTGAAACAATATGATCCTTCTAGGTTAGAACAATTCATACAAAACTTTAAACATACTGCACAAACATGCCTTGCACATAATTTACGAAGTCCTGAAGAACTTTTTGCATTTTGGAAAAAGAATTAATCTCCCTCCTTTAAAAAAATGGTTATTTTTTCTATTAATTGATATAATTATTATATACAAATATTCTTTATAAGGGAGTGTTCATAATGATTTGGATTTCACTAATCGTATTAGCCTATTTCATCATTCTCGTCCCAATACAGTATAACTACATTAAAATACTCAAAGAAAAACAGAAGAAAATGAATATGTCACAAAACGAACTATATGACAACATGTCTTATGAAGAATCTCAAATACATTACCATTATCAAAGTAACGTATTTACAATACCTGCTTCGCTTGTTGCAAGTATTATTTATAAAGTGAAACATGCAGCATAATATGTACGCTGTAAAATTATTGTTTGAATCTGTTCATTCTGGTGAGCCTAATCCTACGAAAATGGATGAGGATTATGAAAAGGATTGCGATACACTTTTTGAAGAAAGTATTATTCTTGTTAAAGCAAGCAGTTTGGAAGAAGCTCATGCACTAGGTGAACAAATCGCTATACAGTCTGAGCATACGTACGATAATATGTACGGTGAGCAAGTAACGTGGACGTTTCGAAAACTATTGCATGTGTTTGAATTAGACGAGACACCATTTGAAACTGGAAAAGAATTATACGCAAGATTTTTACACGTTAAGAAAAATGAAACGGTGAATACCGTAGTAAAAGCATACTATCCTGAATATGAATAAAAGCTCACAGCAATCGCTGTGAGCTTTTTTATACTTACTTCGTTGAATCTCTAAATTGGATACGGTGAGGTAAGATAACAGTGTGATCTTCCACTTTTTCTTTGTTCATATACTTTGTTAATAGACGCATTGCTACTGCACCGATATCATACATCGGTTGTACAACTGTTGAAAGTTGTGGACGAACCATTAATGCAAGGCGTGTATTATCGAAACCAAGTACTTCTACATCAGTTGGTACATTTAATCCAGTGTCTTGTGCTGCGTGGATTACACCTAGTGCCATTTCGTCAGAAGATACGAAGATCGCTGTTGGCTTTTCATCAAGGCTCCAAAGCTTTTCGAATGCTTCGATACCTGAGTCATATGTGTAATCTCCATCGATTACAAGATTTTCATCATATGAAATACCTGCTTCTTCTAGAGCTTTTCTATAACCTTGTAACTTCTTCGCACTCCCCGCTTTATCAATGAAAGGACCAGAGACGAAACCGATACGCTTATGTCCTTGTTCAATAAAGTGCTTCATTGCGTCGTAAGCTGCTTGTGTATAATCAATGTTTACTGATGGCGTTTCATTTTGCTCATCAAATGACGCTGCTAATACGATTGGTACTGGAGACTTTTTAAATTCTTCAGCGTGAATATCTGTAATATCTTCACCCATGAAAACAATTCCGTCCACTTGTTTTCCAAGCATCGTATTTAATAAATGGAACTCTTTCTCTTTGTTTTGGTCAGAGTTACTTAAAATAATGTTATATTTGTACATTGTTGCGATATCTTCAATTCCACGAGCAAGTTCTGCATAAAACGTATTTGAGATATCAGGAATAATAACACCTACTGTAGTTGTCTTTTTACTTGCTAGTCCACGTGCTACCGCATTTGGGCGGTATCCTAAACGATCAATTGCTTCTAATACTTTCTTTCTTGTTGTAGGCTTTACATTTGGATTACCGTTCACAACGCGTGATACGGTAGCCATTGAAACGTTCGCTTCGCGCGCTACATCATATATTGTTACGTTCATCTCATCGCACACTCCTTCTATTTTTGTTATCTATTGTTATGTATCGGTTACTTGAATGAAAAAAAGACATCAACTCTATTTGCAGATGCCACCAATCGTCCCGAGTTCTTCCTTTTACTAATGATACGATAAAAACGCAGGCTCATACAATATTTTCCCGCAAAAGTTTCGAAAAAATTCGCTTCTTTTCTCGTATTTTCGTATTTTTTATGAAAAAAAGGGCATTTTTTGTAAAAATATAGATGTTTCATAAGTAGAAACCTTATTTCAAGCAGCACAATAGTAAATGAAATTTATATCAGCCATTTTTCGAATATATCAACCGCAACTCGAAATATATCGACTTACCAACAAAAATCGACAATGATAGGCATTTGATGCGCTGGATCTGGGAGTACTTCACAATTGTCGATGCAAGGGGTATAAATAGGCTTCTTTCTTTAAAATCAGTACAGTGGGAAATATGGAGCGTATTACGCGGCGTTCTTTCATTACTTCAGCAACTTAATATATTTGTTTATAACTTTCCACTGCGCATGGTCCCATAATAAAATACTGATTTCCATCACCATTAATTTCAATACATTTTATTTTTCCATTTTCAGACACTAACTATAACGCATTTCCTCTAATTTCAAAAATTCCCCAAACCTATTCAATATATCTTCTTTCGTAGTTGGAACTTCTTGAGGCATATAATTAACAAATCTCACCATATCTTCTGGATAGTGATGATTTCCATAAAACTCTGTAATTTTATTTAATAACTCATTATCTTCTTTACACCTTTCTTTTATTTCAGATAAATAAACAAATCTTAGTTTTCTTTTCTCCTCCACTAACATTTTGTTTTCTTCATCTAATTGAGGAAAATAATTAGTTTTTATTTCTAACATTATCTTACCTAAATCTTCATTAGAGACTCCCCATGTAAGTTCATTAACAAACTCGCTTTCATCACCAATTCCCATTAACTCTACTGCATAATCAGAAATAACGTCTTTGCTAAAATAATTTTCTTGGACGCCTACAAAAATAGTTTTCCAATCATACTTAATATGTTTATGTTTTAAATCTTTTAAGTTCATATTATTCACCTCTTACTTTTCTGAATTTGATTTGGCTCACCCGTCATGACACACTTTTATTTACAATAAAAAAGACAGTTTAAACACTGTCTTTTTTTATAAGAAGGAAACAAACGGTTTATCGCTGTTTTTCTCTTTTATAACAATTGCCTCAATTTTATTCTCGGACTTTATCTGCAATTGTACTTTTGCATCTTTCGGTAATTGGTCTAACATACTTTGAGCGGCGAGTTGAGTAAGAGCCATTAATTCTGTTTTACCGTTATATTTAATAACAATATCCATATTTAATGTATCCATTTGATTTTTCTTATAAGAAACTTTAGCATTTACTGGGATAAAGTCTCCAGGAGAAAAACCTTTCATTGCCTCAGCAAATTTATTTATTTTTTCATTATCTTCTCCATGTGCTTGTGTAAATTCATCGGAAGGATATGAATACGCTTTTTCTTCAATTGCATTCCAATTTCCAAGGTTCGTATCATTCTTTTGAACGGTAGCACTAGCAATATACGTGCCATTTTTTAAAGAACTTGTACTTTCTTGCTTAAAGATAGCAAACGTAATTGGGGATTTATTATACTTGTCATTTTTATGAATAGCTTCAATAAGTTGCTTAGCAACTTCAGTCCCCTTAGACATTGCCTCTTCATTGGATACACTTGAAGACATAGCTAACCCAATTACAACGCCAGATAAACTTAATTCATTTGAATTCTGTTTCCCGAAATAGTCTTGTTCTATAATATTTGTCAAAACAGGTGCTTCTACTTTTGCGACTAGTTCATCAACTAACTTCTCAGGAATATACTGATTTAATTGAAGCACATGGTTTTCTGTATCAAATTGCTCTTTTGCAATATTCATTAAACCATTTTCATACTCTGCTAAATCTAATTTAGAATTTGTTTTTACATTAGCTGTATTGATAACCTTTTGTTCTTTTAAAGGAATTACAGTTCTATAATAATCTTTAGAAACAGCAGTTCTCGGAATCATGCTTTTTTCTTTCGTATCTTTCTGTATAACTTCATCCTTCTTACTAATCGTATCATTACTACAAGCTCCTAGTAATAAACTTACGACTGCGAAGGATAATGCCATTTTCTTCATTACTTAAAACCTACTTTCAACAATCTAGTTATTTAGTTTGAACTATTAACAGTTTACCATTAAATATATTTCAACAAAAACAAAAAAAAGAAGCAAGCACCTTTCGCTTGCTTCTTTTTACTTAATATTCTCTTCTAAAACATCTTTTTTAATGTTCCAATGAGACGTATTCCATACTACCATCCCATCTTTTATGTATAACACTTGCGGAGATTCATGTTTCATGCTGTACTGTTCTGCAACACGATTCGAAACATCTCTTGCATCTTGTACGTATAAGTAGTACGCTGGTACCGCTCTTTCTTCACTACAATAAGCTTGAAATTCTGTATAAGCACCATGACTAATAGGACATGTCGTACTATGTTTAAAAAGAACATAAGGCTCGTTTTTTTCTACTAGTACTTCAAACTCTTCAATTGTTTCAAGTTTTGTCATATTCATTACGATTCACCTCTCATACGAAGTCTAGAGCGCTTCTCTTTCTTTTCAGCTTTTTTCTCAAGTCTTTCTAATTTACGCTCTTCTTTTTCAACCTTTTTCTCTTGTCTTGTCGCACGATAATGATTGTATACTTCAATTGCTGCGCTACTCCACTGTACAACTTGCGCTACTTTATCTGCATTATTTTCAATTTCGTCCGTAACAGACTCTGATACATTACGAAGTTTCGTATTTAAAGAATGGATTGTCGTTCCAATTCCATCTACACCCGATACTACTTTATTTAATGATTGTGACTTCTGTTGAATGTCATCAGCTAACGCATTTGTTTTATGTAATAATTGCTCCGTCTCTACGCTAATCCCTTGCATTTGCTTTTCTAAACCTTCTAACGTGCTTGCAACGTTTTCTAACGTCTTCTGAACCGATAACAACGTTCTACATACATACACTACTAATACAGCGAAAGCAACCGCGATAATAGCTGCACTTACATATAAAAGAACTTGCATTTCATCACTTCCTTTATCTTTTTCATACTTTCCCCTATTATACAATCATTTTCCGTTTCGTTCTAATCCCTATCTTTTCATTAGAATTTTCATACTTATTCGTTAACTTTAACATAAATCATTCAACAAATTCCACTAAGTAGGTTACAATAGGAGAGGATACATAATTAGTAGGGAGGCTTTACATATGAAAGATCCACGCATTGAAAAGTTAGCATACAATTTAATTAACTACTCTATTCGCTTACAAAAAGGCGAAAAAGTATTAATTGAAAACTTTGGCTTACAAAAAGAACTTGTAACTGCACTTGTTAAAGAAGCATATGCAGCTGGTGGTTTCCCATTCGTTTCTTTAAAAGATCATCAAGTAGATCGCTCTTTATTAATGGGTGCTACTGAAGAACATTTTGAACAAATCGCAGCCTATGAAGCAAGCGTAATGAAAGATATGGACGCTTATATCGGTCTTCGCTCTGGCGATAACATTAACGAACAAGCTGACGTGCCAAGTGAAAGAATGCAAATTCACGGTCAAACAGTTGGTAAGAAAGTTCATAGAGACATCCGCGTTCCAAAAACACGCTGGGTTGTTCTTCGCTACCCAAATGCCTCTATGGCACAGCTTGCGAAAATGAGCACAGAAGCTTTCGAAGACTTCTACTTCGAAGTCTGTAACTTAGACTACGGTAAAATGGATAAGGCGATGGATAGCCTTGTTACATTAATGAATAAAACAGATAAAGTGCGCCTAACTGGACCTGGAACTGACTTAACATTCTCTATTAAAGACATTCCAGCAATTAAATGCTCAGGTCATTTAAACATTCCAGACGGTGAAGTATACTCTGCACCAGTTCGTGATTCTGTTAACGGTACAGTTTCTTACAACACGCCATCTCCTTACAACGGTTATACATTTGAAAATGTACAACTTAAGTTCGAGAACGGCCAAATCGTTGAAGCAACTGCAAACGATACAGAGCGCATTAACAAAATCTTCGATACAGACGAAGGCGCACGCTACGTTGGTGAGTTCGCAATCGGCGTAAACCCATACATCTTACATCCAATGGGAGACATCCTATTCGATGAAAAAATCGATGGCAGCTTCCACTTCACTCCTGGACAAGCTTACGACGATGCATGGAACGGCAATAACTCGAACATTCACTGGGATTTAGTATGTATCCAACGCCCTGAATATGGCGGCGGCGAAATTTACTTCGACGACGTACTAATCCGTAAAGACGGACGCTTCGTTGTACCTGAATTAGAAGCTTTAAATCCAGAGAACTTAAAATAATAATAAAAACGCTCGGGATTTTTCCGAGCGTTTTTTTAATACTTTAATAAGTCTTTCGCCACATCTTCTGGCACTTTAAAACTCATCTTCTTATTTTTCATTTCAACTTCAACATAAGGGACATCTTGATATACTGTCATTGTACCGATTTCATGTAACTCTTTTTTATCTTTACTCGACTCTGATAATTTTGGTGTATCTTCTTGATACATTTTAAATGTTTTCCCTTGCGGAGTATCTAAAGGAGCCGACTGCATTTCCCACTTATCCATTTTCATGACTTCAAACAGCTTTTCAATTTCTTTCTTATCGGTAATTACTTTCTTTTCACTTGAATCAGTAAGTGATTCAATTTCAACTTTTTGTGCCTTTTCTAAGTTTAGATTCGTCTTTTCCTTCTTCGTACTACATCCTAGTAAAAGAAAGGATGCGGTTAGCAGAAATACAAATAACATAAGGACTTTTTTCATTTCTAATCCTCCTAACTACATAGGCCTACTTTTCTCGCTTTTTGTTTGCTGAAAGTGAAAATAATGCAAAAGTGCCACTGCAATAGTACCAATTACTATCGGAACATATAAAGGCAGATTCCATTTCGTATATACTCTAGTGCAGCCAACAATTACAAACAAAATTTCCAAACAAAATAAAGGTTTTACATATTTCATTTCTTACCCACCATTTCTATTTTCACATGTGGATTCTCTTTTTCTACAAGTGATAAAAACTGCTTCATATGTTGCGGCATCGCAATCATATGTACTTTATATGCATTCGTCGTAATTTCAAGAGATTTCCCAACTTGACGAATGATTCTTATCTCTTTCAATACGATATCGTCATTTAAAACACCGTACTTTAATACACCATTTTCTACTTTATGCTTTTTAATAAACACTTCCCAAACGAGTGGTACATTAACAAGGAAGCATAAACCCATCCCAATTAACGCTGTCATCCACTGCTCTTTATTAGCGATAATCATGACGAGTGGATATACAAACATAAAAGCTAACGTGAGACAAACGAAAAATATTACTGATTTACTTCTTTGAATCGGAAAATTCATACATACACCCCCACCCTAAATTATACCATTAATTCCATTTTAATTCATAAAAAAAGGCCATTTCTAAATGACCTCCTTAAACCACCTTACTTATCTTGAATCTCTTTCCATTCTGAAGCTAATAAACTATATACAGCGATATCGTGGAAGTGATCGTATAGCCATTCTTCATCTCTTAAAACACCATCTAACTTAAACCCTAAACGTTCTGGAATAGCACGACTTTTCACATTTTCAACACCGCATCTAATTTCCATTTTATTTAATTTTAAATTCTCAAATGCATAGTGAAGTACAGCCTTCACGCTACGCGTCATAATACCTTTCCCGCCAGCATCTTCTGCCAGATAGTAACCGAGACTTGCCGCTTTCTTCCCCCAGCTCACTGGATGAATACCTACCATCCCAACGAGCTTTCCTTTATAACGTATGCCACTTTCAAAACCGTCTCCCTCTGCAAACTTCTTTAACCACATCGGACAAATCTCATTATAAGCATCAGCAGATTTCGTCCCATCTACCCAAGGAAGCCATCTTCTTAAATGATTACGGTTTTGATTTATTAATTGATATAGTTCCTCTTTATGATGCTTCTCTAATAACTGTAATTCAATTTCGTCGTCTACTCGGAGTGTGAACATGTTTTTCGGCCCCTTTTTAGTTTTCTTATTATTCTAACATCTATAGGTAAAAAACGTTAAATAATTTATTTTCATTTAAATAAAAAATAACTATATATGATTGATATCTAGATATGAATCATATATAGTTAAAGTATGGAAAAAAATGATAATTTTATAATTCAATTACGTAAAGGTGTTTTTGATCTCGCTATTTTATCCTTAATAAGTAAACAACCTATGTACGGATACGAAATTACAAGTGCATTACAAGAAATCCCTGTATTTCATATCCCGAACGGCTCGATTTATCCTATATTAAATCGAATCACGAAAAACAATTGGGCTGTTTCCTATTGGGAAGAGTCCGGTGATGGCCCAAAAAGAAAATACTATCGCATTACAGACGAAGGGAGAGAAATTTTACATAGTCGCTTACATGATTATGATGCCGTGTATCAAGCTCTAATGTTACTAGCTAAAGGAGAGGATAAAAAATGAACAAGGAACAATTCTTTGCAAATGAACTCATTATTTCTTTCTTACACGATTTTCAGAAAGGTTTAATGAACTTACCTACATCAGCACGCGAACAACATGTGCTAGAAATTAAATCTGATTTATACGAAAATGCATTAAGTAAAGAAAGTGAAGGGATACCATCAGCAAGCATCCCTTCACAAGTGATTGCAGAATTTCTTCCTTCAAAAGAACTAGCAAAGGAAATTGCAGCAGAATATATAGACGTTATTCAAGATGTACAGCAATCTACAAATACATTTATAAAATATTATTCTGGCCTATCTATCGGTCCACTTGGTGCTCTATCAGTACCTATTGTACTAGGCTTCATCAATATTTCAGCTAATTTGCCATTTGTACTAGCTTTTATAGCAAGTAACATTTGGTTCATCTGTAGAGAAAACCATTGGAATACAGACTTATTAAAATACTTTAAAACAATAATTTCCATTAGCTCAAGGCTTTTAATCGCTCTTCCATTTTCATTTTTCGCAATTCGCATCATCATAACAAAACAATTCGATATGTTTTCATTCTATTATTTAATTGGATATGTACTTTTTAGTTCAATTTATATCGTTTTGTTAAAACAACTCTACAAAAAGAATAAACAATACCAACCTATCCATGGTTTTTAAATATATCGAACACAACAAAAAAGACGCACAGCTAAGCTATGCGTCTTCTCTATTACTTCTCTGCAATTTGAACTTCTTTTACGTAAGCTGCTTCGAATTTTTGGATGTCTCCTGCGCCCATGAAAATGAGAACGCCGTTTTTATGTTTCTTTAATACATCCGTTGTTGTATCTGTAATTAATTCTGCACCGTCAATACGCTTTTGCAGATCTTCGATTGTTAATTCACCTTTGTTCTCGCGCGCTGATCCGAAAATATCACATAAGTATACTTGGTCAGCTTTGCTTAGGCTTTCAGCGAACTCATCTAAGAACTTTTCTGTACGTGAGAATGTGTGTGGCTGGAATACAGCGACAATTTCACGCTCTGGATGTTTTTGACGAGCGGCTTCAATCGTTGCATTAATTTCTGTCGGATGGTGTGCGTAGTCATCAATAATAACTTGCTCTCCCATTGGCTTTTCATTAAAGCGACGTTTTACGCCTTCAAAAGTTGTTAACTGATGCTTAACTGCTTCTACATCAACGTTTTCATAATGGCAAAGCGCGATTACTGCTAATGCATTTAATACGCTGTGGTTGCCGTATCCTGTAATTTTGAACGTGTCATAGTACGTATTACGAACGAATACATCGAAAATAGTACCATCTGTTCTCTTTTGAATGTTACGTGCTTGGAAATCATTATCTTCTCCAAATCCATAGAAAATAACAGGTACTTTCGCTTGAATTTTTTGAAGTTCTTCATCATCTCCACATGCAATAATGCCTTTTTTCACTTGCAATGCCATCTCTTGGAATGCACTGAATACATCATTGATATCTGTGAAATAATCTGGATGATCAAAATCAATGTTTGTCATAATCGCATAGTCTGGATTGTAAGACAAGAAATGACGACGATACTCACAAGCTTCAAATACAAAATACTTACTATTTTCTACCCCATGCCCTGTTCCATCTCCAATAAGGTAAGATGTAGGGTGTGCACCTTGCATTACATGGGCTAACAAACCAGTTGTTGATGTTTTTCCATGTGCACCAGTTACAGCAACACTTGTGTATTGGTTCATAAGGTCACCTAAGAAGTGATGGTAACGATGTACTGGGATGTTTAATTCTTTTGCTGCTACGATTTCTTCATGCGTATCAGGGAATGCATTTCCTGCAATAATCACTTGTCCTTCTTTTACATTACTTTTATCAAAAGGAAGAATCGAGATACTACGCTTTTCCAACGCTGTTTGTGTAAAGAAACGCTTTTCATAATCAGACCCTTGAACAGTATGCTTCATGTCATGAAGAATTTGCGCTAATGAACTCATTCCTGTTCCTTTAATTCCTACAAAATGGTAAACTGTCATCTTAAAGAACCTCCAACATTTCGAACTAATACAACGGCCTATCTATAAGACAGTATATGAATCTTTTCTTATTTTGGTAATCATCATACATTTTTGATGTAGTGAAGTTATTCTTCCCTTCACTTATCAGGATAAACTCGTACGTACTTCTTTTTTATGTCCATAACAAATCCATTATAGCAAAAAAGAAGCCGCTATACTATGATAACAGAAAAACTGATAGGGTCAATCACCTATCAGTTTTTCTCTCTCTTACATATCTTCTCTTTTTTCTAATTGAACACGTTCTAGACGTGGGTTTGGACGATATTTACGACCAGCTTTCGCTTCCGGTTTTCCATTTAATTCTACGTTATCACCAGTAAAGCCAATATTCATTTTTAATAAGCTACTTCCTACTCCGTATATATCAACAGGTACGTTTTGAGCTTCAAATTCACGAATACGTTTCTCATCAAATCCACCAGTTACAACGATGTCTACATGCTGGAATCCTTCTTCATCAAGTGCTTTACGAAGTGCGAATACAAGCGATGGGTTTACACCACGTGGATCAAATGTTCCAAGTACTTCTGGGTGGCGAATGAAGTATTGATCAATCATCGTGCGAGACGTATCTACACGTACACCTTTTAATGTTGATCCAAATTCACGTGCTACGCGAAGTGCATCTGTAATGACATCATTGTTGTAATCAATTAATACAACTAATTCATCTTCTGGGAATTTCTTATGATATGCTTTTGCCGCTTCCACAACATCACCATTAAACATTTGAATTAATGCGTGAGGCATCGTCCCCATACCACTTTTGCCCCACCATTCATTCATCGCATGCGTCGCTTGTGCGCTCATACCACCGATGTATGCTGCATAACCGTCACCAGCTTGTTGTGTATAATGATCATCACGGTCTCCCATGAAAATAACTGGTTTTTCTTTATCTACGCTACGTGCAGCTTGGACAACGTTATATACGTTTGTCGCAACCGATGTACGACGAGCTAAAATCCCATCAATAACACCTTCTAAAAATCCGAAATTTTCATAAGGACCATGAATTGTTAACACTGTTTCAAATGGACTAATTTTATCGCCATCTTTTAAAGAGTTAATCTCAAGTTCCTCAGGATTTTTAGCGAATGTTTGTAGCAATGCAATGACTTCATCTGTTCCGCAAAGAACTGCATTTTCCTTTTGGAAAAATTGCATCGTTACAACACTTTTCGGGCGAAATTCTTGAATGATTTCTCTAGTCTTTAAAAAGTAAACGGCAGAGAACCAACCTTCTCCAACACGTTCGTCAAATTTAAATGTTTTATTTGTTAGTCTATTTATTTCACCTTTTAATTTTAATTCAATTTCTTTCATGTCGCTTTACTCCCTACTTTACTATCCAACATTTTCTCTTAGTATACAGCAAAACCGTTTACTATACATTTGTTTCCTGCATAGCAGCAAATTCATCCTCAGAAATAAGGACATCTCTTGGCTTCGTTCCTCTTGCTTCAGAAATAATCCCTTGCGATTCCATCTCTTCAATGAGACGTGCCGCGCGATTATAACCGATGCGGAATTTTCGCTGTACAGAAGATGTGGACGCTCCCCCTTGTTCTACAACAAATTGACATGCTTCAAAGAACAATTCATCTTCCGACTCAGCCTGTTCTGTTTTCGCTAATAAATCCTCTTGCTTAAATAAGTAATTCGGCTTCATTTGCTTTTTCACATGATCAACTGTCTTTTCAATCTCATCATCCGATACATATACACCTTGTACACGAACTGGCTTAGACGTACCGTTCCCTAAGAATAACATATCACCACGGCCAAGTAATTTCTCCGCGCCCCCAATATCAATAATCGTACGCGAATCAACTTGAGATGATACAGTAAACGCAATACGCGTTGGAATGTTTGACTTAATTAAACCTGTAATAACATCTACAGATGGACGCTGCGTCGCTACTAATAAATGAATACCACAAGCACGTGCTTTTTGCGCAATACGACAAATCGCTTCCTCAACATCACCAGGTGCTACCATCATTAAATCGGCTAGCTCGTCAATGACAATAACGATATAAGGTAATGTCTCTCCCGGAATTTCTCGCTCACTTACAATCGTATTGTAACGAGTTAAATCACGAGCTCCTGCGTGCGCAAATAATTCATAACGGCGCTCCATTTCTTCAACTGCCCATTTTAATGCAGCTGTCGCTGCTTTTACATCCGTAATAACAGGTGCTACAAGATGTGGAACAGAATTGTATGGTGCAAGCTCAACCATCTTCGGATCGATTAACATTAACTTCACTTCATGTGGTTTCGCTTTATATAAAATACTTGTTAAAATGGCGTTAATACACACACTTTTACCTGAACCTGTTGCACCCGCAATAAGTCCGTGTGGCATTTTTCGAATATCCGTTACAATTGGATCACCTGAAATATCAAGTCCAAGCGCAACCGTAAGCGGTGATTCACTCTTTGTAAACACAGGACTTCTTAAAATTTCACGAAGAAATACTGGCTTACTTTCTTTATTGGGAACTTCGATTCCAATCGCACTCTTCCCTGGAATCGGCGCTTCAATACGAATATCTTTCGCCGCTAAACTTAGCTTAATATCATCACTTAAGTTTGTAATTTTATTTACTTTTACACCTGGATCTGGTTGTACTTCAAAACGAGTTACTGCTGGACCTTGCGATACATTAATAACATGTGCGCCAACGTGGAAATTATTAAACGTTGTATCTAATAATTCTTTCTGTTCTTCCAACCATTCCGTATTATCTAACGCTGCTTGCTGCGGAATCGATAGTAATGTTAATGATGGAATCGTATACGTCGGTGGCGTTTGCAATACATTTCGCACATCATTCTCTCTTTGATTTACAACATATGCTTTCTCTTCTACTTCCGTACTTGAAATTGGCTTTTGTACTTGCTCTGCCACTACTTGTTGTACTGGCTGCACTTCTTCCACTTGTGGCTCTACTACTTGCTGCACTGGTTTTTCTTCCACTTGCGGTTCTACCACTACTTGCTGCATTGGCTTTTCTTCCACTTGCGGTTCTACCACTACTTGCTGCACTGGTTTTTCTTCCACTTGTGGTTCTACCACTACTTGCTGCATTGGCTTTTCTTCCACTTGTGGTTCCACTACTTGCTGCACTGGTTTTTCTTCCACTTGTGGCTCCACTACTTGCTGCATTTGTTTCTCTTCCACTTGTGGTTCCACTACTATTTGTTGCATTGGCTTTTCTTCCAATTGTGGCTCCACTACTTGCTGCATTTGTTTCTCTTCCACTTGTGGTTTCACTACTACTTGTTGCATTTGTTTTTCTTCCACTTGTGGTTGTTCTTCTACTTGATGTACAGACTTATTCTCTACTCGTTCACTCATAGAAGGTTGCATTGCATTTGTTCTAGCCGCATGTCTTTCCATTAATCGCGTTCTGTCTTGTTTCAACATAACAACATTAAATGGTACGTGACGCTTTTTCTCACGTTTTGGTTCTTCTTTTTGTACAACTGTTTGTTCTTCTACGACTGGTGCTTCTTCTGCAACTGGCTGTTCTTCTACGACCGGTGCTTCTTCTGCAGCTGGTTGTTCTTCTACAATCGGTGTTTCTTCTGCAGCTGGTTGTTCTTCTACGACCGATGTTTCTTCTGCAACTGGTTGTTCTTCTACGACCGGTGCTTCTTCTGCAACTGGCTGTTCTTCTACGACCGGTGCTTCTTCTGCAGCTGGTTGTTCTTCTGCAATCGGTGCTTCTTCTGCAGCTGGTTGTTCTTCTACGACCGATGTTTCTTCTGCAACTGGTTGTTCTTCTGCAATCGGTGCTTCTTCTACAACTGATTGTTCTTCTACGACCGGTGCTTCCTCTACAACTCGTTGTTCTTCTGCAATTAAAACATCCGCAAAGCTTTGAACATCTTTTTTCGTTTGTTCATCAGCCTCAGCAACATGTATGAATTCATTCTTTTGTTCAATTGCTTTATTTAACACCATTTCTTGTTGCATTTCCTCAAGTGCTACAGGCTCGGCTTCTTCTGGTGCTTTTGTTTCCGCAATTACTTCCACTTCTTCTGACTCTTCTGTTTCTGCAATTACTTCTACTTCTTCTGCTTCCGCAATTACTTCTACTTCTTCGACTTCTTCTGCTTCTGCAATTACTTCCACTTCTTCTGACTCTTCTGCTTCTGCAATTACTTCCACTTCTTCTGGCGCTTCTGTTTCCGCAATTACTTCCACTTCTTCTGACTCTTCTGCTTCTGCAATTACTTCCACTTCTTCTGACTCTTCTGCTTCCGCAATTACTTCCACTTCTTCTGATTCTTCTGTTTCTGTAATTACTTCCACTTCTTCTGATTCTTCTGTTTCTGTAATTACGTCTACCTCTTCAAATTCTTCTGGTATTTCCACAATGATTGTTTCTTCAAGCTTTTCTTCTGCTTTGACAATCACTGATTCTTCTGGTGCTTGTTTTTCTACTTCAATAGTAGGTTGTTCTATTTCTGTACTACGTTTAATTTCTTCTGATAATATTGTATCCTCGTGCTCTACTTTAGAATCTACTAATTCCTCTTGTAGAATGTTTTTGTCCACTACATCACTTTCTTGCTTCGCACCTTCCATGCGCTCAGCAATTGTTTCATGAAGTAATTCAGCCGCTGGAACTTCCTGCGGTGCACTCATTTCTTGAACCACTTCTTTTTCTTCCACTATAGGCTCTTGGCGTTCGATTTCATAACCGTTTTTCTCTAGCCATTGATCAACAACTGACTTTTCTTCCTTTTTACTCTCTTCATATTGTTGCTCTCCTTGCTCGTTAGCAGCTCTATGACTAGAAGAAGTCGGTGCTTGTCCTTCTGAGAAATCAGATAATGTATATCCTTTTTTCTCTAACCATGCATCAACGACTGATTTGCCCTCTACAGATATTTCAAGGTCTTCTCTTTCCTTTACTTCCTCCTGCTTTTCTTCCTTTTTCTCTACTGAAGGACGATTATATCCGTAAATTGGCGAAATCATTTCTGTTGGACGAAATGGTCTACGGTTACTTTCTTGCGCTGGTGTAGATGCTTTCTTTACGACAGGTTCTCGCTCCGGTTCATATTGCATTTCCGGCTCTTCATATGTAGAAACTACCTTCTCCACATACTGTCGTCTGCTTCTTTCCACTTTGATTCCTCTTTGAATAGGCGACTCTTTATATGTTACAGCTTGAACAGGTTGTTCTTCAAAACGCCCTGTTTCTATAACATCCTCTTCATCGAACCCATTATCCGGTACTAATGGAAAACGGCATTTACCTGCATTCCTACTTGCCATTTGTGCTTCTCTTGCTTCGGTGTAGTGGTTTACACGAGGAATTTTCGGCTGACTTTCAACTTGCTTTGGTACTTCTTTATTCATCGCTGTTTGTTCTTCCTCTTTGTTAAACAGCTTTTTCATCCAATCTAACATGCTTACCACTCTTTCTACTAAATAGTAACATCCTTTATTGTATCAGCATTCGGCAAAAAGTGCAGGTAAAATTAAGCATGTCATATTTATCCATAATATTCTAATTTACGAGTGTTTTCATATAGAAAAACGCAGCCTTACATGTAAGACTGCGTTTAAGCTTTACTCTTCCGATATTCATCTACACTATCCGTTACACTTTGCACCGGTCTCAAAGTTTTTTATAATTGTTTTATAATCTCATCTATATTTCCAATATGAACGGGTTGCCACAATTCTGTACCACGCTCTGCCGTATACACTGGATACGCATCATCATCGATATTCACGAAAACTGGGTCTCCCATATCTGTTTCATACCCAATAACAATCCATTCATCTTTCCATTTTCCGTGTTCTTCACTTATTAATGAATTTTGATGTTTATCATATCGATAACCAATTTGTCCTTTTTCTAATTCATTTTGAATAAACAAATATATCTCATAAGTACCTAACTCGATATCTTGCTGTTTTGAAGTTTCAATTCGTTTCAGAAGTTCTGCGATTTTTGGTTGTTGTTTCATACGTCTATCCCCTTCTATTTTTCTAAATTTTAACTATTTTGTTTATAAAACACAATATAGATTTTAAGAAAAAAGGTGACATCCTTATGAATATGAATGATTTCCTGAATATATCTATTACAACTCGCAATATATCAACGGTTCGACACAGGATATCGACTTACTGACAAAAAACGAAAAGAGAGGTTGTCCAAAAGGACACCCTCTCTTTTCTTATATCAATTAAAATTTAAACTCTTGTCCAACTTCAAAGCTATCTTCTAATACAAGAATACCTTTTTCTTGTGGAGCATCTGGAAGCTCTAATTCACGTGCTGAACAAATCATTCCAGCAGAAGGAACTCCGCGAAGCTCAGCTGGCTTGATTAACATACCGCTTGGCATTACAGCGCCGATTTTTGCAACGACAACTTTTTGTCCTGCATCAACGTTTGGTGCGCCACATACAATTTGTAATGTTTCTGTACCGATTTCTACTTTACAGATGTTTAGCTTATCGGCATTTGGATGTTTCTCTTTTTCAGCTACATAGCCTACAACAAATTTCGGAGAAAGATCTGCTTCTACTGTTTCTTCAAAGCCGTTCTTCGCTAAAATTTCGTTGATTTTTTCTACAAGTTCTTTCGTTAACGTAAGGTTACCTGTTTCTTTTACTTCTAAGTAAGAAGATGCATTAAAGATGTTGAATCCTGCTGTTTCGTTGCTTTCACGGTCATATACGCGTGCAACATCTCCTTTGCGATCAAAAGTACGGTTCTCTAAAGTAATATCTTGTAAGGCAACAATTAAAGTGTCACCAATTCCTTCAAGGTTGTAAAAAACGTTCACTTCGTTCATCCTTTCTCTTTTCCATCTGTCTTCTTCCGATTCTTCGCTAAAATAAAGATTGGTTCAAAGTCCCCATCTTCATATACGAATGAAAGTGATGTAATCGGAACATGCCCTTCGGCAAAAAATTTCATTGTCATTTGTGCAATAATATCATAACCGATTTCGTTGACGATATCAGCAATAATTAATACATCTTGGTGAGGAACAGCAACAACCATGTCACCAGAAATCTTTTCACGCATCGATTGTAGTAACGATTCGTTTAAAATACGAGTGGCATCATACCCATCATTTGTGTTTAAAAAGTAGAATGTATTACCTGCTACTGTGTCTTGTTTAAATTCATAACCTAATGAGCGAGCGTTGAATAATGCCATTTCACGTACTTGTTGCTCTGTAAGCCCTAATTTTTGTAATAAACGCTCGTCAATGAGACGATATGTTTTATTCGAATCTAGCGCATAGTAAATACGTGTTTCCGCCGTATGATCCGTCATAATAAACGGATTTCCTTCTTCTGCTTGTTTCGGGAAAGAAGTAGAGCGAATAACAGGTAAAATTTTCGCCGCGCTATTTTCTTCCTTATGCATCGCAATTAACGCTTCTTGTACGTAGTAGGCAACCTCTTCAATCGCCTTTTCTTTATTCACTTCCCATTTTGCTACAACTCCTGGAAGCGATACGTTAATACCTTTTTTTGAGTCTTTCTGTTCTATACGTAGAACTTCTTTCTCACTATCATACTGAAAGTCCCATTCCGGGCGAGATAATCTCTTCATTAACTCGTCTTTCATCTTTTTACTTGTCATCTTCATCTCTTTTTCCTCCCTTCCAAAAAAATAACCTCCCCCGCGAAGGTAGAGGTTGTTTTACAATTCAATTGGCAAATTGCCTTATTTTAAACCTTCAATGAACTCTTCGATTTGTTCTTGTGTTTTACGATCTTTGTTTACATAGCGACCTGTTTCTTCACCTTTATTGTACGCTACAAAGCTCGGAATGCCAAATACGTCTAATTTTACGCATAGATCAATAAACTCATCACGATCTACATAGTAAAATGAGAAATCACTATATTTCTCTTCTACTTCTGGCATAAATGGATCTACGAAGCGGCAGTCTGGACACCATTCTGCTGAGAACATAAAGACTACATTCTCTTCATTTTTTAACTCTTGGAATTGCTCCATGCTTTCTAATGATTTCATCTATATTTCCTCCTCTAACGAGTACATTTTTCATGTTATAATCTTTCTTTTATACTACCATACATCGCGCACGGTGCAAGGTTTATGCTTGCTTTTCATCATACTTATATTGCCCAACAAGTAACTTAACAACGTGTACAAATAATTCCGTACGGTCCACATAATCATCCGTAAAAATACCGATAGCACCTTCATGACTACGAATATCTTTTCTCTGTACAAACTCTTCCATCACTTCACTTAACTCCTTACCACCTTCAAGAGGTGCTAAAAAATCATCTGGTAACGTAATACGTGCCCCGCCAGCAACGAATATTTTACCATCACTTGTTGCTAGCGCGCCCCAATTACACATAAATAAACCGTGCTCTGTTTTCATTACGCCGCCTTCTAGTCCAATGCCAATTTGAGCTTCCCCTTCCTCTAGCGCTCGCTTCGCTCTATTGATCGCTCCTTGCATCGTCTCTTCATCTGAAAACGGTTGTGCTGCTACTCCTGAAGGAACAGAAAGAGATGTAATTGTAGCACCTTTCCAAACCTTCTCCACAGCTCCAACCTTCGTTTTATTCTTAGATCCAACTACTACTTTCATTTCATTCACCTCTATAAAAATTTATCATTTTCCCTTAATCAAATTGTTCTTTATACACGGGAGCACGGCCACCACACATCGCTTGTTTGTCTCTTCACTCTAAAAAAGAAGAGTTTTTCTCACAACATTGCGGACCTCGAACCCAAAAACAACCTTACTCTCACTTCCTACCCGAGGTTTTAATCCCCGTACGAGAATCAATTAAGCACTGACCGCTACCATACATGGCTCGAGCATCTATTCAATCTAAAAAAAGAATGGTTTTCTCACAACATTGCCGATCGCTCCCGCACATCGCCGGGCATCTATTCAATCCAAAAAGAAAGGTGGCTTCCCTCAATTACAGACCTCGAACACAAAAATAGTCTTCCTCTCGCTTCCTACCCGCGCTCTTAATACACCATTCGAGCACCCATTAAGCACTGACCGCTACCATTCATGGATGGGTCATCTATTCAATCTAAAAAAAGAAAGGCTCTTCAGCCCTTCTTCTCTACGCGTTATTCTTAATTGTCTCTAACGTCGTTTTATCCGTTGCTCTTACAAGCTTCGTAATTAGCTCTTTCGCTGCCGCATAGTCATCAACATGTAAAATAGAAGCATGTGTATGAATGTAACGTGCGCAAACACCAATTACTGCTGATGGGATACCTGAGTTACTTGTATGTACACGTCCCGCATCTGTACCGCCTTGTGAAATAAAGTATTGGTACGGAATGTTGTTTGTTTCTGCTGTATCTAAAATGAATTCGCGCATTCCTCTATGCGTTACCATCGTACGGTCATAAATACGAAGAAGAGCACCTTTTCCTAATTGACCGAACTGTGTTTTATCACCAGATGCATCGTTTGCTGGACTTGCATCAAGCGCATAGAAAATATCTGGTTGGATCATATTTGCAGCAGTTTGCGCACCGCGAAGACCAACTTCTTCTTGTACAGTCGCACCAGAGTACAATGTGTTTGGTAATGTTTCGTCTTTTAATTCTTTTAGTAATTCGATTGCAAGGCCACATCCATAACGGTTGTCCCAAGCTTTCGCCATAATTTTCTTTTCGTTTGCCATCGGCGTAAACGGGCAGATTGGCACGATTTGTTGTCCTGGTTTTACACCAATCTCAATCGCATCTTCATAGCTATCTGCGCCTATATCAATTAACATATTTTTTATATCCATCGGTTTTGCACGTTGCGCGTCACTTAATAAATGAGGAGGAATAGAACCAACAACCCCAATAACAGGGCCATTCTTCGTCATCACTTGTACGCGCTGAGCTAATAGTACTTGGCTCCACCAGCCGCCTAACGGTTGAAAACGAAGCATTCCGTTTTTCGTAATTTGCGTAATCATGAAACCTACTTCATCCATATGACCTGCTACAAGAACACGCGGGCCAGTTTCGTCCCCTTTTTTCAGCCCAAATACGCTACCTAAACCGTCTTGTACAATTTCATCTGCATATTTGCTTAATTCTTGCTTCATAAAACGGCGTACATCATGTTCAAAACCTGATGCACCCTGTAATTCTGTTAACGTACGAAATAATTGTAATGTCTCTTTATTCACGAAGTCCCCTTCTTTCAAACCTTAGTAGAATACCTCTTTTATTGTAACGAAATTTTCGAAATGTTTCTAGTTTCTTCTTTTTTAGCTGTATTTGCTTTATAATTATTATCGGTACACTATTTTTATTTTATAGAATTGAGGTGAATATATGAGCTGGAAAGGTTTAGTAGCAGGTCTTGGCGTTGGGTTCGCAGCTGGTTATTTCGTTGCAAACAAAGTACAAGAACAATCCCATATTTCTTCAGAAAAAGCATTGAAAATGGTGAAACAAGCATTAAGTCATAAAGGTGAAATTACTGGCTCTTGGGTACATATGGTTCCAGAGACATTTGAAAAATATGATGTCGCGTATGAAGTGTATCGCGGCGGTCTTACAACGATGTTAAATGATATACAAGAACGATTTGAATTTTTAGTTGATGCTAAAACAGGTACTGTTTTAGAGGTTATAGCAGCATAAACAGGAGGGTTCCCATTAGGTGAACCTCTTATTTTTTAATTATGGGTAGTGTTTGAAATTATATCGGCGCAACTCGGTTTATATCAGCGATTTTCTAAATTTATCGGCGCAACTCAATTTATATCAGCGATTTTCTAAATTTATCGGCGCAACTCGGTTTATATCAGCGATTTTCTAAATTTATCGGCGCAACTCGGTTTATATCAGCGATCTCCCAATTATATCGACTTACCGACAAAAGCCGACAATAAAAAAGAGGTCGCTCCAGCAAATATTCTGGAACAACCTGCTCTTTTTATGCTTCTATACTCGTTTTTCTCTCTATCTTTTCTACGATATGCCCTTCCTCATTCCACTTTACTGCACGGTAATATGCGTCATGATAAAATGTAAACCAAGCATCCTTTTCAGCTCCATACTTCATCCACTTTTGCTTATTTTCAATCGATGTCATCGGATAATCATCATAAGCCATGACCCATAATACATTTTGATGGGCGTGCGTCGGCAATAGGTCTGCTAAATGCAGCATCGTTTCCCCTTTGCTTTCTAAAGCGATCACTGCGTGTCCGTCACTATGGCCGCCCGTATGCGCCATTTTTATTTCATCCGTAATTTCTATTTCTTGTTGAAACGTAACAACTTGATCTACAATCGGCTCCCAATTTTCCTTCCAATATGTATTACGGGATCTAATATTTGGATTTCTCATTTCATTCCACTCTGTTTCACTTACGTAAACTTTCGCATTTGGAAAAGTTGGTACAAGTTGATCACCTTCCCATTTCGTTAAACCAGATGCATGATCAAAGTGAAGGTGCGTCATTAAAACGTAATGAATATCTTCAGGCTTTAGTCCCAGCTTTTCTAAAGAATTCTCAACTGACGACTCTTCCGTTACACCTTGATTCCGCTTCATCTTTTCATTCAATTTACCGTTTCCTATTCCAGAATCAATGAGCATATTACCGTCTTTCGTTTGCAAAAGTAACGGATCTGTTCGTAAATAAATATGATTTGTATCATTATGTTTATATTTACGTGACCAAAGTACTTTCGGCACAACGCCAAACATTGCCCCTCCATCTAAATGTGTGTTCCCCCCTTTTAGCCACGTCACTTTTATATCTCCAATTTGTAACTGTTCCATTTTTCCTCCCCCTTTCCTTACAATACTAACATAAAATTCTGATTATTTTAGATACAAAAAACCTATGCATTACTGCATAGGCTCTGTACGATATTTTGCTTCTACTCGGTAAATGCGATGACCTTTACTAGAGAATTTCTCTTCGTACTCAGTCATAATGTTACCTTCAAAGTCGCTGTTATGAAGATCTAAGCTTAAGTAAGTTAGTAACATACCATACTCAGCCATACTCATAAGAGAATATTCAAATAAACCTTGGTTATCTGTTTTGAAATGAATTTCTCCGCCTTCTACTAACACTTCTTCATAATTGCGTAAAAACGTTTTGTACGTTAAACGACGCTTCGTATGACGTTTCTTTGGCCATGGATCTGAGAAGTTTAAATACACGCGATCAATCTCACCTTTTGCAAAGAAAACTGTTAAATCTTCAGCATCTTTATTAATTAACTTTAAGTTCGGTAATTCTTCTTCAATTAATTTATCAAGTGCATCTACAACAACACTTGTGAATTTTTCAATTCCAATATAATTAATATGAGGATTCGCTTTTGCCATATCATACATAAAGCGGCCACGACCTGTACCTACTTCGATGTGAATGGGTTGCTCATTTCCAAATACTTCTTTCCAGTTACCAGCGCGCTCCTCTGGGTTTCCGATTACGATATGTGAATACTCATTAATTCGATCCATTGCATATGGTTTATGTCTTAAACGCATAGATGTTTCCCTCTCTTTACATAGCTATTTTAAAGGAATAATTCCTTCTTTCTGTTTTTAATCAATCTACCAAACAAAAAACCAAGTACGTACGAGCACTCGGTCCGTTTCTTTCAAGTATAAGATGTACCATTTTGATAAAAACTACATACAGCATTAAACATTCCATGACGAAACAGCTTTTTCTCTTACTTTTCTAAGAAGAGAAAAACAATCGAAAGGATGATCCGTTCATGCCAATTAATCAACAACATCAATTAGAAGTGCTGAAAGATATTTTAGTCAATCACCAAAGTGATTGTTGCGGGACAGTTTCTGAATGCGAGCAATTAGAGCGTCTCATTCAATCGTTACTCGCAAACGATAATATAAGTAGTGACGCTAAAGCAATGCTAAACGATGTATATTCTTATAGTCAATCGGGTAAATCTTCCTCTAATTTGGACAACCACATTTCCAATAATCAAGAACAACTTACTCAGTGGATTGCTGGAATGGACAATTTTTCTTAAGTATTACTCTGAAGCAAGTAGTTGCTGTAAATATTGATGCCAATATTCAGCTTCTGCTTGCTGTTTTTTTGTTGTATGCCATTGAATAGACAAAATCGTTTGTGCTATCACATACCATCTCATACGTTTAAGCAGCGATTCATCCATTTCAATATCATAGTAACCGAGCCACTCACTCCATTCTTGGCGCGGAATGTACCAATATAATAACATACCGAGGTCTAGAGCTGGGTCAGCAATTACAGCTCCATCCCAATCAATTAAAAACAACTCATCTTCATCCGACAATAGCCAATTGTTATGGTTTACATCACAATGGCATACAACGAATTCGTTGTATTCAATATCTTTTAATGAATCCATTAAATATTGAAGACCTTGCTGAATTGTTTCCTCATCCCTTATATCTCCTCTTAAAACAAGTTGCAGTTGTTGTAATAACTCTTGTGCGTGAAGCGGCTGCTTCCCAAGTCTCTGAATCATCTGCACAAGTGCTTTAGATGAGTGTATTTTCTTCAAAAGTTTCGCAACACGTTCTAGTTTCATATCCTCTGGCTCTAACTTCTGTCCCGGAAGCCATTTTTGAGCAGAAATTACATCACCGTTCGTTACCCTTCTTGTCCAAAGTAATTTTGGAACAATTCCTTCTGCTGACAATACCGCTAAAAAGGGCGATGTATTCCGCTTTAAAAATAACTTCTGTTGTCCGTTTTGCGCAATATATGCATCGCCCGTTACTCCACCAGCCGGTACAAGACTCCACTCTTTTCCTAATAATTGTTCCAACCATTCCATATTCATTACCCGTTAACAAATCCTTATCTTTTATAGTTATGAAAAGAAAAACCGCAACATTTCTACACATGTTGTGGATTCATATATATTTTACTGTAAATGAAAAGAAAACTTGGCATAAGCCAAAAATTCTCTATTTTATTTTACAAAACCAGCCATAGAATGACAACTTATCAAAATCGTCACCTTTGTCAATTCTACATTTATTACATTCTCATCGTCAAGTAGCGATTTGTCACATTATCGTCAATATATACGTGCTAATCGGAGCGAGCCTAAGTTCCTTTCCTCTAAATGAAGAAATTGGCTCTATTTTAGCTTGCTTTTCGTTTACTAACACATGCCACGTTTCTTCTTTCGGCAGTTGCACCGTTTTCTCTTCTAAACTGCTATTAAATAAAACGACAATTTCTTTCCACTGTCCAAACGACTCTACATTTTCTAAATGATATGCAAGTACTTCTGGAGATGTTTGCAAAAAAGTCATATACTTTTTTATAAGGTCTGCATTTTGTAACCGGAATGCTCCGTGCTCTTTACGAATCGCAATTAAACCTTTTATATAGTTAACGGTCTCTATTTCTTTCTCTTTTCGATCCCAATCTAATTGATTAATTTCATCATTTGCATTATAACTATTTTCATTTCCTTGCTTCGTACGATAAAACTCTTGCCCAGCATGTAAGAAAGGGATGCCTTGCGACAGAATCACCATTGCAGTTGCTAGCAGGTGCCGTTTTTTCAAAATCTCTTCCGACTCTTCATTACTGCGCATTAGTTTATCCCACATCGTCATATTGTCATGACATTCTACATAGTTAATGCTTTGCACAGGCTCTAGAAACAAACCTGTTTCTTTCATACTCAAAAGGCTTCCTGATGCAATATACTGCAAATGATTACAGTCTACATACCCACCAAATGCAAAACCACGTTTATTTATATGAAAGGTACTCCCTTTTATCCCATCACGAAATTGATCATTAAATTGCGCAATATGCGGCATTTTCTTTGCATTATTTAACGTTGCTTTTTCCTCTAGAGGAAGTGGTGTTTGTAAATCCCACCCTTCTCCTAATAGCAGTGCATCTCGCTTTATGTTTCGCACTTCTTTTTCTATTATATTTATTGTATCAACATCTAAAATTCCCATTAAGTCGAACCGAAATCCATCAACATTGTACTCTGTAAGCCAATATAAAATAGACTCTACAATGAATTTCCTCATCATTTTCCGTTCAGATGCTATGTCATTTCCGACTCCCGTCCCATTAGAAGGCATACCATTTTCACCATGACGAAAATAATATCCTGGGACAAGCTTTTCAAATGATGAGAGCTCTCTTTCATACACATGATTATATACAACATCTATAATCACTCTAATGCCGTGCTCATGAAATGTTTCAATCAGCCGTTTACACTCTACGATCCTGTTATACGGGTCAGAAGGATTTGTAGCATAAAATCCCGTTGGTGCATTGTAATATAATGGATTGTACCCCCAATTATAGGCAGAAGAAGGATTCGCCTCATCTACACCACCGAAACAATATAAGGGTAATAGTTCAACATGTGTAACACCTAAATCCTTTATATGAGACAAACCTGTTAACGTCCCATTTCGCCCTGTCGTTCCTTCTTCCATTAGTCCCTTATATGTTCCTTTTTTACTCACTCCACTGCCTGGATGAATAGTAGCATCACGAATATGCAGTTCATACAATATGGCATCTGTCATTGCTTGTAAAGGTGGTAATTGCCCTAGCTTTGTTACATTCGTCTTTTCCAAATCAATAACAACGCCGTACTTCCCATTTACAGTCACTGATTTTGCATAAGGATCCACAGCTTCGTTCCATATTAAATTTATACAAACAAGAAATGTATACTTTTCACCGGCTAAATCGCCGTGCAATGTATGAGCCCAAACTCCATTTTCTTCTCTGTACATTTCGTAATCTGTATATTCTTTATCACTTTTATAAATTCTTACTTTCGCAAGCCTCGCAGTTGGAGCCCATACTTTAAATGTAGTTGCTTCCTTTTGGTGTACTGCCCCTAAATCTGTACCTTCGTAATAATACTTCTCATCGAAAATCGCTGTTCTTATGACAGCACCTATTTGTAAATCTGTTTCTTCATTCCGTTCATCTCGTACTGTATAATACTTCCCCACATCTAGCGGCTCTTCTATAAAGCACTCATACTTCGTTGCATCCGGAAGCGCAATTGTATGAGCAATCGGTAAATCTTTCACGTTACTTCCTTCTTGCAAACGAAATGTCCGACTTGTTCCATACGCATGTGGGAGCAAAATTGTAATTTTATTCATTTCATCTAAATAGGCATCAAATGGACGTTTTACTTTCAACATAAAAAAATCACCATCATTCTTAAAGTTAAAATGAAACGAGCTGCAAATGATAAGGCTTTTCTTATCAGCGAAGCCCTATACAGTAACACATTGTTCTTTATAGTATATTCACCTGTATAAAAAACGTTTTCATACATTCTATTTTTGTAATTTTATTTCAGCAATTGCTTTATATTTCGGTGTCTCCTTTACGTGAGATTCGTATAAAGTAATCGTATCCGCTTGAAATGATATTTCAGGCACTTCCTTTATATGCTCTAAATCAAACTTTTCTTCTCCTACCCATTTACGGGCAACAGTAATATGCGGATGATACGGGCGCGTTTCTAAAGAAAATCCATTCCCTTCACAAATAGCGTGTACTTGCTTTTGCACTTGAAACAAAGCTTGATTCTCGCTTACCTTCGCCCAAAAAATACGTGGCCTATCTTCCATACCGAACGTTGAAAATCCTTGTAACGTAAACGAGAGTTCCTTTGTTTCTTTAAGTATTTGTAATCCATTCTGTATTCCTTCTAATTGTTCCTCTGTCGCACTCCCTAAAAATGAAAGGGTAATATGATAGTCTTCTTTATGTACCCACGAACGAAATGGTAATTCCTCCTGCATTTCCTCTCTATAGTTAGATAGCACTTCTTTTATATGATTTGGTAACGTAATCGCGACAAAATAATGCAGTTCCATGTACATCTTCTCCTTCTTTCTATTGTTGCTTTTCTTTCTTATCTCATTCCATTAAAAAGAATCCAACTTCCCTACAAGTCTAACCAAGTTCAGGTCGCGTTAATAGATGAAATGATATCGACATTTCGACAAGGAACATCTGCTTACCAACAAACGACACATAATAGAAAACCGTCCCAAAGAATGTATCGGGACGGTCTTTTATTATTTATATATCCATTACTTCGCTAATTCATAAATTGCTTGCGCGTAAATTGCTGTTGCTTTTAATAAGTCTTCAATTTCAATATACTCATCTTTTTGATGTGCAAGTTCTTCTTTTCCAGGGAACAATGGGCCAAATGCAACACCAGCTTTTAACGAACGAGCGTAAGTACCACCGCCAATTGCTAATAGTTCTGCTTTTTCACCTGTTTGTTCTTCATATACGCGCTGCAACGTACGAATTAATACGTGGTCTTTATCAACGTGATGCGGACGAGAGTTTGAATAATCAGCTACTTCAAATCCATGAGTCCCCACATATTCTTTTAACTTTGCAATCATTTCTTCAAAGTTAGTCGTAACTGGGTAACGTACGTTTAATCCTAAATTGCCACCATTTTCTTTCGTATAAGAAAGGCGACCAACATTCACTGTTAACGGACCACTAACCTCATCTTTATAAGCGATAGTAGCCTTTTTACCATAAATATCACCAATAAATGTTGCTGCTACAAATGTCGCAAACGAAGCCCCTTTTCCATCAAGAGCAACTTTCGTTAAGAAGTTTGCCAGTAATAAACCTGCATTTTCTCCTTTTTCAGGAGTAGATCCGTGAGCTGAAATTCCTTTAATTTGCAACGTTACTGTATTACCTTCTACAATTGCTTCACCTATTTTTTTAGCAGTTTGTAAATACTCTTCATATGCTACTGTAAGTGCATTTACATCTTCTCCTGTAACAACCGCTTCTGCAAAATCAGGAACCATATTTAAACGGCGACCTGACTCAAATGAAACAAGTTCATATGTACCTTTCTTCTCTCCACTACCATTTTGCACAACTTGTATATCAGAAATTCCTTTTTCTGCATTAATAATTGGAAAGTCCGCGTCTGGCGCAAAACCGATTGTTGGCATTTCTTCGTTTTTAAAGTAATGATCTACACATTTCCAATTACTTTCCTCATCTGTTCCTAAAATCATGCGAACGCGTTTTGAAAGAGGTAAACCTAATTCTTTCACAATCTTCATCGCATAATAAGCTGCCATCGTTGGGCCTTTATCGTCAATTGCACCACGTGCAAAAATCTTTCCATCGCGAATATCTGCACTATATGCAGGAGTCGTCCAACCATCTCCTTCTGGTACAACGTCAACGTGACAAAGAATACCTACTAATTCTTCTCCTTGTCCCATTTCAAGATGACCTGCATACCCTTCTAAATTTTTAGAAGTAAAACCTTCCGTTTCTCCTTTATGTAACATGAAAGATAAAGCTTTTTCTACACCTTCACCGAACGGTGCGCCCTCTTTTGCCGACTCTTCTTCCCATACACTTTTAATTTGTAAAAATTGTTGTGTATCACGAATTAAATCATCTTTTCGTTTTGCAACTTCTTCTGTCCAATTAATTGCTGACATCACGCATCCATCCTTCACTATATTGTTTCTTTCATCATAACAAACCGAAATCTCTTATGCCATACACGAAAACCAAATACCGAACAATTGTAATATTTCAGATATTTCTTATTAGTTTTTCTTTTATTTTTCTAAAAAAATTTGCAGGAATTTGGCGTTTTACGTAGAATTTTATGTGTTAGTTGACTGACCATATATACAATGTCAACTACCAATATTTTTCTATATGAATATTTGTTAAATTTCTGTAAAATTTAAGTAGATTAAAGCATGAATTTTATCATGTAGAGTACAATGGTAGTAACGACCTTCTTTCCTGAATGGGGTCAAAAAAACTAGTAGAGGAGTGGTTTTCTCTTGAAACCTACAACTACTCGTATGCTAACACGCATTAAATCAATTTATATGTACATCAATGAAAACGGAACGGTAACGACGAAAGACCTTGTAGATGAGTTCGGGATCACACCGCGAACGATACAACGTGATCTAAATGTGTTGCAGTTTAATGAACTCGTGTATAGCCCTTGCCGCGGTAAGTGGACAACAACAGGAAAGAAAGTGAGAATGACCTCATAACGAAAAATAATTGTATGTAAATAAATACATACCCCTTTCTAACTCATTAGAAAGGGGTCTTTTCTGCGCCTAAAAATAGCACTATTTCTCAGTATCTACTTGATATGTTTTTAACATCTCTACTTCTTCATCTGTTAGCTCACGGTATTGTCCAAGTTCTAGCTCTTCATCTAACACTAACGGTCCCATCTCTATTCTCTTTAAGTAGACTACTTTTTTCCCTACCGCTTCAAACATACGCTTTACTTGATGGAACTTTCCTTCTGTAATGACAAGCTCGATTTCAGAAATATCATCGCTTTTTAATATTGTAAGTGCACCTGGCTTTGTCTCATAGCCATCATCTAAAATAACACCTTTAGCAAACTCTTTTACATCCTCTTCTGTTACTACTCCTGCAACGTGTGCATAATATTTTTTCGGCACATGCTTTTTCGGAGATAACAATTGATGTGATAACTTCCCGTCATTTGTTATTAATAAGAAACCTTCTGTATCAATATCAAGTCTTCCAACTGGGAACGGATTAAAAATCGCATCCTCTAACTCTAATAAATCTATTACCGTTTCATGATTATCATCTTCTGTCGCTGAAATAACGCCTTGTGGTTTATGCATCATTAAGTAAACAAACTCTTTATATTCCACAACTTCACCGTGAATCATAACTTCTTGTTCCTCTACATTTACATGAACCTTTGCATCTTTCACCGATATTCCATCAATTTTCACAACGCCGTCTTTCAATAATTTCTTTACTTCTTTTCTACTTCCATATCCCATATTTGCTAATAATTTATCTAATCTCACGTTTTTCACCTTCTTTATTTATCATAGAAAAGGGGACGTAATTACGCCCCTTTTGATTTCAACTTTATTTTGAATCTATTGCCAAGTTTACGTTGGATCTTCTCTAACGCTTCTCCGCCAAATACTCTTTCAAGTACTCCTGTGCGAATCGCTAACAATCCGTAAACGAGACCGCCAAGACCTGCACAAATCGCAACTGTAATAAGAGCGCCAACTCGGCCATCCGGCGAAATCATGAAGGATAGAATCCATTGTGATAGTTTTACGACCACAACCATTACAAATGTTAATACTGCAATTTGGAACGTTCTCTTATATACAACACCGAATGAATAGTGTGCGTATTTTTTAATTTGTTGATTTGTGTACCAAACAGAAGCTAAGAAACCAACAGCTGTTGCTAGAATTGCCCCTACTGTACCGAAGTAACGAATAAAAATTACGTTACATACAAATTTCAAAATAACACCCATTATAAGTGCGATAATCGCATGCTTTTGTTGGTTAATACCTTGCAGAATTGCCGCTGTTACTGTAAATAAAGCAAATAACAACGCAACCGGTGCATACCACATTAATACTTGTCCACCTAATGGATCTGAATCGTAAAATGCAGTATAAATCGGATAGGCAAGTGATGAAATACCGACAACTGCTGGCAATGTTAAGAACATATTTGCCTGGAATGTTTGTGTAATTTGTAACTTTAAATAACGGTATTGCTTTTCAGTAAATGATTTTGTAATCGCTGGTACGAGCGTTAAACTAAACGCTGTCGCAAGTGATACAGGAATCATAATTAATTTATGCGTCCACATTGTGAAAATACCGAGCGCTCGCTCTGCAATATCACCTTGGCCAATCGCTTGCATAATTGAGTTAAATGTCAATGTATCAATTTGTTGATATAAAGGAATTGTTAACCCAATTACAACGTAAGGAATCGCATATGCAAATAATTCTTTAAATAATTGAACCGTACTCACTGTCGACTCTGGTACAGTTTGTTCAATTAAATATTGATCTAAATGTTTTTTACGTTTTAGCCAGTACCAAATGAGTACACCGAGCGCTCCAACTGCTGAAACGAATGCAGCAAATGTCGCTACCCCTACCGCTGTTGCAACTGTACCGCCAAGTACTTTAATAACGATAAAACTACCCGCTAATAAAAAGACGATACGAATAATTTGTTCAATAATTTGCGAAACAGTAGTTGGTCCCATCGATTGGTGACCTTGGAAATAACCACGAATTAAACTCGCTGCCGGCACAACAATAAGCGCAAAACTTACAAGACGAATAATCGTCGTAACTTCTCCTATATTACTGTGTACACTTTGTTTACCGAGCATTGCTTCTGCAAACAACGGCGCCGTCATGTACAGTACTAGGAATGAAAGAACTCCTGTTACTATCATCATAACCATTCCCGAGCGGAACATTCTCCGGCTCGTTTTATAATCGCCAAGCGCATTATATTTGGAAACGAATTTTGAAACAGCAAGCGGCACCCCTGCCGTTGCAATACTTAAAAAAATCGTATATGGAATGTATCCATATGTATAGAGCGTTCCGCCTTCTGTCCCTACTAATGCATGAAACGGAAAGACGTAAATCATGCCTAAGAACTTCACTAAAAATGTCCCTAACGTAACAATAAGCGTTCCGCGCAGAAATTTCGAATCGGACATACAAAAATCCTCCTACATCTACATAAAGTGAAACTTTAATCAGTGGGGTGTTCTTCCCTACTGATTATTAGCCCCCACCAATCGGGCATTTACAGGCAGTTAATCTCCCACTTAACTTTAAGGCGGGAGTCTTACTGCCCGCAAATAGCGGGGTACAGTAAAACTATAATAAATTGAACTATTCGAGCATTCGAGAACTATTAGACTTCCCCTAACTCATAAGGTTTTAGTCCTATGGCCCACAAATAACAGGATAGTGCTGAACTCTAACTTTTGTATTGTACCACAATTCTCTCCTTAAGCAGTACTTCACTCTATTTTTCTTTTAAGGGAAAACATGCTATTCTTTTAGGCAGGAAATGTAGAAAATGAGGTCGATATATTATGCATTATGATGTTATTGTCATCGGCGGTGGGCCTTCTGGGCTAATGGCTGCAATCGGTGCTGCAGAAGAAGGCGCAAGCGTCTTACTTCTTGATAAAGGAAATAAACTAGGGCGTAAACTTGCGATTTCTGGTGGCGGCCGCTGTAACGTAACGAACCGTCTACCACTTGATGAGATCGTTAAACATATACCAGGAAATGGCCGCTTCTTATACAGCGCTTTTTCTATTTTTAATAATGAAGATATTATTACATTCTTCGAAAATCTCGGTGTAAAACTGAAAGAAGAGGATCATGGCCGCATGTTCCCTGTTTCAAATAAAGCGCAATCGGTAGTAGACGCACTTTTAACACGATTAAAAGATTTAGGTGTAAAGATCCGCACGAATACACCTGTTGAAACGATTGAATATGAAAATGGTCAAACGAAAGCAGTCGTACTAAAGACTGGCGAAGTGCTAGAAACAAATCACGTCGTTATCGCTGTCGGCGGAAAATCAGTTCCGCAAACCGGTTCTACTGGAGACGGATATGCTTGGGCAGAAAAAGCAGGTCATACAATTACAGAATTATTCCCAACAGAAGTACCAATCCTTTCAAACGAACCATTTATTCGAGACCGTTCACTTCAAGGACTTGCTTTACGAGACGTAAACTTAAGTGTATTAAACCCGAAAGGAAAGGCTATCATTTCTCACAAAATGGACATGCTCTTCACTCACTTCGGTTTATCTGGTCCTGCTGCCCTTCGCTGTAGTCAATTCGTTGTAAAAGCACTGAAGAAGTTCAAAACGAATACAGTGCAAATGAGCATCGATGCATTGCCAGAAGAAAATAGTGAACAACTATTCCAGCGCATGCTGAAACAAATGAAAGAAGATCCGAAAAAAGGAATTAAAAACGTGTTAAAAGGTTATGTACCTGAACGTTACTTCCTATTCTTATTAGAAAGAAATGAAATTGACGGTAGTGAACAAGCTGGACAAGTTTCTCACGAAAAAATTCGTGCACTTGTGAAAGACTTTAAAGAATTTACTGTAAACGTAAATGGTACGCAGTCCATTGAAAAAGCATTCGTTACTGGCGGCGGTGTATCTGTTAAAGAAATTAACCCAAAAGAAATGTCTTCTAAATTCACGAACGGCTTATATTTCTGCGGGGAAGTTCTTGATATTCACGGTTATACTGGTGGCTATAATATTACATCTGCTCTCGTTACTGGTAGAATTGCCGGAACAACAGCTGGAGAAAACGCGAAAATGCAATATTAAACTGAGAAACAGGGATTCCTGTTTCTTTTTTTATAGGTACATGAAATTATTATCGGCGATTACACAGATATATCAGCGATTCTACAACTTATATCGGCGATTTCTCAAATATATCGACTTACCGACAAGAAGCGACAAATATCCGCTCCATGTAACTTCCCATTGCTTTTTTGTTGCTTTATATACCTTAGTACCTTTATATTTTATATTGTTGAATATTTGAAAAAGGGTAAGGGGAAAACATATGAGAAAAAAAGTCATGATGTCTTTAATGCTAATGACGTTTCTTTCTGCGGTAGAAGGAACGATTGTTAGTACAGCAATCCCTCGTATAACGAGTGATTTATCCGGCGTTGAACTTGTTAGCTGGGTTTACGCAATTTACATGCTTGCCACAGCGGTTTCAACTCCCATATACGGAAAGCTAGCTGATTTATTTGGTCGTAAAAAAGTTTTACTTATTGGAGCTACAATCTTTTTAGTCGGTTCTGCACTTTGCGGTGTCGTTACATCAATGGAACAATTAATCTTCTTCCGCGCTCTTCAAGGTATCGGTGCTGGTGCTGTTATGCCGATCACAATGACGATTATTGGAGACTTATATAGCGAAGCGAAAGACCGCGCGAAAGCACAAGGCTGGATGAGTGCCGTTTGGGGTGTCTCAGGTGTTATCGGACCGTTAGTAGGTGGATTTTTAGTTGATTCTCTTTCTTGGCGTTATATTTTCTTCTTAAACGTTCCATTTGGAATTATTGCCTGCTTAATGATTGCCATTTACTACAAAGAATCTATTAAGCCAGCTAAACACCATATCGACTATCTTGGTGCAACAGTCTTCTCATTAAGTACGATTGCTCTACTATACGCATTATTAACAGGTAGCAGTAAACAAAACTGGGGAGATGTAACAATTATCGGCCTATTAATTTTCGCCGTCGTTTCATTCATTATTTTCTTATTCATCGAGAAAAAATCTCCGGAACCATTAATTCCGCTAGCACTTTTCTCTAACCGTACATTATCTACGATAAATATATTAACGCTTATTGCTGGCGCAATGATTATTAGTATTACGATGTACCTTCCAATTTGGAGCCAAGGTGTACTAGGAAAAAATGCGACTGAAGCTGGACTTATTTTAATGCCAATCCCTGTTATGTGGACATTTGGCGCTATTTTCTCTGGTAACTTAGTAGGAAAATTAAAAACGAAACAAATCATTTTACTTGGAGCTAGCATTTTATCAGTGGCTACGTTCTTATTATTTACATTATCAACACATTCACCATCATTCCTTATTTATGTAGCAGTCGGATTATTCGGCTTAGGTATGGGGCTTGTAACACCGATTTACATGGTAACAATTCAAGCAGCCGTACCAGCTCATACACGCGGAACAGCCGTTGGTTTAAACACATTTATTAATACATTTAGTCAAACATTAGGTGCTGCAATATTCGGCACAATTTTCAATACGATGATTCACGCACGTGGTATTAAAAACCTTGATCTTGTATCTGGCGGACATGGAGGTACTACAACAAACGTAGTAACTGAATCACAATCCGCATTAGCATCAAGTGTACACGTCATTTATATGAGTACTTTTGTATTGGCAGTATGTACATTAATTATCACTTGGCTTTTATTAAAGCCCGCTACACAAACGAGTGAGCAATAAGAAAGAGGATGACCATTTTATTTTGGTCATCCTTTTTTATACGATGAAGAATTACGAATTTATGGATAAAATTTTAGAATGATACATGTATCTTCAGATCTTTTTTAGCACCGAAACCTAATATCCTTGTTTTTTCTTCTTATTCTCATCAGAACCGACACCAAAGCTTTTTCCCTTTATTACTGCAACGATTACACTTTTGTAATTAAAAGAGGCTATAACCCGCATTAGATTATAGGCCCCTACTTATACTACTTCTTACTTTTATTATTTTTATACGTCATTTCCGTCATATATATTGCCGGTTTATCCTCAAATTTATAATAGCTGTAATAATATATCTTATTATCTAAATTAGTTATAGCAATGCTCTCTTCCCACACATAAGGACCCGTAAATCTAGTCTTGTTTTCCCTCTCATTCTCTGGCCCTAATTTTTGTTCGTACAAGTCAAATTTGCCTACATTGAGACCATTAGATTTTTCTGTATCAGATTTATCGACAAAGAAATATTTACCACCATCTGATCCTACTACTTTACCATTTCTATCTGGCTCAAGTTTTTGTCCACTCGTATCATACACAAATTTTTTCTTTCCAAAATCGTAAATTTCTTTGTTTTGGAACATTAATTTCTTATCGAAATCCAAATACCCTGGAAATGGAGGAAAATCTTTGACTCCATCTAATTTCATAATCTCTTTCCCATCTCTCTGGGATATTAAAATTCTTTCATTTTCGTTTTTATCGTCTTGATGTATAATGACATTCCCTTTGCTAGAACTAGTTACTCTACTATTCCTTCCACCAACTACCCCACTTTGATCTCTGGTAAGTTCTCTCGGTTGTTCTTTAAATACAACTTCTCCTTTATAATTTAAAAATAGAAGTGTTCCCTCTTTTTCTCCCGTTGCTACTTCTAAATAACCTTCTCCAATCCCTATAATACGTCCCTCTGGGTACATAGACTTAACTTCAAGTTTTTTATCTTTTTGCCATTTCCCATTCGAATAACTGGAGAAATAAGGTGTAAAATCTTTTTCAAATAGAACCCCTAAATTATCACCATCTGCAATTAAATATATTCTTCTTTCATCTTTTTCATCTAATTCAAAATTAGTAAAACTTTCCTTACCCAATTGTTTTTCCACTTTCCCCAATTTAATTGAGCTTTTCGAATCAGCCTTCTTTTCCCCACCTTCAGATTCCTTCGTTCCAGTTGATTTTGAATCTGTAGAGGCTGCTTTATCCTTTGGAGTCGTCTCTACACTTTTATCAGTTTGACAACCTACTAAAGCAAGAAAAAATACAGATATAATCCCCAGGCACTTCATTTTCCAACTCATCTCAACATCCCCTTTTTATAGTTTTAAATACCCTACCCGGTTTAGTTTACACGATTCATTATTTATTTTCTATAATTTGTTAAAATAAAACAAAAAAATACAAATCAAACATCATTTATTCGATTTTCGATTCCTTGTTCGATAAAAAAATTAATATTTCAAACATTAAATTTAAGTAATACTGACAGATTTCCAAAGGTTATATATAAAGAAGACTATATATAGAATTCTTTTCTAACAACTATAATCACCAAAATTTCCAGCAAAGCTTGTTCTACTACAACTTCAGCCTTCGAAACTAAGCATATCGATAGCTATACCTTTTTCATCCATAATGCTTCACTCTATAGTTAAATAGCATACTTTATATATCCCTTTTCTTTTTTATCATTTTTGACAGAGAAAAAGAGATTCAAGCACAAAAAAGGATGTGGAGAACACTTTCCCCATATCCTTTTTATTCAAAATTTACTCTTCATTCTCCACAATATGTTTCAACATGGACAATTTATTATCCCAAAAACGTTCATAATACGAGAGCCACTGTTGTAATTCCTCTAATGGTTCTGGATGCAAGCGATATATTTTCTCTCTTCCGCTTTTTCTTCCACTTACTAAATTCGCTTCTGAAAGAATATGAAGGTGCTTTACAACCGCAGTACGACTCATCGGAAAATGATCCGTTATTTTGGAAATCGGTAACTCTTTATCACTTAATAACCGTATTACTTCTCGGCGGGTTGGATCAGCAATTGCTTGAAACACATCATATTTCGCTGCTGATGAGGACACTTAGCCTTCAACAACCTTTTTCAGTTTTTCATTTACAATCGCTACCCAGCCTCCGCTCATTCTGTCGCGAATAATAGAGCTCTTCGCATTCGCTTTCGGAAGAATTTCATCAGGGTGTTTCCAGCCGCCGTGAATTAACGTAAATTCTGTTTTATTATCTCCTAGGTCTTTCAAATGAAATGAAACAACCCAGCCATCTGTATCCCATGAAAAAGATAGATGATTTGGCTCATCGATTTCTAATACTTTACATGGTGATGGTCCAAATGGTGATTGTACATGAAATTCATGTCCTACCTCTAATACGAAATCATTTGGCATAAACCATGAGGCAATCCCTTCTGCAGTTGATACTACATTCCACACCTTTTGAATAGACGCGTTAAAAACGATCGTTTGTTTAATGTCAGTTAATGTATGTTGTTGTTCCATTTCCATTCTCCTTTATTCGGTAATCAAATATAACACCTTTTGGTTACACTTCGATAATATAACACCTTTTAGTTTCATGTCAACACTAACTCTTTTTTACTGTTGAGAAATTCTCAACATTTTTTCAACAGGACAAACACCCTCCGAGCATTTCCTCATAATATACTCACAAAGGCAACAAAAAATAAAAACTTCTCTCAACATGAAACTCCATCATTCATCTTGGAAGAAGCGCCTTACGTATATCATGCGTATTTCGTCTCTCCTCCTTCCCTCAGGGACACTACGCGAGATATGGAAAATCAGAAGGAATATGCCCACCATTTGAGTAGGTAGTTATTTCTCTTCTCCTCAACATTTCCTTAGGAGCGAAATGACTACCGACTCACTTTTTTCAAACAAAAATAAAAAGGGGTTGAACGCTATGTTCTATTGCATTAACTGCTCTGACATTCACCATGAAAAACATCCGAATGATAAAGTATTCAAAAACGGGTTTTATATTGATCCATTTTTAGGTGATCGTTATCACCTTGGTATGTGTAAAGATGCCCAAAATCATCAGACAGGGGAGCCTCTTTTAACTACAAAACAATTAGGCACAACCCAATCTATTATGAACGTATTACCGACACATGTTGTCCCAACATAAAACATAAAAAAGAGCTGGCTCACCCAGCTCTTTTTTATGCTTTATAAACGATCATTGCTGAAAAACAATAAATTTGGTTTTCGTCATCATTAATAGAAACACCGACTTGGTACTTAATATCTACAAAGTTACTATCATCAATTTTTTTCAAAAAAACATTTACAGCGTCTTCTAAGTCTTTTTCGTGACTTTCATCAAACACTTTTACACGAATCATGTTAACACCATCCTAGATCGCAGCCCTCCGCCGCTTGATTATTGCCACGGTGCGTATCTATGATGCGATAAAATTTTCCGTCTTCATATATATATCCGTCTTCTAACACATATTGTTTACCTTCAGTATAGACATAAAACTTACCTATCATAAATTTACTCGTATATAATTCCAAATAATCTGGCCTAAATTTAGCTACAACTTTATTTGTAATATCAATTTTTATTGTGCGCCCCACCTTCTCTCCCTCCTTTGCAAAGAACGGATTTAGGTATATTGTATTAGCGATTTTACATTTTATGCTTAAAAATAAGTGGATATGCCTCCTTTCTCCGCCTGTACTATTTTTCTAACAAAATCATCAATAAATAGAAGCAAAAAAATATATATAAAAGGAACTTTTACTTATTGACTCAAATATAATTATTATGGTATTATATAAAATTTGACATTTTCATTCACTTATGCTATCATTAAAGATGGTTACCACATATGGAGGTGGATGATTTGTTTCAAATTGGTGATAAAATCGTTTATCCAATGAACGGCGCAGGAGTCATCGAAGCCATTGAAGAGAAAGAAATATTAGGAACAACACGTCAATATTGTGTAATACGTATCATTAGTAAAGATATGCAAGTAATGCTTCCGATGGATCAATTACAAAAATCAGGTATTCGTTATATCGTAGATAAAGGTACGTTAGATGATATACTTCTTGAATTTCAAAACGGGGAATCAGATACATCACTTTCCTGGAAACAAAGATATACAATGAATATGGAAAAAATGAAAAACGGCAATCTGCAAGATAGTGCAGAAGTTGTTCGAGATTTACTTCGCCGCAATAAAGAGAGAGCTTTAAATGCGAGCGAAAAACAAATGCTAGATAACGCCCGAAAAATGATGATTAGTGAAGTTGCACTCGTACAAAATGTTTCTGAACATCAAGCAACAGAATATCTGCAAGACACTATTAATCACTAAATTTAAAATAGCTGGCCGCTATTTTTTTTGTGTAAAAAAAGGACGAAGAGTTTTATCTCTTCGTCCTTTTCTATTACCCACGCCCAGCTTGAAACGATGGGTATAACGTCATTCCACCATCTGCAAATAGCGTAATTCCAGTTACATAACTCGCCTCTGAGGAAGCGAGCCACGTTGCGACTGCTGCAATTTCTTCCGGTTTTCCAATGTAGCCCATCGGTATCATACTTTCTACGTCAGCACGTTTTTTAGGATCAGCAAACTTTTCTGCATTGATCGGCGTATTAATTGCACCTGGCCCTATATTATTTACTCGAATACCTTTTGGTGCATATTCTAACGCTAACGTTTCTGTCATCAGTTTAATACCACCCTTACTTGCTGCATAGTGCACGAATAAGGGCCACGGAATTTTCTCATGAACACTCGACATATTAATGACAGATCCTTTAATATCGTGTTCTACAAAATATTTAATCGCTTCACGGCTTCCTAAAAAAGCACCTGTTAAATTTGTGTTAATTACCCTATTCCAATCTTCAAGCGGCATTTCATGCGATGGTACCGCATTTTCTATCCCTGCATTATTAATCATAACGTCAAGCGTACCAAACTCTTTTACAGCAGATTGAATGAGATTCGCCACATCTGATTCGACCGTTACATCACCTTTTACAGCAATAGCTTCTCCGCCTACCTTTTTTATTTCTTCTAACACATCATTCGCTTCTGATTCTCGTGAGCGATAGTTAATCACTACTTTCGCTTTCTCCCTTGCAAACCTTACTCCCATCGCTCTTCCAAGACCAGTTGCTGATCCTGTAATAACGACAACCTTTCCTTCTAAGTCACTATACATTCCAATACCCCCTTTAACTTTTCGCTATCCCTAACATAATTCCAGCTACGATAATAAAAACGATACCGACAACAATCCCTGTTAATTGGCGTTTCGTTTTTCTTTCACCTAATATAAGAATCCCGCCAAGCGTCGAAATAATAATTCCCATTTGCGATAGCGAGAAACTTGTTGCCACTCCGACACGCGGTTGCGAAATGAATAAAAACATATTTCCAGCTGCCCAAATTAATCCTGGAATAATATTTCGTATTGCATATTTATTAAATGGATGATGTTTAAAAGTAAGCAAAATCCCTCCTAACACCATACCAACTGCTTGTGGCAACAAAGCTGACCAACCATCTACGTTAAACAGTCTAATCACTACTACGTAAACTAAATAACCGACTGTTGAAATCAATAAAATGATAATGCCTTTTTTAAAATTGCCCGCTTGCTCTGCATTCTTTTCTTCTTCACTTTGAAGAGATGTTAAAATAACACCGATAATAATACAAACGAGAGCTAATACACCAAGGACGACTGATATTGTTGTGGACCACTCATGAAATACGATGACTCCAAATAAAGTTGTCGCAACTAATTGAAGTCCTGTTGAAATCGGCATCGTCCTCGAAACGCCCATTAAATCAATACTTTTTAATTGATTCGCCTGACCGAGAGCCCAAAATAAACCTGACACAATACCAACTCCGATAACAGTAGGAGTCAATACTGGTTTCATAAAAATATAAACAACAATCGAGAAAATAAGCGCGCCAAGCGTTGTTCCGAGCGTTTGACTATACGGTCCCCCGCCCAGTTTTACGTTAAATAGCACAATACTTCCCCAAAATATAGCTGGTAAAATCGCTAAAAATATATCCATCGCTCATTACCTTTCTTTACTAAATGTCATAAGTTATCACTCTGAATCAGTAGAGTGAGCTTTTATTTTTTCTTTTTCCCTTTCACAAATCTTTTCTGCAATAGCACCAGAAACATTCTTTTCTCGCTCCACTTTCTTTATCTTTACGTGATCTAAATAATCTTCCAAAGTAAGCGTAACTTTATCATTTGGCGGATTATGTGCTCCTTGAAATGTAAGAAATTGTAGCGTAATTTCAAACCTAGGAACGAACTCACCGTTTTTGCCGAGACGCTTTATATTTATAACTGAAGCACATTCATATTGGTCTTCTGTCACTTGTCTTATCACAGAATAATATCGATTTAATAATGCACTTTCTAAAAGTTGTTCATTCGATTCTTTTGCCAAAGAATAACTTGGAAAAAAGGAAAAGATAGAGCATATCATCGTTAGCATTACATATAATTTTTTCATAACGCCCTCCTTGTTCTATACGTTAGTGTTCTCAAAAACGCCATAAAAAAACGACTTTCCCTACATAGGAAAGTCGTTTTAATGAATCCAATATTAACCACCGCTCACTGGCGGGATTAGTGCAACAACATCACCAGATTGGACCCTGTCATCTTCATTTGCATATTCTTCATTAATCGCAACCATAATTGGTTCTGTGACTGGTACATTATATTCTTTTGCAACAATATCTTTTAACTCTGCAACCGTAATATTTTCTTTCTCTATTTGTAATTCACTTCTTCCTACTTCTTCTTGCAAGTTCGCAAATAACAATACTCGAATCATACTTATAGCTCCTTCCCAGGCTCTCCCGCCGGATATGGCGTTTTTTCTAATTGATCGCCGATCCAAGAATCTCCATCTTCCCAAAACTCCTTTTTCCAAATCGGAACAATTTGTTTTATGCGTTCCATAATATATTCATTTGCTTCATAAGCCGCTTTACGATGCGGCGTTGAAACAGCCACAACAACCGCGATATCAGAAATTTGCAGTGTACCGATGCGATGTGTAATCGCAACGTGTGTACCTGGCCATTTCTCCTTCACTTCTGATCCGATTTTCTCTAGCATCTTTTCTGCCATCGTTTTATAAGCGACATATTCTAAGTATAATGTACGACGCCCTTTCGTAAACTCTCTAACCGTTCCAATAAATGTTGTAACAGCACCACATTCGCGGCGAATAACCTTATTCGCTACTTCTTCAATTGAAATTTCTGTATCAATTACTTCATAATACGTATGTGTCATTTCGCACTCCTTACCGTTTGTAAAAACCAGTCTATATACAACTCTTCTTCTGTTATATGAAATACTTTATATTCTTCTCGTAAGTTTGCAGGAGCATCATGCCACGTAATAACCGCTACTATATTTTCTACTTTAAGTAAAAGTTCAACGTCTTCTTCAGAACGAAGTAACACCACTTTCGGATAGCTCTCTTTTTTATAGCCCTCAATTAAAATTGTATCCACTTCAAAAAACTCGTATAAACGGATAATTTCTTGCAAGGACCATTCCTCTCTTAATGACGACAATGAAAGTAATCCAGCACCTTCTACACTACTTACGACAGCACCGGCCTTTCTATGCCTTTCACTATCTTTTTGCGCTACTTCTGGAAACCCTCCATGCCCGTGATGTTTAATGGTAGCAACTTTCATTTTCCGTTCAGCTAATGCATGCACAATTTTCTCTACAAGTGTTGTTTTCCCGCTATTTTGATACCCTACTATTTGTAAGAGCGAAGGGGCTTTGCCCATGGCCAATCACATCCCTCAGCGTGCTCTAACAATAATACAGACACTTTCATCCCTGCCTCAAAGCCTCTCGTTCCTCCAGGCAACACAATAAAAGCATTCGCATCTGCAAGTGAAGATACCGCACTCGATTTATCTAAACCGACCGGCATCGCTTGTAATGCCCCGTCCACGATTGTCACCTTTGCTCTTACAAAACGAGTAAACGGATTCGGCTTTGGAAAATCTTTTTGTAAAATAGCATCTGCTCTATATACGTGAGGTTCTTTCGCATACAAATATGTTTTTATAACTGGATGCACAAATAGCTCAAATCCTACGTAACAAGCTGACGGATTCCCTGATAAACCGAAAAGTAACTTTCCATCAACTTCAGCTACAGTCGTTACACTTCCTGGTCTCATCGCTATTTTATTGAAGAGTACATTCGCTTGTAATCTTTCATAAATAGCCGGCAAGTAGTCATAATCTCCTACCGACACACCGCCTGTCGTAATTAAAATATCAACTTCATCCATCGCTGATTGAACGGCGGTAAAACACGCATCTAACTCGTCGGCAAGTTGGCCATAATATCGGACTTTACCTCCCGCTTTCATAATTTGAGCAGCAATCATATAAGAGTTACTATTTCTAATTTTCCCTGGCTGTAACGACTCATGTACTTCTAACAATTCACTTCCTGTCGTCACAATACCAACAACAGGCTGTTTTACAACTTTCACAGTACTATATCCAAACGTCGCTAATAAGGCCGCAACACCTGGATTAATTGCAACACCTTTCTGAACGAGAACTTCATTTTGTTTTATATCTTCCCCTTTAAATGACACATTGTCGCCACTATGAAAAGGACGCTTTAACTTCATATATGTTTTTCCGTTCTTCTCAAAGCCTTCCGTCAGTTCTAGCATTACGACTGCATTACAATCCGCTGGAATAGCTGCTCCTGTCATAATACGAACCGCCTGAAAAGATCCTACTGTATCTAGAAAAACAGACCCCGCCCCGATTTCTCCTATTACTTCAAACTCAATTGCATTCTCTTGATTTGCTTCTTTCGTATCTTCTGCTCGAATTGCGAAACCATCGTAAGGAGAACGATCAAAATGAGGAACGTCATGATCAGAGACAACATCCTCTCCAAGAATTCTTCCGTAACTTTCCGTAATAGAAACTTCTTCTACTTCACCAATTTTCGCATATTCCATTACTCTCTCTACTGCATCAGCAACTTGAATCGGAATTCGTTTTTCTACCATCGTTTCTCACCCCATATTTGCAATTTTTTTTATCTCGATTAAACTTTATATATTAAATAGAAATTACTTCAAGGAGGAATTCCATGTCTTCATTCACACACTTTAATGACCAAGGACGCGCGAAAATGGTTGATATAAGCGATAAAAAAGCAACCGTTCGAACAGCAATTGCGCGCTCTAGCATTGTCGTTACAAAAGAAATTTACGATAAAATCTCTCATAACGAAATCGGGAAAGGTGATGTATTAGCAGTTGCACAAATCGCTGGTATTATGGCTGCAAAACGCACTTCCGATATTATCCCAATGTGCCATCCTTTATTATTAAAAGGTGTTGACGTTTCTTTCGATTGGAAACAATCCGATGAACAATATCGATTACTGATTGAAGTAAAAGTTAAAACAGAAGGTAGCACCGGTGTTGAAATGGAAGCTTTAACAGCTGCTTCCGCTACCGCTCTTACCGTGTACGATATGTGTAAAGCTGTTGATAAAGGTATGATTATTGGTGAAACGTACTTACTTGAAAAAACAGGTGGAAAAAGTGGAGATTATACGAGAAAGTCTTAATCTTCTCCCTGTTGAACCTAAAGGGGTTCCCTTTAGGTTCAACCTATATATCTGGCATATAAACGTTTTGCCACATTTATATCATTCGTCCCATGAATAAACGCCCTACCATCTGTAAATAAAACAAAACGAAATTCCTCTACTAAAAACGATACTAAATACGGAGTAGCTTTTACATCCACACTTCTTTGTAAGCGCTTTTTAATTTCTTCTAAATTGAATTCATTCCGCACACCTGGACGGATTTGTACTGTATTTCGTCCGCATAACACTTCTGTTTTCGTTTGCGCTTCAAATGTTAAACTCGGATATGTACGTAATCTTCCGCAAGATAAACACGTGTCTTTTTTCTGTCTATTCACTTTAAATGCCATCTGTTGATTATTCCAAAGATCAAACGATAACATCGTTTCGCGAAGCGCCCCATAGTCTTCTACTAATATTTTCAGCGCTTCCGTTATTTGATGCGCAACTACTAATTGTACTGCTGGCTGTATAATGCCAGCCGTATCACATGTTGCTCCGCTTGCTGGATGCTCCATTAAACAGCGGAAACACGGTGTTTTTCCTGGTACAATTGTATACGTTACTCCGTAGCTTCCAACGCAACCACCATATATCCACGGAATATTATACTTTTGTGAAATATCATTAATAAGAAGACGCGTTTCAAAATTATCTGTCGCATCTAATATTAAATCTATCCCCTTCACTAGCTCTTCCATTTCCTGCACTGTTACATCAGTTACAACCGGATTTATTTCCACCTCAGAATTAATCGCTTTTAAATGCTCTGCCGCTGCTACCGCCTTCGGTTTATACTGCGTTGCGTCTTCTTCTGTATATAATTGTTGCCTTTGTAAATTACTCCACTCTACATAATCACGATCCGCAATTGTTATTTTTCCAACACCTGCTCTAACAATCGCTTCTGCATTTGCTGCACCAAGAGCTCCAGCACCAATAATAAGCACATGCTTCTCTCTAATTTTTCTCTGTCCTTCTTCTCCAACACCAGCAAATAATATTTGCCTTGAATATCGCTCCTGCATACGATAGCCTCCCTTCTTATCCCCCTATATAAGACATTTCAATTTTCGGACGATTTTTCGCACTTTCTTCTGTCCGTTCATCCGAATACCTATCTTTTCTATTCATCCATACATCTTGTATAACGCTTACTAACTCCTCATCCGAAAGATTTCCTCTAAGAAGTTCCCTTAGGTCGAGTCCCTCTGTCGCAAATAAGCAAGTATAAAACTTTCCATCTGCTGAAATTCTCGCTCTCGTACAAGAGGAACAAAAGGACTCAGAAACAGAAGTAATAAAACCGACTTCAACATTTGTTCCAACGTAACGATATCGCTTCGCAACTTCACCAAAATAATGTGCTTCAGCTGGCTCAAGCGGATACACGCGATGAATCATCTCAATTAACTCTCGCTTCGTAACAACTTGATCAAAATTCCATCCATTTGTACTACCAACATCCATAAACTCAATGAACCTAAGCGGGATTCCTTGCTCTTTAAAATACGCAGCCATCGGAAGTACTTGATGATCATTCATCCCTTTTTTCACAACCATATTTACCTTTACATCAAGCCCGGCTTCTTTTGCAGCCATAATTCCCTTTATAACAGGTTTCGTATTAATATTTCGGCCATTAATAGCCTTAAATACATCATCATCTATTGCATCCAAACTAACATTTACTCTATGTAATCCAGCTTCTTTTAATACTTTTGCTTGCTTCGTTAAATGAATTGCATTGGTCGTTAACCCTATATCTAACAGCCCGTCAATTTTCACGAGTCGTGCAATAAGTTTTGTTAAATCTTTACGAAGTAGTGGCTCGCCACCAGTAAGTCTAATTTTTCGTACACCGATGCTAACAAATAATCTTGCCAATCGCTCAATTTCATCAAACGTCAGTAAAAACTCATCTTTCAAAAAAGCATAATCTGGCCCAAACACTTCCGCTGGCATACAATATGTACATCTAAAATTGCAACGATCAATGACAGATATGCGTAAATCTTGAAGTGGGCGTCCAAAAAAATCTGTAACCATCTCCTGCATCGCCACCCTCCCTTTCTGCCAAATTTCTCTCTTTTCATTCTATTATAATATATTTTCGAACTGCGATGTTTTTGCTCTAACAAATAAAAAGCCTTGAAGCATAAAAGTTTCAAGGCTCTCCCCTTATCAACTTAAGCGAATAATCGTTAGAGTAGCTCCTGGCGTTGCCGTAGATAATGTAGCCAACGCAACTACTCCAAATAATTGTAAGCTAACAGTAGCTCCAGCAGGCAAGTTAGCAATGATTGTTGCACTAAATGAACCAGTAGCCACTGTCGGAGCATTTATCGTTCCCGCAAGCGGACTGCCATTTACAGTTATACGGGAACTTACAAGTAAACCTGCTGTTAAATTAATTGTATAGGCTATATAATAATTCCCTGCATTCGCAACTGTAAATACAGTATTTCCACCACTAACGGTTATTCCTGGGCCAATATTTTGATTGTTCGGTAACGGAATATTCGTGCCACCTAACAAAACAGAAATAACACTTCCTGATGTATTATTCGCGAATGCATATGTTGCAGTTGTACTAACTCCAGTCGCCCCGGTCGCTCCAGTGGCTCCAGTGGCTCCAGCTCCGGTTGGACCTGTATCTCCAGTTGGACCTTGTGAACCGGTTGCTCCGGTTGCCCCAGTTGGACCTTGAATTCCTTGCGGGCCTTGAATTCCTTGGGGACCTGTTGCTCCGGTTGCTCCTGTAGCTCCCGTTGGACCTTGAATTCCTTGCGGGCCTTGAATTCCTTGCGGGCCTTGAATTCCTTGTGGGCCTTGAATTCCTTGGAGACCTGTCGCTCCGGTTGCTCCTGTAGCTCCCGTTGGACCTTGAATTCCTTGCGGGCCTTGAATTCCTTGTGGGCCTTGAATTCCTTGGGGACCTGTTGCTCCGGTTGCTCCTGTAGCTCCCGTTGGACCTTGAATTCCTTGCGGGCCTTGAATTCCTTGGGGACCTTGTGGGCCGGTCGGACCTATGTCACCTTGCGGACCTTGGATTCCCTGTGGGCCTTGTGCTCCGGTTGCCCCCGTCGTTCCTTGGATTCCTTGAGGACCTTGTGGACCTTGAATTCCTTGTGAGCCGGTTGGACCTATATCGCCTTGTGGGCCTTGAATTCCTTGTGGACCTTGTGCTCCGGTTGCCCCCGTTACTCCTTGGATTCCTTGCGGACCTTGAATACCCTGTGGACCGGTTGGACCTATATCGCCTTGAACACCTTGGATTCCTTGCGGACCCTGTAAACCCGTCACTCCGGTTGCTCCCGTTGCTCCGGTCGCTCCTGTCACTCCAGTTGAGCCTGTCGCCCCGTTATCTCCTGTTACTCCTGTCGCACCTGTTGCTCCGGTCGGGCCAGGTGGCCCACCTGATGGACCTGTCACTCCCGCCGGACCTGATGGCCCCGTTGGGCCGGTCGGTCCTGCTGGTCCTCCTGACGGGCCAGTCACCCCTGTTGGACCGGTTACTCCTGTTGGACCGGTAGTTCCCTCTCCCGTCGCTCCGGTTGCCCCCGTATCTCCTGTTGCTCCCGTCGGACCTTGGATTCCTTGAATTCCTTGTGGACCTTGCACTCCTTGTGCGCCCGTCGCTCCTTGAATTCCTTGTACTCCTTGCACTCCTTGGGGACCCACCGGACCGGTTGGACCAATCGCTCCTTGTACTCCTTGCACTCCTTGGGGACCCTCTGGACCCGTTGCTCCTATTTCCCCTTGTATCCCTTGAATTCCAGTTGCTCCTTGTGCTCCAGTTGCTCCCGTTATCCCTTGCACACCTTGTATTCCCTGTATTCCTTGAGAACCTTGTGGACCGGTTGCTCCTATCGGTCCTTGAATGCCTTGTATTCCCTGAGGACCCTCTGGACCCGTTGCTCCAACTGGCCCTTGAACACCTTGTATTCCTTGCGGGCCCTGAAGTCCCTCTGGGCCTTCTGGACCTGTTGGACCTATCTCTCCTTGTATCCCTTGGATTCCAGTTGGACCTTGTGGCCCGGTCGGACCTATGTCACCTTGCTGACCTTGGATTCCCTGTGGGCCTTGTGCTCCTGTTCCCCCTGTCGCTCCTTGGATTCCTTGAGAACCTTGTGAGCCTTGAATTCCTTGTGGGCCGGTTGGACCTATGTCACCTTGTGGGCCTTGAATCCCTTGCGGACCTTGATCTCCTGTTGCCCCCGTTACTCCTTGAATTCCTTGCGGACCTTGAACACCTTGGGGACCCGTCGGGCCTATCTCTCCTTGCACTCCTTGGATTCCTTGCGGACCTTGTAAACCCGTCACTCCGGTTGCTCCCGTTTCTCCTGTCGCTCCTGTCACTCCAGTTGAGCCTGTCGCCCCAGTATCTCCTGTTACTCCTGTCGCCCCGGTTGCTCCTGTCGGGCCAGGTGGTCCACCAGATGGACCTGTTACTCCCGCCGGACCTGATGGCCCCGTTGGGCCGGTCGGTCCTGCTGGTCCTCCAGATGGGCCTGTTACCCCTGTTGGGCCTGTAGTGCCTTCCCCTGTTGCCCCAGTTGCTCCCGTATCTCCTGTTACCCCCGTCGGACCTTGGATTCCTTGAATTCCTTGTGGACCTTGCACTCCTTGTGCGCCCGTCGCTCCTTGAATTCCTTGTACTCCTTGCACTCCTTGTGGCCCCATCGGACCTGTTGGACCAATCACCCCTTGAGCACCTTGCACTCCTTGGGGACCCTCTGGACCCGTTGCTCCTACTTCCCCTTGTATCCCTTGAATTCCAGTTGCTCCTTGTACTCCAGTTGCTCCCGTTATCCCTTGCACACCTTGTATTCCCTGAATTCCTTGTGGACCTTGTGGGCCGGTTGCTCCTACCGGTCCTTGAATTCCTTGTATCCCCTGGGGACCCTCTGGACCCGTTGCTCCTACTGGGCCTGGCACACCTTGTATTCCTTGCGGGCCCTGAAGTCCCTCTGGGCCTTCTGGACCTGTTGGTCCTATATCACCCATCGGACCTTGTATCCCTTGAACTCCCTGTGGACCTGTTGCTCCTGATGGCCCTGGTACTCCTTGTATTCCTTGTGGACCTTGATCTCCTGTGGCCCCTGTTACCCCTTGTGGCCCTATAGTCCCCTGTATACCTTGTGGACCTTGATCCCCTGTTGCTCCCGTTGCTCCTTGAATACCCTGAACTCCTTGAATTCCTTGTTCACCGGTTACTCCCGTCGGACCAGGAATACCTTGAATTCCTTGCGGACCTTCTGGACCTGTTGGCCCAATTGGCCCTTGAATCCCTTGTATTCCTTGCAAGCCCTGTGCTCCCGTGCTTCCAGTCGGACCTGTACTTCCCGTTGCTCCTGTTACCCCTGTACTTCCTGTAGCCCCAGTATTTCCCGTTGCTCCGGTTGCTCCTGTACTTCCACTCGGTCCACCACCCGGACCTGTCGCACCAGTCGGCCCCGTCGGACCAGGAGGTCCTCCTGATGGGCCAGTGATCCCTGTTGGACCAGTTACTCCCGTCGGACCGGTTATCCCCTGACCAGTCGCTCCGGTTGCTCCTGTATTTCCACTCGGTCCTTGTGGTCCTTGTATCCCTTGTGCTCCTTGTATTCCTTGTGGACCGGTTGCTCCCGGTACTCCTTGCACTCCTTGAATTCCTTGAGATCCCTCAGGTCCTGTCGCTCCAATTGGCCCCTGTAATCCTTGTATTCCCTGTATTCCTTGTGCCCCAGTCGCTCCAGTTGGACCAATCGGCCCTTGTAACCCTTGTACTCCTTGAGATCCTGTCGCTCCGGTTTCTCCCTGTGGTCCTCTCAATCCTTGTGGCCCCTGCTGTCCTTCTGATCCCGTTGCACCTATTGGTCCAACCGCTCCTTGTATACCTTGCACACCTTGAGGCCCTGTTGGCCCCCTTTCTCCCATCGGACCTTGAAATCCTCTTGGTCCTTGTGGGCCAGTCGCGCCTTGTGGACCGGTTGGACCAGTAATCCCAATACCAGTAAATCCCGTTGGAACGGGAGGAAAAGTGGGCCCAATAAGTTCTGGTGAAATTCTAAAATTAGGGTTTAACGAATGTTGTTGCCTTCTATTATCGCGCTCTCTCACACTTTCACCACCTACACACCATCTTTTTTACATTACAAACCTCTTCTTAATATGTATTTACAAAAATAATCTCAAAGACTATTTTTATTTTAAATAATAAAAACTCCCTTAATTCCTTAAGGGAGTCCAGCAACTGAATCCATATTATCTGTATTAGGGACAGCTTGTGCTATACCCGATGCATTTACACTTTGCCCCATATTTGTTCCTGTTACAGTACCAGCAGGAGTACCTCTCGTATACGTTGTTGTGACAGAATCTCCTGGCTGTAAACAAAGCTTCGTCTCCGTCCCTATTACTGTAACAACATCAATCCAAGTACACCCCATCGAACCACTATACGATTTCGAAGCAGTAAATGACGTATCACTCAGATTATCACCAGTAAATATATTCCCAGTGTTATTCACAATAACGAACTCTTTTATATGAGCAGGCATAATTACACTCTACCTTTCTTCTATGAGCCTAATGTACGTGTACTCGTTGCTAATGGCGGAAGAAACACCGATGTTCTAATGACCGCTTCTGGCTGTCTTTTTCCATTTAAAAAAATAGCCACACTCGATCCTCCAGCACCTGCATACACTTTCGCTACAGCTAAAGGTGAGATATCATAACAATCGCCGACATTAACAGCCCCTGTATTATTTATAATTTTTACTTTCCGTAAGTTAATCCCCATTTACCTATCCCCCTTTTGTACACTGTATGCAAAAGAAAAAAACTTGAAACAGACTCGTTTCAAGTTTTTTAAACTACTTATTTGATTTCGCCTTCATATTGAAGCATACCGCCAACCATGTTCACTGTTTTAAAGCCTTGCTCATTTAAATAATGGCATACATTTTCACTACGCATTCCCGAACGGCAAATAAAGATATATTCATTCTCTTTATCAAAGAAATCTACTTTATTTGGGATATCACCCATTTTAATATGTACAGCTTCTGGAATTTTTCCTGCTGCTACTTCTTCATCTTCCCTTACGTCTACTAAAAATAACGTTTCTCCTTTTTCTAAACGCTCTTGCACTTCTTCTGTAGTAATTGTTTTCACTTCTGTCATATGTCGTTCCTCCTTATATACAATAAAACCTTTAATTTCTTCTTTAAACAACCATTTCTCATCAATTTTAGCATGCGAAAGAAAGAACGCAAAGAATAGGGAATTTATTTCTCAATTTTCTCGTAAAACTTATCCTTTACAAACATAACTCTTGCATTGTATCCTCAATATACTTGTTTTATGAAAGGAGCCAATGAAAATGACACTTTTTCTTTTCATTATGGGCATCATTTTCTTAATCGCTGCAATTATTGCTCTTAGTATGAAAAATAATAGAAAGATAAAATCACCACAAGAAATGTCATTCTTGTTTCTATTGCTTAGTATCGCCTTCTTCGGTATAGCAATTGCCACATATATTTTTCGTCTACAAATCATGTAAAAAAAGGTGCCTATTACATACATTGCACCTTTTTCACATCATTTATTTTCTACACAAAACTAGACACTTTCCGATTTAAAAATTCATAAACTTTCTTTTCAAACAAATGAACATCAAATACTCCCGCCATATGCCCATTTATACTCTCTATCTCATATACTTCCGCATACTTCCCTTGTCTTTGCAATAGGTCTACCATTTTATAATTATAACGTGAAGGCTGAAGCAAATCTTGTTTACACGGAATCATAAGTACATTTGCTTCTATATTAGACAGTGCGTCTTCTAAAGACGAAAATCCATGTGCAATATCATGTAATAAAACTGCTTTTGCAGTGTACATCCACGAATTTGCATCTACTAAAGCTATACTTCTATTTGTCACTTTGTTAATTTCTTTCTCAAATGATGTTAATGCAGAAAATGTTTCATAAGGCTCTTTCTCTATACTATTACGAGGAAATGTCGTTTCGTAAAAATGCTCGTCAAACGCGTTCATAAACATCATTCTATTTGCTAACTGAAGCCCCTTCATTGGCTGCTCTTCTCCATATTTTCCGCCCTTCCAACTTGGATCCAGCTTGATAGCCTCAATTGCATTTTGCGCTACATTTACCGACGTAATAATTGGATTTTGCGGGTTCGTAATAACACCAATCATCCGCTCTATCATATGAGGATAATGAACAGCCCATTGCTGCGCAATCATCCCGCCAGCTGACGGTCCCATTACAGCATGTAGCCTTGCGATTCCCATATCTTTTATTAACTCATATTGCATACGAGCTACATCAAGAAATGTAAAAACCGGAAAATCTATCGCATATTCATCTCCAGTTTTCGGATTAATCGATTTCGGTCCCGTTGTAATTACATAAGGGTTCTTCACCTGCACATTACAAATATTATCAGTGCATATAACGAAGTATTTATTTGTATCAATTGCTTTTCCCGGTCCAATTAAACCATCCCACCAACCAGACTCCTCATCATGCGCTGTATATTTTCCTGCTGCGTGACTAGTTGCACTAAAATAATGACAAACCAAAATCGTATTTGACCTTTCTCTATTTAAAGTACCATACGTCTCATACCCCATTTGAACAGGAATTGTCCTACCATTTTCAAATGTAAACTCCTTTAAAATAAATTTCTCCTTTTTTACAATTTGCACAGACTCGCCCTCTTCTCGTCATAGTATGTACTGCTTACTAAAGGATTTTTTCTATGCAAACCCATCTCCTCCTTCTTTTCATAAATAAATGAATAATATACAAAATTAGCCACAAAATAGCACTATATTACACAATCAAAGAGGGCATACATATGATTTGGAATTGGCTACGTAAGAAAAAAAAATCAAATACAACAGAGAAAAACGAAACAGATAACTCAGAGCAACACCCTAACAATCAAGAGGATAATAGCAAACAACAGACTAGAAGTATGAAACATAATAAAGATAGCAATGGCGAGCAACCAAAAGAGGAGCACAAGGAGTCTTCCAAAGATAAGCAGCAAAACAAATCGAATCAGAAACAGCAACAAAGTGCTAAACAAGACGAATCTTCTCAAGGACAACAACACTCTAAACAAAACAAATCAGATCAACAGCAGCATTCTAAACAAGACAACTCAGATCAAGATCAACAGCAGCATTCTAAGCAAGACAACTCGGAGCAAGATCAACAGCAGCATTCTAAGCAAGACAACTCGGAGCAAGATCAACAGCAGCATTCTAAGCAAGACAACTCGGAGCAAAATCAACAGCAACATTCCAAGCAAGACAACTCGGAGCAAGATCAACAGCAGCATTCTAAGCAAGACAACTCGGAGCAAAATCAACAGCAACATTCCAAGCAAGACAACTCGGAGCAAGATCAACAACAACACTCTAAACACAACAACTCAGATCAAGGGCAGCAGCAACAAAATTCTAAAGGTAATAGTATTTATGATTTTACGAAACCAGAAAAAGAACATATTCATTCTCTACAAGATTTAATAGAGAAGCTCAAACAGTCTAGTGATTTTGTTAATTATCACACATCTGACGATGAAACGATGCCTTATTGGATTTCTTACTATCGTCCTTCGCTTGATGGAGAGAAATTACAAAAATATTTAATGCCCACTCTTTTAGAACGACCTTGTGCTTCACTAGAAGAGCTAAAAGAACATATTCCAATGAGTGGCATTACAATTACGAACGACTTACAAAAAATTGAAGATATGGTTTTAAAGGGGCATGCGATTATTCAGTTGAATCAGAAAGATCAAAAATGTATGCTCGCAAATATTGCAATTGATAATTATCGTGCACCAACTCCTCCTTTAAATGAATCGACTGTTATTGGTCCGCAAGAAGGTTTTGTAGAGGATATTGATACAAACATAAATTTAGTACGAAAACGTCTTCCTGTTTTAGATTTACAAACAAAAGAGATGATTATCGGTGAGTTTTCCAAAACAAAAGTTGTCATGATGTATTTAGACAACCTTGCTGAAAAAGATAATGTTGATTTTCTAGAGGAGTCTTTACGTGCTCTTGAATATGATCAAATTAATGATAGTGCTTATTTACAAGAATTGATGGGAGAAAAGTCGATTTTCCCTCTCTATATCAATACAGAACGCACTGATAGAGTTACAAAAGCACTAATCGATGGGAAAATCGCTATTTTTGTGGATGGCTCTCCAAGTGTTTTACTAACACCTGTATCCTATTTCGATTTTTTCATTTCCCCAGAAGACTATAACGTCTCCTGGATGTATGCTACATTTTCAAGGGTTTTAAGATTAATTGCCGTTCTATTTTCAATTTGCGCTACACCGTTATACGTTGCAGTTTTAAATTATCATTATGAACTCATTGCGAGTGATTTACTTGAAACTTTAATTTTATCAAGGGCGCAAGTACCATTCCCGCCTTTAATTGAAGCACTCTTTTTAGAACTCGCAATCGATTTACTGAGAGAAGCTGGCGCGAGGTTACCGATGAAAGTTGGTCAAACGCTCGGTATTGTAGGCGGTATCGTAATTGGGCAAGCATCTGTACAAGCTGGTTTAACGAGTAATATTTTATTAATTATCGTTGCCTTATCAGCACTCGCCTCCTTTATTACACCTATTTATAAAATGGGTAATGCGGTTCGACTACTACGTTTTCCTTTTCTTATGTTTGCAGAAATAGGCGGATTGTTCGGGATTTCTCTTGGATTTATCTTTTTATTTACTCATCTATTTAGACTTACTTCCTTACGTAAGCCGTACGCTTTGTTTTATCCGACAAGACAACAGTCTGTTAAAGACTCTTGGATTCGTTTTCCTTTAACAATGATTGATACACGGGATGTACAAGCAAGGCCACAACATGTAAAAAAAGCAGCGAAAGGAATTTCAACAAAACATAGATCAGACTTTGATGATTAAGAAATGAGGTGCATTCGATGAGTAAAGTTCAAGAAAAATATCAAATATCTCCTATTTTCGTTTTCTTCTTAATTCACGGTGCACAGTTCGGTGCTGGCGTTCTCGGCTTCGCTCGAATCACCGCAAAGGCCGCTGGATACGACGGCTGGATGGGCGTTGTAATCACAGGACTCTGTATCCATCTTCTTATATGGATGATGTATTTTTTATTAAAAGAAACAAATGGAAATTTAATTGATTTACAACGACAAACGTTTGGAAAGTGGATAGGGAATATCTTTAATATCATCTTTGCAGCTTATTTTTTAATCGTCAGTATTTCGGTCATTCGAACGTATGTTGAAATTATTCAAGTATGGATGTTCCCAACTGCTTCCACGTGGATGTTAACACTCTTTTTATGCTTAGTTAGCTATTACATTGTCTCTTCTGGATTTCGTGTCATTACCGGTATTTGCGTCATCTCTGTTGGTGGTACATTGGGATATTTATTTTTAAGCTTATTCGTTTTGAAATATTCACATTGGGAGAATTTACTGCCTATATTCACACATTCTTTTTCAGACATTTTAAAATCCGCTCAAGTGTCAATCTACAGTATGACTGGTTTTGAGATTTACCTCATGGTGTATCCATTTGTGAAAAAGCCTATGCAATCTCATAAATACGCTCAGCTTGGAGCACTATTTTCAAATCTTCTATATGTATTTAGCACCCTTTTAGCCTTTGCATTTTTTAGTGAAAAACAATTATTAAAAACGATATGGCCCCAACTTTCTATGACCCAAGTCATTCAATTACCGTTTATAGAAAGACTCGAATATATTGCAATTTCAGGCTATGCACTCGTTATTATTTCAAGTTTTATCCTCCCTTTATGGGCAGCAACGAGAGCAACACATGAAATATTCCGTGTAAAACAAAGAGGTGTTTTAATCGCTTTTATGTTTATCACTCTCATTGTTTCACAACTTTTAACAAACAGACACGATATTAATAATTTTATTAGTAATGCATCAAAGGGGAGTTTTTGGCTTATTTATGTATACATCCCAATCCTATTTATTATTGTGTGGGTGAAAAGAAAATGGAAAAAATCAAAAGCACAAGCAAATTAATACTGATTTCTTGTATAACATTCTTCAGTCTAACTGGGTGTTTACAAAAAAATATTATCGATGATGTACAACTTATTCAAGGAACAGTATTTGATGTTGCAAAAGATAAAAAACTAAAAGTGACATTCGTTTGTCCCATTCAGAAAAAAGGAAATAAAGTTCAAGTTTTTGAAGGCACCGCAAATGCGGTAAAACAAGTAAAAGCTGAAACATCTTTAGAGTCTTCTCAACCATTTGCTAGTGGGCAAATGCGTGTCGCTCTATATACGATAAGACTTGCCAAAACAGGAATGTCTACTTCATTCGATACATTACTTCGAGATGTAAACATAGGGAACGCTTTATATGTTGGTTTATTAGAGGGGAATGGTACTGAACTTTTAAAAGGCAAATATTCGACTTCATACAACGTTGCAATTTATATAAAAAAGTTGTTAGAACATAATATGGAGACCGGTCCTTTACCAACAGATAATCTGCATGTAGGAGCATTCCGTTATTATCAAGAAGGGCAAGACTACTATATTCCCATTCTAAAGAAGCATGGTGATAAAATAAAAATCAACGGAATTGGTCTTTTTAAAAAGGATAAATATATCGGTAAAATCGCAGAAAAAGATATGTTCATCTTTAAAGGACTATTAGAGAAACATAAATTAGATTCACATGAATTCAAAACGGATTCCGCGTACGTAATGATTAATAATATTCGTTCTGTTCCAACTTACGATATAAAAATTAAAAACGGGAAGCCTTCTTTTTTCATTCACGTTCATCTTGATGCACGTATTCAAGAACTATCGAAGCAAATTAACTTAGAAAATAACAAGAACACAAAAAACATTGAAAAAAACATCCAAAAACAATTAGATAAACAAGCTGCTAAGTTAATTAAGCAACTTAAGTCTTTAGGCGTCGATCCGCTCGGGCTAGGTGCTAAATATAAGCAACATTATCGCCCATTCAAGTTAGAGGAGTGGAAACAAATGTACAAAGATGTTCCAGTTACTATAAAATACACCGTAAATATTACAAATTCTGGTGTAATTGAATGAGAAATGATTGAACTCCTCTCTCCAGCATGATACAACGGAAAGAGGAGTTTTTATTTTAGATAGAGAGAGAAGATATTTATGGGGGAGCTTATGTCTAAAAAATTAGTAAAGCCTATTTTAAATGGTATTTTATTTCTCGGCGTCTTTTTATTTGCTCATACATATTTAAAAAATGTTTCCTTCACACGTTATTTACTTGTCGTTATACCAATGTTGCTCGTTGGTATGTTTGGCATCGACCTTATTTTATCCATTTTAATAAAAGAAGAAAAATAACGAGCAGGGCCGTCCCAAAAGTATTCCGGGATGGCTTTCTTTTATTAATGGGTTATGTTTTGTCGTTTATTCGATATAGTCTTTCCCTATCTTAACTAAAAGCTAAAACTTTTGGACAGTCCCTTTTCATTTCATAATCACCCTATGTTACAATGAGATTCGGACAAAGCGAGAAAGGATGAAACAACATGACAAACGAAAAAGGTTTAGATAAAGGGTACGAACTTGTTGCAAAAATGCATAAAGAGTTCGGACACCCTGTGACAAATACTCCAACAAAACTAACAGAAGAACGTGCAAAAATCCGTGCGAGTTTTATGCAAGAAGAGCTAGAAGAATTTCTGGAAGCAACGACTGTTGAAGATCAATATGATGCACTAATTGACCTTATTTATTTTGCATTCGGAACATTTGCCGAAATGGGCGTACGTCCTGATAAAGGATTCGAAATTGTAAATAACGCAAACATGGCAAAACTATTCCCTGATGGAAAACCTCGATTCCGTGAAGGCGACGGCAAAATTCTAAAACCAGAAGGCTGGCAAGCACCAGAACCACAACTTCGTGCTGAAATCGAACGTCAACGCCAAGAAGCTGAAAAAAACTGCTAGGATTTCCTAGCAGTTTTTTATTATGTCTTTTTTTCTGGCAATCATTAATGACCCACGTGTCCCGCATGTCCTGCAGCTCCACTAATGCTAGCCGCTCCTGCTGCTGCCCCCGCTCCTCCTGCTCCAATTCCACCTGTCCAAGGAGAAGATTGTTGTTGATACTGTTGGTATTGTTGGTGTTGTTGGTGTTGTTGGTGTTGTTGGCCTTGGTAACCTTGATGACCTTGGTGACCTTGGTGACCTTGATGACCTTGGTGACCTTGGTGGCCGTGGTGACCTTGGTGACCTTGGTGACCTTGATGGCCGTGGTGGCCATGGTGACCTTGGTGACCTTGGTGACCTTGATGAGTTTGATAAAGAACAGCCTGTGGATGTATATGATGGTGTCCGTGGTGATGTACTTGTTGTTGATGATGTCCATGTTGACCTTGGTGACCGTGGTGACCTTGGTGGTGATGGTGTCCATGTTGACCGTGGTGGCCTTGATGGTGATGATGTCCATGTTGACCTTGGTGACCTTGATGGTGATGATGATGTCCATGATGTCCATGATGGCCGTGGTGACCTTGATGGTGATGGTGGTGATGTCCATGTTGACCGTGAACAAATTGCGGATACCCACCTATTCCTCCAGCTACAACACCTACTCCTGGTACCGGAAATCCTGTCTGCACTCCTCCAACAAAAGAAGGAAATGTAGTTGGTGCTCCTACTGGAAATCCTCCTGTTACTGTAGGCATTCCAGCCCCTGATGTCGAAAAACCTCCCATTGATGTCGGCATTCCAGTTTGTATGCCGGCTACTGATGTTGGAAAACCTCCTGCTGCTCCATCCATCCAGCTCGGAATTCCACCGTATCCTTGTTGGCCAGCCCCTCCCATTAACATCATTTGTTCATAACTATCCGATCCACCTCCGAAAAATCCGTGTGGTGCATTATTGTCCATCCCTTTCATTCCTTTCACCTCTTCTACTCATTTTAGCCTACCTTTTTTATCATATTTCCTATAGAAAAATAGGTGTTTGTCTGCATGGGAATTCCGCTCTTTTATTTGTACGTAATGGAATAATTGAAAACTTAGACTAAGGTAATCCAGAAATTATTTTCTACACAAAAAAGCTCAGAGTATAAATCCTCTGAGCTTTTTTGAATGAATTAGTTTGCAACAACGTTAACAAGTTTTCCAGGAACTACAATTACTTTACGAACTGTTTTCCCTTCAATTTGGTCCTTAATTGCTTCAAGTGCAAGTTGTTCCATTTCTTCTTTTGATGCGTCTTTACTCATTGTTAGTTTTGCGCGAACTTTACCCATAACTTGAACAACGATTTCAACTTCATCTTCTACAAGTTTAGACTCATCAAATGTTGGCCAGCTTGCATATGTGATTGTTTCATTGTATCCAAGTTTGCTCCATAGCTCTTCCCCGATGTGAGGTGCAACTGGTGCAATCATTTTTACGAAACCTTCTACATATTCTTTCGGAAGTGTTTCAGCTTTGTATGCATCGTTGATGAATACCATCATTTGAGAAATCGCTGTGTTGAAGCGAAGCTCTGCATAGTCTTCTGTTACTTTCTTCACTGTTTGGTGATAAGCTTTTTCAAGCTCTTTATTTGGTGCATCAGTAATTTTCTCACTTAATTCACCATTATCTTGAACGAATAGACGCCATACGCGGTCTAGGAAACGACGAGCTCCGTCAAGACCATTTTCAGACCAAGCGATTGAAGCATCTAATGGTCCCATGAACATTTCGTATAGACGAAGTGTATCTGCACCGTGGCTTGCTACGATATCATCAGGGTTTACAACGTTACCTTTTGATTTACTCATTTTCTCGTTGTTTTCACCTAGAATCATACCTTGGTTGAATAATTGTTGGAACGGCTCTTTCGTTGGAACTACACCGATATCGTATAATACTTTATGCCAGAAACGAGCATATAGTAAGTGAAGTACAGCGTGCTCTGCTCCGCCGATATAAATATCAACTGGAAGCCATTGTTTTACTTTTTCAGGATCTACAAGTGCTTCGCTATTGTTTGGATCGATGTAACGTAAGTAATACCAGCAGCTACCAGCCCATTGTGGCATTGTGTTCGTTTCACGACGACCTTTTTTACCAGTCTCAGGATCAACAACATTTACCCACTCGTCAATGTTAGCAAGTGGTGATTCACCTGTACCTGAAGGACGGATGTTGTCTGTTTTCGGAAGAACTAATGGTAATTCTTCTTCTTTTACAGCTGTCATTGTGCCATCTTCCCAGTGAATAACTGGAATTGGTTCACCCCAGTAACGTTGACGGCTGAATAACCAGTCACGTAGACGGTATGTTACTTTTTGATTTCCTGCGCTCGTTACTTCAAGCCATTCAATCATTTTTGCGATTGCTTCTTCTTTATTTAAACCATCAAGGAATGCTGAGTTTACGTGTTCACCATCACCTGTGTATGCTTCTTTCGTAATGTCTCCGCCTTTTACAACTTCCTTCATTGGAAGATTGAACGTTGATGCAAATTCATAGTCACGCTCATCATGAGCTGGAACTGCCATTACAGCACCTGTTCCGTAAGTTGCAAGAACGTAATCAGCGATCCAGATTGGTAATTTCTCACCATTTACTGGGTTAACTGCGTAAGCACCAGTGAATACACCAGTTTTCTCTTTCGCAAGTTCTGTACGCTCTAAATCACTCTTCATTTTTACAGAATTAATGTAAGCTTCTACAGCTTCTTTTTGTTCAGCAGTTGTAATATCAGCAACAAGTGCATGTTCTGGAGCAAGTACACAGTAGCTTACACCGAATAATGTATCAGGACGCGTTGTGAAAACTGTGAACTTCTCGTCTGTACCATCGATATTGAAGTGTACTTCGGCACCTTCAGAACGACCGATCCAGTTACGTTGCATATCTTTTAAGCTTTCTGGCCAATCAAGCTCATCAAGATCTTCTAATAGACGATCTCCGTAAGCTGTAATTTTTAACATCCACTGTCTCATCGGACGACGCTCAACTGGATGTCCACCGCGCTCACTCTTACCGTCAATGATTTCTTCGTTTGCAAGTACTGTACCAAGTGCTGGACACCAGTTTACAGGTACTTCATCAACGTAAGCTAAGCCTTTTTCAAATAGTTTTAGGAAAATCCATTGTGTCCACTTGTAGTAGTTTGGATCTGTTGTATTTACTTCACGGTCCCAATCGTAAGAGAAACCTAATGATTTAATTTGGTTACGGAATGTATTAATATTATGCTCTGTAAATTCAGCTGGGCTGTTTCCAGTATCAAGTGCATATTGCTCTGCTGGAAGACCGAATGCATCCCATCCCATTGGATGAAGAACGTTATATCCTTGCATACGCTTCATACGAGATAAAATATCTGTTGCTGTATAACCTTCTGGATGTCCTACGTGTAAGCCTGCACCTGATGGATATGGGAACATATCTAGTGCATAAAATTTTGGTTTTTCTGTCTCATCTGGCGTACGGAATGTTTTATTCTCTTCCCAGTACCCTTGCCACTTCTTCTCAATTTCTTGATGATTAAAGCTCATGAGATACCCTCCTTGAAATTCTATTTATTTTCACCGCCCAAAATACAAAAAACCTCTCATCCCTAGAAAGGGACGAGAGGTTATAGATTCCCGCGGTACCACCCTAAATTAATGTACAAATATACATTCGCTTAGATCCGTAACGTGGATTAACGGCAATTGCTACTATTAATTTCACAACTGCAACTCAAAGGCGAGTTCATAACGAAACGTGGATTGACTTGCACCGACCGTCAACTCTCTAAACCAGCTTCTATTACTACTACTCCTTCTCACTGTTATTACACATATGAGTTAATTTGAACTACCCTCCACTTCGTATCTCTAAAGAGCTTACTTAAAGCGGGGCTTCTCGGTTAATCGTTACTTTTAATAACTAACGAATTCGTCTTAAGACAGCCGAGCTATCTCCCTTGTTCGAAAGGTTGTTTTATTTAAATATATTCTAAAACATGTGAACATGTTCCGTCAAACTAAACTGCAATTTTTTCTTCAACTGTTTCTTCTACTTTTACTCGTTTATCATAAATACTCGTTGCGATAAGCGCTACTACAAGCATTACCATGATTGCTATAAACAATACTTCCATATTGTATAAATCCACAATTGCTCCGCCAACGACCGGCCCGAACATTTTCCCTACAGTCGCCGCACTATTTACAACACCTTGATAAAACCCTAACTTATCTTTTGGCGCAAGTATATTTGCAATTGTCGGAACCGCTGGCCAAACAAATAACTCACCAATTGTTAATGTTACCATCGCAACGAGGAACATCGTAAATTGCTGCGCTTGACTTAATACAATGAATGACACTGCAAAAATAAGAATCCCAATCATAATTTGTTGTTTTAACGAACGCCTCATCCAGCGAATTAACATACTAACTAGTGGCTGTGCACAAACGATCATCGCTCCGTTTATCGTCCATAATAAACTATAGTGACGAAGACTAATATTTAACTCTTGCATATGTGTTGCAATTGCTCCTTGCCACTGTACGTATGTAACCCAGCATAAAGCATATGCTACACATACGATAAGAAGTGCTTTGAATCCAGGTGTAAGCGACCAACCTTTTTTCGTTTCAACTTCTTTTTGCACTCCTGGCTCTTTCTTATCTTCCATACCACGGAATCCAATAAAAGCAATTAAGAAGAATACAAAGTATAAAATAAAGTTTGCTAAGAAAATATAATCAAAACGATACGATGCAACTAATCCACCACACGCTGTTCCAATCGCAATACCAACGTTTTGTCCAACGTACATCGCATTAAATGCTCGTCTTCCGCCCTCTGGCCAAACCGTACCAACCATCGCATACATCGATGGGAAGACCATTCCAGAACCAAAGCCGATTAACGCTAGCCACACAACATATAACGGCCAACCGTGGAAGAACACAAGACCTAAAATCGATACGAGTGTAATGACAATCCCTACTAAAGTTGATTTATAACCGCCCCATTTATCAAATAAAACACCGCCGAGCAAGTTTCCGATTACACCAGTAAGCGAGTTGATCATTAATACCATTCCGGCCACAGATAAAGATTTCCCTAGGTGATCATGCAAATAAATTGTATTAAAAGGCCATAAAAAAGAAGCACCCGTGACATTAATAATCATCCCAGCTACTAATAGCCATACTTTCCTTGGCATAGTCTCCCCTCCTATTCTATTTTTTCGTTCATCTATAACAGTAAAATTGTAGTCGTTTTTAAATAGGAAGGCAACTGATTAATAGTTGATGAAATTCAGATAATGGTTTTGCGGTAAATGAAATCATCTTGATTGCCACTTGAAAATATATCAGCGATTTTGGAAATATATCGGCGCAACTCGAAATATATCAGCGATTATCAAATTATATCGGCGCAACTTGCAATATATCAGCGATTATTAGAATATATCGACTTACCGACAAAAAATGACAACAATAACAATATATAAAGAGGCTGCATGAAGTTCATGCAGCCTCTTTATACTATCCAACTTCCTTTTCTCGCTTTGCACGTTCTTTAGCACTCCATTTAAATACCTTATCTAGTAGAGAGTATATTCTCCCAGACTCTTTCGTTAATAACGGTCCTAACGATGCCAATATTAAAACATATAAAGCAGAGAACGGTTTAATCGCTGCCATTAAGCCACCGGCAATGCCGATATTCGCTACAATAATAGAAAATTCCCCGCGTGATACAAGTGTTAAACCTATATTCGTAGAAGCCTTATGGGATAACCCGGCTTTACGTCCCGCAACCATTCCAGCAGTAAAATTGCCGATTAGAGTAATGAAAACTGCTCCTAATGCCAACCACACTGCTCCTCCAAGCGAAAACGGATCTATGCTTAAACCGAAGCTGAAAAAGAATATGGCTCCAAAGAAATCACGGAATGGGACGACGAGCTTCTCAATCCGATCACTATGCTCTGTTTCAGAAAAGACGAGTCCTAACAATAACGCTCCAATTGCCTCAGCGACATGAATCGTTTCTGAAAATCCTGCTACGAAGAATAAAATAGCGAATATTACGATAATAAAAATTTCATTTGAGGAAATATCTAATATTTTATTTAAAAACGGCGTAGCTTTTCTAGCGATTACAAAGAATAGTAGCATATATCCTACTGCAATTAACACCGATGTAAGAGCACCTACAAATGATGTGGCACCACCGAGTACTAACCCTGAAACGACTGATAAATATACAGCTAAAAAAATATCATCAAACATGATGATTCCTAATATTAATTCAGTCTCTTTATTACCAGATCTTCTTAAATCAACAATTACTTTTGCAACAATTGCACTCGATGAAATTGTAATGATTCCAGCAATAATTAACGTCTCTAATAAGGGGAAGCCCATAACATATCCATAAAGCAAACCTAATATGAAATTAAGTGATATGTGGACAGTCCCCCCAAAAGCAATTGATTTTCCTGATTTAATTAATTTTTTTATTGAGAATTCTAAACCTAAATAGAATAGGAGGAATATGACGCCAACGCGGCCGAGGAAGGAAATAACTTCTCCGCTTTCAATAAACCTTAAATCGATAAGTCCTAGATCGGGGGCATGAGGCCCCACTAACATACCGAGTATAATGAGAAACGGAATAATCGAGAACTTTAACTTCGCAGCGAGGATAGCTGCAAAAGCTACTAATACTAACGCAGTTCCAACTTCAAAGATTAAAGTATCCATCGATTATGAATCACCTCCTGATGAAAGCAATTCATTAATAATTCTTTTCACTTCATGTCTCGCGCCTGATAACACGAGCATATCGCCAGCTTCAATAATAGAGTCTGGACCTGGATTAAAGAATTTCTTCATATTCTTTTTTAAAATAGCAATAATCGTTACATTATATGTTTTTCTGACATGTAAGCTACCAATTGTTTTTTGTACGACTGGTGCATGATTTTCCACCTTAAACCATTCAATTGATAATCCTTCAAAAGCCATCTCAATCGTGTCTAACGCTTGTGGTCTATATACCATTCCGCCCAATATAGCTGCAATTTGTCTCGCTTCCGAATCACGAAGAGAAATACTTGAAATACTTTCATCATGATCTGCATCAAAATGATACATTTCTCTTCGGCCATCATCGTGAATAACAATAACCAGCTTTTCATTACCTTTTGTAATTACTTCAAACTTACATCCAATGCCCGGTAATTCACTCTCTCGAATATTCATATTCCCGCCTCCTAAAGTTTTTAGTTACGGCTTTTACAAATCAACATCAATCTCGGTTTTAAATTCTTCATCTTTTGAGATTCCTAAATACTTGAGCGTCTCTGATGGCGTTGCGTGATGGAAATGCTTTTGCAATAGTGCAATCGCTATCCCTCTTTTGTATGCATGAAATCCAAACGTTTTTCTCATTGAGTTTGTTCCGATTTTACCAACAATCCCAACCGCTTCAGCAGCATTATGAATTACACGATACGCTTGTTGACGTGTAATTGAATTTTTCGTTTTATTAGATTGAAATACGTAGTTTTCTCTTTTCACATCAATAGATTGTACGTACTCTAAAAGTGCTTCTTTTACTTTTGTATTTAAATAAATATCTTGTTTAAACTTTTCATCTTTCACAGGAAGAGAATAAAACTCTTTAACAGTTCCATCTTCATTTAATATCTCTTCAAATTTCATACTAAGTAGCTCAGTAATCTTTAATCCTGTGTTAATTCCAATAACAAATAAAAGATAATCTCGCTGTGAATGCTCTTTTAAATACTTTTTCATAGCCTCAATTTGGCTTATATCTTTTAATGCCTCTACAACTTCCATACATGTATTCTCCTCATCTTATGAACGGTAATTTTCTCATTATCCTGTTCATTTTACCTTATCATGCTATAGGATTTCCATGTATTATCCATTATTTTCACAATATACGACTTAGATCTGACAATTTTTCATTTGGAAATTTATGATTGTACAAATGTCGTGTGGGTAGAAAAATAGGGGGTACAAGTTCAGCTTCTTTCTATTAGAGTGGATTCCTCCTTTCACTTTTCGATTGCTGATACTCACATATTATGTTACTTATTTACATTTTATTATATATTTCAGTAACATTAAAGTGTTTTTTTCTGAAAATATAAAAAACCGAGCATTTTCACTCGGCTTTTTACGTATTAATCTTCTTTCGGAAGAACAATTCCTTTATACAATTGAACTGTAATGAAGTAATAAATCGCATAAATTACTACGAAAATTACGATTGGTACCCAAATACGGAAGTAAGGATCCATTAAAATAAATCCGAAAATATTCATACCAACTAATACGTGGGCGATACCTACAATTGCTGGGAATAGGAAGACTAAGAATAACTCTTTATAAATGGATTTCGTTAATAATTCACGGCGCACACCGATTTTACGAAGCATTTGATAACGCGTAATATCTTTTGATGCACCAGAAAGAATTTTAAACATTAAACAACTTGCCATCATTGCTAAGAAAGCAATTCCAAGGAAGAAGCCCATAAATACTGTTCCGCTCGCAACTCCGTAGAACATATCGTAAGATTGATATTTACTGTTCATTCTTTCAGCTGTTACATTTTTATATTTATCTAGCTGCAACTCGTCAAGTTTTTTCCATTCTTTTGTATATGTTAAGAAATCATCTGTTTTTCCGATAAATGCTATACCTTCTTTACCATTCATCCCATCGTACATTTTTTGATCTACAATTTTAATTGCATGATCTTCATATATATAATATGGATGAATTGTACTAAAAGCATCAACCCATTCTTGTGGAAGTTCTTTAGCGTTCGCATCTTTCTCATTCATTTCTCTAGAAACTGCACCTACTGGTAGTTCCTCTGAAACTTTCTTCGTATTCACTAAATCCTTCATCGACTCCATATTTGCCATATCTTTTACTAAAGGGCGATTTTTCTCTAAATCCTCTTTTACATAGTAAACGTATTTATCATCCACTTTGTAACGATATTCGCTTTTCTCTTTAAATGTAATACCGTCTAAAATTTTCTTTTCTTCAGCTGTTGGGTTATGAACTACTGAATCATATATTACGAAACCATCAACCATTTTTATAACGTTATTTTTAAACGCCATACCACCTGAAATTGCACCGGCTCCAAGCGCAACTAACATTGCTACTGTTGCAAGTACCTTTGTTAAACTATTAATACGGAAATTTAATTGTGCAAATGTAAAAGCGTTAAGCCCTTTTTCACTACGTTTTTTATTACTTTTTAATTTTTTAATAATAACCGGAAGAAGTGATCCAAATAGCATGTAAGTACCAGCTGTTGTTGTAATTAATGCAATAAGGATTCCCATTTCTCTTAGTTTTTCCATGTAAATCATTGATGCATAGCCAATTCCTAATAAAATAACCGCAAGGAATGCAACTACGCCTGTCATTTTCCCTTTTACTGCAACACGTTCTGTTTGTGCATCTGCATGTACAAGTTGCAATACAGAAATACGTGATAACTTAATACTATTCATAATTGCTGATAATACAAATAGTGCGAAGAAGAAAATGCAAGTAACAGTCATTGATGGAAGGTAAAATGCTTTATAGCCTTCACCAGCAAATTCTAATTGTTTCATTAATAACTGACCGATACCTTCTGCAAGTCCTACACCAACTGTAATACCGATCGCAAGAGACGCAGCGCCTAATACGATTGTTTCGATAAACATAAGTAATGTAACTTTATGTTTTTTTGCTCCTAACATCATATACATACCAAACTCTTTTTGACGAAGAGATAATAAGAAAGAGTTCGCATATAAAATATAGAAGAACGTTATAATAGCGAGTAAAAATGAACCTGCTTGGAATACAAATCCAATCGATTGAATAACTGAGTTAGATTCGATAAACGCTTTATTCAGCGCTAACGTTTGGAACATATAAAAAATTGAAATCGACATGACAAGGCCGACAAGTAAGACGATGTAATCTTTCAGCTTACTTTTCAGTCCTGACATGGAAAGTTTAAATAACATACTGGAGCCTCCTTTCTTACGCTTTTTGTGTGCCTAAGTCTGCAAGCACATCTAAAATCTCTTTATAAAATTCTTCACGTGTACCACCGCGGTGAATTTCTTTATATAGCTCACCATCTTGAATGAATAAAATACGCTGACAGTAACTTGCACTGTACGGATCATGTGTAACCATCATAATCGATACACCTTGATCTTTATTTAAGTTTGTCATCGCATCAAGTAAACTCGTTGCATTTTTAGAATCAAGCGCTCCTGTTGGCTCGTCCCCTAAAATAATTGCAGGCTCATGCACAAGTGCGCGCGCCGCTGCTGAACGTTGTTTCTGTCCACCAGATACTTCAGATGGATACTTTTGAAGTATTGCTGAAATGCCTAACATATCTGCTACCTTCTCTACTTTTGGCCCAATATTTCGCGACGAGACACCTTGAAGAGAAAGTGGAAGTGCAATGTTTTCGTAAATAGATAAGTTCTCTAATAAGTTAAAGTCTTGGAAGATGAATCCTAATTTTTGTGAACGGAAATCTGAAAGCTCACCTTGCTTCATTTGTGTAATATCCGTTCCTGCAATTTCAACAACGCCGCCCGTTGCTTTATCTAGCGTTGAAATTACATTTAATAATGTCGTTTTACCAGAACCAGATGGTCCCATAATCCCAACAAACTCACCCTCTTGAATTGAGAATGATACACCTTTTAATGCATGTGATTGGTTCTCACCTTTTTTACCGTACACTTTTTGAACGTTTTTCACGTCTACAACTGGTTTCGTCATATATATCCTCCTACGCTTGTTTTTCCATTACCTATTTTGCGCCTTTTGGAGATGAACTGCTATTTGTTAACATTACAATTACCTTACACTTTTGTAAGATAGAAGTGGTGCGCGCGTAAGGTTCGTTTTTTCTTTTTGATCAACTTCATTGGTAAATGAAATTTTATTAGCGATTTTTCAAATATATCAGCGGTTCTTACACTTTTATCAGCGATTTTCAAAATATATCGACTTATCGACAAAAGATGACAATAAAAATAGGCTGTTCCGCGAAAGGAACAGCCCACTTCTCTCTTTATTTTTTTAAAGGCGTTACCGTCCAATACGTAATAACACGCCAAATCCATTCTAACGGACCCATTTTAAAGATTTTCATCCAAATTACACTAAACACAATTTGAATTGCATAAATTGCGATACATACATATAACGTCTGCATGTATGTTAAGTTTTCTGCGAAGTGAAATACGCTACCAGCAATTAAAATCATTGCCGTTTGTCCAATGTAATTTGTTAATGCCATACGACCGTAGTATTTGAGTGGTGCTAACAATGTTTGAACTAGTTTTAACTGAAGTAATAAAATTAATGCTCCTACATAGAAAGCTGAAATAATTGGTCCAACTGTAACACCAATTTTTAAGAATTGACCTGCAGCATCCATTGTTCCATCCTCAGTCATAATTATCATATTTACAAATGGCTCAGCAGGAACATGCCCATATTGATACCATATAGCTACGACGCTTAAAACGAACATAACACCTGTAAAAATAGCGACTTTCTTTATGTTTTGTGAGAGGTTTTCAAATACACGATATTGCCCTGCAGCAAGACCTAATAAAATTAAGCCAAGTGGTAATAGTTCTTTAACGCCCATCACACTAAAAGCAATTGTCAAAATAAGACCAATTATTAAGTTCACTTCTTTTTTCGCTTTATAAAATGGTAAAACGATTAACCCGCAGATTGCATATAACGTTAACGCTTCGCCAGGCTGAAACATGTAATGAAGCAAACCGAAAATAAATAGCGCAACTAGACGGCGTAAAAATAGAACATATCCATTTTTCCCTTTTGCAATTGCTCTCGAGATAAAGATATAGAATCCCACTCCAAATAAGAATGAGAAAATCGAGAAGAAACGACCTTCTACAAATAAGTATAGAAACCTTTGATAGCTAGCATCTACTGTATTAGGATCTGGAATTTTAATGTTAAGTAGTGCAAGAATATTTACTAAAATAATTCCCAGTAGCGCAAAGCCACGAATGTAATCTAACTCATCAATTCGTTTGTTTGTAATGTTGTTCCCCATAAAGCAACTCCTTGTCCAAAATTTAATCCTCCCTTACTCTACTAGAGATGTTATCTTACAACTATCGACAAACCTTACAGAAATCTTACATTATTGTCATATAGCAAAATAAAACCAGGTCATATTGCGACCTGGTTTACTCTGATTGCTTTGATCTTTGAGGTTGTCCTTTTTTACTGTTGCGTTGTTTTACTTGAACAACTGGATCAAGCTCATTTGAAAATTCAGCGTTATGTCCATTTTGCGTTTTTTGCTCTGGGTTATTTTGATCTGAACGTTTCGCCATTACATTCACTCCTTCTTAGTGCGGTGTAATAATCATTTGATGTTGCAGTTGGCGAATTGCCATGCGTGCTCTATTTAATTGCTCACGTTGCTCATCATTCGCATGTTGTTGCATCGTTTGTAAATCGTTATATGCTTGTTCTAATTTTAACTGCGCATCCGAATACTCCATCGTATTGTAATGCTCTTGTCTCATACCTTGGTCTAATTGTTCTTTCGCATATTCCACAGCTTGTTCCGCTTGTGTAATATACGATTCAAGTGATTGACGCTCTGCCATAATTGTCCCTCCTTGCTTCAATTCCCCTTTAGTGTGTCCCTTCCATATGAACCTTATGAGTATGTTATAATGGATTTTGTTTCATTTTGACTCGGCTTAGGAGGGAAAGTAATGAAGGTCCAAAACCCTTTTCCATATACAAACGACAATAAACGTTATCATACATGGAATTACCATTTACGAAATGAATTTGGTGAAAAAATCTTTAAAGTTTCATTAGATGCTGGCTTCGATTGTCCGAACCGTGACGGTACAGTTGCTTATGGCGGTTGTACATTTTGTAGTGCTGCCGGATCTGGTGACTTCGCTGGCGATCGCCGCGATGATGTTATAACGCAATATCATGAAATGAAAGAAAAAATGCGCTCAAAGTGGAAAGACGGAAAATGTATCGCTTATTTCCAGGCGTATACAAATACACACGCACCACTTGAAGTGTTAAAAGAAAAATTCGAACCGCTTCTAGCTGAAAAAGACGTTGTTGGTCTTTCTATCGCGACTCGCCCAGATTGTTTACCAGACGATGTCGTTGCATATTTAGCGGACTTAAATAAGCGCACATACCTTTGGGTTGAACTCGGACTACAAACTGTTCATGAACGTACTGCAAACCTTATTAACCGCGCTCACGATTATCCTTCTTATGTGGAAGGTGTAAATAAATTACGCAAGCATGGCATTAGAGTTTGCTCTCATATTATTAACGGTCTTCCACTTGAGGATTACGACATGATGATGAAAACAGCTCGCGAAGTAGCAAAGCTTGACGTACAAGGAATTAAAATTCATTTACTTCATTTATTAAAAGGAACGCCAATGGTAAAACAATATGAAAAAGGACAACTCGAGTTCCTTTCTCTTGAGGATTACGTAAGTCTCGTTGTTGACCAACTTGAAATTATTCCTGAAGACGTAATTGTGCACCGCATCACAGGTGACGGTCCACCTGATTTAATGATCGGCCCAATGTGGAGCTTAAATAAATGGGAAGTATTAAATTCCATCGATGCAGAATTTGTACGCCGCGGAAGCTGGCAAGGAAAATATGCAAATGAGGAGAAACAAAAATGAAATTAGAACGTGTATTACCGTTTGCTCGCTCGCTTCTGCAAACGGCAGTAAAAGAAGGCGATTACGCTGTAGATGCAACTTTAGGAAATGGACATGACACTTGCTTCCTAGCTGAAATCGTTGGAGAAAACGGAAAAGTATTTGGATTTGATATTCAAAAAGAAGCAATTGAAAGCTCGATGACCCGTTTAAAAGAAAAAGAACTTTTCGAACGCACTATTTTAGTTCACGATAGTCACGATACACTTCTATCCGTATTACCAGAAGATGCAAAAGGAAAAGTAACAGGCGCAATTTTCAACTTAGGTTATCTTCCAGGCGGAGACAAGCATATCGTTACAAAACCGAACTCAACAATTTCAGCGATCGAACAATTACTAGAAGTAATGGCACCAGAAGGAATCATCGTCCTTGTTATTTACCACGGACATCCAGAAGGACAAGTAGAACGGGACGCTGTTCTCAAATTTGCCGAAGAATTAGACCAAAAACAAGCACACGTACTGCGCTACGGCTTCATTAACCAACAAAATAACCCGCCATTTATTGTGGCAATTGAGAAACGATAATATAGCGACGATTCGACAAAAGATAACAAAAAAAGACGTGCACTTACTGCACGTCTTTTTGTTATTCTCCTATATAATGGATATATACACTGTATAGGAGGATAGAACTTTGCTAGTAGAACTAAAGGGAATTCAAAAGAAGTATGGCAAATCACTTATACTAGACAACATTGATTTATCCATTCCAGAAGGAGAAGCACTCGCCATTGTTGGCGGGAACGGGACTGGAAAAAGTACTCTACTCAAAATAATTGCAGGCTTTATTTCACATACGGCAGGGACAATTCAAAGGAAAGAACATATACAAATCGGCTATGTACCTGAACATTTTCCTGAAGGGATTCGTTTTACATTAGAGGATTATCTATTTCATCTCGGCCGCATTCACGGTTTATCAACAAAATATGTAAAAGATAAAATTCCGCTGCTTCTTGAAAGGTTTCATTTACTTCATGCAAGACATTCCGTTGTACGAAACTTTTCAAAAGGTATGAAACAAAAAACAGGCATTATGCAAGCGTTACTTACGGACGTACATTTATTAATTTTAGACGAACCGCTTTCTGGGCTCGATCCTAACTCTCAGCAAGAATTAGAACATATTTTACTCTCATTAAAACAACAAGGTATATCCGTGTTATTTACATGTCACGAAAAACAACTATTAGAAAACTTCGCTGATAGAATTTTGAAGTTAGCAAATCATACAATCACAGAAAATATCTCTGCACAAAAAGGAGCAGAACAAGTCTATATTGAAGCAATTGTTCACGAAACATTTTCAGCGATAGAACTACAAAAACAATCCGGTTTTATACACGTTGCACACAATTCAAATCAAAACCTTATTCAATTGCACATCGAAAAAGAATATACAAATGACATACTTCAGTTTTTATTACATAAAAAAGCATCTATCACACTGCTACAACCTAACTTTTAAATCGAAAGAAGGTTTATTATGTTTGCTCTTATTCGTTATCACTTTCTCGACTATACAAAATCGTATAAGTACGTCCCTCCTATTGCGATGTACTTCATGAGCTTACTTTTTGTATATGCATATAAACCGACTCCTATTGTACCGACATATTTAGAAACAGCTCTCGCGCTTTATTTATTATCTGCCTGGATTACGGTCACAATTTTTCATACGGAAGATCCTGTACAAGAACAAATTACGATTTCTCACACAAATAATATTTCCGCACTATATGTAGGGAAATATATTACAGCTCTTCTCATTTGTACTGTTTTATCTTTTATATCCGTAATCTACCCAATTATTTTGCAAATGTTTAATGAAAAAATGACAGTTTCTTTATTTTTAGTCGGATTTCTCGCTCATATGTCTTTCTCTATACTTGGAACTTCAATCGCATCTTTATTTACTAGAAATATGATTCCAAAAGCAAGCACCGCTTGGCTTAGTCTTACATTCATATTACTTATAACGATCGCCTCTATCCGTTTTAAAAAAGAGTTACTATGGTTTTTACCACCTGTCGAAAGCTTTCTAATGCTTGGACAATACAAATATAATATACTGACTCACACTTTATGGCTAACAGCTTGGGCTATCGTATATTCATTTTTATTATTTACCTTATTCCTTTTTATCGTTCGCAAAAAACGTTTTTAATTACATAGTAAAGGAGACGAAACAATGATCGGAATACTAGCAGGAATGGGGCCAAAATCAACTGGGCCATTCGTTGATACAGTTGTAGCAGAGTGCCAAACAATATACGGAGCAAAGCATGATATGGACTTTCCTCATATGATGATTTACTCGTGCCCAACCCCGTTTTACATGGATCGCCCTATTGATCACGAAGCGATGAAAAAAGCGATTATTAAAGGAGCACAAAAACTTGAAAGTACTGGCGCAAGCTTTATCGCTATGCCGTGTAATACAGCGCATCTTTATTTTGAAGAATTACAGCGTTCTCTTTCTATTCCTATTTTGAATATAGTTGATGAAACGTTAAAAACGATTCCTGAAACTGCAAAAAGAGTCGCTCTTCTTGCAACAGAAGCAACTGTTCAAGCTGGGATTTACCAAGATGAGATTACAAAACGTGATATAGAGTACATTCATCATGAAACATGGCAGGAAATGATTAATCAAATTATTACTTGGATTAAATCTGGAGAGATTGAAGAAGCTCGTGAATTGTGGAATGCGCTCGTTTTAAAATTGAGAGAGGAAGTTGATACGGCAATTATCGCATGTACCGATTTGAATGTGGTGGCGAGTGAGGATTTTGTTGATTCCTCTCAATGTCTTGCAAAAGCAATTGTTAGGATGTATGTAGAAAATATAAGGGGGTCCAAATGAATATACCTTTTGAAATGGGATACACATTTGATGAAAATCTTAGAGAAAAGCCTATATCCCTTGCTGAAATGAAGCAAGGGATTGTATTTGTGAAAGAACATTTACATAAAGAATCGTTATACGGAAAAAACTGCGGATTAATCGGTGTTTATGAACGAATCGTTGGCAACCTTTCTGACAGTAAGTATTACTTACAGGAGGCCATTGAATATTACACACAAACAGACAACATCCAAGGGATTTTTATTAACAAACTTCGTCTCGCACATACATATCATTGGGAACAAAATTTCCATACGGCAAATACACTTTTTACCGAGCTTCAACATATGTTGCCGAACGTTCCTACTTATAAAGACTTCTTCTACCAACATTATGGAAAAAGCAAATTAGATGAGGGTGACTTCCACACCGCCCTTACTTGTTTTCAAAAAGCGCTTCAAATCAGGCTACAAAAAGGAGATGAAGAGCTGATTCATTCAACTAAGCTTTGCATTACTTATTGTATGTCTCGCCAATAAAAATCCCCAAAACTTTTAACTTTCTTCACAATTCTTTCAAAGTATCCACACTTAATCTCGCTATATTAAATAAGTAGTTATTCATATAGGGAAGGTTAGGGGAACTGAAAGTATGAAAGTAAATCGTTCGCTTCATTACATTTTTTGGCGTTGGCATTTTTATGCTGGGCTTTTTATTACGCCGCTTCTTATTACGTTGTCACTGAGCGGAATTGGGTATTTATTTCGGGAAGAGGTTGAGGATTTCATCTATAAAGATTTATATTTTGGGAAGAGTGCTCAAACAGAATCTATTTCGATGGCTGATTCTATTTCCTTAACAGAGAAAAAATATCCACATTATAGTGTGGCGAAAATTAGTGAGTTTAATGGGGATTATAATACGAGACTTACGATTGCAAATGAGTATACTGGGCAACAAAAATATGTGTATTTAGATAATAATAATCAAATTGTTGGGGATCAAAACGCAAGTGAAACGTTTGCCAATATCATGCGGGAATTACATAGTTCTCTTTTAGTTGGTGGCACTGTCGTTAACTATACTGTAGAACTTGCGGCATGTTGGACAATCTTCTTAATTGTAACTGGGTTGTACATGAGTATACGCCAATTCAAAAACACACCGGCATCCAATAAGCGAGAAAAAGCAAAACGACGTCATTCTATTATCGGTATTATATTTACAATTCCTCTCGTTTTGTTAGTTGCATCTGGATTGCCGTGGTCAGGATTTATGGGTAACCAAATTTATAAAATTGCATCATCAAATGAATCACTCGGATATCCGAAATTGTATATGGCGCCGCCTGAATCAAAGGTAAAAGAATTACCGTGGGCAACAAGAAAAGAAGCTCCTCCTGAATCGAATTCAAATGAACCGAAAGCAATTTCTGTCGATGAATTGCAAAAAGGAATTAAAATAAAGAAACCATATGTTATTTCACTACCAGCTGATCCAAAAGGTGTGTTCACTGTTTCGAAATCAAGCGGTTCCGGTATTACAGGTATGCATGTTGCACCAAATGAAGAAATAACAGCTTATTTTGATCAATATAGCGGAGAGCTCATTTCCAAAACAGACTATTGTGATTATGGCTTACTTGCACAATGGTTCACTTACGGTATCCCGCTTCACGAAGGTCATTTATTCGGATGGCCCAATAAAATATTATGCTTACTAACGACATTATCTCTACTACTTCTCATTTATTACGGAATAAAAATGTGGTTAGCAAGAAAACCGAAAGGAAAATTAGCAGCACCGCCAAAGCAAAAAGATAAGAAAGGCATAATCGTTTTCTTTATCATGATGGTTATACTAGGCGCTGTCATGCCTTTATTTGGACTGTCTGTGTTAGTTATTTTTGCGGTTGAACTTCTTATATATATCTTTTCAAAAATACGATCATAATGAAAACGCATTTGTACTACCGTGTACAAATGCTTTTTATTTACTATTTTCTTTTTTTCTACCACTTATTAAAAAGACAATATCTACTATAATAATTGCGCCAATTATTACTTGTGGCACATAATCCATCATAGTAGGACCACTTGGCCTATTCATCATCATATACATTCCAGTTACAAATGAAACGGAAAGTAGCGCGAGTAACGTTACCTCAATATTGTCATATAGCTTTTGAAACAATCGCTTCATTTCCGACACCACCTTTACCATATTATAACAAAAAACCACTCTACATGAGTGGTTTTCTTCATCACTGCGCTGTTTTCTTTCGGTACATCTTCCCGTTCCAATAGAAGAATCGTGAAGTGAGGCCCCCGTATTTTACAATGCGCCGTGCCATTTTGTGCATATTCTTTTGTGCTGATACTTTTTGATCTGATAAATAAATACCAAGTAATCCTCGGCTTATAAGGCGATGAAACTTCGCATGAGGCAAGTCACCAATGCTCTTCTCTGCTTCTTCTACAAAATGTTTCATACGATCTAATATCACTTGCTCGTTTTCGTAATAACTACAGAAATTTAAATCTCCACCTATACGGTCTTCTTCCTGATCAATGAAATAATCAAGTAAGATATGAAGTCCTTGTACGTAAGGAAAATATCCTTGTCTAATTTTCGCAATATCTTCATCATGTAATTCATCATGAAAAGCATATGCTACAAGACAGAAGATTCCAAGAGTAGAACCGGCACATGCTGAAAATTCAAACCAACTCATCTCAGGTAAGTTTTCTTTATGTGCTTCAAACCATGTTTGTAATCGTGGTTCTCTTTCTTCTAATTTCACATGTTTATGAATTTGCAAATCACAATAATAACAAGCAAGTTCATGAAGAATAGGAGCAATTTTGTCATAGTGCTTCGTTTTCTTTAAAACATCTTGGCATGTTTCAACAAGTTCATCTAAATAACCACCATCATCTTGATCATCACGATAGCGATAATAATTACCGCCACCTTCTACTTCAGGTGATAATGCCATTAACATAGATTCATGCAACGCGGCAAAATCATTCGGATCAAGTGATGTACTGCGATCACATAAATTATCTAAGTAGTCACTAATCGTTTGATATGCGACGATAAAACGAATACATTCCTCACGGTGTTCATTTGCTAATAGTGCTAAAATGCCACCGCCTTCGCAATGAAACGTTTTATGCTCAATACTTGCGATTGCCTGACTATGAAGCTCATCATTCGGAATATGGTAGGCACGCTCTTTCCACATCGCTAGCTCATGGTGTACAACCGGAAACACATCACGGTATACTTTCGCCATGAGCGTTATGGGATTACTCGGTACGTTCACTTCTTCCTTCATCTCCTCTATTCAATGTACAAATAATTTACTTATTTGTTTCTATTATGTTATTGATGCGTATTTCAGTAAATGACTGAATATAATTCAAAATTTCGTCGCGCTCATACTCATTTAATAACTCATGATAACAATTCGGCCATTCTTTAAAAGCCTTATCACTTATTTTAACATTATCAAACCAAGTGCGGACACGTATTTTATCTACAAGTTTATCCTCACATGCTTGCATTAGCAAGAGCGGAACATCTGGAAAATCGTTTATTTTCTTATGAGCCATTTCGATAGACTTAATCAATTCACTATACCAACGTACTGATACTTTGCGCAAGAACAATGAATCATTCTCCATCGCATCTCTCACTTCATGATTACGAGTTGACATTTCCACTGTAAGATTCGTTGCAAATTGCAATTTTGGAGCAATAATATTTAATATTTTTGAGGCAGCTTGAAGCGGTGCAGAAGGTCCAGCTAATACACCTAAACATGGCGAACTTAAAATAATGCCGTCTACATCTTCTCTCTTCGTTTCTTGCATCATACGAATGACAATAAGACCACCCATACTATGACCAAATAGAAAAATAGGTAACCGATACTTTCTTGCCTCTTTCACCCATAATTTAACTTCCTCTATGTATTCATCAAACGAATCAATATGTCCTCTATTTCTTGAAGTCGTTCCATGTGACGGAAGGTCCCCCATCACGACATGGTAGCCGATATGATTCCACATTTCCGCAACGGCTTCATAGCGTCCGTGATATTCCATTGCGCCGTGCACGATAACGATTACAGCCTTTGCTTCTTCAGCTTCATAATTCCACATACGGCTCTCCTCCATTTCACTCTTTTTCATAATTTGGTACACTGAAACTAGTCTCTAGGAAAGGAAGGCTTTACATGATATATCCTTACAAAGAAAAAAATCCGAAAATTGCGAGTAGTGCTTTTATCGCTGACTATGTTACCATTACAGGCGATGTCTCAATTGGCGAGGAATCAAGTATTTGGTTTAATACAGTCATCCGCGGTGATGTGTCACCAACAATTATCGGAGACCGGGTAAATGTACAAGATCAATGTACACTTCATCAAAGCCCGCAATATCCTCTTATTTTAGAAGATGACGTAACAATTGGGCATCAAGTTATTTTACATAGCTGTCATATTAAGAAAGATGCTTTAATTGGAATGGGATCTATTATATTAGATGGTGCTGAAATTGGCGAAGGAGCCTTTATCGGTGCTGGAAGCCTCGTTTCACAAGGAAAGAAAATCCCGCCAAACACGTTAGCTTTCGGTCGTCCAGCGAAAGTCGTTCGTGAGTTAACAGAAGAAGACCGTAAAGACATGGAGCGAATTCGCACGCAATACGTTGAAAAAGGCCAATATTATAAATCACTACAAAAATGATTTTACTGCTGCCATAACACTGGCAGCTTTTTTTATATAAAATCTAACTTTTTCTTTACAAAACATTATTACTCCCTCAACAAAATCTTATTAAAATAAAAGCTAATATCTCCATATATATGTAGATGAGGGAGGAGAATTTTCATGAAGGTCAGTGGATTATATAAAATAGAATGTTACATTTTCAAAGGAATTAACCGATACTTTGATCAAAAAACGTTAAATATCTTTTTCAGCAATATTACTCATATCGGTGGCGCGACTTTCTCTATCGCACTCACACTGTTCTTTTTAATTTTTGCAAGTGGAACTTTGCATCAAGCTGCAATTGCAACTGCTATTTCGTTAGCAATTAGCCATATTCCTGTGCAAATATTAAAAAGATGGTATCCACGAAAACGTCCTTATTTAACAATTCAGGATGCAAAATATCCAGTCCATCCATTACAAGACCACTCTTTCCCGTCTGGTCATACAACAGCCGTTTTCTCTGTCTTTATTCCATTTATTTGCTATAATCCAAACTTACTTATTTTCCTATTACCGTTAGCATTATGCGTCGGTATTTCGCGCATTTATTTAGGGCTCCACTATCCATCTGATGTATTTGTCGGTATGTGCCTCGGCACTTGCTCTGGCATCATCTCTTTTTATCAATTCATCCCACTTTTCACATAAAGGAGTGATATGATGAGAGTCGCCATTTTTACCGATACTTTTACACCACAAGTGAACGGGGTTGCGAAAACGTTAGAGCGGTTAACACGATATTTTCAGAAAGAAAAAATCGCCTATTCTGTTTTCGCCCCTCAGCATACAGCTGAAGATAATTTCGTAGCGAATGTGAACAAGATGAGAAGTATCCCATTAACAATATTATATCCAGAATGTCGCTTTTCTTTTCCTACTCCGCGCATTAGACGAGAACTTCTCTCCTTTAAACCTGACATGATTCACATTGCTACACCTTTCAACATGGGACTTTGTGGATTGTATTATGCAAAAAAGTTAAACATCCCAGTTGTCGGTTCTTATCATACTGATTTCGATGCTTATTTACGCTATTACAAAATTGAATTTCTCTCCAATATGCTTTGGAACTATTTAAAATGGTTTCATAGTCATATGCAAAAAAATTTCGTTCCCTCTCCTGAAACATTACATCAATTAAAACATAAAGGCTTTCAAGCTCTCTCTATTTGGGGACGCGGTGTAGATTGCAATCTCTTTCATCCAGCTTACAATACAGACCTATTCCGAAAAAAATATAATATTACAGCGAAGTCCGTCCTTTCCTATATTGGACGGATTGCTCCTGAAAAGGACATTGATACATTGCAACACCTTATCGTAAAAACGACGCATACTCAAAACGACATTCATTGGCTCATCGCAGGAGACGGTCCGCTAGCAACAAATTTGCGTGAAGCTGTTCCGAAAACAAATGTCACTTTTACTGGATATTTACAAGGTAAGGATTTAGCTGAAGCGTATGCTTGTTCTAACATCATGGTATTTCCATCCGCTACTGAAACGTTCGGAAATGTCGTACTCGAATCACTTGCATGCGGTACACCTGTCATCGGTGCAAATAGTGGCGGAGTTAAAAATATTATTACTGATGGAAAAACGGGAGTTCTTTGTCCACCCAAAAACGAGGACGCATTTCTATCATCCATTTATTCTTTACTGCAAAATGAAGAGCAACTTATACAAATGGGCATAGCGGCTTCGTCTTATGCGAAAACCAAAAGCTGGGATGAGATTTTTCGTGGGTTACTTGACCAATATGAAGAAGTCCTTCAGAACACCGCATCAGAATTACTCGCTTAAACAGAAAAACTCCCTTCAAAAACGGAGGGAGTTTATTACACAGTTATAAATTTTAGTTTACTAAATGATACATAAGGTGAAGTATCACTTTATTTCTATATTCATTATAACAAAAAGATACATAACTAAACAGACTTGTAATAAAAACCCATAAAAATTAATATATGGTTATACAGTATTTTAACTGTATAGTGATTTTAAGAGATTCCCCTTAAAATCAACTTACTCACATACCTTTATACAGTAATTGTTCCCCAATTTCTGTATATCAAAAAAACCTTTCATTCATTTGAAAGGTCTTTTTGAGCCTGCACATATTCTTCTTTCGTATTCACATTTATAAACCAATCCGCATTTGCTTGTACATCTTCACCAGCAATGTATTTCACATTACATTGTGATAAAAGCTGACCCATACTTCTTTTTTCTTCTTGAAGCAAAGCATAAATCTTTTCTTTCACGCGGTTATGGTACGCTGCAAGTAACGGTTGTTTTCTTCCATTAATAATAGGTACAATCGCATCATATTCATTGCTTGTTTTTTCTAATAAAATGGTAAACCACTCATGCGAAACATTTGGCGCATCACATGGCATAATAGCGTACCAATCTGCTTCTATGTATTCCATTCCTGATACAATTCCAGCAAGTGGGCCGTTTCCTCTATAATGCGGAATATCTTCTATAACAGGAACTTGTACGAGTTGCTCTACTCGCTCTTTTAGATCCGAATGACTAATGACTACAACTTCTTGAAGCGCATTTGTCATCACTTTCACAATATGTTCAATAAACGTACTACCTTGCCAACTCGCTAACGCTTTCGGCTCACCAAATCTACTCGACATACCACCTGCTAATACAATTCCAGCCCACTTACTCATTGTCGATGTAGCTCAAATGTAATATGACCTAATTCCGGTAAAATCAATTTATTCATCGCAAGACGAACTGCTCCGCTAGACCCTGGCATGGAAAAGACAACTTTGCGCCCAATTGTGCCACCTATCGCTCTACTTAACATTGCGCTGCTTCCGATATCTTCTAAATAACTAATCATGCGGAACAACTCACCAAACCCGACAATTTCTTTATGTAATAACGCTGATACCGCTTCAATCGTCACATCACGTTTCGTAATTCCAGTACCACCATTTGTTAACACGACATCAACATCTTCTCTGTGATAACCAGCTAACACCGCTTGCTGAATACTTTCTTTATCATCTTTTACAATTTCATAAGATGTTACTGTATGGCCTGCTTCTTTTAACAATGTATGTAATAGTTGTCCGCTCTTATCTGTCTCTTCTGTACGTGTATCGGAGATTGTTACGATCTTGCAGCGCACTTCTTTTGGCGCTTGTTTTTTATGTTCGGTTACGCTCATTTTTCATCTTCCCTCTCATTTAACTTTTTAAAATTATGTATAAACTAAAGAATCCAATATGATACAATAAAAGTATATTTATCCATCTAAAGGAGCTTTACATGATTCAAAATATGAAACGATACGTACCCATTATACCATTCCTAATTATATTATCCCTTTTCCAATGCATCGCTTACGGATTTCATATTAACTTTTTAAAATTATATGTGCTTATGACTGATGGTGGTATTCGTTACTATTTGACTAGTACAGTCATTCCACTTGCCCTTGCCTACCTTGTAGATTTTGTATGGAAACAACACCGAATTAAAGGAGTTAAATATGAAAAATAGTACAATTTATACAAAATTATTATTTTTCATTTCTTTATTAGGGCTATGCTTTTCTTCTACCGTTCATGCTGAAAAAAAACATACGAATGTTATACCCGTAAACAAAACAACTTGGAGTGAAGACAAAAATACGCCTGATCAAAAATTAAATCCCCTACTTACAACAAAATCTGCTGAAATTCAGCTCTATCATAATAACGGTAATCCAATTAAAACAAACATCTTAGAATCTTCTCCAAAAACAAATTTATATTTATTTGCTGTATCTAATTATTATATAAACAAAATCAGCTATAGAGACTATTACTTCTCAGAAGCGAAAACAGAAAACATAGAAGCAATTCAAAAAGAAAGTATACACACTTTAGAAAAAAATGCACACTCCACTGCATATACTACTGAGTCCTTTCAAGCAAGTAGAAGTTATCATTACTCTCTTTATTCTGGAGCTAAATTAACAACAACTATTACATTTAGTCAAGACAGTTCTGACGCGGATATTAACGGAAAAATAGGATCTTTTTGGGATATTACAGCATCTCATACTCTTAAAAACACAGTTATAAATCCACCTTTTATAAGCTGGAATACACAATTATCTGTACCTTATTCATCTCAAAAGTTAATAAATTATGAACCAGATTCCACTATGCTTCCACTATTCCTTTTTCGAAATTTAACTGGATTCAGTATAAACAGTAACTCATCATTAAGTGAAAACTATGGCAGTTGGACGCTGGAGAAAAACCTATTTAACCCTGTACCAAAAACAGCTCAAATGAATACGAAAATTAGAACTTCAAATACTGTGGGAAATTTAGGTTTACAATTAAGCCACACTTACGTACGTGCTGGTGGTACTACTCACTCTACAGGAATAATTTCCACATATATACCAGATAGATGATGCTATGCAAAAATTTCTTAATAAGGAGATTTATTCAATATGGAACTTTATAAAAAACTAACAACAACATTCATCCTCTTATTTATCGCTTCCATCACTGTCGGCTTTTCTCTAAAAGGCGCAATTCCATACGCTACATTAGTAAGTATTATATTCGCAACACTATTTTTACTAAGCAGTGCCTTTTGCGCAGGTAAAGCACGTCAAATGAAAGGATGATTATCTATGTTCGGTAAGAAACCCACCCTTTGTAAATCATGTGAAAAAGAAATACAAACATATGAAAAAGCATGGATTCATATGCCCTTTCCGGCAAATGGTATGACGAATATGAAAAAGTATATTGAGCTAGATGGCGAAGTGTATTGTAACTCATGCATTCAAATTGTAAGTAAAACAAAATAAAAAAGCTTTGCGCTCACTGCGCAAAGCTTTTTTTCATATATTATAGACCAGCTTGCTCTTTTAAAGCTGCAGCTTTGTCTGTACGTTCCCATGTTAGATCTACATCAGTACGTCCGAAGTGGCCGTAAGCTGCTGTTTGTTTGTAAATTGGGCGACGTAAGTCTAGCATTTTAATAATACCAGCTGGGCGAAGATCGAAGTTGTTACGAACTAGTTCTACTAGTACGTCTTCAGATACTTTACCAGTGCCGAATGTATCAACTGAAATTGATACTGGTTGTGCTACACCGATTGCGTATGCAAGTTGTACTTCTGCTTTTTCAGCAAGACCAGCTGCTACGATGTTTTTCGCAACATAACGAGCTGCATATGCTGCAGAACGGTCAACTTTCGTTGCATCTTTACCAGAGAATGCACCGCCACCGTGGCGAGCGTATCCACCGTAAGTATCAACGATGATTTTACGTCCTGTTAAACCAGCATCACCTTGTGGTCCACCAATTACGAAGCGGCCAGTTGGGTTAATGAAGAATTTCGTTTCTCCATCGATTAATTCTGCTGGTACTACAGCTTTAATTACGTGCTCTTTTAAGTCGCGATCGATTTCTTCCCATGTAACATCTGGGTGATGTTGTGTAGAAATTACGATAGTATCAACACGTACTGGTTTACCATTTTCATCATACTCAACTGTAACTTGCGTTTTTCCATCCGGACGTAGGTATGATAATGTATCATTTTTACGTACTTCAGTTAAACGGCGAGCTAATTTGTGAGCAAGCGAGATTGGAAGCGGCATTAACTCTTGTGTTTCATTACATGCGAAACCAAACATTAAACCTTGGTCTCCTGCACCAATTGCCTCAATCTCAGCGTCAGTCATTTGACCTTCGCGTGCTTCTAGCGCTTGGTCAACACCCATAGCGATGTCAGCAGATTGCTCATCGATAGATGTTAAAACTGCACAAGTTTCTGCATCGAATCCGTATTTTGCGCGTGTGTAACCAATGCCTTGAATTGTTTCACGAACGATTTTTGGAATATCTACGTAAGTAGAAGTCGTAATTTCCCCCGCTACCAATACTAAACCAGTTGTTACAGTTGTTTCACAAGCTACACGTGCATTTGCGTCTTTTGATAAGATCGCATCTAAAATTGAATCAGAAATTTGGTCACAAATTTTATCTGGATGTCCTTCAGTTACAGACTCAGATGTGAACAGATGACGTTTTTTTGTCATGTGGTAAACCTCCCTACAGTAATTGTATATATTGTACGGAACTCATCCTTAATTTGCCACAAACTGCGACATACATTTATTCTCCCACAAGCATACAGAAAAACCTTTCCCACTTTACATAGAGGAAAGGTTTAATTTGCTACTTGCATACTGCTTTTTGCCCTTCGCTCTTATCGTTCGAGACCTGTAGCCTCGCACAGGTTTTAGCACCTATTCACCTGTATTTACCACTACAAGTGAGGTTGCTGGGCTTCATCGGGCCTGTCCCTCCGCCAGCTCGGGATAAGAGAGTATCCGTCCCAACCTATACTAAAGAAATGATATTCATTTGTCAATTAATATTCACATTTTCGTGAAAGTTTTTCTCAATGCGCCTAAAATGAAATATTAATAAGGAAATAATGTATTCACACAAACAAAAAGAAATAAATAGTATACATTATTTATATAATTGTGTTATACTCTTGTTGGGGATTACGAGAAATATTTCATTAAATGAAAAGGATGGTATATAAATATGAGTACTGTGAATGTCCAAATTGGTTTACACGAATTATTGAACGGAAGCAATGCACAGATTCAACTAAGTGTTCCGCAATTAGTGGAAAAAGTATTAATGCGAAATGAAGGGAAATTAACTTCGACTGGTGCCGTTTCTGCTTCAACTGGAAAATATACAGGACGTTCTCCTAAAGATAAATTTATTGTGAAAGAAGCATCGGTTGCTGACAAAATTGCTTGGGGAGCTGTGAATCAACCGATTTCTGAAGAACATTTTAATAAATTATATACGAAAGTTTTAGAATACTTAAAAGAAAAAGAAGAGTTATTCGTCTTCAAAGGATTTGCAGGCGCGGACCGCAATTACCGCCTACCAATTCAAGTTATTAACGAATATGCATGGCACAATTTATTTGTACATCAATTATTCATTCGTCCAACTGAAGAAGAATTAACAACTCATGAATCAGAGTTCACAATTGTTTCTGCACCGAATTTCAAAGCTGATCCAGCTGTTGACGGTACAAACTCTGAAGCATTCATTATGGTTTCATTCGAAAAACGTATCGTACTAATTGGTGGTACAGAATACGCTGGAGAAATGAAAAAATCAATCTTCTCTATTATGAACTTCTTATTACCTGAACAAGATATCCTTTCTATGCATTGCTCTGCAAACGTAGGTGAAGAAGGCGACGTAGCACTATTCTTCGGTTTATCTGGAACAGGTAAAACAACATTATCTGCTGATCCAAACCGTAAATTAATCGGTGATGATGAGCATGGTTGGTCTGATAACGGTGTATTCAATATTGAAGGCGGTTGCTACGCGAAATGTGTAAACCTTTCTCACGAGAAAGAACCACAAATTTTCGATGCAATCACATTTGGATCCGTTTTAGAAAACGTTATCATTAATGACCAAACGCGTATCGCAGACTATAACGATACTACTTTAACAGAAAATACTCGTGCTGCATACCCTATGCATGCGATCGACAATATCGTACTGCCAAGTGTTGCAGGACACCCAAATACAATTATCTTCTTAACTGCTGATGCATCTGGCGTATTGCCTCCAATCAGCAAATTATCAAAAGAACAAGCTATGTACCATTTCTTAAGTGGCTACACTAGTAAACTAGCAGGAACAGAGCGCGGCGTTACATCTCCGCAAGCAACATTCTCAACTTGCTTCGGTTCACCATTCTTACCACTTGATGCATCTCGCTATGCTGAAATGCTTGGTGAAAAAATCGAGAAACACGATGCGAAAGTATTCTTAGTAAACACTGGCTGGACTGGTGGCGAATACGGCGTTGGTAAACGTATGAACTTAGGCTACACTCGTGCAATGATTCAAGCAGCATTAAACGGTGAACTTGCAAAAACTGAAACAGCTAAACATGACATCTTCGGTCTTGAAGTTCCACTTCACGTACCAGGTGTACCTGACGAAGTGTTAATGCCTGAACAAACTTGGGCTGATAAAGCTGCTTACAAAGCAAAAGCAATCGAACTTGCAAATGAATTCAAAGCTAACTTCAAAAAGTTCGACAGCGTATCTGAAGACATTATTAACTTAGGCGGCCCAATCGCTTAAGTGCAAACTTTCTGTTGGAATAACCCTTTACTCATATGAATAAGTGTCGTGTAACCGTAAAGTTTCGCGTACTCACCGACAAAACCCAATGCGGCTTAACGGTTACACACACTTACATAAAAAAGAAGCTTACGTTTTTTACGTAAGCTTCTTTCTATATCTTATATAAAGTGAAACGTTACTCTCTTCATCTGTGACTTAGTTTGTTAATTTACAGAAATTTCACTTTATATTTATTTATTTTTAGTTTTTTATGATATAATTTACATATATAGGAAGGGGTGAAACCTATGAAAAATTTTTCTCGTACAGGAAAAATTTTATTCAGTTACGGAGCGTTCCAAATGTTTTGGGGACTTGTAATGCTTAACGTTAATTTATTTGAGCATACAAGTGAAACGATAAAATATATTATTCTAATTACCGGAATAGTTTTTTGTATTATATCCAACTTTTTTAAAGAACATAAAAGTCATACTATTACGTGATTTTATGTTAACTTATTGGAAGCAGAAACCTGTATTTTATGAAAAGTTTCGCTTCCTATTGTACTATTCATCGCCGGATCCCTTATTCCAGGGTAAATTCATTTTTACACATATAACTTACGGATATATCCCTCGCTAGATCCTCTATTCCATCTAAAAAGAGGCTTTTTATCTTTTGGTTAGTTCCTTTTCATCTTTCATACTATAATAACCTAAGTTAACGACGATTAAAAAATAACCGCCCATAATCCCTACTGCAAATGCCCACATAACCATATGGTGCTCAATTTCGTACATAATAATAGCGCCCAAAATAGCAGCCGCAAAACGATTAAACATACCGAGCGTCGGTGCTTTCGTTTTCTTTACGATACTATCTCCAAGCTTCTCAATTCGTCTCCCTAAAAGCCACACGCAATACATACTTACAATAAGTCCAATTCCTGCACCTAAAAAATGTGCTGAAAACGGTGTTACCATCCAGCCTAGCAAAAGAAAACCTAGTATATAATACGATTGAATTTTAAACGACCTTAACGACATACTAATCATGCTGTTCTCCTCTTCTTCAGTAATTTTTATCTATCCAACAAAAGACTTCTTTCAAGTTCATACTACTTAAACCCATTTCACTCAAATAAAAAACAACATAAACGGTATGTTTATGTTGTTTAAATGTTTTTAGAAAATAATATTATACAAGATTTTAAACATCATATTTTCATAATTTGTGACGTTTTTTCAAACATTTTTCGTCCATTTATGAAAAAATTGATATCAATCTATGAACATACGGATATGATGTAATAAGTACACAAATAAAGGGGGCGTCTAATGATTTATTTTTTAATGGCTCTCATTCACCTCATTATCCCTGCACTTATTGGACTTTCATTGTATTGGTACACGAAAAACCATAGTATTTTCTACGCTGTCCTCGGTGTCCTTCTTCCGGGTATTATTCTTATCACACTCTTCCGTATTCCATTTTTAAACTTAATTCCTCTTATTACTGCTATCTTATTTCTCATCTTCTTACCAAAAATAAAAAAATAGGAAAGCAGATCATAGGTGATCTGTTTTCCTATTTTGATATAGGTTCCCCTGCAGTAGAATGCACTTTTACTTTCTCCGATTTCACAAACCATAAACCGAAGAAAATAATAATTCCACCGATTATTTGTTGAAACGATACATATTCATTTGCCCATACAGCTGCAAATAAAACAGCTACAAGTGGCGTTATATACATATATACCATCGTATGTGACGCTCCAATTTTTTGTACACCAACATACCACATCACTAAACCAAATACTGTTACAAAGAAAATAGAATATAGTAAAGCGAATAGTGTTATTCCATGTGTAATGTGAAATGGCATTATAAATACGTATGGTCCACTTAAAAGCAAGAGTGGAATAGCGCCAACTAGTGCTGACCATGCGGTAACACGTAGCGCTGAATATTTTTTAATTAATGGACTTGCTAAAACAGGATAAAGCCCCCAACATATTGATGTAATGAGTCCAATCCCATTTCCATAAAAGGAACTAACAAGTGAATGTCCCGCTGCTAAAACTAATGCTGCACCACAAAAAGCAACGATAGAACCGATAAGCTTTCGAGAAGAAAACTTTTCTTGTTTCAAGAAAATCGCAAATACAGTTGTAAAAATAGGTGAAATAGAAATGAGTAAAGAGGCATTGGTAGCGGATGTATATTTAACAGTTTCCATAAATAACGTTTGATACAGTACAATACCTACAACGCTAACGATAATTAATCTAGGTATATCTTTTCTCTCCATATAAACCGACTTCTCAATAAAAAATGTAAGGAGTAACATAAGCGGTGCCGCCGATATCATCCGAAGTGCAGTAAACTCAATTGCTGTAAATTCTAAAAGTCCATATTTCGCAATCGTAAAATTAATCCCCCAAATAATAACGACTGCTAAAATTAATAACTCAATTCCCCATCTTCTCATGCGTATCCCCTCCGCAAAAACAATTATACAGAAAATTCAATCATATGTACATTTCATTATGTGAAAAAATCTTTGTATTGTATGAAACGTTTTGGTGCATGAAATTATATCAGCGATTTTCTGAATATATCAGCGCAACTCGAATTATATCAGCGATTTTCAAAATATATCGGCGCAACTCGAATTATATCAGCGATTTTTTAAATATATCGACTTATCAACAAAAAACGACAATAATAGCGACTTATACAATAAAAAAGGTGGTTCCAAAATACGTTTTGGAACCACCTTTTTTTACTACACTCGAACGTGTAACTTCATATTTGGATTATAAAACTGGCTCGGGCTCTTCAGCTGAAACGTCCCTCCACCTTCATGCCAATCAACTGTTAACTTATCATCCATAAATACAAGCTTTGTGCGATCTGCGATAAAATTCATTGTGCTAGATTCGATATCCACATCGCGCTCATCTTTTTCTGCTACAGCTACTAAATCGATAATTCCGCTCATTACACAACCGCAACCTTCATTATCGTAAAATAACTTTATATATTTCGCTTCATTTGGAATCGTATCCATAATTTTTTTATATGCTGCTTCTGTTACAGTAACGTACATATGTTAATGTTCATCCTCTCTCGTATCCTTCATATATTGTACCACCATTTTTCTTTAAAAATATATACAGAAAATTATGAACAATATACAATGTATGTAGTAAGTGAAAGAAACATTGATGTATGATTGGTTTAAAGAGAATTTTGAAGTGGATGTTACTTTGGTTCCACAGGAAAAATGGTGGTTATAAATTTTTAAAGAGATAGCTAATTTAGCTATCTCTTTTTACTAAACTTAAAATAGAAAAAAATTCGATATATAATACACTTTCACCCTACTGTTAAAATCTAGACACACAATACAATCAACCACACAAAAATATAGAATTCCTAATATACATATAGTAGTTCTATTTTAAAAACTAGATTTTCAAAATATAGAAAGGAGAACATACATGTACCCACGTAATTGTTTTAGTTGCGATGGCAGACGCCCCAGTGGTTCTAACGGGAATACTGGACCCACTGGCATCACCGGACCTACCGGCATCACCGGACCTACCGGCATCACTGGACCTTCTGGCATCACCGGATCCACTGGCATCACTGGACCTACCGGCATCACCGGACCCACCGGCATCACCGGACCCACCGGCATCACCGGACCCACTGGAGCTACCGGCGCTACTGGGGGTACAGGAGCTGGTTTACAAAGTACTACCGCCTTTAGTCTTGCAGCCGCTCCAAACTATAAAGCCGGACAAGTTGTTACTTATACGAGCAGCGGCTATGTTGTAAAAAAGGATGCACCTCAAGGATTTCCTAATGTATCTCCAGATTATATTGTCTTAGTAGAAAGTGGGGCTACTGGAAGCACCGGACCTACCGGGAATACTGGATCCACTGGGAATACCGGATCTACTGGAAGCACCGGACCTTCTGGGAACACCGGATCTACTGGAAGCACCGGATCTCCTGGAAGCACTGGACCCACTGGCATCACTGGATCTACTGGCATCACCGGACCCACTGGCATCACCGGATCTACCGGAAGCACTGGACCCACTGGGAACACCGGATCTACTGGAAGCACTGGACCCACTGGGAACACCGGATCTACTGGAAGCACTGGACCCACTGGGAACACCGGATCTACTGGAAGCACCGGATCTACTGGAAGCACTGGATCTACTGGAAGCACTGGACCCACTGGGAACACCGGATCTACTGGAAGCACTGGACCTTCTGGTATCACCGGATCTACCGGAAGCACTGGACCCACCGGCATCACTGGACCTACCGGCATCACTGGAAGTACTGGACCCACTGGATCCGCTGGTAGTGCTTCAGCAAAAAGTATTGTGTTTCAAGGAACAAATGCTGGTTTTCAACGTATAGCCGGATCTCCTGGAATTGACTCCAATGTTATTCCGTATGTCACTGCTGGGACCGGTAGCATAGTTGGCTTTGCTGCGTCTATAAATGTAAATAACTTACCTGCTGCTGTTTATACGATTAATATTTGCAGGAATGTCCCTACAAACCTCACCGCTCCTACTTCCAGTTACATTCTAACTACTATTACTTTAACTACCACAGACAAAATTACCGGAACTATAGTATTTTCCATTAAACCGACGGATACTGGATCGGGACAAATTCAAGTGTTTAATCCTACTCCGGCAGTAGGTCCCGCTACTGTAACTTGGACTAGCATTACAACTGGAAATCCCGTTTCAAGAGGGGATGCTATATCCCTTTATATTAACCCTGGAATTACTGCGAGTGCTGTATATTCTATTTTCCTAATCACTGATCTATAAACTCACACTTAAAACCATTTATTCCACAAAAAAGACCCGAGATTCGGGTTAACAAATAACAGACAAGTTCATTATATACTTTCACTGCAAAATAACTATATTTCGGATTTTATTTTCCATATACTGCACTAATAGTGTGAACAATTTTGAATTTTTATTCCAAAAAAAGGGAGTTCACTCTCAAATAAGTGATCTCCCTTTTTAAAATAACTTTTCATGATATCGGCAATACAACCTTCACCGTCGTTCCAACCCCAACTTCACTTTCAAAACTCATTTTACCGTTGTGATCTTTAATAATTTTTTCTGTAACTACTAAGCCTAAACCTGTTCCCGTTTCTTTTGTTGTGTAAAAGGCTTCATTTAGCTTCGGGATTTTGTCTTTTGGAATGCCGCAACCTTCATCCTTAACTTGAACAACGATTGCATCTTCTACAGTCACTTTAATCGTAATCGTTCCGCCAACTGACATTGCTTCAATCGCATTTTTAATTAAATTAAAAAACACTTGTTTTAATCGTTTTTCATCGCATGTAATCGATGGTATGTCTTTACTATAAATACCTTGTATGTGCACACCTTGATTTAAAGCAGGCTTCCCCATAACTCGAATAACATAAGCGATAATTTCTTCTATATTATGAACTTCTGATTCTATTGATTTAGATTTCTCAAATCCACTAAGTTCTGTAGCGATTGTATGAATTCGTTCTACTTCTTGTTTCATAATATCACTATATATTTTATCCTCTGGATATTTAACCGCTTGCTTATTTACAAATTTATCTAAATTAGCTAAAGGTCTTTTAATTTTGGAACCAATAACCGTAGCCATTTTCCCAACAGTTGCTAACTTTTCTGTTTGTTGTATTTCTTTATTCATCATCTCAAGCGTACGAACGTAAGATTGGAACCTTAAAAACATAATCCAACATATGATAGTAAATACGCTATATAATGCCATCGGGATTAAAACGAGTGATGAGTGAATCATGATTCCTATAAGAGCATATTTTCCAACAAGTATGCTCGGAACTAACCAAAAATATCTTTTATTCACAAAAAGTGGGGCAAATAAAATAAAAAATCCTTCTACTATATTTCCACCATCAAACTCAGCATCACTACCGTAGTAAATCATAATATTATGGATAAAATCTAATAGATTATATCCAATTAGAATAATATACTTTACTGCAAATGGATTTTTCCATTTCATAAAGTATATTCCAATGCAAAATAAAACCACCATCAGAAAATAAAGCCATAAACCTAAACCATCTTCAAATTGTCCTACTCCTTCTTGCTCTCCTCCTATTAAAGGTACAACAAATTCGTAGGCAAGATCGTATACAAAAAATATAATGAAAAATAAACTTAAATATATTTTCAGCGCCTTCATTTCTTCATTTTTAAATATATCGTCTTTATTCATATGGTAACTCCTAGCTTTTCTCCCACTTGTATTTCATTATTTCCACACTTTTTTGGAAGAATAATATCTATTCTCGTTCCCTTATCTCTTTCACTTGAAATATGTAACGTACCAAGGTGTTCGTTGACAATTCGATCTGCTACCGTAAGTCCCAAACCAATTTTATCCTGTTTTGTTGTATAAAAAGCTTCTGTAACACGAGCCAAATTTTCTTTCTTAATACCGTAACCATTATCGATTACACTTAATATTACATAATCTTGTCCTTTATTTTCTAATCGTAACTCTAATGTGCCACCTTGCTCCATTGCCTCCAGAGCATTTTTTATGACATATAGAAAGACTCCTCTTATTTTTCGCTCATCACATTCAACTTCTATTATCTTTTCTTCGATATTAGACATAAGCTGGACAGTAGATTCATTCATTTTTTCTCGAAGAATTGCTACTGCTTGTAATGCAATTTCACCTATATTATGTTTTTTATAAATAGAGGGTTTACATGTAGCAACTTCCATCAATTCACTTATCATATTATTCATATTTTCTATTTCAAAAATCATCTGTTTATAAATAGGGTCCTCTTCATGCTTCTCTCGTTGTAATTGCGTAAACCCTTTCAATGAAGCAAGTGGATTTTTAATTTCATGTCCCACTGTCGCTGCCATCTTTCCGATTACTGCTAATTTTTGTGATTCACTAGCAATCTTAATACTTTCCTTTACCGCTGAAAGGTATTGTATAAATCGATTTAAAATAATGTATGCTGCTATTAATACGAGTGTATACATAATGAGGAACATAAATCCTTTTACTTCTTTTAATACAAATAAGTAAATTACATATTTCCCTACAATAGTTGAAAGTAAAAACACAAAATATTTTTTATTTAAAAATATAGGTACAAAGAAGATGAAAATAATTTCTATTATATTTCCCCCATCAAATGCCGCCTCATTATAAAGCATATACGAAAATATGTTAGCAATTTCTATTCCTATGTATGCAAATACACATGCATATTTCACAAAATTCACTTTCTCTTTTTTTATTAAATATACATTTACACCGAGTATTGCAGTTCCGCAAATAACTTGCCATAGTATGCTATGTCCCTTATCCGTTAGTGATTTATTTTCTAATACGATTGCATAGAAAATTTGGTATGAAACAACAATGACGTATAGCACCCACAAAAAGATTTTGGCATTCCTTTCTTCTTCTTTATATGATAGAAAACTTTCTTTCACTTCAACACCCCTTCAACATAATATCTCTAAGAATACCATTTATTATAATAAATGATTTTCTTATACAAACAAAGATAAATCGAACATTTGAGGAAAATCACCCCAAAAGAACAAGCAGATACTCTCATTAATCAAATGTATGCCAATCTCCCTAAATTTTTAAATGATGTATCTTTATCATTTTTTAATAGAAACTTAGGATCCGCTACGTTAGAATGGTTTTCTTATCTCGGTATGCAGTCTGCTTCCTATGCCCTCATCAAAATATTGCAAGCAGCTGCAAATGAAGATGTAACGAAAGATTTAAGTAAAATTAACGTGCCAACAAAAATATTCCACGGTATTCACGATCAACTTATCCCATACAAAAGCGCTGAACTTACGCAAAAGCGGATTAAAAATTCTCAGTTACATCCTCTCACCAATAGTGGTCACGGCTCCCCAATCGATCAAGCGGATGAATTAAACGAAGAACTTATAAAGTTTTTGCATTCATAAAAACCTATGCCAAATCGTATCGATAGGAACGTAGTTTTCAAAAACGTTAAAATTCACACATTTCTCACAAATCAACTGATAAAACGATTACATTTTCATTTATACTAAATGTACAGGTAATACTCCCTAAACCCAGCTTGTCTGGTTACCCCGTTAAATACTATAAAAAAGAACTTGTATCGTTATACAAGTTCTTTTTGTTTCTTTTACTTAAAGAGGATATCTTTACTATATTGATTTCCGACGAGTAAATCATATTGGAGCATTTTATATTGCTCTAACATTTCTTTTTGTTTCTTTGTTAAATCATTGATTACTTCTCCATTTTTATCAATTTTTAATTCATCTCTAAGCACCGGTATTTCCTTGTAAAATGCCGATAAAAATTGATAAAATAAAGATTTATTTAATCCTGCATAATCAAAAATAAGATTAGAAAAATAAATTGGACTTACTACACCTAAATTATCATTTGGCATATCAAAGTTTGCGTACATTAATAGCGGCGTTTGGGCCATCGCTAAACGTTCGCTCGGTGTTTTTTCATTCGTTATATACCCATTCTCTTTATAAAAAGATTTATTTGTTCCTAATGATGGAAGATGATCTCCAAAGAATACTAATAATGTAGGTCTATCTAAATTATCTAGTTGCTCTATTAAATATTGAAGGGCCTCATCTGAACGTCTTAACCCTTCTGTATACGTTTCTAATTCTCCCTTTGATTCTTCATTTTCTAGCCCGCTAATTTCTATTAGGTTTTCACCAAATCGGCCCTCTGTAAATGGAAAATGATTTTGCATCGTAACTGCATGAATAAATGTAGGTTGTTTTTGTTTCTCTAACTCAGCAATTATCTCTTTACTCATCGCTAAATCACTAATATAATCTCCATCAACATCTACATTTTCCATCGTATCAGCTGCATTAAATTTATCAAATCCTAACACCTTATATACATCATCACGTTTAAAGAATGTGCGACCAAATGAATGAATTGCACTTGTGTAATACCCTTCTTTTTTCAACGCCGTAGGGATTGATGGAATTTCTTTCTTATTTGTAATAACCTGCTGATATGGTATAGAACCTGGCTTTAACAAACTCATTGAATAACTCGTTAATGCCTCAAATTCAACGTTCGCCGTATTTCCCCCAAATGTAGGAGAAATAGTTTGTCCACCAGGAAAGTTTTCTATATAATGATGTAAATTTGGTACAGGATCTTCACTAAAAGAAAGGTTAGTTGCTTTCGTCGGATCCCAAAACGATTCACTCATTACAAAAATAATATTCGGTTTCTCTTTTTTCTTTTGGCTCCCTATATTTCCACTATATTGTTTTTTTATATCGTTTGCTATTTGAAGCATATTTTCTTTAGAATAATTTTTTGGTTTTTCCATAACTGTTGTATCTAAATTGCTAATAAACCCAAGTACAAAACCATTTGAAGCATAGTTCTCATTTTGATCCCACAAAACAAAATCTACACCTGATTTTTGAAATACTTTATTCATAAATGTGTTCGCAAAATTACCGTACGCATATAGAACAAAAATAGAACCTACTACTAATAAGGCTCTTATTCCTAGATGAGTCTTTACATTTTGAATATACCTTCTCATATATATCCCTGCTACAATACAAGCCACGATACTTAAGATAATGACAAAAATATAACTCCAGCTAAAATAGTCCATCACCATCGGTATAACAGATTGCATATGCATAATTTGTGTGAAATCAGAAGGATACAGCGGATCACCTCTAAAAATAAGCTTTAAATAATTCACAATACCTAAAATGACTAACGTACAGCTCGTTAAAATCATACTTAGAAAAACCTTGCCTATTAAATTATAAACAAGAATGTATATTGCATAAATTGCTACAAAACTTAATATAAACTGCATGTTATACAAGTAAATCCAATTCATTGCCTCTATAAAACTCATATTAACTTGCATGACAATATAAAATAACGCTACTGTATGAGCTAGTAAAAATAATACAAAATGCACTCGTAGGGATGCCCTAAGTGTAGACATCTCTTTTTTATTAAAATGTGAAATATAAAATGTTATGCCCCATATGAAAATCATCATAACAATTAAAACAAGATTTTGATTTAAATGAGCTTTCATTATGTCTAAATTAAAAACCTTTAAAAGCATAAACAGCATAGTTATTACTAATAAAGTCACCATACTACTTATAATGCTAGAAATTAATATATTTCTTTTTGGAAGATCAAAAAGTGTAGAACCATACTTCAATTCATTCCCTCGTTTCTATGTCTTAATTTCCCCCGCATCGAAAGAACTATTTCTATTAAAATAACATATATGACATATTTCGTCTGCATACTTGCTTCTATCATAAATGTATTGTCTTAATATTCCCTTAATAAACATTTAAATTATGCCATACAAATTACTCATTCTTGAAAAACTTAATTTCAGCATTCCACTTTATGATATAATAACTATGTTTTGGAAATCCTTAATACTATTAAAGATTTCACATGAAAATACGAAAGAATTAATAAAAAAGGAGTTGCTCATTTTTGCTTACTAAGTTTAAGAGTTTGCCTAAAGCGGTATATGCAATTTTGGCGCTTTCTTTCCTGTTGCACGTTTTTTGTTTAGTAAAACAGCCAGGATTAGATGGAGAGTTAGTCAAAGTAACATATGGTGCAAATGATGCCTTTAACTATTCGTTAACAGCTGAACAACTATTAAAACATGGTGTATTTGGTTATGTGTATTTAGAACCTAGTGAAGTTCCAGGGAAAAATGCATATATCACACCAGGTCAGCCATTACTATTAGCTGGCGCTATGATTATTTCTGATATTACATCAATTCCTTACTATTACGTAGCAACTGTTATTAACATGATTATGAACCTATGCACAGTGCTATTAGTATTCTTAATAGGAAAAGAATTGTTCGAAAAAAACATTTATGGAATTGTTGCAAGTATTTTATATGCTATTTATCCAAGTAACTATACATACTTCCGTACATTGCTAACAGAAGTTCCATCCATATTCTTATTAGCGTTATGTGTATATGTATTTGTTCTCGCATGGAAATACAATAAAGTGAAATTCCATATATGGTTTGGAATTGTCGTTTCAATTTTACTTATGTTCCGTCCAAATCCAGCTCCAATGATGCTCATTCCTGTTCTTGTTGTATTATTTACATATGGATTTAAAGACTCCATTCGAATCGGATTGTTATGGTTTATCGGACCTTTCTTTATTATTGGTGCATGGGTTGTTCGTAACTATTTAGCACTCAACCAATTTATTTTATTCTCAACCCAAGGTGCTGATCCACTAATTGCCGGTGCTGATCCATTTAATAAAATTGGATATGAAAATATAGTAAATGAAATGAGAGCCAAAGGCCTAGATGACAAAGGGGCATACGCAAAAGAATTAATCAAGAACGGCTTTAAGACGGACTTCACTTATTGGTTCTCTTGGTTCACTGTCGGTAAAACAATTGAATTATTCAAAACAGCTCCTGCTGTAGACCAATACCGTATTCACAACTTTATGCAACTATGTCATAGAGTGTTTATCATCGGTACATTCTTGAGCAGCTTCTGCTTCATGCTAAATTCATTTAAACATAAACGCGTTATGATGCTAGTAGCAAGTTCTATTATTTACATTATCTTCTCAAACTTATTCTTAGCAATTAATCGCTATGGATTTTTCATTAATCCCCTTATGTGCTTAATTCTTGCATACGGATTAATTCACATTGTGCAGAAGCTTCCATTCTTCCGCACGAACCAAGCATAATAAGAAAGAGGTCGTCCAACGGTGGACGACCTCTTTCTTATTACCCCACACTTTGCAAACAGCCAATTTGTCCATTCTGTAATCACACTTTAATTCCGTATGTATGTGTTTCTATATTTGTCAAAATATCTTTCACAATACTACTCACTATTTTACTTATAAATGCAAGTTTTTTACAACTATTGCTATAACGAAAAAATCCTGCCACAAGACAGGTTCTTTTCGTTATTTTATGATAAAAGAAAAAATCCTTAGCATGTGTATTATATAAAAGGAAACAGCCATATTTTCCATACGATACATACGAGTACAATAACTACAAAATCAAAAAAATCTAATCTCGGACCCTTTTTCATATTCATCTCTAGCCACATATGAAGCCATTTTATTTTTGTGTATTTTTGGATGTTTTTCTTTGCAAATCGGTAAACGAGTACTTGCATAATAAAAAATCCGACTACAAAAATGAACAAGAAAATGAGAAAATCGACCACAAAATTCCTCCCTATTTTTGCAGCGATTTTTCTACGATATGATTTTTCAAAACCCACTCTTCAAATTGAGCACTTCCAAATTCCCAACTAAGATCACGAGCATGTACAGAAAAAACGTAATAACCAGCATATTCGTCCATAAATTTCCCCGTCTCAATCCCATCTTTCTGAAGACCATATGCTCCAAAATTAAAATATACATCCCACACGTCTTCATTCTTCCGCTTATAAGCAATCGATTCCATATCACATTCTGTTCCGAAATAATCCAGATGTAAATGTACGCTATCATCATATTCGTACTCCATTTTATCACCCCTTATATTTGTACTTCTTTATCCCCCAAAAAATTCCTGCTATCTACACTCACATGTGGGCACTTACCTACATATCATGCTTGTAGAGTGACTTCTAGGAGGTGTTATATAGTGAAAAAATTAATAGCTGTTTTTTGTATCATGTTACTAGCTGTCTTCACACTTGTTGCTTGCAGTAGTAAAAAAGAAGATACGAAAGAACAAACTCAAAATGTTCGAGTCGGCGAAGTTACCCACTCTCTCTTCTATGCCCCGTTATATGTCGGGATTGAAAAAGGATTTTTTAAAGAGGAAGGATTACATGTTGACCTCCAAACAACAGCTGGAGGAGATAAAACGATGACTGCCTTATTATCTGGCGGGATTGATATTGCTCTCGTCGGTTCTGAAACGTCCATTTACGTTCATCAACAAGGCGCAAAAGACCCCGTCATTAACTTCGCACAACTTACACAAACAGATGGAACATTTTTAGTTTCGCGTAAAAAATTAGACTCTTTTAATTGGAATGACGTAAAAGGTGTTACGTTTTTAGGACAGCGTAAAGGCGGTATGCCGCAAATGGTTGGAGAATACGTTTTAAAGAAAAATGGCATTGACCCTCACAAAGATACAAACTTAATTCAAAACATCGAATTTGCTAATATTGCAAATGCCTACGCATCTGGTACGGGAGAATTTGTACAGCTTTTTGAACCGACTGCAAGTATATTCGAAAAAGAAGGAAAAGGATATATCGTCGCTTCGTTCGGAAATGAATCTGGTACTGTTCCATATACATCGTTCATGGCAAAGGAAAGTTTCTTAAAGAAAGATAAAGCTGCTGCTGAAAAATTCACACGGGCGCTGTATAAAGCACAACAATGGGTTGATACTCATAGCCCTGAAGAGATTGCTGATGCCGTTTCTCCGTTATTTAAAGACACTTCAAAAGACATTACAGTAAAAGTAATTGAACGGTATAAAAAGCAACATTCTTATGCGACAAATCCGCTATTAGATGCTGAAGAATGGAAACAGCTCCAAACGATTATGAAAGACGCTGGCGAATTACAAAAAGAAGTTCCACATGAAGCGCTCGTCAATACAAAAATTGCCGAAAGCGTTATTAAGAAATAGAGGCGAAGTGTATGAGTTTTTTACAAATACGTAACGTTTCTCACTGCTTTTTCGCAAAAGAGAATGCCAAATTGATTCTTGAAGATATGAGTTTACAAGTGGAAGAAGGCGAATTCATTTCGATACTCGGTCCAAGTGGTTGTGGCAAAACGACACTCCTCTCCATTATTGCTGGGCTGCTTGATCCAATTGAAGGTATCGTCTTTTTAGATGGTGAGCCCATTACAACGAAAACTTCATCTATGGGATATATGTTGCAGCAAGACTACTTGTTCCCTTGGAAGACAATTGAAGAAAATATTATGCTTGGACTTCATATCCGAAACATTTATGATGAACAGACGAAAGAACATACTTTACAGCTTTTAAAGCAAGTCGGTCTACATGATGTAGAGCAGCAATACCCTCGTGAACTATCCGGTGGTATGCGTCAACGTGCCGCTCTCGTTCGAACGTTAGCGACCGATCCGAAAATTTTATTGCTAGATGAACCCTTCTCGGCGCTCGATTATCAAACGAAATTGAAACTAGAAGATCTCGTTTTCAGCTTATTACGCAAATATAAGAAAACGTCACTACTCGTGACACATGATATTGAAGAAGCCATTGCGATGAGTGATCGTATTTATTTACTACAAGCGAACCCTGGAAAAATTGCAAAAACATTTATCGTCCCAGAAAGCATCCGTTCCTTATCACCGTTACAATCACGCCACCACCATGACTTCCCATCCCTCTTCCAAAATATATGGAAGGAGCTGGAGCGACTTGGATAATATAAAGCAACTACATGAACAGTTTCGGAAAAAAGAACGCAGGCGCGCATGGTTAGCACGGTCTTTACAGCTTTTACTGCTCATTCTTTTCTTTGCACTATGGGAGATAGCTAGCAAAAAGGAATGGATTGACCCTTTACTCTTTAGCTCTCCTTCAAGCATTTGGGAGCTCTTCCTTAGTAAATGGCTTGACGGTTCGCTTTTGGTCCACATATGGACGACATTACTTGAAACGGGAGTAGGCTTCATTCTTGGAACAGTGCTCGGGGCCATTATTGCTACTTTCCTTTGGTGGATACCACTTCTCGCCCGCGTACTCGATCCATATCTCGTCGTCCTAAACGCCATGCCAAAAGTGGCACTTGGTCCGATTATCATTGTAATCTTCGGCCCAAATATTTCTTCGTCAATTGCAATGGGAGTAATCATTTCTATCATCATTACCATTCTCGTTATTTACAGCGCATTTCAAGAAGTCGATTCTAACTATATAAAAGTGATGGACACATTTGGCGCAAATAAATGGCAATGTTATAAACAAGTCGTTCTCCCTGCATCTTTCCCAGCCATTATTTCAACGTTAAAAGTGAACGTTGGATTATCGTGGGTCGGTGTTATATTCGGCGAACTTCTCGTCTCTAAACAAGGCCTTGGCTACTTAATTAGCTACGGATTCCAAGTATTTAATTTCACACTTGTCTTACTAAGCGTACTACTCACATGCGTCCTCGCAACACTTATGTATGTGTTTGTTGAGGCATTTGAAAAACTTCTAATTGGGAAACGAAAAAGAAGCTGACTTAGAGCGATAGACTATAGTCAGCTTCTTTCTTTTACTTTTTATCACACATCTTTGTTTCATTTTTAACATTTCCATCCGCAACCGTAACTGTATGGAAACAATCTTTCACACGTACTGTAACGACATTATCTTTTCGATCTATTACATGATAATCATTAAACTTTTTATCCAATGCACTACGAATTTGCTCCCCTTCAAAAATCGGAAAACCGTGAGACATTACCCAAATGAGACCAGCGACAGCAAGAATCGTTTTCATACGTTTCATTACCTCCTCGAGAGTAAACTTATAGTCCCTATAACACGCGCATTATAATTGTGTCTAAATTGTGACATTTTTATACTAATTCTATTTTATAATGGTAGTTCCTTCTTCTTTTTAACAAAAATACAGAATTTTCAATTTTATCAACATAAAAAACGTAAAGCACTACAATTCTTTACGTTTTCTTAGCTAACATATATAACCCGCATTAGTTTCCACTTCGTTGTTCTATCGTTTTCGAAACATCATATAATCCTGCCAACACTTCCGCTCTCATTTTTACAAGCTCAGGGAATTGATAGAAAAAGGCGATTTTTTTATATTTTAACTCTGTTCCTTCTTTCACCTTTTTTGAGTCTTGTAAAATAAACGCTGTAAACGTATCTGCAATATCTTCCGCTACATTTGTCGTTCCATACTGTGATACAAACTCATCATGTTTTTCTTTAAAAAATTCAATTTGCGTTTCTTCACTTTCTTCTACTTTCTTTTCTGTCCACTCCTGCTCAATAGGCTTCCAGAAAGAATTATAAAATTGATTAATATAAGAGTTTTCCTTCGCACATCCCTCTTGTAAGAAAAGATTTCCACATTTATTTCGGTACGTTGAAATATCTTTATCCTCTTCAAAATCCTTTACATAGTTTTCATCTACTGGTATTTGCTTATGCCCGAGCGTCAACACGTGAGCCGTCTCATGAATTAATGTTTTCATCACTTCATCAATATTTACCGCGGAATCAAGCGTATCTAAGCTAAGAGTCCATTCTTTCGGATTCTCTATACTAGGCATAACGTGAGCAACAACACCGTCATAACCATCCGTTATTAGATCAAATTCTGTTATATTCCCGCGATATTTAGCTGGAATAAGCGTGCGATACATATCCCATAAATCTTCATGATACCCTCTATCTTGACGTTGTTGTAACACCTCTTCTTTCGCTTCTTTATCATCAGCAAATACTTTATTTAAACGTTTCCGTTCTATTTTTTCAAAATAAGGATCTACAATTTCATCACCATCAATATAATAAGAAGCTAAAAAGAAATAATTTTCATCACCATCTTCTTTTTTCTGCTCTGCCTCTTTCATATCCGCACTTTCATGCTCTTCTATTTCATAATCTTCTACTGCTTCAAGCTCAGATAATCCATCTATTTTTTCATATACTTTTTGAAGTTTCTTATCTCCTATTTCCACACATTCTTCGTCTGTTTTACACACTTCTTTTTCTTTCACACTCTTCATAGAACTTTCGCATCCTGCTAGTAAGCCGATTGCAACGATAACCCCTACTAACTTGCCATACAGTCTCTTCATACATTCCTCCATCAATACATTCTACAAAAATATCATAATCATTTTTTAACGAATATGCGATAATAAATTATAAAAATTGTAAGGAGGTTTCCTATGATTCGGGCAGTCCTATTCGACTTAGATGGAACACTATTAGATCGTCGTCAATCTTTAGAACAATTTATTCATGATCAATATAATCGCTTTACCTCTCATTTAATAAACATAGAAAAATCCGAGTATTGTTCTCGATTTCTCGAACTAGATAATAATGGCTATACGTGGAAGGATAAAGTATATGCTACTCTCCTTTCCGAATACAACATTACTACTTTAACGCAAGAGCAACTGCTGCACGACTACATTACAAATTTTCAACATCATTGTATCCCTTTCCAAAACATGCATGAATTACTTCGACGTTTAACACAACAAAATATTAAAATTGGTATTATTACAAACGGCTTTACTGACTTTCAGATAAATAATCTTCGCGCACTAAACATACATACGTATACAAATACAATTCTCGTTTCAGAAGCGGAAGGAATTAAAAAACCGCATCCTGAAATTTTCGAAAGAGCTTTAAAAAAGCTAGATGTGAAGGCGGAAGAATGTCTTTACGTTGGGGATCATCCTGAAAATGATGTACTGGGTTCTGAACAAGTAGGAATTCTTGGTGTTTGGAAAAGAGATTCATTTTGGGGTGATTTTGAGCATTCGCGTGTGGTGGATGATTTGTTGGAGGTGCTTTCGTTTTTAGAGATAGAGACAAAAACAAGACAATAGTAAAAGGAGGCTTCGTTTCCCCGACGCCTCCTCTTCCCTTATGATTCATATACTGTAAACTGCGGTTTACTCGGATGATCTTTAACTAGCGCATCATCTGGAAACTTTGAAACTTTTTGATATAAGGCAATGTCACCCATGCAACCTGCTGTTAGTAGAATTCCTAAAAATGAGATTAATGGCATATTCGTAGCTAACCCAATTACAATTGGCAAAATTCCAGTCGGTAAAAACGGAAGCATTAACACCTTCTTCATTTGCTTTACTGTAATCGCCTGTTTAGAATGAGCATATGCAACACCCAATTTCCAATTGACACCCCATTTTAACTCACTCCACGGAACGCCTCCGATATAACGAAATCCTATTAAATGTATCGCTTCATGAATACAAACAAGAACAATCATTCCAATAATTAAAAGAAACATAACAGGCAATGTAAAGTCAAATTGAACCCCGCCTGAAAGAAATGCATGCAAAAAACTAATTCCAAATGCCAAAACAAATATTATAAGAAATGCATAGACATTTAATTTAACCATCGAAATAGTAACAATCGTTTCTTTTCTTTTATCCATCTTCCCCCTCCTAAAATGTAAATATATCTTTACAAAAATTGTATAATATACCCAAAATAATGTAAAGATATATTTACATTTTTACACACAAAAAAAGAAACCGGCCACTTTACTTCGTAAAACAGCCGATTTCTTCTATATGTTTCATCGTACGCGCCAATACATCGTCGCGCATTATAAAGCTAAATTTTCTATCCGTTTTAATGTTGTCAGGAATGTCTGTTAATAAAACAGATCCTTTCGTTTCTTCGTAATGCGTATGTTCTTCTACCGCACTAATTGTTGCAAAATAAATGTTTTTAATGATTATTTTGTCTTTTCCAGATACTTTATATTGTCCTAAGTAAGTTAAATCAGAAACTATGCCACCGGTTTCTTCATGAACCTCTCGAACTGCCGCTTCTTCCGGTGTTTCCCCGAGTTCTACTTTACCACCTGGAAATTCAAGACCGCGACGTAAATGATGCGTTAATAACCATTGATCCCCGTACCGGCATACAACCCAAACATGCTTTGGCTCAGGAGAAAATGGATAACGTTCAAACGATAATTGTACAGTGTTGTGGTAATAATCTTTAAATTTGTACATGCCATTACTCCCCTATTGATGGTTACAAGTTTTTCCTACCACAAATTGTAGCATATTCTCGCTTTTCTGCATAATATTATCCAATTATAATCCATTGATTATTCCCATTTGTGCGACTAATTCTTTCGTCTCATGATTTCCTAAATCGTAAATCATTTTATATGCTTTTTGTAGTTGTTCATCATATCGGTCATTATTTGAATCATGATGATACTCAACAAATGGAACGTGGGAGCGTACAAATGAACCTAAATCCTCTACATACGCTTGATCAAAGTACTCTCTTAACTCCGTAATTTCCTCTTCATTTGCGGAAATCTCAAAATTATACGTATCCGCTGTCTTCACTTGTGAAATTTGACCGTTTGCTATTGATATATAATATGTTTTTTTCTGCTCCATGTAACACCCTTCTTTCATCCTTTTTATTTCTATTGTTTTCATCAATTACAAAATTATGTAAAATAAAGAAAAGGAGGGGTTCCATGTTTAAAATATTAATTATCGGTATTATAATCGTCCTAGTCATATTAGTACTCTCCGTCATGACGATTAATAAAGGCTACGCTTATAAACATTCCGTCGATAAACTAGAAGATAATCCTTATACAAAAAATAATAAGGAGAATTCATAATATGTTTCGTATACTTCGCATCGGAATCGCGCTCACTGTAATTATTATGTCAGCAATCGGACTCTATACGGGGCAAAATACCTTTCTCCCCCTTTCACAATTTCTATTAGGAGCTTTAATGTTTCTCATTGCTATTGAACAAATAAAGAAAAAGGATTCCGGAACAGGAGTTATTTGTATTGTTGCTGGAGCTTTCATTTGGATTGTTTTCATCAGTAGCTATATAAAATAACAGGGGGAATATATATGCTAAAAGGATTACAGATTACTTTTGCACTCATTGCATTGTGCATAACAATATATGGATATTTTACTGATAATAGAGAAATGATGCCTTACATGTTCATTTTCTTAGGATTAATGGCTTTCACTATAGGACTAGGAGAAATAAAACAAGACAGAAAATCTAGTGGTATATTTGCTTTCATAGCTGGAGCTGGTGCTTTATTTCTTAGCTTCTCAGAAATATTCCGATAAATAATCTATTTAAGGGGGAATTACATGCTAATTGGATTACGGATTGTTTTAGGACTTTTCACGCTTCTCATACTCTCTCTTTGCACTTATATCCAGATTACCGATCATTCCTCACTTCTCCCATAAGTACAATTTATTCTCAGTTGTTTCTTTATTATTGTCAGAATTAACGAAATTATATCCGGACGAAAATCAATGAGCATTCCGTTTTTTTTCGTCTCTATTCTTACACTCTTCGTTCTCATATCAAACTACCTTCGCTACGTATAGAATGAAATCTTGAGCAATTTCGCATTTACAAGCACGTAATAAAATAGGGATTATTTTTTATCAACTTTTGTCGGTAAGTCGATATCCAGTGTCGAAACGTCGATATATAAAAAAAATCGTTTATATATTTCAAGTTACAGTCGATATATTCGAAAAATCGTTTATATAATTTCATTTATTATCATGCCACAAAAAAAACTGCCCTTTCACAGGCAGTCTCACTTTATCCAAACACTTTCTCAAGTTCATCTTTATCTTGGCTTAACCAGAAGTTCATTAAGCGTTTTGCTCCTTCTAAATCGTGAAGCTTCGCTTGACCACATTGTGTTTCATTTGCAGCTGGAATTTCTGTAATTTGAACCGCATCTTTTAATGTTAATTCTAATAAATCAATAATTTCTCGAACTGTCGGTGTTCCGCTTACTACAAGGTAGTATCCTGTTTGGCAGCCCATCGGTGAAATATCGATAATATCAAAATGCGGATAACGATCAATATATTTACGTAAATTAAATGCTAATAAATGTTCTAACGTATGAATAACATCTGGTTTCATTGCTTGTTTATTCGGTTGGCAAAAACGAATATCAAATTTATTTACAATACCGTCACTACCTACATTGTGAACTCCGCAATGTCTTACATAAGGTGCCTTTACAATCGTATGATCTAATTCAAAGCTTTCTACTGATGGCATACAACATCTCTCCCGCTTTTAATTTAATTCCGTTATATCCAATATGATATAACGGAAATGCACATTAGTAAAGTATTATGTACAGTCGTGCTATAATACTTTAAGAATATGCCGAAAAGGAGACCATTATGAAACAGATTTTTATTGGAATTATACGCTTTTATCAAAAGTTCATTTCTCCAATGACACCGCCAACTTGCCGTTTCTATCCAACTTGTTCTCATTACGGATTAGAGGCGTTTCAAAAGCATGGCGCATTCAAAGGCTTTTGGCTTACTTGTAAGCGTATATTAAAATGTCACCCTTTCCACCCAGGAGGATTTGATCCTGTCCCAGATAAAAAGGATGACAAAGTAAATTCTTAATTGTCGTAACCATTCACAACTAAATCTAATTTTCCTGTATCAGGATCGATAACAAGACCGTGAACAGGTACTTCTTCCGGAAGTAATGGGTGGTTGCGAAGTACTGATACGCTATGTTCTACACTTTCTTCTACACTAGAGAAACCGCGCAAGAATTGTTCTAAATCGATTCCAGAATAACGAAGCATATCTAATTTCTCTTCTGTTATACCTCGCTCTTTCATTTTCTCAATTGTACTGCTCGCTTGAATCTTTGCCATACCACAATCATGGTGACCAACTACACATACTTCATCAGCGCCAAGTTCATATACAGCGACTAAAATACTACGCATAATACTTCCAAACGGATGTGAAATAACAGCACCTGCTACTTTAATAATTTTCACATCGCCGTTACGCATATTCATCGCTTTCGGCAATAGTTCAACAAGTCTTGTATCCATACAAGAAATAATTACCATCTTTTTGTTTGGAAATTTCCCCGCTACAAACTCTTCATACTTTTTCTCTTCAACAAATTTCTCATTGTATTGCAAAATCTCTTCTAATGACTTCATAGTAAAGGGCCCTCTTTTCTCTCGTTTACACTACATAAATAGTGTACCAAAATATGAAAAACTCAAAAAGGATATCGCTTTATAGTAAAAATAAGATATTTTCAGATAATCGACATAATTCTTTCAAAATATACACACAGCTTTGTAACAAGTCTCACATACTATAATCCTATTTTCACTATAAACTAATTGTAGATAATGTAAAAAAGGAGTGAATATTTATTATGTCCGACGTTCTGTTACTGAGTCGTTTTCAATTTGCAATTACTATTTTTTATCACTTTTTATTTGTACCTTTGACAATCGGACTTGTCATTTTAGTAGCATGTATGGAAACTCAATACGCCCGCACATTGAATCCAACATACCGCAAAATGGCAAATTTCTGGGGTAAATTATTTACAATTAACTTCGTAATGGGGATTATAACCGGAATTACGATGGAATTCCAATTTGGAACAAACTGGTCTGAGTACTCCAAATATATGGGAGATATTTTCGGATCCCCTCTCGCAATCGAAGCACTCGTTGCCTTCTTCTTAGAATCTACTTTCATGGGAATATGGTTATTCGGTAAAGACAAAATCTCACCAAAGTTCCGTGCCTTCTGTATGTGGATGGTTGCACTTGGAACAAATATTTCCGCCCTTTGGATTATTACAGCAAACGGCTTTATGCAAAACCCAGTTGGCTACGTCGTGCGTAACGGCCGCGCTGAATTAAATGATTTCTGGGCACTCGTTACAAATCCATATGCATGGAATATGTTCTTCCATACTGTAGTTGGTTGTTATATTGTTGGTGCTTTCTTCGTTATGGCAATTAGTGCCTATCACTTATTACGTAAAAATGAAGTTGAATTCTTCAAAAAATCATTTAAGTTTGGTTTACTGTTAGGCTTATTCGCCGCAACAATTACACCGTTTATAGGACATCAATCTGGTGTATCAGCAGCTAAATATCAACCAGCTAAAGGTGCTGCGATGGAAGCTGTTTGGGAAACTGGGAAAGGACAAGGCTTCTCGATTGTTCAAATTCCTGATGTAAAAAATGAAAAGAACCTTGAATTCCTTACGATTCCAAAGTTAGGAAGTTTCTTCTATACAAATTCATTTGATGGCGAAATTGTTGGTTTAAAAGATATTCCGAAAGAAGATCGTCCAAATGTTAACCTTGTGTACTATAGCTTCCGCTTAATGGTTGCACTTGGTATGTTCTTTATGGCATTAACTTGGTACGGTTTCTACTTAAACCGAAAAGGAAAACTGGAAAACTCAAAACGTTACTTAAAAATTACAATATGGTCTGTTTTACTACCATATATCGCAATTAACGCTGGTTGGATTGTTGCCGAAGTAGGTCGTCAACCATGGACAGTTTATAAACTAATGCGTACAGCAGAATCTGTATCACCTATATCTGTCCCACAAATTTGGTTCTCTTTAATTAGTTTAATCTTGTTCTACACTTTACTTTTAATCGCAGACGTATATTTAATGCTGAAGTTCGCAAAAAAAGGACCAGCAGCATTAGAAGAACCTGCTACTAAGGGAGGCGTGGCTCATGTCTCATGATATGCTTGCAATCATCTGGTTTGGTCTATGGGGCGTGATTTGGACAGTTTACTTCATTCTTGATGGGTATGCACTTGGTAACGGAATGATTTTTCCTTTTGTTACGAAAGATCGACAAGAACGAAATCAATTACAAGAAGCAATTGGCCCGTTCTGGGGCGGTAATGAAGTGTGGTTAATTACAGCTGGTGGTGCAACATTTGCTGCCTTCCCAGTCACTTATGCAAATATGTTTAGTTATTTATATACACCGTTATTCTTAGTATTACTTGCACTATTTGCTCGGGCTGCTGGACTGGAATTCATGCATAAAGATGATTCACCAATTTGGCAAAAAACTTGTAAATGGGCATTTGCAATTGGTAGTTTCTTAATTGCTTTCCTATTCGGTGTTACATTTGCTAATCTTTATTACGGACTGCAAATCGGAAAAAATGGCTATGAAGGAAATTTACTTAGCTTACTAAATCATTACGGTATTTTAGGAGGGTTGTTCTTCACTGCTATATTCGTCGTATCCGGTGCCCTTTGGGTTATGATTAAAACGACTGGTGAAGTATCCGACCGTGCTTATAAAATCGCAAGACCATTTTCAATGGCAGCTGCTATCATTTTAGCTATTTTCTATGTAGCAACTGCAAATCGTACAAATTTATTCCAAAACTTCACAGAGTACCCGGTACTATTCATTCTTCCAGTACTTGCAATGTTAATGAGTGTACTCGCACTTATTATGGTGTACAAACATAAAATCGGCCTTGCATTCACATTCGTTTGCTTAACAATCGCAATGTTTATGACAACTGGTTTTGCAGGTATGTTCCCAAGAATGTTACCATCACGTATTAACGACGCATACAGCACAACGTTATATAACGCAGCTGGTAGTCAATTAAACTTAAAAATTATGTTCTTCGTTGCAATGGTTATGGTACCAATTGTTATTGGATATCAACTTTGGAGTTACAGTATCTTTAAAAATAAAATTCATAAAGACTCTGCTAAAGGGTACCACTAAAATGAAAAAAGACACTTCCTTTGAAGTGTCTTTTTTATACGTATGATTTTCGATAGGATGTTATATTTCTAATCTAACAACTATAATACAGAAGAATCATTAACAGCTCACAGTTAGATTGTAGCACAGAGCAAGTTCATCATTTTATGCAACTTTGCATATTTCTCTATAAAGTAAACTGTATTCCTTGATCATTCACGTCGCTATCCCCTACATCCGCTGTACTAATACCACTAAATGTTTGTACTTTCATTCCTGTATTCGATGATCCCGACCCGTTATAAGCTTTCGTTTTTTCAATCGGTTGCACGTTATATTTATCCCCTAAATTAATCGTTCCATTGCAGTTTTCAATAATAACCCCTTCCACAACTGACGGCATTTTGTCACCTACTTTCATTTCCTTACTTTCATTTTATGAAAAGCGCCTAAAAAAATAGCATGTTTCCATAAGAAAAAAGCACTCAAACTGAGTGCTTTTTTCTTATTTACCTTTTTTCTTTTTCTCACAAGCAATTCCATCGCCATCACGGTCTAAATGCTTACCATAATACGGGCTATCTCTTGTAATGTCATAATATCCCGCATCGTTTGCTTCTTTACAGTTAGCAAAACGTTTCGGATCTGGTTTCACTTCCGGTTTTACTTCCGGTTTCGGTTGTGGCTGTGGTTGTTTTGCTCCTGGTCTTTCTTCAAGTGGTAACGTTGCATTATATAAGAACTGAACATATTGCTCACGACTTACATGCATTTTAGGTGCGAATGTACCGTCACCAGTTCCAGCTGTAATATAATTTGATTTAATTGCAGTAATCGCAGGATTCGCCCATCCATTTCTATCTACATCCGGGAAATTATGATCCCCTCTAATTTGCAATTGAAATCCTCTTGTCAAAATTTGTGCCATTTCTTCACGAGTTAACGCATCTTTCGGTCTGAATTTCCCTGTGTTATCTCCAACGAATACGCCCATCTCTGTTAAAGCAAGAATCTCTTTTTTAAACATAGTTGAACGATCCGTAACATCTTTATATGGATTGTTATACTGTTCTTTTACTGTCGGTTTTAAATGGCGGAACATAAGAGCTGCAACTTGCTCACGCGTTACATTATCACCAAATCCAAAAATCCCATTTCCGTATCCAGCAACAACGTTTTTATTTGCTAAATCCATAATTGCTTTATAAGACCAATGATTGTTTGGAACATCTTTAAAACCTGCGCTTGCCCCCGCTGTTCCAATTGAAGTAAATGCTGTAGTTGCAACAAGTGCACCTGTTAAAATTAATTTTTTAAATCTCATACTTAAGTCTCCTTCTCTTTCCATAATAACCATTTAACAATATAACAATTTATTCAAATGTATTTTGTCATATTCTGTCGAACACAAAAAAGAATCCTGCAGGATTCTTTTTTGTTAAGCATGAATGGCAATTTTGGAGACAGTTGACTTCTTCAAAAATTTATTAGGGGTAATATTTTGAAAAAGAAAGCCTTTCATATGTAGGTTAACACTACTGGAATATATAGTAAATTGATAATATTTATACGGAAGATTGCTAATGTTTAGTATAGATACTTTCCACTATATCAACAGTGAAAAGTATCTACATGAAACAACAAAAAAGGCGCCTTCAAAGAAGGCACCTTCCATAAACAGACACTATAAAACAGAATTATTTATTGTTATACGATTGTTAGATACAAAAAGTAGAGGGAAATGTTTGTATTACATTCTGTTTTATAAAGTATGTCTACCACTTATATTTTAATCCTCTTCACTTGAAAATAAATCTAATATGCATAATTACATACAAAAAAAGAAAAGACACTCCATAGAGTGCCCCTTCAACCATTTTACTTTTAATATATCGCTTTACATACATTGTAACATATGTATCCATATATTTTATTGAGAAAATTCAAAATCCTTTTTCTTTCATTTTCAATTATAAAATCATGTAATATAAAAGGTATGTCAAATTCTTATACAAATTGAGGTGTACTATATTTATGTATTTCGGAATTATTCCCCTTATATTGTTTATTATTTTTCTTATCTCTTACTTAAAGGATCCGCGAAAAATAATAAATGGGTTTTTATTTAATGCCTTTATCTGTTCATTTCTATTATTTTGCGCTATAGCCTCATATGAGTCTGGTAGTAATTCTTTACATTTTATCGTTATTATTCCGATGTTAGCGCTCATTGTAATGATACCTTTTGCTATAGTCGCTTTAATGTTTGGGCTATTTCTTAATGCAAAAATTTTAATGCAACGTGAAGGAAGACGCTTCACAAACTCTTTAACTTTAATTGCTGCTTTAGGGATTTTATTCTTTATAATGCTCCCTATTATAAATCCAGCAAGTTTATTCTCAGAGCATTTTCAATTTATTTTTGCTGCTATATCTCTTATAACTATGTATTTCTTTATACACTTATCTAACTTCTTAAGCGCGTATTTTTTATACCAATTCAACAGACCAAGACGTAATCAAGATTTCATTATCGTTCTTGGTAGCGGATTAATTAATGATAAAGTACCACCTTTACTTGCAAGTCGTATTCATAAAGCAATCGACTTTTACTGGAAACAAGCCGCTGTAAATACGCCACCAACAATTATTTTCTCTGGTGGACAAGGTCCAGATGAAGGCCTTCCAGAGGCAGAAGCGATGCAAAAGTACGCTGTTGAAAAAGGAATTCCGCTTGAACATACAGTGCAAGAAAATCGCTCTGTAAACACATATCAAAATATGTTGTTCTCTAAAGAAATTATGGATTCTTTAAAGCCTGAAGGTAAGTATAATAGTATCTTTACAACGAACAACTTCCACCTATTCCGCGCTGGTATATATGCAAGACAAGCAGGTCTTAATAGCCAAGGAATCGGATCAAAAACTGCATTTTATTACTGGCCTAATGCAATGATTCGTGAATATGTCGCAATTGTTGTGATGGGACGTAAGCGCCATATGAAAATATGTGGAACTATTTTAGGCTTCGCTTTATTCCTATCCGTGCTTAGTTTTATCATTTCTTAATAGCATCCCATCCTTTGAAAGGATGGGATTTCTTATACTCATTTCAAAAATATTTTAAAGTTAATATGGTCATAATATTCCCTGCATACATCCATTAAAGGAGAATTTTTTCAAATTAAATGTTAAAATAAAATTTAGGTGTGAATGATGTAACAAACAAGAAACTAGTTTGAAACGAGGAAATTACATGGAGAAAATTATGAAAAACAAGCCCAATAAGCTTAAAATCGCTTCAAAAGCTTTGATGATTATTATTGGGGCATTTATCACAGCGTACGGATTAGAAGCAGTATTAATTCCAAATAACGTATCAGACGGTGGTGTGACTGGTTTAAGTATCGTTAGTTCGAGATTATTTGGATTGCCATTAGGAGCTCTAATCGCAATTATTAACATTCCTTTCGTTTGGTTAGGATATAAGCAAATTGGTAAAAGCTTTGCGATTTATTCCATTATCGGGATTGCTTCATTAGCAATAGGTACCGTTGTCATGCACGGAATACCAGCTATTATTGAAGGCGATACATTATTAGTTACAGTTGTTGGTGGTATTATCATCGGTTTTGGTATGGGACTAGCATTACGTAACGGCGGGGCATTAGATGGAATCGATATGCTAGCTGTATTGCTTTCTCGTAAGTTACCATTCGGAACGAGTGACCTTATTTTATTCTTAAACATGTTCGTATTTATTTTCGTATCAACCGTATTCGGCCTTCAAGGAGCTATCCTTTCGGCAATTGCTTACTTTATTGCTTCGAAAGTGATTCATATCGTTGAAGTTGGTTTAAGTGGTTCGAAAGCATTTAAAATCATTACGAAAGAGCCTGAATTGATGGTAGAAACAATTCGTGATCGTTTAGGCCGAAGTGCAACATATAACGAAGTATACGGCGGTTATTCTAGAGAGAAATTCAAAGAAATTTCTTGTGTAATTAACCGTTTAGAAGAAAGTAAAATGAAAGAACTTATTAATGAAATCGATCCACACGCCTTTATTACAGTTTATGACGTAGCAGAAGTAAAAGGCGGTAACTTTAAGAAACGTGATATTCATTAATCATTATGAAAGAAGAGGGTGTGCCAATATGCTGGCACACCCTCTTCTGTTATTGTTGTCAGTTTTTGTCGGTAAGTCGATATATTTTAATAATCGCTGATATAATTTTACTCTCCCCATCTTCTTCCTCTCTTAATCCATGCTACATATTTTTGAAAGGCGGGCACTTCTTGTTGAAAGCGTAGCGGAACATATAGAAAAAGGGTACATGTACATAGTATCCATAGAATACCTACTACAAAGTGAAATTTCATCGTTGTACTAATGAATAAACTTAAGAATAATACGAGGAACATAATTACACTAAATCTTTTATACATAGTCATACTATCCCCCCCTTATAACTTAATTGTACCAGCTAAAAGGAATTGATTTCCATAAAAAAACCGAAAAGCAAATTTCACTTTTCGGTCTCTACACTATCTTCTCTTCGTAATCTTTCCTGAACCTCCGACCCTCGTTTTCGGGGGAGATGTATTCCTTGGCGGCGTTTTAATAGATGATTTTGGCTTCACATCTGATCCGCTTGAACCACCTGGATTTTTCGTAATTTTCCCTTTGCTTCCAGTAGAAGGCGGAGGCGTGCTGTTTCCTTTTTTCGTAATACTTCCTGTATCTCCTACAGAAGATTTCGAATCTACATTATCGCCTCGCTTAATGATAGATCCTTTCCCTTCCTTCGTAATTGGAGGCGGGGTTTTCTTTTCTTCTTTCGTAGGCGGTCTCTCTGGAATAACTGGTTTATGATTTTGTCTGTCATTATATCCGCGATAATCACCGTACGATGATTTTCGTGAACCGAATATATCATTTAATATACTACCCATAATATATCCTTGCAGGAAGGACGGTTGGTAATTTTGACGGACAAACTCTTTATTACTTATTTCAATTAACGTATCAGATGGCTTCTCTTTATCCTTTTGCAGATTATAAATCTTATCAGAATAAACGAGGAACATTTGATTTTCGTCTTCTTTAGATGCTTGCTTCGGTTCTCTTTCATTCATGAGTTCCTTCGCGACTTCAGGAACTGACCGATTGGCGGCCCTATACACGTAAGATTCTTGTTTACCTTCCTTTGCGACAGATTCAAGCGGATAACGGTCTTGAATCGACTTTGTCTGCCCGCCCTGACAACCTGATAAGGCATATCCAGCAACAACAAGTAATGTAACGATAGCAAGTATAGGGATCACGAACGATTTAATCATGGTAAACAATCGGTTTGACATGATTACGCCCCCTTACTTTGCTCTTATAATTTGTACATCAGCAGGAATAATTGCTTCTCCCTCATACATCATTGTGCGACCATTTTGCCATTCAATACGCAATAATTTTCGATTATCTGATTGGAACTCCCATACATACTGTTCTTCTGAAGCTGAGAATGGTGTTTTTCCCATCACAACAACCCGTCCGTTATATTGCTCTTCCATATGGTACTCTGTATCATCCATTTCAATTGTCGTTGGAATTTCATCAATTGAATCTAAACGACCATCAATTGGTGTATACAATTTGTAATACGTATTTTCACGGTCTTCAATTTTTAAATAACGAATATCTTTCCCGTCTTGCAGTGTTAAAACAATTTCTTTACGAGAATGCATACTCGTTTTCCCAATTAATTCATACATGACTAATGAAACTTCAACCATATCGCCAGGAGCTAACGTTAACAAACTTTTCTCTGGTTTCGGTGGTTCTGGGCTTTTCATTATATTTTTAATTCGTTTAAATAAACTCATGATCTACCCCTCCTTCTCTCTTTATAAACACGCACCTAAAATAAGTGCACCAACAATATGTAATGATCCGGCCAACATCGCATGAGCAACACTGCCTTCTTTCGTACCTTCTTCTAAATCTAAACCAGCCATTTTCTTTAACACAAATTCGATAAACATTTCTACCACTAATAAAATAACGAAAGAAACTGCTGATGCAAGTAGCGCTTGCCATAAGTCATTTGCTTTCGTTATCGATTGAGATAAAATGTACCCTTGCGCAAATAATTTCATAACGAAACGAGTTGTTACTGCTGTATTCCCATTTTTTATTTCTTTTAAATCATTGTATTTAGTAAAAATTGAATCAACCCACATAATTGCAAATAAAAGTATTGCACTCGCTCCAGTCCATACAAGCATCGCTAATACATTTGTCCATGTCATTGCAAAACCTCCTCTAAATATAAAGTGAAACTTTAATCAGTGGGGAGGTGTTCATTCCCCGCTGATTATTAGTTGAACCAATCGGGCATTTACGGGCAGTAGATCTCCCCCCACCTCTCTGCTTTCACAAAAAGTAAAGGTGGGAGTCTTACTGCCCGTTAATGCGGGGTAATAGAAAACCGACATGAATTTATTTAGACATGTCGGTTCATTTGTCTCTATTCTATATTATTTCTCATACTGCTTCATAATACGAGCTAATTCATCGTCAACAGCAGAATTTTTGTTTAAGCTTGCGAATTCATCATCTAATGATTTCTCTTTTTTATACACTTCACCGCTCGCTTCTGCTTCAGCCTCTAATTGAAGAGCTTTCTCTTCCATACGGCTTAAACCAGCTTTTGCTGAGTTTGAATCAAATCCAGACATCGCCTGATTAATATTCTTTTGTGCTTTCGCCGCATTTACACGTGCTACAAGTGTTTCACGTTTATTTTTTAGCTCAGTTAATTGCTTACGCATTTCTTCTAGCTTCAGGCGCAGATTATCAGCAGCAACTTTGTTTTGCTCATAGCTTGCTTTATACTCATTCATCTTTTGCTCTGCATTTTGTTTTTCTTCTAATGCACGACGCGCAAGATCTAAGTTGTTAGCTTGAACAGCCATATGAGCTTGCTCTTCACGTTTTTTCACAAGCGCTTCTTGCTCTTCAAATAAGATTTTGAATTTCTTCTCAAGTGCAATTTGAGCTGCTACACTTTTCTCAGCTTCTTGTACATCCGCTTGCATATCGCGTAAATATTGATCCGTCATCTTAACTGGGTCTTCCGCTTTTTCAATTAATGAATATACATTCGACATTGTTAAATCTCTTAATCGTTTAAATACAGACATCTAAATTCCTCCTATAATATACCTCATATTTCAAATTCACTACTTGGAAAACTGAAAAATCTTCCTTAACAGTAAAGAATATTCATTTTTACAGCCTACGTGTTTATTATAACAAAACTAATATGTCCTTACATGTTATTTCCAAAATACATCCATTATAATATGACATTCCATATAAAACATTGTATTCCTAATATATTCTCATTAATCCTTGTGAGAATTAACTTATTTTTATGCAATTTCACTAAATTACATTATTGTAATGTTACTGTAAGCTAACTCGATAGTTACGTTGCAATATTTCTTATACACTAATACCAGAAGCAACGAACAAGCTTCTCATCATTTCAGAACTAATACAAAAATGTATTAACTATAAAACATATAAAAGGAGAAATTCATCATGAAAAAATTAGTAGGAATCGGATTAGCAGCAGCAATTTCATTCGGAGCATTATCAGGTTGTTCTTTATTAGGAGATAAAGCAAACGGTTTTGTACTGTACGGATCAGAAGAACAAATTCAACAAATTACAGATAAGAACAAAAAAGAAGTGAAAGAAAAAGACTTCTATAAAATGAAAATGACAACATTAGAAGGTAAAAAAGTTCTTGTCATGGATAAGAAAACTGGTGAAGAACTGGTGAAGAAAGAATTACTTAACAAAGTGGATGCAAAAGACGACACGAAACCACTTGATAAATTACCAGCTGTAACAGCAGAGCAAGGTGTATTATTTGCTAAAGAAAAAGTAGAAAATGCTACACTTGATGGAGCAAAATTAAAATATGAAGGCAACACAATTATCGGAAGTGGCCGTGCATATGCCGACATGTTCGCAATTGTTGATGATGCAACTTACGGAAATGTAAAAGGTGAAGAAAAATCTGTAGGTGTATTAAAATTCGATAAAGATCCAAGTAAAGAGTTCCCTGGAAAGAATGGTGTAGAATCATCACAACTTGTAAAAATTAAGAAGTAAAACAAAACAGCTTCACGAAATGAAGTGCACCCCAATTGTTAGACACATAATTAACAATTGGAGGTGCATTTTTCCCTAAGGATTGGAATAGAGTCCAGGTAGTTGATTCTATTAAAGAAGCATATACCAATCGTGTTCAAATCGCTCTAAATAATACGTAGGGCAAACTTCTTCTAGATTTAAGGTTGAGATGATTATTGAAAATGGAGAAATTACCACTGCTTATCCAAAATATACGAGAAGATAGTGAGGTTGTATTAATGAATTATTCACATGAATTTTGGCGTGACCCATTTGGTGGACTAAGAATTCGTTTACCAAAAGAAATTGCTATTGTATCTGACTTTATAGAAAACCTAGATGAAGATGAAGCAGATGAATATATAGAAGTTTTAGACCATGTCGTAGAGGGAAAGTACCCTAGTTATGAACTAGAATACAATGCTGCTGCTGTATTTATTGAACCTAAATATACAAGCGCGATTAATTATTACATTAGCCCACCAAATAATCAATGTAAATTAGAAACTTCAGAATTTAGGAGATTACTTTTGCTTTGGAGAAATAAAGTGATGACAGAAGGCCGAGATATTGAAGTAGATTAAAAAGACTGTCTGTAATGAAGTGCCCTCCAATTGTTAGACACATAATTAAATGGCTAAATTTTCTTCAAAGGATAAAATACAAGCAGTAAATGGAACAATTTAAGCAAGAACTAGAAACTTATATTTATTACTACAATCACAAAAGAATTAAAGCAAAACTAAAAGGATTGCCCCCTGTGCAATACAGAGTTCAATCCTTAGTAGCTAGCTGCTTAATATATTTGTCTAACTTTTTGGGTTCAATTCAAATTCGAAAAGCTTTTTTCTATTTATGAGCAATTTGCTCCATATCCGGACTACAAGTATTCGACTGACATGACTTATTTAAAGAACATGCCGCGCATTTTCCTTTTTTACTTCTCTTTACAAAATTAACTAACGTGTATGCTGCATAACCAAAAATGATAGCTCCAATTATAATATTGACCATCATCACAATACATCTCCTTCTAGAATCCGAGTAGGGATCCAACTTGGTATATAATGAGCGTTAATACATAAGCAACTACGAGTGGATACACGACTGAGAAAATCGTCCATTTCGCTGATCCTGTTTCACGTTTAATAACAGCTACCGTCGCTAAACACGGAACATATAATAAAATAAAGAACATAAATGCATAAGCTGATAATGCTGTATAATGTGCTCCCATTACATTTCCAAGCACATCTTCTTTCACTGCATAAATAATGGCCATTGTAGAAACGACAACTTCCTTCGCTAAAAATCCTGTTAAAAGGGAAGCTGCAGCTTGCCACGTTCCAAAACCAAGCGGTGCAAATAGTGGTGCGATAAATCCACCAATCATTGCTAAGAAACTGTCTCCCATATCAACACCAAATCCTGATGGACCTGCATAATTTAATAGCCAAATGACAACAGAACCACCAAAGATAAATGTACCTGCTTTACGAACAAATCCCTTCCCTTTCTCCCACGTACTTAGCCATAACGTTTTCGCTTGTGGCACGCGGTAAGGCGGTAGTTCAATAACGAAAATAGATTTTTCCGCTTTCAAAATGGTAAGAGACATAATTTTTGTAACAAGTAATGCCAGAACAATACCTGCTACATATAAAGAAAATACAACAGTTGCCTGACTTTGAGGGAAGAATACTCCCGCAAATAATGCATATACAGGTAAACGTGCCGAACAAGACATAAACGGTGTTACAAGAACTGTAAGTAAACGTTCTTTTTCTTGTTCAATCGTTCTCGCTGCCATAATACCTGGAACATTACATCCAAAACCGATAATCATCGGAATGAACGCTTTTCCGTTTAAACCAAAGAACTCCATAATTCGATCCATAACAACTGCAATTCGCGCCATATATCCTGAGTCTTCTAATAATGAAATGAAAAAGAATAGTGCAAAGATTTGTGGAACGAATACTAATACAGCACCAACACCAGCAATAATACCTTCTGTAACGAGTGCTTGAATAAAATCAGAAGCTCCAACACTTGTAAGCCCAGCTGTCACCCAATCTGTAAGCTGTCCACCAAAAAACTCATCTAACATATCGGATAAAGGTGTCCCAATCCACGTAAACGTAACCTGAAAAATAAAAAACATAACTGCTAAAAAGATTGGAAGTCCTAAAATTTTATGTGTAATTAATCTATCAATTTTTTCTGAAAAAGGAATTTTTCCTTCTTTCTCATGCTTCATAACATTTGTTTTTAACTTTTCAATATACGCTTCACGAGTTTTGTAAATGTGCTCTTCTAACGTACAATCAAGTTTTCCTTCTAAGCGAGATCGAATGGCTATGAGTTCCTTATAAATTGGTAATGCTTTCATTTCTTTTTCTACTACTTCGTTATTACTTAAAAATTGAAGTGCTAACCATCTCGGATGCTCGTAATTCGCTTTCTCTAAAAGAGAAATTACTTCTCCAATTCCTTCATCCATTTGTACACCATATGAAATATGGAATGGCTTTTTCTCTTTTTTGGCATTTTCTTTAAGAGTCGCAAGCAGTTCTTCACAGCCTTTTCCACTTCTTGCAACGACAGGAACGACTGTCACACCTAATAGTTCTGATAATCGTTTTACATCAATGACAATTCCTCTTTGCTTCGCCACATCAATCATATTTAAACCAATTGAAACAGGCTTACCAAATTCAAGTAATTGCAACGTTAAATGCATATTTCGTTCAAACTGCGAAGAATCTACAATATTTAACATATGCTGAAATTCTTCTGTTAATAGAAAGTTTGTTACAACACCTTCATCACGCGAAACTGGATTTAAATCATACACACCTGGTAAATCAATTAATGTTCCTTGCTTATCTTTTAATTTACCAACCTTCTTTTCTACTGTTACACCGCTCCAGTTTCCTACATACTCATAAGAACCAGTAAGTGCATTAAATAATGATGTTTTCCCTGTATTCGGATTCCCTAGCAAAGCTACCTTATTCACGCTAATTCCACCTTTATCATTTTCGCGTCACAATGACGAATACTAATTAACTGTCCACGACACTCCAATGTACAAGGACCTTTGAACATCGCTTTCTGTTTCAGGCGAAGTTCGCTTCCTTCAGCAAGACCGAAAGCAGCTAGTCTACGCTTTAATAGCTGATCTAAAGACTGAATACTTTTTACTAACACTTTCTCTCCAATTTTAATATCTACTAAGCTCATAACCTTCCCCCTCAGAAGAGAATGATAATTATTTTCAAAAAAATTATACCACACCCAATTTCTCTTGTACTATACCCTTTTGCTTCATATTTATTAACATTTCGCTACAATTCTATTTCAATTATTGTCATACTGTATTCGTTTGCCATTCTCATCCATTTCGCTTACAATAAACAATAGCAAATAAAGAATCTCGTTATCACTGGGGGAGCCATGCCGCTGAGAGGGAACACTTCGTTCCGACCCTTCGAACCTGTTAGTTAATGCTAACGCAGGGATTGTGCAAACGTCCGAAATACATACCTCTTTTTTATTTACGTATTTCGTATCCTCCTATGATATCTATTCTTTTTTGTACAACTTGGATTTAGGGGGAGACAACATGCGTAACACCAATTTACAAGCGATGATCGAATCTGCTATTCTTGCAGCCTTCGCCATGATCATCGATATTTTACCATTATCAATTAAACTTCCAACAGGCGGTTCCATTTCATTTGCTATGATTCCTATTTTTATTATTGCTTACCGCTGGGGCTTTAAATCAGCTTTCTTAGGTGGTTTAGTTTGGGGACTATTACAAATTGTTGTGGGAGATGCTTACATTTTAACACCTGTTCAAGCATTCATTGAGTACTTCATTGCCTTTGCTTTTATCGGATTTGCTGGCTTATTCTATCGTCCAATTCAAAAAGCACTTTTAACTTCTAATGAAAATAACTTAGAACAATCAAGTTTAGGTAGCCGTAAAGACAAACCTTCATCAAAACAAAACGAAGGAAAGAAAGTCCTTGCTTATATTATCCTTGCTACATTTATCGGTAGCTTTGCCCGCTACTTCTGTCACTTTATTGTCGGTATCATTTTCTGGGGACAATATGCACCGAAAGGTCAATCAGCTGTGCTATATTCATTAATCGTAAATGGTAGTACAATGATTGGTTCCTATATTCTATGTACCGTTTTACTTATATTTTTATTCCTTACTTCACCACGCTTATTCAAGAGCATCAATGCTTATCAAATAAATGCAAACAAAAAGGGCGCTTAATGAGCGCTCTTTTTTCATATCGTAATATCAATTAAAAATACAATAAATGCGCAAAGAAAAATAAATACTACCATACCTAGTAAATTGCTATTCACGGCTAATCTACTCCTTACATAACCTCATTTTCTAACCAGATTATATCTCTTAAAAATAAAGATTAGGTAAAGATAATATGAAAATAAATAAAAAAAGCGTAGCATGCATCATCTACGCTTTTTTCAATAAGTAGAAATAAAATAATACACCATCTTCTGTATTCTTTACTCCATATTCAGCATCATGTAGTTCTAAAATATTCTTTGAAATGGCAAGCCCAAGACCTGTTCCACCTTGCGAACGCTGACGAGCTGCATCCACGCGATAAAAACGATCCCAAATTTTATCTAATTGCTTTTCTTCAATGTGAGTACCTTTATTTTCAATACATACTTTTATACGATTTTTTTCATCTATTGTAGAAATAATAATCTCTTCTTTATTTGGTGTGTAACGTATCGCATTTGTAATGAAGTTCACAATGACTTGTTCAATCCGTCCTTGATTTGCGACTACTTCAAATGGACCTATATGTTTATGAACACGAAGTTCTTTTTTCTCTATTTCTACAGAAAGGTGTTCACATATCTCTTCAATTACAGCATCAATATAAAATGGATCCTTTTTCATTTTATATGTACCTGACTCAAATTTAGCTAACTCAAGCATATCCAAAATTAATGTATCCATTTTGTCTACTTCTCTCTCCATCGCTTGAAAATAATACTCTTTTTTATGCTCAGCTACCCCGTCTTTTAAAATAGAAATACAGCTTTTCATAATACTCAGCGGTGTTTTTAATTCATGCGAAACACCAGAAATAAATTCTTTCCGCGTCTTTTCTAACTTTCTTTCCTTTTCAATATCTTCTTCTAACTGTCCAATATGCGAATTGAGTTTATTCGATAGCACATTAATATTTTTCGATAAATCTCCAATTTCATCTTTTGAAGTAATCGGTATTTTTTCTGTAAAATCTAATTGTGCTATTTTCTTCGTCGTATCATTTATTTTTAATAACGGTTTGGCAATTTGTTTTGAGTAATAGAACGAAGCTAAAAAAATAAGAACGACTACAAATGCAATGATATAGATGTAATAATCTTGCACCATTTGTACAGCTTCATCTACGGGCTGTAAAGAAGCCATCGCATAAATATATGTTACTGATCCGTCTTTTTCTTTTATTGGTTTCATTAATAATTTATATTTAATATCATTTTTTTCATAGTCCATTGTTTGTGTTGTATATCGTATTTTATTGCTTTCTTTTAATAATAAATCGGTTTGAAAACCCTTAATATTATCTAAAAATATGCTATTTTTATAAATTGGATTCACAGGACCGTTTATATCTGGTAACTGTACTTTTGTAACACGTCCTCCTATGTAAACGCCTAATTCCTGAGCAGCTTCTTCCTGAACAGCTGGTTTCTTTTCCTTAGCAAGTTGCTCCCCAGCCGCTCTCTTTTTCTCCTCATCTAATTTTATTTTCTCCTGAAATGCTTTTTCTAACGGTTTATTAGATCCGCTTAAATTCTGCTTAGATAAAGAAAAAGAGAATGGAATAAAACTATCTTCTTTTCTCACTCCAGAAAAATAAATTTCTTGTCCTAAAAACTGCTCTGATAATTTATTATCAATTTCCTCTATATTGACGAGATTACCTAAGGGAATTTTGAATATTTGTTGTCCAAAGCTCTTTTGTTGCCTACGATCTATTGTTACTTCAAAATAAAAATCATCTGCGTGTTTTAAATTCCCGTTCTTATCTAATGTCGTAATCCACGTATTATTTTCTCTTAAAAAGTCTTGCTCAAGTTTCTGAATTCCTTCTACGTTTCCTGTGTAGTTTAAATAATTCTTCTCAAAGGAATTTAAATTTACTTTAATATCTTCCACTTTTCGATTCGCATAATATTGTTTAAAAAATATCGTTTGTCCAATAAATATCGTCGCTAAAATCAACATACATAATGCTGTTGTAAGAGTAAATAATTTTAGTACAATTCCTTTTCTCATACATTTCCCTCAAATTTATAACCAGTTCGTACTACAGTTGTAATGTACTTTGCTTTCTCTCCTAATTTATTTCTTAAATTACGAATATGACTATTAACCGTTCGATCATCGCCAGCAAATTCATATCCCCAAATTCTTGAAATGAGTTGCTCTCGCGTTAAAACGATTCCTTGATTTTTCATGAAATACACCAATATTTCAAACTCCGTATGCGTTAAACTAACATCTGCCTCATCAACAGTAACAGTACGCGACGGAAAATGGACATGGATGCCATGAATCGATAACGTATCATCTTCGTTCTCTAAAGGTTTCTTCGATGCTTTTCTACTTTCTAATAATCGTTTCGCTCTTGCTAATAAAATTGGAGGACTATACGGCTTCGTCACATAGTCATCTGCTCCAAGTTCAAAACCAAGTAACGTATCGTCTTCATCTACACGTGCCGTCAGCATAATAATAGGCACCTCGGGCGTCTTCCTAATCCTTCGGCAAACAGACCATCCATCGAGTTCTGGCAACATAATATCTAAAATAACTAAATCAACCTCTTCTTCTTCAAATACAACTAAAGCCTCTTTCCCGTCCCTCGCTTCAAACACTACATATTGTTCACTTAAAAAATAATCTTTTAATATTTCACGTAATATGTCTTCATCTTCAACAATTAAAATGTTTTTTGACATAACTTATATATCCCCCTCTCGCTTTCAGAAACTATAATTTCACTTTGAATAACTGCCAGTTAACTTCGCCTCTATAATATATCTATCTGGTGCATCCCCTATATAATCAAATGGGTAACAAGTTGTCAGTGTTAATATCGGTTCTTCTTTTTTTATAATAACAGTACGATCATCCGCATGAGTAATCCATGTTTTTTGAATTTCATATGTGTAAGTTTTATTATCATACTCTAAAATAAGAGTGTCTCTTTCTTTTAACTCTCCTAAATCTGTAAAGACAGTATCTCGATGTCCACTTAGTACAGTATGTCCCCCTCCAGATGGTGTTGTCGTTACGTCACTAACGAACATTCCAACCCCTTTTTTCAGCGTTGCATCATCTGCTCCCCAATATATAGAAAACTTCTTTTTTATTTTCGGTATATGTAACATCGCTACCTTTTCTCCTTCTTTATGCTCTGTTTGAGAAGAAGGCACTTGAGAAGTTACGGGTGTTTCATGTGAAAGTTGATTATGTTGTATATTGTTAAGACTCTTTATTTCTTCTTCTGTCAGTTGCTGAGCAGAGCTTTTTCCTTTATACCATTCTATAGCGTAATATGATCCCATAAATAGCCCTATAGCCATCAATATGATACCGATATAATTGAGTAACTTCATGTTTCATCCCTCCATGCCAAAAATGGTAGGAATAACCTACCATTTTTAATATATGAAATTATTCCATTCTTTATAGGAGAATATTTTATTTACGCCTTAACTTTATTGCGACGATTCAAACCAAATAATGTCCCTAGCCCTACAAGGCATGCGCTTAGTGCCATCATTGCTACATTATTAGAAGCTGTGTTTGGTAATTTTTCACCTTGTACAACTGGCTTTGCTACTTCTTTTTTTGCTACATCATTTTTTTGCTGTTCCTTAATTGCGGCTTCTTTTTTTGCCATATCACTTTTTAACTGTTCTTGCGCTATTCTCTTTTTCTCTTCTTCACTTTTTTTCTCAGCTTTTATTGCTTCCTCTTTTTTAGCCATATCATTTTTTTCTTGTACTTGTGCCGCTTGCTTTTTCTCCGCATCACTCTTTTGCTGTATCTTAATCGCTTCTTCTTTTTTAGCTTTATCTTGCTGCTGTTGCGTTGCTTCTTCCTTCGTTACTGTTCCAGTATCCGCACTTGCTACTGAAGAATATCCTACTGTTAAAAGTGCTATTGCACAGATCGGTAATAGTTTCTTTTTCATTTTATTTCTCTCCTTTTATACGTTTTACATCACTTCGCATCGGATGTATCACTAGAATAAACAAGAGATATAAATATAAGATGCAGATAAAATATATTTCATTTAAAGATTTCATTGTAGAAAAATAAAAAAACATCGCAATATATACGATGTTTTTTCGGGTGTGTGTCTCAATATTTACATGTTACTTTCGCGTGATTTAGAAGTAGAATGGGCCGGAGCGATAACTAATTGTCTCGGCTCAGTTTTCTTTAAGTGATTTTTGACGTTACACTTACGACGTTGAACAACCCACGCTTTAATAGGGTTTGTCAAAATAATTTTTTGCGCTTCGTTAGGGGCCTCTTCTTCCAACCTACAACTTTCGCTCCATTTATTCCATTTCATTGTAAATTTAGAAGAAGAATGATCGTCTTCTCGATCAAACAAGTGCAAAAAATCCATCTCGCCAGCTAGCATTACGGTGTTGCTAGTTGCTAACAAAGAAAAGGTCGTCCAACGTTTCTCCATGCCCTCCTACTCCTTTTTCACATATAGAGTGCCTAAAACTGAATTTACCTAAAATATGCTTGCCTTTTACCTTACACCCATAGTTTATCCAAAACACTACTATGCAACTATCGATTTCCCTTACAACTACCTTACATTTTTGTAAGAAACAAAAAACCTTCACTATGCCTATGTGAAGGTCTCTCATTTCTTATCTATATGATCTTTCACATCATCAATTCCAGCTTCTTGTAGCTGCGACATCATACCATGGGAAATTGCGCCTAATACTAAAGTCATTCCAATTAGTGAAATCCGAATTGCTGGTACATCAATTATATAAGCCAACAATCCAAGAACAATTGTTAAAAGTAATGCTTTTATAAATGTTACAGTTGTGTACTGTTTCTTCTTCATTATAATCACCCTTTATGGAAGCGTTTTCTTAATGTAATTAGTATATCATATCATCAGATGATTTTGTCGGTATTTTGTAAAAAATTACTATCTCCTTTGACTTTTTCCTTTCTATCCTTTACAGTCGAAATGTTCACAAGTTTTACACTGTAGGAGGACTCCAATGAATATTGAAATAAAAAACACTTTAATTTCTGAAGAACAATTACAAGAAAAAGTAAAAGAACTAGCACTTCAAATCGAACGTGATTTTGAGGGAGAAGAAATCGTAGTAATCGCTGTATTAAAAGGATCTTTCGTATTCGCTGCTGATTTAATTCGTCACATTAAAAACGATGTAACAATCGACTTTATTTCTGCATCTAGCTACGGAAATCAAACAGAAACAACTGGAAAAGTAAAACTATTAAAAGATATCGATGTAAACATTACTGGAAAAAACGTAATTGTCGTAGAAGACATTATCGATTCTGGTTTAACACTTCACTTCTTAAAAGATCACTTCTTTATGCATAAACCAAAAGCATTAAAATTCTGTACGCTACTTGATAAACCTGAGCGTCGTAAAGTGGACTTAAAAGCTGAATATGTTGGCTTCCAAATTCCAGACGAATTTATCGTTGGCTACGGCATCGACTGCGCAGAAAAATATCGTAACTTACCATTTATTGCTTCGGTTGTAACGGAATAATCGTATAACTTAAAAAATCAATAGTACATGAAATTTATATCGGCGATTTTCAAAATATATCGATGATGTATAAAAGTATGTGTAAACATTTTTAGGCAAAAAATAAGGCAAAGTACCCCCTAGGTTTATCCAGAACCTAAAATGAAAGGAGACTTTG
>NZ_JBQAIE010000011.1:0-177588 GCF_051918845.1 Bacillus cereus group sp. MYBK101-2 | reverse complement strand
TGATGGCAGAGAGGTCACACCCGTTCCCATACCGAACACGGAAGTTAAGCTCTCTAGCGCCGATGGTAGTTGGGACCTTGTCCCTGTGAGAGTAGGACGTTGCCAGGCAAAATGGAGGATTAGCTCAGCTGGGAGAGCACCTGCCTTACAAGCAGGGGGTCGGCGGTTCGATCCCGTCATCCTCCACCATATATGTCGGAGGGGTAGCGAAGTGGCTAAACGCGGCGGACTGTAAATCCGCTCCTTCGGGTTCGGCAGTTCGAATCTGCCCCCCTCCACCATTCTTAATTAATGGGCTATAGCCAAGCGGTAAGGCAACGGACTTTGACTCCGTCATGCGCTGGTTCGAATCCAGCTAGCCCAGCCATTAAGAGCCATTAGCTCAGTTGGTAGAGCATCTGACTTTTAATCAGAGGGTCGAAGGTTCGAGTCCTTCATGGCTCACCATTTTAACAAAATATGCGGGTGTGGCGGAATTGGCAGACGCACTAGACTTAGGATCTAGCGCCTTTGGCGTGGGGGTTCGACTCCCTTCACCCGCACTTTTAATAAAATAACTCATACATGTCTTGCGGAAGTAGTTCAGTGGTAGAATACAACCTTGCCAAGGTTGGGGTCGCGGGTTCGAATCCCGTCTTCCGCTCCAATTTTCAATATGACATGCCGGGGTGGCGGAACAGGCAGACGCACAGGACTTAAAATCCTGCGGTGGGTGACCACCGTGCGGGTTCGACCCCCGCCCTCGGCACCATATGCGCCCGTAGCTCAATTGGATAGAGCGTTTGACTACGGATCAAGAGGTTAGGGGTTCGACTCCTCTCGGGCGCGCTTTTAATAACGGGAAGTGGCTCAGCTTGGTAGAGCACCTGGTTTGGGACCAGGGGGTCGCAGGTTCAAATCCTGTCTTCCCGATATTCCCAAAAACATGGGGCCTTAGCTCAGCTGGGAGAGCGCCTGCCTTGCACGCAGGAGGTCAGCGGTTCGATCCCGCTAGGCTCCACTTTATTTATTATATGTCTCGGAGGTATACCCAAGTTCGGCTGAAGGGATCGGTCTTGAAAACCGACAGGCGGTGAGAATCGCGCGGGGGTTCGAATCCCTCTACCTCCTCCATTTTCTTTTAAAATGGTTTAGACATAAATAATAAAATATTTTTCCTTCATGGAGGTATACCCAAGTTCGGCTGAAGGGATCGGTCTTGAAAACCGACAGGCGGCGAGAGTCGCGCGGGGGTTCGAATCCCTCTACCTCCTCCATTTTTTATAAAGTAAATATTTTATCATCGCGGGGTGGAGCAGCACGGTAGCTCGTCGGGCTCATAACCCGAAGGTCGCAGGTTCAAATCCTGTCCCCGCAACCAAATGGTCCCGTGGTGTAGTGGTTAACATGCCTGCCTGTCACGCAGGAGATCGCCGGTTCGACCCCGGTCGGGACCGCCATTTATGTTTGGCTCGGTAGCTCAGTCGGTAGAGCAGAGGACTGAAAATCCTCGTGTCGGCGGTTCGATTCCGTCCCGAGCCACCATTTTTTTATGCCGACTTAGCTCAATTGGTAGAGCAACTGACTTGTAATCAGTAGGTTGGGGGTTCAAGTCCTCTAGTCGGCATCCTTTAGGGGCATAGTTTAAAGGTAGAACTGAGGTCTCCAAAACCTCCAGTGTGGGTTCGATTCCTACTGCCCCTGTAAAGTATATGGGCCTATAGCTCAGCTGGTTAGAGCGCACGCCTGATAAGCGTGAGGTCGATGGTTCGAGTCCATTTAGGCCCACCATATATTATTCCGCAGTAGCTCAGTGGTAGAGCTATCGGCTGTTAACCGATCGGTCGTAGGTTCGAGTCCTACCTGCGGAGCCATGGCCCGTTGGTCAAGTGGTTAAGACACCGCCCTTTCACGGCGGTAACACGGGTTCGAATCCCGTACGGGTCATAAAAAAAGAGTCAGCAATATGCTGACTCTTTTTTATTGTGCGTTCATTCTCCTTTATCAACTGATTTTCCTGAAATAAATAAAGGGATTTAGGAAAAGCTATGGTATGTATAAAAAGGAGGAGATACAAATGACACGAGTGAGAGACTTGATGAGCACTCATATTGTACAGTGTACACCGTTAGACAATGTATATGAAGCTGCTGTAAAGATGAAAGAAGAATCGATTGGATTGATTCCGGTTGTTGAAAATGAACAAGTTGTTGGTCTTGTTACGGACCGAGATTTAGTTGTTCGAGGGATTGCTGAAAAACATCCTGGATCTAATAAAATTACAAATGTAATGACAAAAAACATTGTCTCAGTTTCTCCAGATGATCCTATTGAAAAGGCTACAGAGTTAATGGCACAGTATCAAATTAGACGATTGCCAGTAGTTGAGAGTGGTCAACTCGTTGGGATGTTAGCACTAGGGGATTTAGCTATAAAAGAATCGGCAGATGATCAAGCGGGATTTGCTTTAAGTGAAATATCAGAGCATACGGAATGAAGTGAGACTTTAATTAGTGTAATACGTTACGTATAAAAATCAGATACATTATTCTAGTATATAGGGTTAAGCTAATATGTTAGCATGATGTATCTGAGCCATTATATAATAAGTATACAGTTAGTAATTTCGACAGTTTATTTAAATTTGTCATTCCTAATTATAAATAAGAGAAAAAATGATATACTGATAGATATAAGTATTATGATTGATTTCGAATATAACAATATTTATTGTTAATGATGTGATAATGGATTAATATTTCCTATGTAGATAAAAGGGAAGGGGAATTATATGAAGGCTGTACAGCGCGATCCAAATTGGAATTTGGTTACAGATACATATATAGAACCAAATAATTTCGCTGAATTATTTTCTTTGCTTGTACCTTGTCATCCAAAAGGTGAAGGGAAAGAACGAACTATATTAGTGTGGAAAGAAAAAGAATTTTATAAAGAAGAAAATTTAGCGGCATTTATCGTATATGGAATGAATAAAGCAAAGAATTTACCGCAATTTCATAAAGACGAAATTCCAACTTTAGTACGTATTCTTCGCTTATGCCAAGAAATTGGTTGGTATGAAGAAGCGAATACTTTTATGGTAACTCAAGGGCTAGCTGAGTTTGTTCATACTTCATTGGAATATGAAACGTGGGATCTTTTGACGCAGGCGGTTGCTTTAAACTATTTAATAATTAAATATCGTATTGGTGAATTAACTGATGGAGATGTAGAAATTTGGGATAGAGTTAAATTTAATGAGAAATGTATAACAGACTGTAAACATTTATTATCCCATAAAGAAGTATTAGAATTTACATTTTTTTATATGTGTAAGAGAGCTAAGTCACTATCAAAAGAGCAATTAAATAGTGATATGATGAGTTTAGCGATGTATTGTAATACTTTTGTTTATGACTTATATACATATGATTTATTACGAAAGTATCGTAAGTGTACAGACTTTCTATCATATTATGGACCTAGTCAAGCGGTGTTAGCTTGCCAAAGGGCTGTACTTTCTCAAATTTCAGATCGATTAGACCCACTCAAGACTACTCATGTAGATGATTATTTATATGTAATGAAAGATATGATGGAGCATATGACGATAGGGATAATGGATCGATATGATCATTTTATTGGAAAGTTATTATCATATGTGCCATTTTTTGAAATGATCCAAGTTCCACAACATGCATATTATTGTGAAGAATTATTGTATATTTGTAAGGGCATTAAATATAAAGAAGAAATATTACGCAATTATATATTTATACAATTACATGACTGTTTACCATCTTTCTTTAAACTGTTTCTTAAAAATAAGCGTTATGCAACGATTCATGATATTCTGTTCTATTGGTGTGATGATGAACAAAGAATGAGCTTAGAGAAAAAATATAATCTTAGCTTTATTTATGAAAAATATGCTTGTGGATAAAGGGCACTTTCTATATAAATTAAAAAGGATCTCAATTGTGAGATCCTTTTTTTATTAGTAAAGCAAGGAGAATGTAATTAAGACGAGAAATAACATTCCATAAAGGAGAAATTGTGCCGTATAGCTTCCTTGTATACCAAAAAAAGTATTTGTTTTTTTGTATAAATTCAATATATATTTTATCGGATTATCTTTGAAAGATTGGTACACAGTGTCTCCTCTTTCTAAGCTTCTTGTTCGTGTTTTTTGTTATTAGGGACATGAATGTATCTAGCTATGAATAATAAAACAGCCATAAAAAATACGGGAAATACGGTAGATAAATAAAAACCATTACTAATAATATTTGTTATTAAAGCACTTAATAGAAAGATGGCATTATAAATATGGGCAATTTTTTGTTTTAGTTGAACTTGAAAGGCTTCCATCATAATTTCTAAAGCAACAAAAGCAATGATAATAGATAAAAATACAGTATTTGTATTATAAATTACTAAGCAACAGATTAAGCCTAAAAAGGCTAAGTATTCAATTAAGAGAGGTATATTGATATTGCGTGGCATACAATTTACCTAACTAAATATGGCAGTGGGTTTACTGCATTTGTTTTTTCAAAATTCCATTCTCCATTGTGTAATTCAAAATGAAGATGTTGCCCGTATGAATGACCTGTGTTTCCCATATGACCTACTAATTGTCCAGCTTGTACTTGATCACCAGCTTGTACAGTGCGATCTTTCATGTGAGCATAGACTGTTGTATATAATTTCCCGTTTATTTGATGGGCGATGAACACAACATTGCCATAGCTAGCTGAATAATATGATTTCACGACTTTACCTGCCGCCGCAGCCTGGATAGAGACATTCCCCTGAGCTGCGATATCTATACCATAATGCATTTGTTCCCAGCGCATATCAAATGTTGAGCTAATTTTTCCTTGAGTAGGGAATTTGAAAACGGCTGGAATGGAAGTAGGTTGAGCCGTTTGAGCTTGTGATTGCGTTTGATTTTGCACTACATAATGCTTTGCCACATATCCGTATCCTGTGCCAAAACGAATTTTATACCAAGTTCCTACAGTTTCCACTACTTGTAATTGTGTACCATTTTGTAATGAACCAAGTAGTGCGCTACTTGTACTAGCGTTGCTACGCACATTAAGTTTAGGTGTTGCTACTGTGTATTTCGTATTATTTTGAACTGTGATGCCTTTTACTAAAGGCTGTGAACCATTAGATACGAATGCCTTTTGTACGTAACCTGTTTTGCCATTATGTAAAATTTTATACCATTCACCTTGTTCTTCTTGAATAGTAACGAATTTCCCATTTGGTAATACATCTAAAATTGAAGATTCTAAATTAGGTTCAGAACGAACGTTTAATGCATTGGCATTGACGATATATTGATTATTAGATTGAAGTTTGTTTTTTAGTAGAATAGAATCTTTTTGTACGTAACCTACTTTATTATTAACAGATACTTTATACCAGCCATTAGTCGTTTCAAGTATATTCACTTTCGTATTAAAGCGAATTGTATCAATTGATGAGCTATTTGCGTTATCTTTTGTATGTAAGGCTACTTGATCGACTTTGACATATCCAGTTTTCACATTAGATAATTGTTCAGCGTTGGCTGTTTGTACATTTGTTTCTCCCATAGAAGGAAGTAAAGAAGCAATTGCGACAGTAGTTGCTGTTAAAGCAGTAGCTTTCATATTCATATAATAGAGACCTCCTCTAGTTGTATAGTTGTAATTTTATTATAGTATAAAGATATAATATAGTGGGTGTATTCACATAAATGTAATATGAAATCAATATAAAAATAAATTTTTTGAGGATAATGATTCCTTTTTATCCAATTTATTAGGATAATAATTTCTAAGATAGAATATAAGTATTATATGGTTTTGTTATTTTGTTGACAATTGAGAAAATTAAAACAGTTGATGATGTCTTATTACGGTGTTATACTGACAGTGATAATTTTATAGTTTGCTAGGAGAGCTGGTGTTGCCAGCTGAGAGTAAGACCTTAAGTCTTTGATCCTTTTTATTACCTGATCTAGATTATGCTAGCGTAGGGAAGCAATTCGGACACTAATAATGAGTCCCCGTTTCTTTGCGTATAGAAACGGGGCTTTTTTATTTGAAAATTTCATATTGAAACCACTAGGGGTGCTTGTTGTGCTGAGAGAGGAATAATCCTTAACCCTTACAGACCTGATCTAGATAATACTAGCGAAGGGAAGTGGAGCAACGAATAAATTATAATTTTATTTGCTGTAACCACTTCTTATTTAGAAGTGGTTTTTTATTTAGATATATAAATTGAAAGGGGATAGAGAAATGAAATTTTGCGATAGATTATTAGAAACTGTACAACCAGTTTGGGAGATGAGTCATAATCATCCATTTGTTGTAGGTATGGGGGATGGTACGTTAGAAAAAGATAAGTTTCAGTATTATATTATTCAAGATTATTTATACTTGTTAGATTATGCAAAGTTATATGCGATCGGTGTTGTAAAGGCAACAAATCCACAAGTTATGGGGAAATTTGCTGAACAAATTGATGGGATATTAAATGGAGAAATGACAATCCATAAACAATATGCAAAAAGACTTGGAATTTCTATAGAGGAGATAGAGTCTGCAAAGCCATCTGCTAAAAATTTAGCTTATACAAATTACATGATGTCTGTATCTCAAAATGGCACACTTGCGGAATTAATAGCAGCACTTCTTCCATGTATGTGGAGCTACTGGGAGATTGGAAAGCGTTTAAATGATATTCCTGGAGCAAGAGATCATGAGTTCTTTGGTGAGTGGATTCAAGGCTATAGCTCTGAAGAATATGGCAACCTTTGTGTTTGGTTAATCGATTTATTAAATGAAATGGCAGTTGGAAAGTCTGAAAAAGAGCTAGATCGATTAGAGGAGATTTTCCTATATTCCAGTCGATTTGAATATTTATTCTGGGATATGTCCTACCGTAAGGAGATGTGGGGATTTGAGGAGCAAGAACATACTACAGTTTCATAATGTTTCTTTTCATTATGATGAGAAGCCAATCATTAATGAATTAAATGCTTCTATACAAGATAAAGAGTTTGTAAGCATTATCGGACCGAGTGGATGCGGGAAAAGTACTTTATTTCGCCTTATTACAGGTTTAGAAGAAGCGAGTACGGGACAGATAGAACTAACAGAAACAAAGAGCCATCCTGTAGGGTATATGCCCCAAAAAGATATGCTCCTGCCATGGAGAACGATTATTGAGAATGCGGCCCTGCCGCTAGAGTGCCAAGGTGTACAGAAGAAAGAAGCACAAATAAAGGCAAAGGAACTGTTACACAAATTTGGTTTACAAGGGTATGAGGCAAAATATCCGAAAGATTTATCTGGTGGTATGAGGCAACGCGTATCTTTCATTCGAACTTTATTAACAGGCGGGGAGATATTGCTGTTAGATGAACCGTTTAGCGCGTTGGATGCTTTAACGAAGGCATCTTTACAGGAATGGTTGTTTGAACAATGGAAAGAGTGGGAAAAAACAATTTTATTTATCACTCATGATGTGGAAGAAGCATTGTTTCTTTCTAATCGAATTTTAGTGGTAGAGCAGCAACCGATAACTACTTTAACCGAGAGGATTGTACCGCTTGATCATAATCGGACAAGAAAAGATTTATATAAACCGGAAGTATTAGCGCTGAAAGATGAGCTTCTTAGTATGTTGCAAAGGCAGGTACTCGTATGATGAACCGGTTGAAGGAGCTATTACCTGCTCTTACACTTTCTAGTATTTTACTTGCTCTTTGGGAAGTAGGCGCAAGAATTGTAGATGAAATGTACATTTTACCGTCACCGTCTGCAATTGTAATGAAGATATGGAAACTAAAAGACATATTATTTACGGTTCATTTGCCAGCAACATTATATGTCGTTTTAATAGGGGGGGCTATTTCTATCGTACTTGGGGTAGGGCTAGCGATGTTAATGAATGCGAGTAATTGGATGGAGAGAGCATTTTATCCATTATTAGTTGCCTCACAAACGATTCCTATTACAGCGCTTGCTCCGCTTTTCGTTTTATGGTTTGGATATACGATCTGGAGTAAGGTTGTTGTTACAGTTTTAATTACGTTTTTCCCAATTGCGGTTAATACGTATGATGGACTGCGCAGTACGAAAAAAGAATGGGAAGAGCTTTTAGTTACGTATGGGGCAACGAAAAAAGATGTTTTTCTTAAATTAAAATTGCCGTCTGCACTTCCTTATTTTTTCTCAGCTTTAAAAATTGCAGTACCGCTTAGTGTAATTGGGGCGTCAATTGGTGAATGGCTCGGTGCACAAGCGGGGCTAGGATATTTCAGTAAGAGAATGATGACGCAATTAGACGGGGCAGGTGTATTTGCACCCATTGTATTGTTATCATTATTAGCTATTTTCTTCGTCGTACTTATTTCGGTATTAGAAAAGAAATTCATTAGTTGGAGGAAGCATTCATGAAATTTTTAAAACGCATCTTTGTGCTTACATTATTAGTTGCAATGATTGCTGGATGTTCGAGTAATTCAGCATCAGATAAGAATAAAAAAGAGAAAGAAATAACGGTCATGCTTGATTGGTACCCAAATGCGGTACATAGCTTTATTTATGCGGCAATTGAAAAAGGTTACTTTAAAGAAGAAGGAGTAAAGGTAAATATTAAATTCCCTTCTAATCCGACTGACCCATTAACGTTAGCAGCTGCAGGAAAAGTAACAGTTGGCTTATATTATCAGCCAGATGTTGTCATGGCAAAAGCAAATGAACAAATTCCAGTGAAATCAATTGGAGCCGTCGTACGTTCACCATTAAATCATGTTGTATCGCTGAAGTCTGCAGGCATTCAATCGCCAAAAGATTTAGAGGGTAAAACAGTTGGATATTCTGGAACACCTTTAAGTGAGATGTATTTAAAAACGATGGTAAAAGAAGCTGGTGGTAATCCAGATACAGTGAAAGTAGTCGATGTTGGTTTTGATTTAGTACCAGCATTAATTACGAAAAAAGTGGATGCGGTAACAGGAGCATATATTAACCACGAAGTACCTGTTATGCGTCATGAAGGTCATGAACCAGCATACTTTAATCCAGCAGATTATGGTGTACCGAATTATCATGAGCTCGTATTTGTAACAGGTGATAAGACATTGAAAAAAGATAAAGAAGCTTTGCAAGCTTTCTTGCGTGGTACGAAAAAAGGCTATGATTTCATGAAGAAAAACCCAGATGAAGCATTGAATATTTTATTAAATCATCAAGAAAAAGAAAACTTCCCACTTGTGCCAGAAGTTGAAAAGGAAAGTATGAAAATTTTATTAGAGAAGATGGAAACGAAAGATGAGCCATTTTTATCAGATTCAAAAGAGTCATGGGAGAAACAAAATAAATGGTTGAAAGATAAAGGAATGACGAAAGAAATCGTTCCGGCCGATGAGTTATTCGAAAACATTTTAAAGTAGGCGAATGAATATGAAAAATGAGCTTCATGTAATCTCAAATGGTCACATGTCATTCGAAGAGTTAGTGAATGTAGCGATGCAAATTGAAAGTGAAATTGATTATTTGCATATTCGTGAGCGTGAGAAAAGTACGAAGGAATTGTATGAAGGTGTGGAAAGTCTTTTGAAGAAGGGCTTTCCAGCATCGAAAATAGTGATAAATGATCGAATTGATATTGCTATTTTATTAAATATTCCGCGTGTGCAGCTAGGATATCGAAGCGCAGATGTAAGGTCAGTGAAAGAAAAGTTTTCTTATTTGCATGTCGGTTATTCTGTGCATTCTTTAGAAGAGGCGATTGATGCATTTAAGAATGGCGCGGATTCACTCGTCTATGGTCATGTATTTCCGACAGATTGTAAAAAAGGTGTGCCAGCGAGAGGGCTTGAAGAAATTTCAGACATTGCAAAGTGTTTATCCATACCGATTACAGCAATTGGAGGAATCACTCCGGAAAACACTGGAGATGTTCTTACTAACGGCGTCAGTGGTATTGCTGTTATGTCTGGGATTATAAGTAGTAGTAACCCGTATAGCAAAGCGAAATCTTATAAGGAATCAATAAGAAAGTGGGCGGAAAAACATGTGTAAGAAGTATGATGTAGCGATAATTGGCGGTGGTGTAATTGGTAGTTCGGTTGCACATTTTCTAGCAGAAAGAGGCCATAAAGTAGCGATTGTAGAGAAGCAACAGATTGCATCTGAAGCCTCGAAAGCAGCCGCTGGTTTACTTGGGGTGCAGGCAGAATGGGATGAATATGACCCGCTATTTGAACTTGCTAGAGAAAGCCGTGCTATATTTCCACAACTTGCAGAAGTTTTACGCGAAAAAACAGGTATCGATATTGGGTATGAAGAGAAAGGCATTTATCGCATTGCTCAAAATGAAGATGAGAAGGAAAGAATTCTTCACATTATGGATTGGCAGCAGAAAACCGGTGAAGATTCTTACTTTCTAGCGGGAGATCGTTTGCGAGAGAAAGAGCCGTATTTATCTGAGTCAATTATAGGGGCTGTATATTATCCGAAAGATGGTCATGTTATTGCACCAGAGCTTACGAAAGCATTCGCACATTCCGCATCATTTTCGGGCGCTGATATATATGAACAGACAGAAGTGTTTGATATCCGTATTGAAAATAATAAAGTGAATGGAATTGTGACGAGTGAAGGCATGATCACTTGCGAGAAAGTTGTTATTGCGGGTGGCTCATGGAGCACGAAGTTACTAGGTTATTTTCACCGCGAATGGGGTACATATCCAGTTAAAGGAGAAGTAGTAGCGGTAAGAAGTAGAAAACCACTTTTAAAGGCGCCTATTTTCCAAGAAAGATTTTACATTGCACCAAAGCGCGGCGGACGTTACGTAATTGGAGCAACGATGAAGCCCCGTACATTCAATAAAACTGTGCAACCAGAGAGTATTACTTCTATATTAGAGCGCGCGTATACAATATTGCCAGCATTAAAAGAAGCGGAATGGGAAAGCGCATGGGCAGGATTAAGACCACAGTCGAATCATGAAGCTCCTTATATGGGAGAGCATGAAGAAATAAAAGGTTTATATGCTTGCACAGGCCATTATCGAAACGGCATTTTATTAAGTCCTGTTTCTGGTCAATATATGGCTGATTTAATAGAAGGAAAGCAGGAGAATCACTTGCTAGATTTATTGCTTTCTAAAACAGTTTAGAAAGGGGATGGAAGTTTGAATTTAAAAATTAATGGTAATCAAATTGAAGTGCCAGAGAGTGTGAAAACAGTAGCTGAGCTACTTACACATTTAGAGTTAGATAACAGAATTGTTGTAGTAGAGCGTAATAAAGATATTTTACAAAAAGATGATCATACAGATACATCTGTTTTTGATGGAGACCAAATTGAGATTGTAACTTTCGTAGGAGGCGGTTGATTATGTTAAACATTGGACCATTTTCATTTCATTCTAGACTTTTATTAGGAACAGGCAAATTCCCTGATTTTGATGTGCAGCAAAAGGCAATTGATGTATCTGAGGCAGAAATTTTAACGTTCGCAGTACGTCGTATGGATATATTTGATGCAAAGCAGCCTAATTTATTAGAGAAACTTGATGTAAAAAAATATACGTTATTACCGAATACAGCCGGAGCAAAAAATGCTGAAGAAGCTGTTCGTATTGCAAAATTAGCAAAAGCTTCAGGGCTGTGCGACATGATAAAGGTAGAAGTTATTGGTGATGATAGAACGTTATTACCTGATCCGGTAGAGACGTTAAAGGCATCTGAAATGTTACTAGAAGAAGGATTTATCGTACTTCCGTACACATCTGATGATGTTGTATTAGCACGTAAATTACAAGAACTTGGCGTGCATGCGATTATGCCAGGAGCATCTCCAATTGGATCAGGACTTGGTATTGTAAATCCATTGAATTTGAGCTTCATTATTGAACAAGCGACAGTACCAGTTATCGTTGATGCTGGTATCGGTAGCCCGGCTGATGCGGCATTTGCGATGGAATTAGGAGCAGATGGTGTGTTATTAAATACAGCTGTATCAGGAGCAAAAGATCCTATTAAAATGGCACAAGCAATGAAATTAAGTATTGAGGCAGGTCGTTTAGGCTTTGAAGCAGGTCGCATTGCACGTAAACGTTGTGCAACAGCAAGTAGTCCTTTAGAAGGAATGAGCGTAGTTGAATAATCGATATTCTCGCCAAGAACTATTTTCTCCGATTGGAGAAGAAGGACAGCAAAAGATAAGGGAAAAGCATGTGCTTATTATCGGTGCAGGCGCACTAGGTAGTGCAAATGCAGAAATGTTTGTAAGAGCTGGTGTTGGTACAGTAACGATTGTTGACCGGGATTATGTCGATTGGAGTAATTTACAAAGGCAGCAATTGTATGCAGAGAGTGATGTGAAAAATAATCTTCCGAAAGCTGTAGCAGCGCAGAAGCGTCTAGAAGAGATTAATAGTGAAGTAAGAGTAGAAGCGCTCGTTCAAGATGTAACAGCTGAGGAGTTAGAAGAACTTGTTACAAACGTTAATGTAATGATTGATGCAACTGATAATTTCGAAACGCGTTTCATTGTGAACGATATAGCACAAAAATATTCTATTCCATGGATTTACGGAGCATGTGTAGGGAGTTACGGCCTTTCTTACACAATTCTTCCTAGTAAAACGCCATGTTTATCTTGTTTATTACAATCGATTCCGCTTGGCGGAGCGACATGTGATACAGCGGGGATTATATCGCCTGCTGTATCTCTCGTCGTTTCTCATCAAGTAACGGAAGCTCTTAAACTATTAGTAGAAGATTACGAATCGCTTCGAGATGGACTTGTATCGTTTGATGTATGGAAGAATGAATATTCATGTATGAATGTGCAAAAGCTTCGTAAGCACAATTGTCCTTCGTGCGGAGAGAATGCCTTGTATCCGTATTTAAATAAAGATAATACATCGAAAACAGCAGTTTTATGCGGGAGAAATACAGTTCAAATTAGACCACCTCATAAAGAGGAAATAGATTTTGAACGATATAAAGAGCTGCTGAATGATCGTGTGAATGATTTAAATGTAAATCCATATTTATTATCATTTTCTGTGGGAGAAAAGAGATTAGTTGCTTTTAAAGATGGTCGTGTACTTGTACATGGAACGAAAGATATAAGCGAAGCAAAAACGATTTATCATCGCTATTTTGGATAGAAAAGGATGAGTGGGATGAAAGTAAATAAAGCTTTAACAATTGCAGGTTCTGATAGTGGCGGCGGTGCTGGCATTCAAGCAGATTTAAAAACATTTCAAGAGCTTGGCGTGTATGGTATGACGGCTATTACGGCAATTACTGCTCAAAATACGCTTGGCGTTCAAGGGGTATATCCAGTTTCGTTAGAAGGTATTACGGAACAGTTGAATTCAATTGGTACGGATTTAACACCAGATGCTGTAAAAATAGGTATGTTATTTAGCAGCGAAATTATTCAAATTGTAGCAGAATATATTAATAAATTTGGCTGGAATAATATTGTACTAGATCCTGTTATGATTGCTAAGGGCGGTGCATCATTATTACAACAAGAAGCAGTACAAGCTTTAAAAGAATATTTATTGCCAGTAGCAACAGTTGTAACGCCGAATGTTCCTGAGGCAGAAGTGTTAACGGGGCTAGAAATTCATAACGTTGAAGATAGTAAAGAGGCTGCAAAAGTATTGCATGAATTAGGGGCGAAATATGTACTTATGAAGGGCGGACATGCAGAATATCAAGGTAATGAAGTAATTGATTTACTTTTTGATGGAGAAAAGTTTATTGAATTTAGAAGTGAGCGAATTCCTTCAAAGCAAACACATGGAAGCGGCTGTACATTTGCTTCAGCGGTTACAGCAGGGCTTGCGAAAGGCTACTCGATGGAAGAGGCAGTTCAAGAAGCAAAACGATTTATTAGTATAGCAATTGAAGAGCCGTTGCATATTGGAAGTGGTCATGGGCCGACGAATCATTTTGCATATAAAGTGAATAAAACGAGTGTGTAGGTAAGTAAAAAGTCAGTTTTATAACTGGCTTTTTTTTCTGTTTACTTTTTCTAAATACAGGAGTAATATATCAGCCAGAATATATTTTTTGTAATACGCTGAGTCCAATTATATGGAGCGGGGGAACCAATTTGTGCATTGTCACTTGGGGTGAATCTTTCAATTTTGAAAGTAGGGCTACTCTCAAAGTCCGAATCCGACAGCTAACTTCGTAAGCGTCTTGAGAGAGGACGGTGCCATGATGGATACATCACTTCATCGATCTGATTAGTATAAGGGAATATCAATCTATGTTTGAGTTCTTTTATACTAAGGAGGATGAGGTACATGGAACTAACACTTATTTGTGTTGGAGAAGAAAGCAAGGTAAATAGTTTAAGAAATTTAGTAGCATTTCAACATGAGTTAATTATTTTTACAGCAAATGAAGAGATAGCAGCTGAAGTGAGGAATTGTGGATTTGATTGGACGTATAGTTGTAGTAAGGAGCAGGATTTTACTAGTATTTGTGAGTGTATTAAGAAGGTAATTTTACTAGGGGATGAGCTTCCAATCGTTAGTTTTTTCACAGAACACATTCGCTTTTCTTTTCAGGCACCTATTACTGTTGTTACAAGGAATAAACGATATCCAGCGAGGCTCTATGAAACAATTGGAGCTACATTTGTCGTGTTTACGAATTGTGATAATATTACTTTTTTATTTTTTGAATAGGGCGGGGGAAAAGAAGATGAAGGTTTTGTTACTAGGAGATATAGCGAATCGTTGGGCGGTATCGGTAGAGCGAGTTCAAGAATTGGTGGTGCTCGACCCCATTTTTCCAAAGCCCTATATCATACTGCCATCAAAAGACGCTTTATATTTAAAAACAGATATTATCGAATATGAGCAGCTACATGCAGAATTGTCACAAGTTTATATTCGCGGGAGAAATCTACGTACTTTTTTACGAGGAGAATAAATAGTGAATAAAAAAAGAGCGAATGCTAAGTGCAACAAGCGATGCACTTCATGTCATTCGCTCTTTTTATTTCGTATTTAAAATATCATTTCTATGAAAAAGCAAGAAAAGACGAGAAAATAGATGGAATAATATTAATAACACTTAATGTAAGCGTTTAAATAGATGGATATTTTCTTATTTTCAGTAATTTAGCTCTTTACAAGTGAAATATAGAGGAGTATATTTACTCTCATAAATCATTCATAAAATTTCCAAAAAAACCTAAAATCGCTGAGTTCCAGAAATGGAGCGGGGGAACCAATTTTGTGCATCGTCACTTGGGGTGAATCTTTCAGTTTTGAAAGTAGGGCTACTCTTTAGGCCCGAATCCGACAGCTAACCTCGTAAGCGTTTAGAGAGGAGGTTTACTTTTTGTTGTTCATTTTTTGAACACTGAGTAGAGCTCAGTGTTCTTTTTTAATATTTCAATGGTAAATTTTAACAATTAGAAATGAGGGATAGCTATGTTAGATGTTGTAATGATCGGGATTTTTGTTGTGTTAGTTGCATCGATGGCAAGTCTTGCAAGTTGGTCAGATAAAGTTGTGAAAGAAGGGAAGCAATCATGACGATTGCCTTATCAATTATTGTTGCAGCAATTACGCTGTACTTAGTGTATGCATTATTAAATCCGGAAAAGTTTTAATTAGGGGGAGTCATTCATTATGATCTGGGTTGCAGTCGTTATTACAATGCTATTGTTTATTCTTGTGGCAAAGCCAACGGGAATTTATTTAGAGAAAGCCTTTCAAGGGAGTAAAAAGCTAGATAAAGTATTCGGGCCTTTTGAAAAACTTATTTTTAAAATTACGGGTGTAAAAGAATATAATCAAACGTGGAAACAGTACGCATTATCATTAGTTTTATTAAATGGATTTATGATTGTTGTCGTATATTTCATTTTCAGACTACAAGGAGTATTGCCATTAAATCCAGCACACATTGAAGGAATGGAGCCTACGCTCGCTTTTAATACAGCAATTAGTTTTATGGCTGATACGAACTTACAGCATTATAGCGGTGAAAATGGTTTATCTTATTTATCACAATTAATCGGAATTACATTCTTAATGTTTGCAGCACCGGCAACGACTTTAGCGCTCGTTATGGCATTTATAAGAGGGCTTGCTGGAAAAGAACTCGGTAACTTTTTCGTTGATTTTACGAGAGCACTAACGAGAGTATTTCTTCCTATCGCATTTATGGCGGCACTAGTCTTTGTTGCACTTGGCGTACCACAAACGTTAGACGGTGCCGTTACAGCACAAACAATTGATGGGGCAAAGCAAAGCATATTACGCGGGCCAGTTGCATCATTCGTTTCTATTAAGGAACTTGGAAATAACGGCGGTGGATTTTTCGGAGCAAACTCTACACATCCTTTCGAAAATCCAGGACAAATGAGTAATATTTTGCAAATGATGCTTATGATGTTATTGCCAACAGCACTTCCATTTACGTACGGACGAATGGTGGGCAATAAAAAGCAAGGTCGCATCCTTTTTGTTTCACTATTCATGGTCTTTTTACTAGGGTTTATAACGATTACGACATCTGAATTACATGGAAATCCAGCTTTAAATGGAATGGGTATCGAACATGTACAAGGAAGTACAGAAGGAAAAGAAGTAAGGTTCGGAACAGTATTTTCTTCACTATACGCAACAGTAACGACAGCTGCTGAAACTGGAGCGGTGAATACGATGCATGATACGTTAACACCAATTGGCGGGTTAGTACCACTCGTAAATATGATGTTAAATACAGTATACGGCGGCGTTGGAGCAGGCTTTGTGAACATTATTATGTATGCGATTATCGCAGTCTTTATATCTGGATTGATGGTTGGACGGACACCGGAATTTTTAGGTAAGAAAATTGAAGGTAAGGAAATGAAATTAATTGCGGTAACAATACTATTTCATCCACTGCTTATTTTAGGATTTTCAGCATTGGCTCTTTCTACACATTTAGGAACAGAAGCGATTTCTAACTCGGGCTTCCACGGTTTAACACAAGTTGTTTATGAGTATACGTCATCAGCTGCGAATAACGGATCTGGATTTGAAGGGTTAGCAGATAATACACCGTTTTGGAATATTACAACTGGTTTAGTTATGTTTTTAGGACGCTATTTCAGTTTAATTACGATGCTAGCTGTTGCAGCTTCATTGAAAGAGAAGACGGTTGTGCCAGAAACAGTCGGAACGTTCCGTACGGATAATAGTTTATTTGGCGGCATTTTCATCGGAACAATTGTAATTGTCGGTGCATTAACATTCTTCCCGATGTTAGTACTCGGCCCAATTGCAGAATTTCTTACATTGAAGTAATGGAGGGTAAATGATGAGACCGGTAGTAGTAAAAGAAAAAAGAGTAAATGAGTCACACATACATGCAGTAGAAGATGAGGTTAGACAAGCGAAAACGATGGATCGTGATATCGTGAAACATGCGATGAAACAATCCTTTGCGAAATTGAATCCGAAAGTTATGATAAAAAATCCGATTATGTTCGTTGTGGAGATTGGATTTATCATTACGTTCATTTTATCGTTTCTTCCAAGTCGTTCTAGTAGTGTACCAGGATGGTTTAATATAACAGTTTCCCTCATTCTATTATTTACAGTTTTATTTGCTAACTTTGCAGAAGCATTAGCGGAAGGACGGGGGAAAGCGCAAGCTGATTCTTTAAAACAGTCGAAGAAAGATGTGTTTGCCAATGTTGTAAAAGAAAACGGGAACATTGTTCAAGTTTCAGCAACGGATCTGAGAAAAGGTGATGTTGTTATTGTAAAACAAGGAGAAATGATTCCAAGTGATGGAGAAGTAATAAAAGGGTTAGCATCTGTTGATGAATCTGCGATTACAGGGGAATCAGCTCCTGTAATAAAAGAAGCTGGCGGTGATTTTTGTTCCGTAACAGGCGGTACGATGGTTGTAAGTGATGAGATTACGATTATCATTACTAGTAATCCTGGTGAATCATTTATTGATAAAATGATCTCTTTAGTAGAAGGGGCTGCTCGTCAAAAAACACCGAATGAAATTGCTTTAAATACAGTATTAACGAGTTTAACGCTTATTTTCTTAATCGTTGTTGTGACGCTGCCGATTTTCACAAATTATTTAGGGTTTCAAATTGATACAGCTGTACTTGTAGCATTGTTAGTATGTTTAATTCCAACGACAATTGGTGGTTTGCTATCAGCGATTGGTATTGCTGGGATGGACCGAGTGACAAAATTTAACGTGTTAGCGATGTCAGGGAAAGCAGTAGAAGCTGCGGGTGATATTAATACAATTATTTTAGATAAAACAGGTACGATTACTTTTGGGAACCGAATGGCTCATACATTATTACCTGTAGGAAATGAAACGATTGAGCAAGTTGGAAAGTGGGCTGCTATTAGCTCAGTTTTAGATGAAACACCAGAAGGTCGATCTGTTATCGAGTATGTGCAAGCGAAATCTATATCATATAATAGAGAACTTGCAGAACAAGGTGAGTTTGTTCCATTTAAAGCAGAAACGAGAATGAGTGGTGTTGATTTACAGGACGGAACGAAAGTGAGAAAAGGTGCTGTCGGTAGCGTGATTGAATGGGTTCAGTCACAAGGTGGAACAATTCCGAAAGATGTAAATCAAAAAGCAGATTTCATTTCAAAAGAGGGCGGAACACCACTTGTAGTTGCAGTGAATAATCGTATTTACGGTTTAATCTATTTAAAAGATACAGTAAAACCTGGTATGCGTGAACGTTTTGAACAGTTGCGTCAAATGGGGATTAAAACGGTTATGTGTACAGGGGATAACCCATTAACAGCAGCAACCATTGCAAAAGAAGCAGGAGTAGATGAGTTTGTTGCTGAGTGCAAACCAGAAGATAAAATTGCAGTTATTAAAGCAGAGCAAGATAAAGGAAAACTCGTAGCGATGACAGGTGATGGTACAAATGATGCGCCGGCATTAGCACAGGCTGATGTTGGATTAGCGATGAATAGTGGTACAACAGCTGCGAAAGAAGCAGCCAATATGATTGATTTAGATTCGAACCCGACAAAAATTATTGAGGTTGTAGGAATCGGTAAGCAATTGTTAATGACACGTGGTGCGTTAACGACGTTTAGTATTGCAAATGATATAGCGAAATATTTTGCAATCATTCCAGCAATGTTTACACTTGCGATTCCGCAAATGGAAGCATTGAACATTATGAAACTAACATCACCACTGTCAGCGATTTTATCAGCATTACTATTTAATGCGGTTATTATTCCATTACTCATTCCATTGGCGATGAAAGGTATCGCATATAAACCGATGAGTTCGAATGCACTACTTGGCCGAAACCTACTTATTTATGGGCTTGGCGGAGTGATTGTACCGTTCATTGGAATTAAAGTAATTGATATGATTGTCGGCTTGTTTATATAAGGAAGAGGGGAAAGAGATGGCGAAGAAACAAAGTATACTATCACCAATCATCCGTATTACTTTTACATTTTTAGTGTTGTGCGGACTTGTATATCCGCTTATTGTTACTGGTATTGCACAAGCAGTAATGAAGGATAATGCGGATGGAAGTCTAATATATAATGATAAAAATGAAGTGATTGGTTCTAAATTAATCGGTCAAAATTTCACAGATCCACGTTATTTTCATGGGCGTGTCTCTAGTATTGAATATAAAGCAGAAGCGTCAGGTTCAAATAACTATGCACCGTCTAATCCAGATTTAGAGAAACGAGTAGAGAAAAGTATTGAAGAGTGGAAGAAACAAAATCCGAGCGTTCCAGTTACAGAAGTACCAATCGATTTAGTGACAAATTCAGGTTCAGGGCTTGATCCTGATATTAGTCCGAAGGCGGCTTCCGTACAGGTAGAGCGTATCTCAAAATTAACGAAAATTCCGAAAGAAACACTAGAGCAATTGATTAAAGATCAAACAGAAGGTGCGGCACTTGGTTTATTTGGAGAGACCCGCGTAAACGTCTTAAAGTTAAATTTAGAATTACAGAAACTAATGAAATAGTAACGGTGCTACCTCAATCTAACGGATTGAGGTAGCGTTGTTTCAAAAGAAAGGTTGTGAATGTTTTGTATGCGGATGACTATAAACCCACTTTTCAAAGGCGAACACCAGAAGAGTATTTAGAATATATTCGTCAGCAAAACCGCGGGAAGTTAAAGCTATATGTAGGAGCAGCTCCAGGAGTAGGGAAAAGTTATAAAATGCTCTTTGATGCTAGAGAGATGAAAAAGGACGGTATGGATATTGTAATTGGTTTAATTGAAACGCATGGGAGAAAAGAGACGGAAGACGCAATTGCTGATTTAGAAAAGGTTCCTTTAAAAGAAATAGAGTATAAAGGGAAAGTGTTTTATGAACTTGATGTGGAAGGAATTATAAAGCGTGCACCTGGGGTCGTTGTTGTGGATGAACTTGCACATAGTAATATTCCCAGCTCTAAAAACAAGAAGCGTTATATGGATGTACAAGAATTGTTAGAGGCTGGTATATCCGTATTGTCAGCGTTTAATATTCAACATTTAGAAAGTGTTCATGATATTGTAGCTCAAATTACGAATGTAAAAGTAAGAGAACGAATTCCAGATTTTATTTTACAAAAAGCAAATGAAATTCAGCTTGTCGATGCAACGCCGGAAGTACTTCGGAAGAGGTTAATAGACGGAAAGATATATAAAGAAGAAAAAATTCAGCAAAGCTTACAAAATTTCTTTACGCTTAATAATTTAGGAGCACTCAGGGAATTATCGCTTCGTGAAGTCGCTGACGATATGGACGAGAAAATTAGTCAAACAGTGATAGAACCAATTGGCGTGAAAGAAAAAATTCTCGTTTGTGTACAGTACAGTTCAACAGCAGAGAAATTAATAAGACGGGGCTGGCGCATGGCTGATCGGTTAAACGCTGAATTGTATGTATTAAATGTTGAAAGAGAAAATATAGATTCTCTTTCAGCTGGAAAAAAGCAGACGATTGAAGAGTGGAAGGCGCTCACGAATCAATTTGATGCAAGTTTTGTATTAGAAGAAGCAAAAGGAAGAAAGCCAGCGGATGTTATTATTGAAGTTGCAAAAAGATTACAAGTAACGCAAATTTTACTTGGGCAATCAGCGAGAACGCGATGGGAAGAAATTCGAAAAGGTTCGATTGTGAATGAAATTATGAGACAGACGAAGCATATTGATATTCATATTGTTGCGGATCAACGAGTTTAAAATAGAGACCATCTGTAGGTCTCTATTTTGCTTTTTGTGTGGCAGGGAATCGTAGCATTTTCATTGCATATAAGATTACAAGTAAAAACATAATTGCGCCTAGGAAGAAAATCCAAAAGTAATTTTGGTTAAATAAAAGAAATCCACCTATAAGTGGGCCTGTGCCCATACCAAGATAGCGGATGAAGTTGTACATACCGATAGCAGTTGCGCGTTCTTGTACGAATTCTTCCGTTAATAAAGTAGTGTGAGTTGGCATAGAAAGTCCCATACTAAAACCGTACAAAGATGTAACGATAATGATGAATGGGATATTAATGCTATATGTGAAAGAGAATAAAACGACACATATAATATTGAAGAAACTCGTAATAAATAAAGTTTGCTTTGTTGTCAGGCGTTTTTGCAAAAACTTGTAGCAAAAACTTCCCAGCATGATAGAAAGAGACATTGGTACAAACATAAGACCAATTTCATTTACAGTTAAATGAAATGAATTTGTTAAAATACTCGGTAAAAAAACGAGAAAGCAAAAGTAAATACAAAATTGAATGAAGCCAATAAGAGTAATAGAAAATCCAGTTTTATTTTTTAAGATAAACCAGTAATTCTTTTTTGATTGCGGTTGCTTACTTACAGTTGGTTTTGTTTCTGGAAGTAGTGAAAGGTTTATCATTAATAAAAGAATGCCAAGTATAGATAAAAATAGAAATACGGATAAGTGGCCATTTATACTGCCGAGATAACCACCAATGAGAGGACCAATCGCAGGTGCGAGGGCAAGTAACATTTGGTATAGGCTCATCGCTTCTCCGCGTTCTTTTCCTTCAAACAAATCACCAATAATCGTTGCTGAAACTACAGGTATAGCCGCTATTCCTATAGCTTGAATAACTCTAAAAAAGAGAAATAAATAAATGTTTGCCGAAAAAGCACATCCGATTGAACCAATTGTACTAATGACTAAACTAGGGATAAGGACGGATTTTCTCCCTTTTGTATCAATTAAAGGTCCATATACGAGCTGCATAATTGCAAGAATGAATGTGAAAAGTGAAACTGTGACATTTACAAGATAAGGAGAAGTATGAAAAGAACCTTGAATCATGGGCAAGATAGGTGTGTAAATATTTTGAGCGAAGGAACTGAGTAAGGCACTAATACAGACAACATATAAAATGAAATGTAGTTTGGATTTTTTCATTATGTTAACCTCCTTCTTTTTAGTTTCCTAGGAAACTAAATTTATTTTAACATGTTTTTCTAACTTGTAAATATGAAAAAATGATTTTAAAATGGTATATAGCTAAATTGTTTCTTTGGAAACTTAGGGGGTGAACAGATTGGATTATACAACGAAACAAATGGAAATACTTTCGAACATTCGTACACTTTTGCATAAAAGAGAAGAACATTTGAAAGGACAAAATGAGAAGTTTCTTCGTGAGACAGGTGTAAGTGGTATGTCTTTATCTGAGTTACATGTAATCGAGTGTATCGGGAAAAATGGTCTGATGAATGTAACGGCAATTACGATAGAAATGGGAATGACGAAGGGTGCAATCTCTAAAGTTTGTACAAAGTTGTTCCAAAAGAAATTCGTTGAGAAGATGCAAATGTTAGACAATCAAAAAGAAATTTTCTTTCGCTTAACGGAAAGCGGAAATGAAATATATAAAGCTCATGAGAAATTGCATAAACAAGCTGAAGAAAAGTGGCTGTTACTCTTAGATAGATATACGAAAGAAGAACAAGATTTTATTCAAAGGTTTATAAAGGATGTCTCGGATCATTTGGAAATATAATTGGAAGAAAAAATTCCGTTTTCTCAAGTCTTTTAAATATAATTTCTGAAAGAACTCATATATAATAGAAAAAGATACTTAACATGGTGAATAATTAAAGAGTCAATATATATAGAGGAGAGAGTAACATGCTTGAAAATACAGGGTTAGTATTAGAAGGCGGCGGTATGCGTGGTGTATATACGGGCGGGATATTAGAATACTTTATGGAACAAGATTTATATTTTCCATATGTAATTGGTGTATCAGCTGGTGCTTGTCATGCAGCGTCGTATCTTTCCAGACAAAGAAATAGAAATAAAACAGTAAATATTGATTATGCATCACATCCGAAATATTTATCGTATAAAAACTTATGGAGAAAACGTCAGCTATTTGATATGGATTTTATTTTTCATGAAATTCCAGAAAAGCATGTGCCGTTTGATTTTGAAACATACTTTAATAGCCCAGAGCGTTTCCTTGTAGGAACGACGGATTGTGAAACAGGACAGTCTGTTTATTTTGAAAAAGAGGGAACGAATGATGATGCACTAAATTTATTACAAGCTTCTAGTTCATTACCTTTCATTGCACCAGTAGTAAATTACCGTGGTAAGCAATTATTAGATGGCGGGATTTCAGATCCGATTCCAGTTCGTAAAGCACAGGAAGATGGATTTAAAAAATCAGTCGTAATTTTAACAAGAAATCACGGTTACGCAAAGAAAAAATCAAGATTTGGGTGGGTTGCTGCGAAAGCTTATAAAAAATATCCGAATCTTGTTAACACGATGCTAAATCGCTATGAAGTATATAATGAAACACTTCACTACATTGAAAAAGAAGAACAAGCGGGTAATTTATTTGTTATTCGTCCAGAAGTACCGCTTCAAGTAGATCGTATGGAAAAAGATACAGCAAAACTACAAAGTTTATACGAGCAAGGCTATGAAGATGCAAAGAGACAGTTTGCAGATTTGCAGGCGTTTTTGCAAAAATAAGTATGAGGCTGTGGAGAAGAATTTCTCTGCAGCCTTTTTATATTGCTACTTATACGTTACTTTTGAAAAATGTATGAATGTTTAAGTGTTTAAAGAGTTTGTAAAACATAGGGGTGTCTTATTGAGGAGAATTTATTTGAAGGATATTATGATGAGGTAGCGCTACAAAACTATTTAATTTATGAGGTGATTGTTAATGAAGGGAAAGGTTTTTTCGATTGCGACTTTAATGTTATTAGCAACATCCATCTCAACAAGTGCATTCTATCCAACTTTAAGTGGTCACAAAAGCGGTAACCTACTATCTTACAGAGCTCAAACAACTACGAATCAAAATGCATCTCGCTGTTCAGTAGCAATTTCTTTTATTAATTCAAAAGGAAGTTATTCATATATTGAAAGTGCTTCGGATAAATTAGGATCACATGAATCTGGAAGGGCATTAAATGCCACGGTTAGTAATGGCGCATATAACGCCTTTGGTGCAAAGGGGCTATACTCTGAGCATTATGCTAATGAGAATAATGACTATCAAGAAGATACACACAAAGGAACTTTTGATAGTAACGGTAACTTACGATTACAGTGGTAAAAAATATTCAATAGTTGTCTTTATAAATATTTGGATAAGGAGAAGGGGATGTTCATCATCTCCTTCTTATCTAAAAGGAGCAGAGACATGTATTTAGCTTTTAAAAATATAAAAAACAATAAACTATTTTCCATAATTCTTCTTATGGCATTTTTTATTTCTTTTCTTTCTATATCAGTAGCCGCACTTTTAACAGAGTCTAAACGGAATTTTATATCTGCTTTTCAAATCGGTTTCCCAGAAAAAAATCAAGTTTTAAATGTTCCGATAGCAAATGCAACTGAATTGGATGAGATAATTCCTTTCATACAAGATACTTTTGTGAAAAGTGATATTTACGTAGAGCATTTAAAAGCATTAAATAGTTCAGGTGCAATAAAAATCGTAGCTGTGAACTTAAAAGATGATTATTATTGGACGCCATATATTTCTGAGGGTCAATATTTTCATCGTGAAAATGTAAATGATATGGTTGTTGGTGATCAAACGAATGTAAAGGAGTTATATGAATTTGATAATACATATAAAAAAATAGGCACTATATCAAGAAAAGACAGTGACGTCGGTGTATCAGACATATACATTCCACTTCAAAATTTACCTACTATATCTAAAAAAGGTATTATCGCGAGTAAACAATTACAATTAACAGTTGTTAACCCTACATCATCTATCCATAAAGAAATAAAAACATTTATGAATAAGAGCAAAGAAGTAATCTCAGGTGAGGTTCAAATACTGAATAAAAGAGATTTTCAGGAACTAAATGTAACATATGTAGATCCAGCCAATAAGTATTATTATAAATTTATTCTTGTTGCAGTAGTTTCTGGTATTTCAGCAGTGTTGTTTTGGATTTATAAAAAAGAAAGAGAGATTTCATTAAAAAAAGCAGTAGGTGCTTCTAATATATCTATTTATTGTGAACTATATGTTCAAATTTTGTTTATTTCTCTAGTGGCGATGTTGTTGGTTTTTCTTGTGTTAGAAATGTTTTCTGGAACAATTCATACGTATTTTCAGACATACTTATTAAAACCGTTAACACCATATGTATTCGTATGTAATATTGTTTTTATTATTTTTCTTACAATGTTTGTTACTGTAATTCCAATCAAGCACATTATAAATATATATCCTGGAAAACATTTAAGAGCGTAGGTGATCTTCATGTTTTTTATATTTGATTCTATACGGTCTATGAAAAAACGGTTGTTACCAAGTTTGATTATAGTAATTTCTTTAATTATTTCATTTTCTTCAGCTATAGAATTTATTAGTAATCTGTCGGGATATCGAAAAATGATGACAGTAGCAAATAATTTATCGACTCATAAAAGTTTCTATGAACTTTATGCGACGCAAGATATAACATTGTTTAGCGAAGAAAAAGCGAAAAGTGATTATCAACAATTCATGCAAGGGTTATCTAATACGATACCAATAACAAATACAACAAATTATTTGTTCCGTAACTATTCATTTAGCTTAAAAAAAGAAAGTGAAACGATAAAGACTCTTATTATTGATAAAGATATTAATAAGTACTTTCATATCCGACTTTCACAAGGAAGGTATTTTGAGGAATCAGAATTTCATAAATCCGTATTTGATATTAGACCTGTTATATTAGGTGCTAATTATAAAGAAAAAGTATCCATTGGTGATGTTATACCATCTGGAAAAATGAAGCTAAAAGTAATTGGCTTTTTAGAAAAAAATTCACCATTTACATATCCTCGGAGCGGCGAAATATCGGATAATCGTATTACATTGTTAGATGACATGGCGATTTTACCAATTGGAACAGAAGAAATAGAGTTCTATAGTATAGACCTGTTATACAATGGGTTAATTATAGAAACAAATGAGAAGATAAATATAAATGAATTTCAAAAGAAAGTATTAAAGGTAACAGAAGGTAAGGGGTATTCGTATTACGTTACAAATCCGAATAAATTGTTAGAAAACGAAAAGCAGGGTATTGATAATATGTCATACCCATTATTATTAAGCGGTATAGTCTTATTTTTTTCATTTCTATCTATTGTATTAATATCAATGGCAGCACTTTATAGGGAGCGTAAAAATATTTCTATTAAATCAGCGTTAGGTGCAAGTGCTTTTCAAATATGTCTTCCATTTATTATTGAGTATATATTGTTATTTATTTTATCGATATGTATAGGAATTACGTATTTTCAATGGGAGAATAGCGGGACGATTGAAATTCAAAAAGAGATAGAAACTAGTACCGTATCTTTTTTTGGAACGTTACAAGTTTCTGAAGAATCATTGATTGTTATAAGTATGTTATCAATTGTAATGCTCTTCATTATATATACAATCATTTATTTCAATGTATTAAAAATAAAAAATACATATATGAAAGAGGTGTTGTAGATGATTCAACTCGTAAATGTGGCTAAAGGCTTTGGAAAGAATAATTTTAGTGCGTTAAAGGATATTAATCTTACAATAGAAAAAGGCGAAATGATAGCTATTATGGGGCCCTCTGGTTCGGGGAAATCTACTCTTCTTAACATTATTGGCTTAATCGATAGTCCCTCTGCTGGAAAGTATTTTTTAGATGGAATGGATACGAGTACATTCAAGTCAAACTATCATAAGTATAGAAACACGGAAGTTGGATTTGTGTTTCAGAACTTTTCGCTATTAGGTGATTATACAGTTGTTGAAAATGTGATGCTTCCGCTTGTATATAGAAGAATTTCTCATAAGAAACGTATGCAAATATCAAAAGAAATGCTGAAAATGGTAGGGCTGGAGAGGCATATTAACAAATATCCTTACGAGTTATCAGGCGGAGAACAGCAAAGAACAGCAATAGCAAGGGCTTTAGCACAAGATACAAAGATTATACTTGCTGATGAACCGACTGGTGCTCTTGATCAAGAAAATGGGAAAAAAATTATGAGTATTTTAAAAGAAATTAATAAACAAGGAAAAACGGTTCTAGTTGTCACGCACGATCAAAAGGTAGCTACATACTGCCAGAGGACGATATGTTTGCTCGATGGATGCGTGGTATAATATGGATAAAAGTATATGGAGAGGTGATACATATGGAAAATGTATATAAAGGACTTCGACATACTGGATTTACTATGATGCTTATTTTTGGTGGGGTATTTCTACTACGTTGGTTCATTCAGGATGAAATGCTACTGGATCAGCTTATTGGATTTAGTGTAGGGATGGTAATGGTTGTTTCGTCAGTTTTCATTCAAAAGTATAGTAAAGAATTACAGGTAGAAGAGAAGTATTAAATGGTTATAAGCTCCTTCATATTTTGGAGGGACTGTTATAGTTTGAATGATTGTTATAAAAGAAAAGTAGAGCATCGAATTTCGATGCTCTACTTTTTTAATGTGGTAAGAAAATTAATTGATAAGCGAACAAGATTCCAAATACATACACAAGCGGGTGAACAGCACGGAACTTACCTTTTGCCACTTTCATAAGTGGGTATGAAATAAATCCAAGTGCGATACCTGTTGCGATACTTGATGTAAGTGGCATGCTTAAGATTACTAAGAATGCTGGGAATGCTTCATCAAATGCGTCCCAATCGATGTGGCGAACTGAACCCATCATAAGACTACCAACGATAATTAATGATGGTGCAGTAATAGCTGATACACCAGAAACGGCACTTACTAATGGTCCGAAGAATGCTGCTAGTGCGAATAAAACAGCTACTGTAACAGTTGTTAAACCAGTACGACCACCAGCTGCAACACCAGCAGATGATTCAATGTAAGCTGTTGATGGTGTTGTTCCGAACATAGAACCGATTGTTGCTGAGAATGAGTCAGATAGAAGAGCTCGTCCAGCTTTTGGAAGCTTTCCATCTTTCATAAATCCACCTTGTTGAGCGACGCCAAGTAATGTACCTGTTGTATCGAATAATGTAACAAGGAAGAATGAGAATACAACGCCGTATAATCCGTAGTTAATTACATCAGATACAGCAGTAATTGGGTTTGAAACGATAATGCCTTCTGGTAATCCAGGCATTGATGTAACACCGTTTGAGAATGATAATTGTCCCGTGAAGAAAGCGATAATACCAGTTAATAGCATACCGATAAATAGTGCGCCATTTACATTTAAAGACATAAGGACAATTGTAATTCCAAGTCCAGCTAATGCTAGTAGTACTGGAGCAGAGTGAAGATCACCAAGTCCAACTAAGTTTGCTTCATTTTTTGTAACGATACCTGTTAAACGTAAACCGATAAAGGCAATGAAAAGACCGATACCAGCAGTAATTGCATGTTTTAAGTTTTCAGGAATTGCTTCCATTAATTTTGTACGGAAAGATGTGAATGATAACAAAATTAAAATCATACCTGCTACGAATACAGCAGAGAATGCAATTGCGAAAGTCATGCCTTCATGAGCTTTTACAACAGAGTAAGAGAAGTAAGCATTTAATCCCATACCTGGTGCAATTGCGATTGGTAAGTTTGTAAAGATCGCCATAAATAATGTTCCGACAACAGCAGCGATAATGGTTGCTGTAAATGCTTGTTCAAATGGAACACCTGCATCCCCAAGGATGACTGGGTTTACGACAATGATATATGCCATTGTTAAGAAGGTAATAATACCTGCCATAATTTCAGTTTTAATAGAAGTTTTATGTTTTGAAAGGTTAAACATATAAACATCCTTTCTGTTTACGAATAATTTTCACAACAGTTATATATAATATTCGCTTTTTATCTATTTTGCAATAGTTTTGCATAAAAAGTTTACAACAATTCATATTTTGTGTCTTAAATTCGAATATTAATCGTAACTTGATGTGCGAATTTCAGTTTTTATTATGCACATTATAAGGAAAAGGAGTTGAAAGAAGCTATGCCACAGCAAAAAAACTTTATAACAATGCCAGCGCAACATCAAAATAAACAACCTGGTATTGAATCATTAATGAATCCTCTACCACAGTTTGAAGATCCAAATTATAAAGGTAGCGAAAAGTTAAAAGGAAAGAATGTATTAATTACAGGGGGAGATAGTGGGATTGGACGAGCTGTTTCCATCGCTTTTGCGAAAGAGGGAGCAAATATTGCGATTGCTTATTTAGATGAGGAAGAAGATGCTAATGAGACGAAGCAGTATGTTGAGAAAGAAGGTGTAAAGTGTGTATTGTTGCCGGGTGATTTAAGTGATGAACAGCATTGTAAAGATGTTGTTCAAGAGACCGTCCAGCAGCTAGGTAGTTTACAGGTTTTAGTAAATAATGTCGCACAGCAATATCCGCAGCAAGGACTAGAGTATATTACAGCAGAACAGCTAGAAAAGACTTTTCGTATTAATATTTTTTCTTATTTTCACGTTGCGAAAGCCGCACTTTCTCATTTAAAGCAAGGGGATGTCATTATAAATACCGCGTCTATCGTTGCATACGAAGGAAATGAAACGTTAATTGATTATTCCGCAACGAAAGGGGCAATCGTTGCTTTCACAAGATCACTTTCTCAGTCATTAGTGCAAAAAGGGATTCGTGTAAATGGTGTTGCGCCAGGACCGATTTGGACACCACTTATTCCATCGAGCTTTGATGAGAAAAAAGTATCACAGTTTGGAAGCAATGTTCCGATGCAAAGACCGGGCCAACCATATGAATTAGCACCAGCATACGTATATTTAGCGTCTGATGATTCATCCTATGTTACCGGGCAAATGATACACGTAAATGGGGGCGTTATTGTAAATGGATAGTTTTCATTTATAAGAGCAAAGTAAAGTTAATTCCACTTATTATAGTGAGCGCTAGGGGGGATATAAATGAAAAAGTTATGTTTCATCATACTATTATTTTTCATCCTACCGGTTAGTGCCTTGGCTAATACAGATCATCTAATATTAGTGAACCTTACGACAAACCAATTGTCTTTTTTTGAAAATGGAAATTATACAAAAACATTCCCCGTAACAACTGGAAGAGATCGTACTCCTACACCTGAAGGTAATTTTTGTATTATAACTAAATTTAAAAATAAAGAATATCATCGAAAAAAAATAGCTGGTGGTGCACCGAATAATCCTCTTGGTACGAGATGGCTTGGACTAGATAAAAATGAATATGCGATTCATGGGACAAATCGGGAATGGACAATTGGAAGTAGGGAATCAAATGGCTGTATTCGTATGCATGACAGGGATATACAGTGGTTATATGACCGAGTTCAATTACAGACGAAAGTAATTATTTCTCGGTTTCATACGAGCCCGGAATATGAAGCGAATAAGCTTGGTTATCGTGTTGTGAGCTGGAATGGTCGTAAAGTAGAAGAAGAGCAAATTGGTATGCTTACGTTAGTAGATCGCGTGGATATATATTGGCAAGAACCGAATGGACAGCTAACGAAAGTGAAAATGGTATTGCCAAACGAAAGATATGCAGTGTACTCAAAACGAAAAGATGGAATATATTATATAGGAAACAATTTGTATATTGTCGATGAAACAGGAGAAAAAATTCGTTATGAGCAAATTCCTTCTTCGATTTTAAGTAATATATATAAAAGGAAATATAATGTTCCGTAATGGCTACCGTATTATAGACGGTAGCTTATTTCTACTTCCAGTTTAACTGCAACTATTGTACTTTGCTGAATATAATACAGTACAGATAGGGGGCGGTTACATTATGAAAAGTGAATTTGCGTTTAAAGTTTTCTTAGTAACGACCTGTTTATTTATCGTGTATTTGTATGCGTTTCTCGTCTTTTCGTTTTATGTTCCATATGTTGATTTAATATTGTTCTTCGGATTTATTTGGGCGTTTGTTAAGGCGAGAGAAGGGGAGAAGAGTATATATCGGCGCATTACGTTATGCGGGACGGCCGTTCTCGTTATTTTATACTTTTTTATTATGCATGATTTTTGGAGGGGGATGTAAAAAAGCATACGATTAGTCGTATGCTTTTATATCTGTTAATGATGGAAGGGAGGCAATTGCACCGTAATTTGTACATGTGATAGCGCCTACTTTATTTGCAAAGGAGATAAACGCTGTTAAGTCTTTGAAATGATACGAAAGTGTATGTTCACTTTGGGCAATCTGATATAACATTGCTCCGACGAAAGCATCACCAGCACCAGTTGTATCGACTTGTTGAATAGAAATAGAAGAGACAATGGTTTGACCTTCATTTGTCGCTAGAAGGGTACCGTCTTTTCCAAGTGTAATAGCTACTACTTTTGCGCCATAATTTAATAATTTGAGAGCAGCTTGTTGTAAATCACTCTCTTTAGAGAGCATAGTAGCCTCTTCTTGACTTACTTTTACGAAGTGTGCATGTTTTATAAAGGTTAGACAATCTTGAGAGAATTGTTCTGTATTTGTAATGAGTGCACTTCGATAATTTGGATCAAAAGAAATAAAATGGCCGTTATCTTTCGCATGTTGTAACAACTGGAAATACGTTTCTTTTAATGGGCTTGATAGTAAAGCTGTCGCTGAACCAAAATGTATTAAATCATTCGTTTGTATTTTTGATAAATCAATGCTATTGAATTGATATTCACCATCTGCACCACGCATAAAAGTAAAATCACGTTCGCCATCTTGATCTATGGATACGAATGCAAGTGTTGTTTGTTTATCTTTTATGAGCATGGAAGTGTCGACTTGCGCACGCTGTAAAGTTTGTTCAAGAAAATCACCAAATGGGTCGTTTCCTACTTGGCCCATAAATGTAGCGTGTCCACCTAATTTTGTAATTGCAGCAGCAACGTTAGCGGGTGCTCCACCAGCTTTTTTTTCGAAATCTGAACCGTTTACTAAAGAAACGTTAGTATTTCGGCACACAAAATCAATTAATAGTTCACCTATACAAAAGACATTTCTCATATAATTCCTCTTTTCAGCTTATATTGTGTGATGGTAAAGTTTAGTTTTGCATCTGAAAAGATTGCGATATGATGTTTCATGTCTTTTCGAGGAAAAACTCGGGAAGTAAAGACTGTTGAACCATCATATAAGAAAATTTCCACGATGCTTTTATCTACAAATATTTGTAGTTCTATCGTATCTTGAATATCGATTTTTTTACAGCGTTCAAATCCATATTCTCCGCCAAATTGATGGTAGAAGTTGCCCCTGTCTATAGAAATAGTACCTTGTTCCCGATTAAATGTAATTGGAAAACATTCCTCCTCATTGTGGAAGAGAGAAAGCCCAAAACACTTTGCATCTTCTGTTTTAAGGGAAGCAATTAATTCGTAGGAGCATTCATCATCAAGCGTTGATAATACATTTAATCCAGCTGTTATATCTCCTGAGATTTCTTTTTTTGTTGTTCGTAGTTTTGTTAATTCTGAAACTGGTTTTTGTTTTAAGATGTTATCTTCTAATGTTAATTCACGTGGAATTGTTAGGCAATGAGCCCACATATAATCATCAGAAGGATATGTGATTTCACTTGATCCTGCCCAAGCAAACAATAGGCGACGACTAGTAAAGTCTTCTAAAGTTTGAGGAGCATAAAAATCGAATCCTTTATCAACTTCGTAATAGGAATCAACATGGAAATATAAATTTTTAATATCGAAATGGCCTATAGCATAAACGACATTGTATACATTGTGAAAGTTTTCTCCGTCTTTTTCAATTCCTTGCGGTGAAAAGAGAAGTACATCTTTCCCTGATAATTGGAAGTAATCGGGGCATTCCCACATAAATCCAAATTCTTTTAAATTTGTTGTAATTTCGCCTTGGAAATGCCAATTGTATAGGTCTTGTGATTTGTATAGTAATAGAGTTCCTGTTTTATTTTCACGTTGGGCACCGAGTAACATATAGTACATATCATTATGTTTCCAGACTTTTGGATCACGTACATGTTTTGTATATCCGTCAGGAATTATATCAATAACGGGATTATTACTATATTTCGTCATCGTATATTGTGAATCCATTGTTGCCATACATTGTTTTGCATCACGGGAATCATCAGGATTTTTTATATTCCCTGTATAAAGTAAATGAAGAAAGCCATCTTTTACGATAGCACTACCAGAATATGCACCGTGTGATTCATAGCTTTCAGTAGGGATGATGGCTACAGGCATACGCTCCCAGTTAATAAGGTCTTTTGACTTCACATGCCCCCAATGCTTCATTCCATGAATGGGACCAAATGGATACCATTGATAAAAAACGTGATATTCATCATTGTAGTATGATACACCGTTAGGATCATTCATTAATCCAAATGGTGGATGGATATGATAAATTGGTTTCCATGAATCTTGGTTTGCAATTTCATATAAAGAATGTAATTCGTCTTTATTAGATTGCAGTATTGTTTTATATTTTGACATAGTTTTTACCCCGTTATTATTTACTTTCTTTATATAAAATGAATGTGGCAACAAAAGCAGTGATAACTGCAATAGTGAAGCCAATTATATAGTGAATCATGTTCATCATGCCAAGAGGTGCAACAATTGTAAGCATCGGAATACCTGTTAAACCGTATGCATTAGCCGCCACTTGCATCCAAACAACGTAAGCGCCTCCAATTGCGCCGCCAATAGCGGCTGCAATAAATGGTTTACCAAGTTTTAAATTGACCCCAAAAATAGCTGGTTCCGTAATTCCTAAAAATGCTGAGGCTGCTGCGGGAATTGCAATTTCTTTCGTTTTTTTGTTTTTTGTTTTGAAATAAACTGCTAAAGTAGCACCGCCCTGTGCAACGTTCGCCATTGACCAAATAGGGAGTAAGAAATTGACACCGATATCTTTATTTGCAAGTAAGCCCGCTTCAATAGCGTGGAAGCTATGATGTAAGCCAGTAAGAACGATTGTTGAATACAATCCGCCGAATATAAGTCCAGCTACTGGTCCTGCAAATTGATAAATTGTATTTAAAAGGTACGTAATGCCGTCACCGATTTTATATCCAATTGGTCCGATAATAATAAGTGATAAAAAGCCAGTTATAATAATTGTTAAGAATGGTGTAACTAATAAATCTAAAGAGTTCGGAACACGTTTTCGAAGTTCTTTTTCAATTGTACTCATAACATATACGCATAATAAAATAGGTAAAACAGTACCTTGATAGCCAATCATATCAATATCCATACCAAGGAAATGTAAAACAGTTGGTTTTGCATTTGAAAGAGTCCAAGGGTTTGTTAAGCTTGGATGAGTTAATATACCACCAACAACTGCACCTAAGAAAATATTTCCACCAAATTCTTTAGCGGCACTCACTCCAATTAAAATAGGTAAAATAATGAAAGCTGCACTTGAGAACATATCAAGTAATTGGATAAGTGAGTGATCTCCAGGAACTAATTTAAACGCTTTCAACATTCCGAGTAGACCCATAAGTAAACCGCTTGCGACGATAGCTGGAATAATTGGAACAAAAATATTGGATAGTGTCTTTGCTAGGCGGGCGATAGGATTCATTTTTTTCTTAGGTATATCGTTTGATGTTGTAGAATCTAGTTCGGCTATCCCAATTAGTTTTGAGAATTCATCATATACTTTGTTTACTATGCCAGTTCCAAAAATAATTTGATATTGCTCGGTCGTTGCGAAAGCACCTTTTACTCCATCGATGTTTTCGATTTCTGCAGCGTTTATTTTCGTATCATCCTTTAATATAAGACGAAGGCGAGTCGCGCAATGTGTGGCACGAACAATGTTTTCCTTTCCACCAATGTTCTGTAATACTTGAGTTGCAATTTGTTTCATATCCATAAAAATTCCCCCTTACTATAAATTCTCTTTTATGGAACCGGTTCCGTAATAAGTTAAAATAAAAAACAGGGAAATGATGTTGAAAATCCTGTTTTTAAAATGTGGAACCGGTTTTAATTTTATTATAGAGCGCCTTTATATTTTGTCAACGCTTTCTTGGATTTTTAATGTATAACGAGAGTGTAATATTTTTGGTATAGTTTTGTTTTCAACAAGCTGTGAAAGAGAAGTGGCAGCAAGCTTTCCAGCATACTCATAGTCAAACGCAATTGTCGTTAAGCTAGGGTGTACCATTTCTGAAATATCATATCCCCCAAATCCTGTTACAGAAATATCACCTGGTACAGAAAGGGAGTGGGAGTGAATAACTTTCATTGCGCCAAGAGCGATATTATCTGTAGCACATACGATAAGAGTTGGGCGATTATTATCTAAAATATGTTGTACTTGTTTCATGGCATCTTCTATTTGGAAAGATGTTTCGTAATAACAAACACTGCAAGTTGGTTCTAAATTTTCAATGGCTTTTTGAAAACCGTTTTTTCGATTTATACCAACAGAAATATCATCTTTTTCTACTCCTAAATAGGCGATATTTCTATGACCTTGTGATAATACGTATGCTCCTAACTCATAAGCTGCATCATAATCATCATGAACGAGGCAATATTGATCTTTATATTCTTGCCCAACGAATAAAATAGGGATATTTGAATTAGCAATAATTTGTTGATGCTTATTTGTTAAAGTTTTGGTTAATAAAATAATGCCAGCTACTCTTTGTTTTATAAAGTTTTCCATTGCTTGTATTTCAGTTTCAATTGTTTGATTTGCATTTGCTACAAGCATTTGATAGTTATTTTCCTGTAACGTATTATCAATCCCGATAAGTGTTTTCATTGTAGCGAAGGAGTCTAATCGGGGGATAATAACACCAATTAAATTTGTTGTTTTTGCTTTTAAGCTTTGAGCAAATGTATTGGGAGAAAAATTTGTTTCTTGAATAATACTTTCGATTTTAAGTTTTGTTTTATCACTTACATATCCACCGTTTAAGTAACGAGAAACTGTGCTTTTTGCAACTCCAGCCAATTTGGCGATATCTGCAATTGTTTTAGCCATAGTATTTCACCTTCGTATTCATAAAAATGTTAACTTTATTATAGGGAGAATTAGAGAAGACGTAAATAAGAAGGGGGAAAGAAAAAACCACCTCACGTATATGAGGTGGAATAATTGTTAATATTTTGGTTTAAAAGTATGGCAACAAGTTTCAACACTTGTTGTTACAGAACTTTCTAGCGTCTCGTTTGTTAAAACTGCGCTTGTATACGAATCATTTGTATTCGAACCCGTTTCTTCAGCATCTGGTTGAACAATGATTGCACTTGCTTGACAAAAGTTACCTTGTCCCCAAAATGAGCAATTGGAAACAGAACATTTTACTTCTGGCATAAAACCCCCTCCTTATACATTAGTTTGGAATTTTACGTCCATTTCATGTGTAGAAGGAGTTTCCTTTTCTCGTTATTTTTTCGTTTGTTCAAACCATTCTTTGAACTTTTCTTTTGATTGTTCGCCGCTAATACGGCTTACTTCTTTACCATCTTTAAAATGAATAATTGTTGGTGTTCCTTGGATATTGTATTTATCCCAAGGCTCGTTTAAATTTTCAATATCAATTACTTTCATATCAACATTTAAATCTTTTGCTAAAGGTACAACAGTAGGAGAGACCTTTTGACAATGAACACAAGACGTTTGATAAAAGTAAATCGTTTGTGCTTTTTTATCTTCTATATTTTTATTGAGATCCTCAAGAGAAATTTTATTTGAGTAGTAATCTTTTTCATTTGTCGATGCGTTTTTCTTTTCCATTTGTGCTACAGCAAACATTGCCGCAAATAAAACGATAATAATACCGCCAAATATAAGTATTTTTTTCATTCTTTCATCTCCTTATTTGTTTTTAATGACAATAAAGCTACAAACAGCGATTGTAATAAAGCCGATAAGTGCTAAAAACGGGATTGTCACAAAGCCGAACCAGTTTATGTATTCTCCCGTACATGGTACACGGCCGCAAGCTGCCCCAGCAGCTGAAAATGCTGCGATCTTTTGAATTGCATAGTGATATAAAGAAATACAAGCACCAATACTTGCGATTGGTAAAGAATAATTTGCGATGCGATAGTCTTTTTTTACTACAGCGATACCGAGCCATAAAACGAATGGATACATAAAAATACGTTGATACCAACAAAGGACACAAGGCTCAAATTTCATGATTTCGGAAAAGTATAGACTTCCTAGTGTAGCAATAAAAGAAGCTCCCCACGCGGTAAATAAAGCATATTCTTGCTTTTTTTCTCGTCCCATATTTTATACCTCTCTTATAATAGTTACATACTAAATTATAGTATGAGGTGGTACAGAAAAGAAAGAAAAAATATGTTTATCAATAAAAGTTTTATAAGGGGAAACTTTTATTGATATGAACATTTTAAAAAAGCGCTATTCTCCAGAAGAGAATAGCGCTATAGTTTACATTTGAATTTGCTCTACTTCTTCTATATGTGACTTTTGGGATGCGTGGTCAATATATTGAAATAGGAGCTGCAATTGTTTATCAACTTCTGGCAGTTCTTTACTGTATTGATAAGCGTGTAAAAAATGCTCAATACGCTTAGAAAATAATTGATCGTTCGTTTGAACCATGAGAACGAGTAATTTATCCCAATTACAGCAATACGTGTAATAGAGAGCTTTATCATAGTCGTTATATGTTTGCACTGTGTACCCTCCTTACCGAGAGTTATATATAGTGTGTGATAAGTAAGGAGAAATACACTTGAAAGAATTTGTTAAGAAAAAAAGTGAATGAAAAAAAACGAGGTGTTTCCTCGTTTTTTAAGCTTTTGGCATTGGCGTAGGTGTTGGTTTTCCATAGCCTTCTTTGTATTTATTGTCGATATAGTTACGAATTTCAAGCGTTGATTTTCCTTTTTGTTTCATCGAAGCAGATTCAACTGCAATTTCTAGGCAATTGACGCAAGTCGTTGCATGGGAATCCCAAACAACTTCACCATTTTTTTTAATTTCACGAATAAAGCAATTTTTATTGTTTTTATGTCCTACACTTTCACCGCAACCACAGTAACATGGAATCCAATCTAATAGCTCTGCATTTTGTCCAGCGACAGTGTAGATATCTTTCATTTGTGGATCAAGCTTGTCTAGGAAGGTAGGAAGTGTGTCGACTCCTTTTGTTTTCTCTTGAATGTCAGCTTGCTGAGTATGCGATGCATGGTCGTGCTCTTCTTTTGATTCAGATGATTTTTTTTCATTTGTACTAGTAGCTCCGCATCCAGCAAGAATTAAACTCAGTACTGCAAGTAAAGAAAATACATATTTCTTCATACGCTTGTCCCCTTTACAAATGTATTAATCAAATTGTATCAGAGATTATGGTGTGTCGGGTGAAGATTTTTTCGACTGATTTTTGAAGCGCCATCTTAGCGAATGGAATAGAAATAAAACCGGGATATAAGCGTATACAATATATAAACCAGCTTGAGATAGGACTGTATTTAATGTATTGATACTTTCACGGTTTTTAAAAAATAAAGAAGCTGTAAAAACGATGAAAATAAAAAACGGTAATGTAAATTTAAATGAAATATGAAATGAACGCTTCATCGTTTGGCATGATGACCAAATGGTTAAACAAAGGTTTGGCAAAATAATTAAAAACCAAACAAAAATAATAATGTATTCAAACCGTTGAATAAAAGGAACTTTAATTATTTTTAACATCGTTAAAGTAGGCCAAATAGTATGATTTAATTGTCCTTCACTATAATACATAAAAGATACAATAGCTAAAACTACATAAATCAAAGTGCTAAAAAAAATTCCTGCATGAGCCCATCTTTTTAAAGACTTACCTTTTTCAATAAATGGATAGAAGATAAGGATTGTTTCAAAGCCGAGAAACTCTAATGCAGATTGTTTTGCAGATATAAGCATGTCAAAAGGTGAATGTGTAAAAATAGGTAAAATATTACGGAAATGAGCGTATTTCATTGGATAGACTAAAAAGAATACAACGAAAATAGGAAGTACAATACCCCAAAAACATATCCCTGTCACAGAACGGAACCCACCTTTTATAATGTAGTAAGTGACTAATAAAAACATAAGGGTAAGTTTCCATAACTTAATGGTAGGGAAAATCCAAACTTGTATCACTTCCATATATGTACGAAGAACAGTAAGGCAGAATAATAAGCAATAAAGAGTGAAAATGACAGAAAATATAGAGCCAAACCATTTTCCAAAACTTGTTGTATGAATGCTAATTAAATCTCCCTCTTTTTCTAACATTTTTAACATACAAAACAGCACAATATGGGTTGCAATCCCCGCAATAATAAGAGAAATCCAGGCATCATAACCAGCGTTTTTTAAAATTACACGTTGATACCCAAGAACTCCTATTCCAATTTGAAGCGAATGTAATAATATAAAGGCAAAGTATGGAGAGACTGTCTTTGATTTATTCATTGTATTCATTGCTTATTTCACCTCACTATTCCCCGATTCCAGATTGTACAATATTAAGATCTAAATTTATATCTACGGCGACGTTCTTATACATATTTCGAATTTGTTTTATATTCCATTTTCTCGTATGACTTCTAATTTCATCGCGTATGCCTAAAGGATCAATTTCCTTTTTTTGAAATTGTTTTATTAAATCTTCACAGTCTTTTTCAACATTGCGTTCAATTTGTTTCTTTATATAGTTGATATTTGTTTCTTTTCTCAAATCAATCCAATTAGGAGAGTTTTTAATTAAACCATTTAATTTTAAATGGATTTTTACTTTTGGTATGTCGCCAGTTTGATCTATATCATATTTATTTTTCCCAGCTAAGTTTTGTATAACAACCATACCTTTATGTTTATCCTTTGTTATCGCTGCTTCGTAACGCCCATTTTTGGTAGGATTAATTAGCAGTTTTGCTAAAACAGAATGTCTTTTATCCGTATACATGACGACTTTATCGCCTTTTAAAAAGGCAAGTCCTTTGACAGCGACGGAATGATTATCGCCCATTTTTATATAAGGAACGTAGGCATCACATACAGAAGAGTAGTAATTATATAAAAAAACATTTAATTCAGTTTGTGGAATGTTCTCATTTCTTATATTTTGCTCGAGTAAATCAGCAATATATAAAGAACCATTTTTTTTTCCGTAATTTAAAAGCTCTTCAGCTGATCCATCTACAATTGCTAGTTGTACATCACGTCCTATATTTGGATCACGTTGTAAGTTAGTAATAATTTCTCCCATTCCACGTTCTCCTAGAGCCTTTCCAAATAAGACGACACGCATTTGACCTACAACAACATTGTGAGGAGATTTAGCATTCAATCGTGAAGCGATTGTTTCAAGTGAACGAGCAGATGTTGATTGTGTCTCAGGCTTAGACTTTACACCATGCGTGTATTCTGGGAATAAGATCGTCCCTTGGAATTGTTTGTTTTTTGTAATATCAAATCCAGCAATATGAATAATGCGCTGTGTATCCACTATATACGTTTGTGTACAGCCAGTTTGTAGAACAAAAAAGATTATAATAAGGAACAAGAAAAGTTTTTTCATTCATTATCACCATCACGTTTTTGCTTCACTTTGTTCGGATTATAGCGCCATTTTGATTTTGGTCTAAGGAAAGAAGGCCTTTGTGCTGTTTGACTAAATGGTAATCGAAGAAAACCTTCTGCTGTACCTAAACCACGAAATGGATATAAAGGTAATAAATAAGGTGATCCAAGTGATTTTAATTTAATTAAATGAGCTAAAATAAATACAAATCCGACAATAAGGCCTAATCCTCCGAATGCGCCGGCTAAAAGAATAAGCGGAAATCGTAACAACCGGATAGTAGAAGACATTTTTACAGTCGGTGTTGTGAAAGATGCAAGAGCGGATAAAGCAACTGCAATTAATAAAATTGTACTTGTTAAAGCGGCTTCAACAGATGCTTGCCCAATTACAATCCCGCCAACAATACCAATTGTTTGTCCTACTTTCGTCGGTAAACGTGCTCCCGCTTCACGAAGCAATTCAATTGTAATTTCTAAAAAGAGTGCTTCTAGAATAGGAGGGAAAGGTACGTTAGCTCTCGAGAAAATAATAGGACCTAGTAAATCGGCAGGAATCATCTGATAATGATATGTTAAAGCCGCTGTATAAATAGCGGAGGAAAAAAGAGAAAATATAGCCCCGAAAAAACGAATAACACGAAAGAACGATCCAATCATCCACGGTAAATAATAATCTTCTGGTGAAATGAAAAAATCTAGTAACGTTGTTGGTCCTGATAAAGCATATGGAGAGCCATCTGTTAAAATTAAAACTTCCCCGTTAATTAAAGCAAATACAGCTCGATCTAATCGTTCTGTAGGTAATAGAACAGGAAAAGGTGAATTGCTATTATCACTAATAAATTGCTCAATCATAGTTGCATCAAATGGGACATCGAAGTCAATGTCTTCTAGCCGTTGTATTGCGGTGTTGATAAATTGTTCATTTGTAACGCCTTCTATATAAGCAACAGCTACTTTCGTTTTTGACATAGATCCGACGGTAACTTCTTTAAAAATGAGTTGCTCTGTTACAATATTTCGGCGTAATAAGTGTATATTTGTATCAAGGTTTTCAACGAAACCGATTTTAGGCCCGATTACGCTATATTCATTTTCTGTATCGTTATATAATCGTGTTCCTAAAACAGTACTTTCGGCGCGAATTAAAGCATATTGATCGGGATTCGAATTATTTTTTAAGCGTATTAAAATATATCCACCTAATAATTTCTCACGAATATCATCAATAGAAGGAGAGGTAATAATATCTTCAATAGAGACAATATTGCATAAATCAGAGATGTTTTGGATTTGTTCAGATTCCTTTTTTAGAGGAGTTAAAATAAATTGTTTAATAATAAGTGCTTCCACGACAGATTTATAATAAAACAAGCATAACGTGTCATCGTCAAGTACGTTATAGGAGACAAAATCGCTAGATTCTTTCATGCTTTTTATAAATTCTGGAATAGAACAAATTGTTTTTGTACTATTCTTTTTGGATTTCTTAGATGATAAACCGAACATTTTCTCACCCCTAACATATATCATTTACTTGTGTTAGTTTTTGGGAAAGACGGGAATTTATACTTGAAAATTGAAAGTTCATAAACAAAAGGAAGAGTATTAAAAAACTCTTCCTTTTGTTGTATTAATTTGTTTTCTTTTCTTTAATCGACTTTACTAATTTAATTATTTCTACTCGTATATCTTCTTTCTTTACATTTAATTTTTCTGCAATTTGTTTCATATCCATTCCGTCTTTTTTCATTTTTAGCACATCATCAAGGGGAGTATTACTTTTTTGAGAGATGATTGTTAATACCGTGAGCTGACGTAATCCGATATTATATTCTTTCATTTTTTGTTTTAGCCCGTCTGGTGTAGATTTTTGCATATTTGCTAATTCTTGCAGCAGCGCCTTTTTCGTTTCTTTATTCATATGATGCTTTTTCAACTTACTTGGATCTACCCCGAAATGCTCAGCTGTTTTCTCCCAAGATTTATTTTGCTTATAGTAAGCTAAAACGTCCTTAATTTCTTTTTTACTCATTCTTGCAATGTGGGCAGCTTTCCAAATTTCATGTTTGTTATAGCCGAGTTTTTCGAACGATTGCATTTCTTCTTCTGAAATTGGCTTATGATGATGCAATGTTACTTCTTTTGGCGTAGCAGCGGAAGCAGGGAAAGTAGCTATCCCGCATAATAATGCTGCCATAGTCATACTTACTACGATTTTTTTGTACATGTAAACTCCTCCTAGATGGATAATGTGGAAAACTTTACACATATCATTTCCATAAAATGTGAAAAACTTGTGAACGAGCTAAGTTTTTTTATTCACAGTAGAAAAAGAAGTTTTTACAAGTTTTCCAACATAAAACATTGATTAATAGTAAAAAACTAGGTTATAATCGAAATTGAAAATCAATATCAATAGTAAACGTATACATATAGATAAAAATAAGGGAGAGAAAAATATGACTACATATACTTCCATCGCAAATGTGATTAAAGAAAGACGTTCTGTTCGTACATTTACAGATAAAGCAGTAGAAAAAGAGTTATTAATTGAACTATTAAACGACGCAACATGGGCACCGAATCATAAACACCGTGAACCATGGAATTGTAAATTATACATTGGAGAAGGCCGTAAGAAGTTGGTAGATGCAGTATTAAACTCTTTCACAGAAGAAGAAAGAGCGAAACGCGGTAAAATTTTATCTGATCGTTTCTTAAGTACGCCAGCACAAATCGTTGTATATATAAATGAAGACCCACGTCAAATTCAACGTGACGAAGATTACGCTGCAACATGTGCATTTATGCAAAACTTCCAACTTCTTGCTTGGGAACGTGGATTAGGTTGTGTTTGGAAATCAGGCGGATTGAACTACAATCCATTATTTATAGAAGGACTCGGTTTAACTAGAGGTCAACGTATCGTTGGAATTCTTCACCTTGGCTACTTCGATAAAGCGCCAGAAGGAAAAGCTCGTACACCGATTACGGAGAAGATGGAGATTATTGAAGGTTAATTTCATATTTGTTTGTAAAAGAAGCACATTCCTAAAATTAGGAATGTGCTTCTTTTATAGTTCATTGGAATATGTATTAATTTGGTAGCAATAGAGAAGCACGGTTTAATTTTAAATATTGTCCTTCTTGAATCGTTAAATAGCGCTCTTCTTTAAAGTTATCATTGCTAATGATGTTTTTTAAGCCATTTACAGTACTATTTGCATGTAGGGAGTAGTATCCTGTTGCTCCATCATTTGGGACCAACTTATACTCACCAGCAGGAACATCAATTCCTACGCGGTACATGCCTGGAATTAGCTCTTTACCGTCTAATGGGATTTTTTCTACTTTAGTTGCTGGTAACATTTTAGCACGCTTTAGTTGTAAATATTGTCCATCTTCTACAGTAAGAAATCTAAAGGTTGCAAAATTATCATTCTGTAAAATGTTGTTAGAAGATCCAGTACTATCTTTTAGAACTGCAAAATAAGCACTTTGCCCTTGTTCGGCTAAAAGAAAGTATTCACCAGCAGGCAAATCTGTACCAACCTTATACATACCAGATTTAATACTTTCATCTTTTTTCGGTTCAGGCTTTGCTGTATCAGCAGTTGTAGTTGGCTTAGCTTCAGAAGAATTTAGAGTTGTTTCTTCTTGTTTTTTTGTTTCATTTGCTTTTTGTGTTGTTTCTTTTGTGTTTCCTTCACATGCTGTTAAGAGAAGAAGGAAACAAGCAAGACATAAAATATAACATTTCTTCATGATGTAACTCCTTGTTGTGTAATATTTTAATACTTTAATAGTATAACTTTAGGATGTTAAAAATACTAGTGTTCTGTGAATAAATGGTATTTAATGAAAATTAAGTTTATTTATAAAATGAATGAACAATGCTGTTTATTATGCAATCAATCCTCATGAAAGCTTGTTCTCAATCATACACTTTCTTAAGGGAAAGTGTAAGGAGGGAAAATAATGAGAGCAAGTGACGATAAAGCACTGCAATATGCGATTGCGGAAATTACGGAAATTGCGACTGGATTTGGGCTTGATTTTTATCCGATGCGTTATGAAATATGTCCAGCGGAAATTATTTATACATTTGGTGCATATGGGATGCCGACGAGATTTTCACATTGGAGTTTTGGAAAACAGTTTTTCAGAATGAAATTACAATACGATTTAGGTCTTAGTAAAATATACGAACTCGTTATTAACTCTGATCCATGTTATGCCTTTTTATTAGATACGAACTCGTTAATTCAAAATAAATTAATTGTGGCGCACGTGTTAGCGCACTGTGATTTCTTTAAAAATAATATTCGTTTTTCAAATACGAAGCGAGATATGGTAGAAAGTATGTCAGCAACAGCTGAACGGGTGAAAGCATATGAGCATAAGTACGGAAAAGAAGAGGTAGAAACATTTTTAGATGCCGTACTTGCCATTCAAGAGCATATTGACCCGTCGCTTATGCGTCCGAAACTAGCGTGGAGTATTGATGATTTAGAAGAGGAAGAAGTAGAGAAGAAAAAGGCATCACAGTACGATGACCTATGGAATTTAGATAATCGAAATAAAAAACAGGAACGCTCCAACGTGCGTAAAAAGAAAAAGATTCCACCGCAACCAGAGAAAGATTTACTCCTTTTTATTGAAGAATATAGCCGTGAGCTAGAAGATTGGCAGCGAGACATATTAACGATGATGCGTGAGGAAATGCTATATTTCTGGCCACAGCTTGAAACGAAGATCATGAACGAAGGCTGGGCATCCTTCTGGCATCAACGCATACTTCGCGAAATGGACTTAACATCGGATGAAGCAATTGAATTTGCGAAACTAAATGCAGGTGTCGTCCAGCCATCAAAAACGAGTATTAACCCATACTACCTCGGTATTAAAATGTTTGAAGATATTGAGGAGCGCTACAACAACCCGACAGAAGAAATGAAACGACGCGGCGTCAAACCAGGATCTGGTCGAGACAAAATCTTTGAAGTACGCGAAATCGAATGGGACGTATCGTTCTTAAGAAACTACTTAAATAAAGATCTCGTAATGAGAGAAGATATGTACTTATTCCAGCGTCAAGGAAAAGAATATAAGGTAATAGATAAAGAGTGGGAACATGTGCGTGATCAACTCGTAAATATGCGGACAAATGGTGGCTTCCCGTACTTAGTAGTAGAAGACGGGGACTACTTAAAGAATGGAGAATTGTACATTAAACATAGTTACGAAGGAATCGAGCTCGATTTAAAATACTTAGAAAAAGTATTGCCATATCTTCATCAATTATGGGGAAGAACAGTGCATATGGAGTCGATTGTCGAGAGTAAGGGCGTTGTATTTTCTTATGATGGGAAGATGGTGCATCGGAAGTATGTGTGAAGCCATCTAAAGGGAAGTATTAATTAAAGTAAAATAGGTAACTTGAAAAATAACGGGGGAACTTCCCCCGTTATTTTTATCTATTCAATGTTATATTGAGAGTCGAATATCCAAACTTATTAAACAAGTATAAAAGATTTTGACCATCAATCAGTGTAATTGGCTTATCTTTTATAAATGTGACAGAGTCTTTTCCGAAAGAGCTTGTTGTTACTAAAATTCCTTTTGTTGCTCCTTCGTGAAGCATAGTTCCATACAAATCACGTACTGCGGATACAGGAACCGTCATATTATATCGTTTTGCTTGGATGATAAACTTTCCGCCTTTAATTGGATCGGGGTCAAACGCAATAGCATCTACTCCGCCATCACGACTAGCTTGTGTTACTTTGACTTCGGCACCATCCTCATTAAACATTCTTTCAAACAATTCTCTTACTAGATGTTCAAAGTCTTCCCAATGCATAGTAGCTAAGTTGTCCGCAGAAGTAAGGTTAGCTAAAACCTTTTTGGATTCCACAAACCGTTTATCATTTGTTTGTAGAGTCATGATAGGTTTAACAGGAGATAAGGTTGTAAGCTTACCTGCAAATAATCCTTTTAGACTTTGAATACATTTTTTATAGTCTATTCTGTCTAATTTTATAGGTTCAAATTCTTCACGAGACGCTTGGACGGAAATAATACATGAAGTAGAATCATTGCCAGTTGCTTCGTCTATATAACTAATCCATCCATTAAAGACAACGATATTTACATCGTTGTTATATACAGCTTCAAAAATTTCGTGAATTGTTCTTAATGTTATTTGAAATATTATAGATTCATAAAATTCCTCGAAATCCTTCTTTTTCATTTCGACTGATTTTACTTCTTTTCTTGTGGCAATATATTTATATTCAGTGATATTTGGAATTAAGGTTGGATTAGGTAGTTTATATGATATAACTAGTGTATTTAAATCTTTTCGAAACTGTACATCATACTCTTTCTCAATCCCATCAGGGTAAAGAGAGTTTTCTAATACCACATTTACATACTTCTCAACTGCTTCAGGTTCCCCTAATTCAAATTGCTTTTTCCAGTTCGTAATATTGTCATTGTATTGTTGTTGTTCCAATTCAAATGTTTCTTTTTGCTGAAGGTGTTTATTGAGAGCATCTTCTTTCTGTTTTTCGTATGTATCATAAGTTTGATTATATTCTTCCAATGCTTGTTCATAAGCGTTGTTTGCCTGATTTTCTAGTTGAATTCTTTTACGTTTGAGGGGAGATATGAATTTTTCTAATATTCCTTCGGTTGGAACTTTATATGTATGTTTAAAAGTATCTAAGGTAGGTTTTTGTGTATTAAAAGGTTCATAGAAAAATGGTGGATAACTGTCGTATTTCTTTTGAGATTCCCAATCTAAGGTGTCGTCAATTTCGAGGGTAGCATTTAACAGGTTTTCATATTCATGGATTATATCTTGGGCAGCAATTGTATCAAATTCTGCTTGCATTTTTATATCTTGAATCTTGTCTCGTTCACGTTGCTTCACTTCAGCTTGTGCCCATTTTTGTTCTTGTTCTTGTATTTTTAGATTCAATTCCCATGGAGATGCAGCTTTAATCAGTTTGCTTTTTCCTAAATAGTCATTACTAATAGTTTTTTGATAATGGTATCGACTTGCCATGCATACACACCCTTTACAAGTTCAAATTATCTTCTTCTATATTTTACCTATACAATAAGTTAGAGTAAAGAGATGGAAGATATGAATTTTGAAAGGTTCTAGATGCAGTATTTGTGATTTCAATAACAAATTAATCCCTAATGAGTGTGAAATTAGGGATTAATAGATGATAAGGATGCAGAAGGACAAGTAGAAAGAAGGAAAATAGTTTACGAGAACTTGTTGGGATTAGAAAATAGGGATAAAAAAGGAGGTTGGGAGAATTTTATGTAAAAATACGGAAAGATCCTGTTCATTCAAGAGTACAGCCAGGAAATAGAAGAAGATGTGATAAGTATTTTACAAGATTTAATGAAAAGAATTAAAGAAAATTAGCGATGAAGTGATAGTTGGAAATAAAGAAATAGATATAGTAAGACAAACGTTTTCTAATTATGATTTAGATGTTCAGACTAATGAGGATGTAAAGATTATTGGTAAACTATATAATACTTCAACTATTATTAAAATATTTAATAACAACTATTTAAGCGCTGAAGCTATTTCAAGAAGTAGACTTTGAGAAAGTATGAATATGTTTATTAATCACAGAAAAAAGTGAAAGTAGAGGGTGGATTTTGAAATTAGATGCAATCATTGAGGTATTAAAATAGACTGTGAACCAAGGGCTTACAGTCTATTTTAGTAAAAATTCTATTTAGAGAATAATGTATAGGGCTTCATTCAATTGGTTTTGGCCCTGTCGTGTCTCCTTTGTCTAACATTGAGGAAATTTGAATCTTATTATCAAGTATCTTTATTTTATATAATCTGTTTTTTACCTTTTCTCTATACTTGCTTTTTCCGGTGGTAAAAATATATTCTTCAGAGGTTGTAATTTTGTATTCTGAACTCGTAATCTCTTCTGGTTTTGCAGAAAGTTGAAATTCAACGACATGATACTGGTGCCCCTCAGAGAATTCATTGTGTATATAATTGTTCATACCTGTATAATATTGACCATCTTTTTCAATAAAATCTTCAATGTAACTGCTAGTGTTTTTATTAAAAGCAAGTAAGCTTTGTTTGCTATAATTGTTTAAAAAGATTTGAATATCTTCAGAGGTTTTCTGCTTTTGATTGTTTTCCGTTTTAGTTTCTATATAGCTAATTATTCCTATACATGTTCCAATAGTTGTGATGACGCCAGCTATAAAAGCAACTATCTTTTTTTTATTACTAGTGGATTCGATGGATGACGGATTCATATTAAATTCCCCTTATGATAATTGAATGTATTTTAAAACAAGAATTTTCTACCATTCCATATAATACATAAATGATGGGCATAAAAGCAATAGATTTTGTGAAAAATATCATATTATCTAGATTATAAATTTTTAATTAGTTTTGGGTGATTAAAGCACCTTATCAATACGAGGGCTGGGTGCTCTTCAGCTATCAAAAACGAGCATTAATCCATACTACCTCGGTATTAAAATGTTTGAAGATATTGAAGAACGCTACAACAACCCGACAGAAGAAATAAAACAATAGGATCTGGTCGAGACAAAATCTTTGAAGTATGCGAAATTGAATGGAACGTATCTTTCTTAAGAAACTACTTAAATAAAGATTTTGTAATGCGACAGATTTTTGAACGCAGAGTAAAGAATATGACTCATTGTTTGATTTTGTGAAGTCAATGTAATTAATAATGATACTCATTATTAATTACATTGACTTCTGAAAAAAGAAAAACTAGAATTTATAAAGGGATCTTCAATTGTTCGCTATCATTTGTATAGCAGGTAAGTTATGTTGGATAGCTTTATTTCTATAAGATGTAGGTTGGCTCTTTATAGTTTTGGTGTTCTTTTTATCTTTTTTGTACAGTATTTTTGGTGAATCAAAAGGTGTATGCAGAAGATGTACCGTGGACATCAGTTTCCAATGAGGGAGAACGTGTACTTTTTCAAGAACAATCTTTGTATAGTAATGATCGAAGGAGAGAAGATCTTGTTTCACCTTCATTTGAAGGGCGTAAACATGGTGGGGAAGATTGGGGATACTTATTAAGAGACAGTAATTTTAATTATCCATCTCGTACGGGTGTAACAATAATAGCTACCCATACAGTAGGAAGTAGTTCTTGGAATTCTGGAAACCGGGTGACAGACGATGTTTTTAATAATCTTAAAAAATGGTCTGAATAAATATAATAACCTTATATGGATTTTATGTTGTATATTGGTCATTATCATAATGTCTAGTTCTATAGCAAATAATGAAAAGAAGTTTAGTAAGGTTGTTAATTATGTAACTTTTCACGTGAAAAATAAAGAAAAACAGCCAATAAAAGGTTTTGAAATTATACTTATGAAAGACGAATCACCTGAGCCGAGTAAAGAAATTGGGATTTCAATAGGGAGAACGGATGAAGAAGGAAAAGTTATTTGGAGGAATGTGAGGAAGGGAAATTATATCATATTTTTGCCAAATGGTGAGACGCAAATAGTTAGGGTTAACGATAGAGATGAAACGAGAGTAATAAATATATTATTGTAGAAAACGAATCCATTTTGAAAAAGAATACTCAAAATGGATTCGTTTTTTTATGGAGTTTTTAGTTACCAAACAGGACGTATATTTGATGATAATTTCTCTGTATTTTCTTTAGTAACGAATGTTGTTAAATCTTCTTTGAGCATTTGCATTCGTTCAGCACCTATGTTTTCAATCCATTGTTGCTCTATTTCAGCTACTATTTTTTCTTTTGCCTTCAATACTGACAAACCACGTTCGGTTAAAACAATGATTTTCCCTCTTTTATCAGTAGGATGTGTTTTGCGTGTAACGTAGCCACTCTTCTCAAGAGAATCCACCATTTTACTTACAGCTTGTTTTGAAACCCCTAAATATTCAGCTAGTTCTATACCCGTTGCTCCATTAGGTAGAATGCGTTTGAACATAAAACCATGTGCTGGCCTAATATCTTCAAATCCCAATTCATTTAATTTGTCATGTAGTTCAGTAATTAATGTGCTAAATGATAATGATAAAAGCGATGTAAGATCGAACTCGTTAAATGTTTGATCCATGTATATAACCTCCGTATCTGTAGTCAATTAAGTTGACTATACATGATACTTATTGTACTATGCATAATATAGTCAATCAAATTGACTATATTATGTTGTAGAACAAATAATGATTTATATAATATACAATCAATGGAGGTTTCACATGGTTAATATCGTAAAAATTAGAGGGAGTGTATTTGCACCGTATGCATTGCTGAAGCCTATTAAGGATGCTGCAACAGGAAGAGTGTTTGAATACGCTGGAGATGCACGTGAATTTACACCGTACGCTGTAAATACAAAGCGTTCAAGATTAGAACAAGAAGTGATTGTTGATTTTTATAAAAGAGAAATTTTCACATATGCAGATGCTTGCATCGTTACTGTAAAAATTACAAATCCAGACGGCTCAATTGAATATCAAAAGGGAGAAACAAGTACAGAAAACATCGCATGTACAAATATTGTATGGAGTGAAGATGAAGTTTCATTTGAAATGAGAGCAAGTGCAAGTAATCCGTTAAATGCGGCGGCACCCGCAGCTGATTATTTGTTGGCTATACGAGTTAATAAAAGTGGTACTTTGCATGTTGAAGGTGTACATGATGGTTTCCCTTGCTATGAATTTTATAAACAAGTAGATTTTGGTTCATTTGAAAAAATATATACACATGATTTCAGAGAAACGAATGATACCCCAGCAGCACTAGATGGAGAAATGGAATATAGCTTTAAAACGAAAATCTAGCTATAAATATAGCATCATTTGTAAGAAGGAAGTAGCCAACGTAAAAGAGAAAGATTTTAATTATATGGCTGAAATGGTGTTTTTTATTAAATAATGCAGTATATAAAATTAGAATTATAGAGGTGTTTCTTATGGCTAATATCGTAAAAGTTAGAGCTAACGTATTTATTCCAATGTCTTGGACTGAAGCCAAGAAGGATATGGAAACAGGAAAAATAATTCAATTCGAAGGTGATTCACGCGAATTTACACCATATGCGGTAAATACTATGCGCTCTAGAGTTGAGCAAGAGGTAGTAGTTGATTTTTATAAAGGAGAAGTGTTTTCATATGCGAACACAGGTATTACGACAGAGAAGGTTACGAATCCAGATGGTTCTGTGAATAAAAGAACAGGAAAAGCGAGTACTGAAAATATTGTGTGCACGAATATCGTATGGAATCCTGATAGTGTGCAATTTAAAATGAGTGCGAGCGCAAGTAATCCGTTAAATATATATGCACCTCCTGTAGATTATGTATTACATGTATGTGTGAACAAGGATGGGAGTATTGATATGCAAGGAGAGCATGATGGATTCCCTTGTTTTGAATTTTATAAGCAAGTAGATTTCGGTTCATTTAAAAAAATATATACACATGATTTTAGAGAAACTGGTGATACGGCTGCTGCACTAGGTGGAGAAATGGATTATAGTTTTAAAAAGAGTTTATAAGAAGTGAGATAATAATGCAGTGTAGTTGAGAAATGCAAAAGTCAATAAAACCAGTGGCTTTTGCATTTTTACTATCCGTTAGAAATGTCCAAAAAACAAAACGCTTTACAATATACCCTTAAGGGTATATGATATTATACAAAGTTACAAAGTAATGTATAATATAGTTATAATTACGGAGGTGGTCTATAGTGGAATACAATCAAGATATGAAAAATAGATTAAAACGTATTGAAGGCCAAGTTCGTGGTGTGCTTCGTATGATGGAAGAAGGAAAAGATTGCCGAGAGGTTATTACACAGTTAACGGCATCTCGTTCTGCACTTGATCGTACAATTGGACTTGTTGTTGGAACAAATCTAGAGCAATGTTTACGTGAGCAGTTTGAAAAAGGTAACGGTTCAAATGAAGAGTTAATTAAAGAAGCTGTTCAATTACTTGTAAAAAGCCGATAATCTGTCAAACGTAAGAGTTGACAGATTTTCAAAAACATTTTAATATACCCCTACAGGTATATGTATATAAATTGTGGAGGAATCGACTATGAGTATAAAAGTGGATATGAGTTTAGATTGTAAAGGTTTGGCTTGTCCGATGCCGATTGTGAAAACGAAGAAGGCGATAGAAGGATTGGCATCAGGACAAGTGATTGAAATTAAGGCAACAGATAAAGGGTCTACAGTAGACATACAAAGCTGGGCGAATAAAGTAGGGCATCAATATATCGGGACGAAACAAGAGGGCGATGTTTTGATGCATTACGTTAGGAAAGCGCATGAGCATGAAGTGAATGAAGTAGCAAAGTATCCTCATACAATTACGAATGAAGAGTTGGAAGAGATATTATTAAGTGATGAAGAGTGTATTGTATTAGATGTTCGAGAAGCGGCGGAATTCGCTTTTGGTCATATTCCATCGGCTGTTTCCGTGCCGTTAGGAGAGTTAGACAGTGCAGCTTTAGATCAGACGAAGCAAATTTATGTTGTTTGCCGAACGGGTAACCGTAGTGATGTAGCTTGCCATATGTTGAAAGAGAAAGGTTATGTAAATGTGAAGAATGTCATTCCAGGCATGTTAGAGTGGCAAGGGAATATAAAGAATTAAAATTTTTTAAATAAAAATATACCTATGGGGGTAATTAAATGAATGTTAAACCGTTACAAGCAAAAGATGTTGCAGAGAAAGTTTTATTCGGAGAGTTGTTTATTTTAGATGTTCGTAATGAGACGGATTATGAAGATTGGAAAATTGAAGGGAAACAAATCTCATCTATAAATAAACCGTATTTTGATTTGTTAGATGGTGTAGATCATATTGTAAGTGAATTACCTAAAGATAAAGATGTTTTAGTAGTATGCGCAAAAGAAGGGTCTTCTATATTTGTGGCAGAGCAATTAACAGAGGCTGGATTAGAAAATATTTATTATTTAGCTGGTGGTATGAAGGCATGGAGTGAATATGTAAAGCCTGTAAAAGTTGGAGATTTAAAAAATGGCGGAAGTATGTATCAGTTTAACCGTCTTGGAAAAGGCTGTTTATCTTATATGGTCGTTTCAAACGGTGAAGCAGCAGTTATTGATGCAGTAAGAACAGTTGAAGCGTATGAAGAATTTGCGAAAGAGCATGCTGTTACGATTACGAATGTAATGGATACACATTTACATGCAGACCATATTTCTGGAGGACGTAAGTTAGCGGAAAAAGTAGGTGGTACGTATTGGTTACCGCCAAAAGATGCGGAGGAAGTTGTTTTCTCATACGAACCGCTTGTTGAAGGATCTGTTATTACGGTGGGGGGTACTAAAATTGAAATTGACGCATTATACTCACCAGGGCATACGATTGGAAGTACGTCATTTATTGTAGATGATTCCTATTTATTATCAGGCGATATTTTATTTGTAGATTCCATCGGGCGTCCAGATCTTGCTGGGAAAGCTGAAGATTGGGTAAGTGATTTACGTAATACTTTGTATAGCCGATATAAAGAACTATCTCAAAGTTTAATTGTGTTACCGGCTCATTATTCAAAAATAAGTGAAATGGACGAAAGTGGTATTGTTAGTGCAAAATTAAAAGATTTATTTGAGCATAATGCAGGTTTAAATATTGAGGATGAGGGAGAGTTCCGTAAAGTTGTAACAGAGAATTTACCACCTCAACCGAATGCATATGAAGAAATTCGTCAAACGAATATGGGTAAAATTCACCCGAGTTTGGATGAAGAGCGTGAAATGGAGATTGGTCCAAATCGTTGTGCAGTTCACAAATAAATAAATAAATAAACGAATGAATGAAAAATGGAGGAATAGATGATGAATGTAAAACAAGTATTAGATGCAAAAGATTTAGCATGTCCAATGCCGATTGTAAGAACGAAGAGAGCGATGGATACTTTGCAAACTGGAGAAGTGTTAGAAGTACAGGTAACTGATAAAGGGTCAGTTAAGGATATTCCAGCTTGGGCAAATAAAAGTGGCCATGACATCGTAAAGCATGAAGAGGAAGGCGATGTGCTGAAGTTTTGGATTAAGAAGGCATAGTATTTTTATAAATGTAGAGAGGTTGATTATATGAACACAATATTAAGTACGCTTTTCATTGTACTTGCTGCATGGTTTGTTATTTCACGCTTTTTACCTGTGAAAGGTGTTCAAAATATAAACGGAAAAGAATTAAAAAGTATAGTAGGAAAACAGGGAAAGTACTTTATCGATGTTCGTACAGTAGGTGAATATAGAGGAAATCATATGAAAGGATTTCAAAATATCCCGCTAAATGACTTAGCGAGTAAGACAAATCAATTAGATAAGAATAGGGAAGTAATCGTTATTTGTCAGAGTGGAATGAGAAGTAAACAAGCAGCGAAAATGTTAAAAAAATTAGGATTTCAGCACGTTATCAATGTTTCAGGCGGTATGAATGGTTTGTGAGGAGGAAATGTAAAATGAAAGAAATGACAGCAAAAGAATTAGAAGAAAAATTGGTACGTAAAGAAGCAGTAAATATCGTAGATGTACGTGAAGTAGAAGAAGTAGCTGAAGGGAAAATTCCAGAAGCGTGTAATATTCCACTAGGACTATTGGAGTTTCGTATACATGAGTTGGATAAAAAGAAAGAGTATATTATCGTTTGTCGTTCTAGCGGAAGAAGTGCAAGAGCAGTTCAGTTTTTAGAAAGTTACGGTTTTCAAGTGATCAATATGGTAGGTGGTATGTTAGCTTGGGAAGGTAAAGTAGAATAGGGCGAAACGATTTTTTATAAAAATGAAAATACCCATATAGGTAATTGGAGGAAGGACAACATGGAACAACAAAAGAAAACAACAATCGTTTTGTTTAGCGGAGATTATGATAAAGCGATGGCTGCTTATATTATTGCAAATGGTGCAGCTGCTTATGATCAAGAGGTAACGATTTTTCATACTTTCTGGGGATTAAATGCTTTAAGAAAAGATGAACCTGTGAAGGTAAAGAAAAATTTCATCGAAAAAGTGTTTGGAAAAATGATGCCACGTGGCGCTGATAAGATGGGATTATCTAAAATGAATTTTGCTGGTATGGGACCAAAGATGATTAAAGGTATTATGAAAAAACATAATGCGATGCCGTTACCAGATTTAATAGATTTGGCGAAAGAACAGGGGATTAAACTTGTCGCTTGTCAAATGACAGTAGATTTATTAGGGTTAAAAGAGGAAGAGATTATGGAAGGGGTAGAGTTTGCAGGAGTAGGAGCATATTTAGCAGATGCTTCGGATGGGAATGTGAACTTATTCATTTAATTCATCTTCTTTCTAGAAGGGAGGGGATGTAAGATGAGCTTAGTCGTATTACTTTTTATAATTGGGTTTATAGGATCGTTTATATCAGGAATGGTTGGAATTGGCGGTGCGATTATTAATTATCCGATGATCTTATACATTCCGGTATTGCTAGGATTTACTGGCTATACTGCACATGAAGTGAGTGGTATTACAGCGGTGCAAGTATTCTTTGCAACTTTTGCAGGGGCATGGGCTTATCGGAAAAGTAATGATATGGATAAAACGCTCGTTGTGTATATGGGAGCTAGTATATTAATAGGAAGTTTTATAGGTAGTTTTGGTGCTAATGCATTAGAGGAACATACGGTCAATGTTGTTTATGCAGCGTTAGCAACAATTGCTGCTATTATGATGTTCGTACCGAAACGAAATAATGGTGATGAACTGAAATATAATAAATGGTTAGCAAGCTTGTTAGCGTTTAGTGTAGGCGGAGCATCAGGTATTATAGGTGCTGGAGGTTCGTTCCTTTTAGTTCCGATTATGCTAGTCATTTTAAATTTGCCAATACGTACAACGATAGCAACCTCTATCGCTATTACGTTCATTTCCTCAGTAGGGATTACGACTGGAAAAGTGATAACTGGGCAAGTAGTTGTAATGCCAGCTCTTATTATTGCGATTGCAAGCATCTTTGCTGCGCCGCTTGGAGCGCGAGTTGGGAAAAAGATCAATCAAAAAGCACTGCAATATATGTTATCGATTTTGATTGTAGGAACTGCTGTTAAGATGTGGATTGATATGATATCGAAATAAAAGGATGGCGCTGCTTGCAGCCCATCCTTTTATTTACGCCCAAATCACTTTCATTAAGTTCTTATATTCGTCATTAGCTAATTTATATAGCATTCTCGTATGTTCAAATACAAGTGCTGGATTAAAGTTTGGTTCTGAGAATGCAAGAGATGTTGAAATGTCAATTGCATTTTGCTTGTTTAATGTGAATTTTGCAAATCGGTAAGATGTGTTTAATTCATTAATAACGTGCAAAATGTCATTTGTTGCTGTTGCATCCGGTACGTGAGCAACATTGAAGCAGTATATATCTACAGTAGGATGTTCGTTTTGGAAAGCAGCGATCAGTTGAATTTTTGCGCCAGCTTCTGTCTCTAATCCTACTGAAAAGTGAACAGAGCCATCATTTTCATCTATATTTTCTTCCATGTATATATCGTTTGACTTTAAGTAGTCTCTAAAATCTGAGATGTTATGTTTTACTGCAGCTTTCATATGTATGAGCCCCCTGATAATTGGAATAGATTGCTACTATTTATTATAATTTAAAAATATTAAAAAAGATAGTTAGAAAGTTCTGATTTTTAATTGTGAAGCAATAAAAAGAAGCAGTACTCTACCTCCATAGAGAACTGCTTCTTTTTTATTCATTGTCGTTAGACGATGTTTCTGTGTCTTCATTGCTATTTTTATTTTTTACTTCATTGTTACTTGATTCGCGTTCACTTGAATTTTCAGATTTAGATTCTTTTGTTTTCTCTGTATTTGTTTTCTTCGAATCAGAGTCTGTTTTTGTATATGCAGGTAACCCGAGATGAGCACGAAGATCGTTTGTAACTTTTGCTAATTCTTTTTTATCTGGATTGTAGTAATACGTTCGGCCGCCACCAGCGGATTTGCTACATGTATCGTCACCTTTTTCCATATAGCAGTCGTCACCTTGAATTTGTAATTTCTCGATTTCTGAATCCGATCCGTACTTATAGAATGAAAGCATATCATCAAATGTTAAGTTTGTAACGAATTGTCCGTTAATATCATCAATGATGTTGCCAACTTTTGTTACAGAACCAACACTTGTTAGTTTCTTTAAAATAGCCTCGATAACGAGTTGTTGACGTTGTCCACGCATTGCATCACTATCGATGTGTCTTGTTCTAGCAAGAGCAAGAGCTTCTTCGCCATTTAACTTTTGAACACCTTTTTCTAGGTGAATTGCCTCTGCATTATCATTGCTATCTTGCTCAGTAAATTCAACTGGTACATCAACTTCAATACCGCCCAAGTCATCGACGATTTTTATAAATGATTTAAAGTTAAATTTCACAAAATAATCGACAGGAACATTCATTAATTTTTCAACTGCATCAATGCTTGCTTGTGGTCCACCATTTTTTCCGTTTTTAGCAGAACCGAATGCATGAGCGTGTGTAATTTTATCTTTTTTCTTTTCTATTGGAATATAAGTATATGTGTCACGTGGGATACTTAATAGTTTTACAGTTTTGCTATCTTTATTAAACGTTGCAAGTAATAGTGCATCCGTTCTTATAGCTTCACCATATTCTTTTCCCCGGACATCACTTTCATCAACACCCATTATTAAAACAGAGACATTGTTTGTAATAGGTTTTACAGCTTTATCACGTAAATCAGATTTATCACCGCGCGCTAAATCATGTGCGGCATTTCGAACAGCAGAAGATGCTTTATTTACTAAAAACCAAGTATAACCGCCACCTACTATTAAAAAGAATAGTATAACGCTTATAATAATTTTTATTTTTTTCTTACTTTTTTTCGGTTTACTGCGTGTATTTTCTTGCAAAGATGGGTTTTGCTCCATTTCCTGTACTCCTTCATTTGGATTGAAATACGACACTCATATCCACTTATTATAATGAAATTTAGCGAAAAAAAACATTACAAATCATTTACATTTCGTAAAAATTCAATTTATTTATAAAAAGTCAGATTTTATATATTTTATTTTTCAGATGTAGAATAAGTATAAGGTTTTTTAGTAGAAATGAAAATATGTATTATGAGAAAGTAATAGAGAAGTAAGATTTGTTGAAATATAGCCAAGAAGAAATGAGTAGGTTTACTAGTTTCTTCTATATAATAAAGAAGAATTTGACGGATAAAGGAGAGAACATAATGAATCATACATCATTCCGAGCAATCGTTGTGAACGAAACAGAAAATAAGCAGTTTGTAAGAAACGTTGTCGAGAGAGAAGTAAGTAGTTTACCTGAGGGGGACGTATTCATACAGGTTCATTATTCTTCATTAAATTATAAAGATGCTCTTTCAGCCACAGGCAATAAAGGTGTTACGAGAACATATCCTCATACGCCAGGAATTGATGCAGCAGGAGTGGTTGTGAGTAGTAAAGATGAAACCATTAAGTCAGGAGATCAAGTCATTGTAACGGGATATGATTTAGGTATGAATACTTCTGGTGGTTTCGGAGAATATATTCGCGTGCCGGCGTCTTGGGTTGTCCCGTTACCAGAGGGAATGTCATTAAAGGAAAGTATGATGTACGGGACAGCCGGTTTTACCGCCGCTTTATCAGTATATAAGCTTATTAGAGCAGGAGTAACGCCTAGTATGGGCGATGTTTTAGTAACGGGTGCTACAGGCGGCGTAGGAAGTGTAGCTGTTAGTATTTTAAGTAAGTTAGGGTTTAGCGTAATAGGAGCGACAGGAAAAATGGAAGAGGAACAGATGCTACTACGTCTAGGAGCGAAAAAGGTGATTCATCGCGCAGAATTGAATGATGAATCAGGAAGACCAATGCTTAAAGGAATATACGCCGGAGTTATCGATACTGTAGGTGGGCACATGTTAGAAACAGCTTTAAAAACGGTAAAGTATGGCGGATGCATAACGACATGCGGTAATGTGGCAGGCCATGAATTACAAACAACGGTATATCCGTTTATTTTGCGAGGCATAAGCCTTTTAGGGGTAGATTCTGTGCAATGTCCAGTAGATGTGAGAAGTGATGTGTGGACGCTCTTAGCAAATGAATGGGGAAATAAAGAGTTACAATCTTATACAGAAGAATGTACATTAGAAGAGCTAGATGAGAAGTTTACACTTATATTGCAAGGAAAGTTAAAAGGTAGAACGGTTGTAAGTATGAAATGAAAAAAGAGACGCTCATGTTAGCGTCTCTTTCCTATTATAATGATTGTTTTAAATGGACTTTACCTTGTTCACCTAAAACACCATCAGCGATATTTACAGCGTGATCGCCAATGCGCTCTAAGTTACTTACCATATCAACGAAGATGATACTTGCATCACCTGAACAGCTACGTTCATTCAGACGTAATACGTGACGTTTACGAAGAACACGTTCCATTTGATCGATTTTACGTTCTTTTGCAATAACTGTTTGAGCTAGTTCAGTATCGAAGTTTGTTAAAGCTTCAACTGCGTCTTGTAATGTTGAAATCGTTAACTCAAGCATTTCATTTAATTCAGCTAGTGCTTCGTTTGATAGGGAAACACGGTTTGAAATTTGGAAATCAACAAGTTCTACAAGGTTTTCTACATGATCACCGACACGTTCAATATCGCCAACGACACCTGCTAAAACGGAATGTTTTTCAGAATCTGTAGGTGAAAGCGGCTTTTCTGATAGTAAAACTAAATACTCGGTAATTTTTTTATCTAAGTTGTTAATAGCTCCTTCTAATTGAGTAGCCATGTCAGCGTGTTTTTTATCTTGTGTGTTTAAAAATTGGTTTGCTTCTTTTAATCCATGTAATGAAAACTCAGCCATACGAATAATCTCTTTTTGTGCTTCAGTTAAAGCAATAGCTGGAGATTGTTCAATAAAGATTGGATTTAAATGTTGCGGTTTGAAATCAATAGCAGCATCTTCCCCGCGAATAATTTTCGTTACAATCCATGCTAATACAGCGATGAATGGGAACTGAATAATTGTATTCGTTACGTTAAATGTTCCGTGTGCAAATGCAATTGTCATCTCTGGATTTAAGTTTAATGACGTTTGGAAGTATTGAATTAAATTTGTAAAAGGTATTAATAAAATTGTAAAGATGATTGTACCGACAATATTAAAGATAACGTGAACTAATGCTGCGCGTCTTGCAGCAATTGAAGTACCGATTGCTGCTAATACAGCTGTAATTGTTGTACCGATGTTATCACCAAACAATACAGGAAGGGCAGCTTGTAAATCGATTGCACCTTGACCGAATAGTTCTTGTAAAATACCGATTGTTGCACTTGAGCTTTGTACAATTAAAGTGAAGACTGTACCAACAACAATACCTAAAATTGGATTATCACTCATGCTAACCGTTAATTCTTGGAATGATTCTAAAGAGCGAAGAGGCTTCATACCTGTGCTCATTAGTTCTAAACCGAAGAATAACATACCAAAACCGAATATAACTTGACCTAAAGAATGTACTTTTTTATTTTTAAAGAAGAATAGTAAGATAGCTCCAACTGCCATAATTGGAAGAGCATATTCTCCGATTTTAATTCCAATAATAAATGCAGTAACTGTCGTACCGATGTTCGCACCCATAATAACACCGATTGCTTGTCTTAATGTCATAAACCCAGCACTTACAAGTCCGACTGTTAAAGCGGTTGTTCCTGAACTTGATTGGATTAATACGGTAACTAACATACCTGCTAGTACACCCATCAGTGGGTTTGTTGTAAAGCGATCTAGAATATCACGAAGACGATCTCCAGCAGCTTGTTGCAGTCCATCGCCCATGTATTTAATTCCGAATAAGAAAATACCTAATCCACCAATGAACTGGAAGATCATATCTTGAACATTGTATTCCACGCATTCCACTCCTTAAATTTCATGTACGATGTAATTATTAACTAAACCGTGAGACACTGTAAACGATTTATCAGTAAAATTTACACTAAATTTACAAAGAGATAAAAAGTTTACAATTCTTTAAAGAAACAGCTGTATTTTATTGGTTTTTATCTTTTGTAAATCGTATTTTTGTAAAGAAATCACACTCTTTAGAATAGTGTTTTTCATTTGCATATGAAGGAAAGCGTCTGTGAGTTCATCGTATATTTTTTGATGAAAGGTAAAAAAATATGTAGGAAAATGCATGTAGTTTTATAAAATCAAAAATACGTAAAAAAGCCACTGGAATTATCCAGCAGCTTTTTCCGTATTTTTGTCACCATGCTTTTGTTTTTTTACACTTGCAATGTAAATGAACAGGAAAGCAATAAGTAGTAGAGAGGAATAACGATATACAGTTGCGTAGTTTGTAAAATGTGCAATGAATCCAAAAATAATCGCGCCAGCACCAATTCCAAGGTCAAATGCTGAGAAGAATGTAGCTGTTGCGACTCCTCGTCGGTGCGGTGCTACTCGGTCAATCATCCACGCTTGTAGTGCAGGTTGAATCGCTCCGAAACCACTTCCGTAGCATGCTGCTGCAATAATTAAGCTTGGAATGGTAGTTGTATACGACAATAAAATAATCCCTGTAAACGTAATAATAACTCCTGGAATAATTACGAAGGAATGACCTTTCGCATCATATAACTTTCCGGAAAATGGACGAGTAACAGCGATTGCAAGTGCATTAAATAAGAAGAAGAGGCTTATATCAGCAATGCCGACTTCCGTAGCAAATAACGTAATAAAGCTTCCGATTCCCCCGTACATTAATGTAATACATAATATTAATAATGAAGGAAGTAAAGCTTTACGTTCAATAAATCCATCAAGGAAGGTACCAGATGTTTGCTGTGGTGATTGCGGCGATTTTTTGATTTGAAGTAGTTTCGTTAATATTAATGAAACAATTGTACAGGAAAGTGCACATAAAAAAAGAATCGTGAAGTTATATGTTTGCATAAGCCAAAGTCCGATAAGTGGACCGAGCGCCATTGCAATCGTTCCAGAAAGACCGAAATATCCCATGCCTTCACCGCGGCGAGCTTGCGGAATTAAATCTGAAACGACAGTTCCATATGTAGTCGTTGTAATACCAAAACCAGCTCCGTGTAAAATTCGAACGGCAAGCAATAGGAAAACAGTTGAAGCGAAAAGATAACTACCCATAGCGAGTAAACAAATAGCAGTACCGATCATTAAAATGATTTTTTTGCTGAATTTTTGCAAGGCATTTCCAGTTAGCGGTCTAACAAAAAGTGCCGCAACAGTAAACATACCGACAACAAATCCAATATTGGAACTTGTACCTCCAATTTCTTTCACATAAACAGGTAAAGTCGGAATTAACATTTGAAATCCTAAAAACATACATAAGTTTGCTAGAATTAGCGCAACAAATTCTTTCGTCCATAACGGTTCTCGTTTTACGAGTATTGCTTCTCCCATATATTCATCCCCTATATAAAAATTTCTGTTTTCTTTCGAGTATATGTATTGGCCAATGAAACAGTCAAGGAAGGTGCCTTGAAAACGTACAACAATTTTCGAGGTAAAAAACTGACAAATTTGTGGAAAGACTACACAACTATGAAAAAAAGATGTAAAGTATAGATGTATAGACTGGTAGTTGTTATGAATGATAGAAATTGTTTTTTCTTTAAAGAAAGCGGATTCAAAAAGTAGTGAATGAGAAGGGGATATATACTTTTTCACTACATATATTTGAAAAGGTTTACAAAACAATGAAGAAAGAGGCGTGTACATATGAGACGATTAGGTATTTCTATTTATCCAGAACATTCAACAGTAGAGAAAGATAAGGAATATTTAACATTAGCAAGTAAATACGGATTTACACGTGTATTCACATGCTTATTGTCTGTAGATGGAGAAAAAGAGAAAATTATAGAAGAGTTTAAAGAAACGATTTCTCATGCAAATGCATTAGGGTTCCAAGTATTAGTTGATATTAGTCCAGCTGTTTTTGAACAACTAGGTATTTCGTATAATGATTTATCATTCTTCCATGAACTAGGTGCGTACGGTATTCGTTTAGATGTTGGTTTCTCAGGATTAGAAGAATCAATTATGACGTACAATCCGTATGGCTTAAAAATTGAGATTAATATGAGTAACGGTACGAAGTATGTAGATAATATTATGAGCCATAGACCAAATCGTGAAAATTTAATTGGTTGCCATAATTTTTATCCGCATCGTTATTCTGGATTATCATACGATCATTTCATTAAATGCTCGAAACAATTTAAAGATTACGGTATGAGAACGGCTGCTTTTATTTCATCATTTGATGCAACATATGGACCTTGGCCCGTAACAGAAGGATTATGTACGTTAGAACAGCATCGTGAACTGCCAATGACAACACAGGCGAAGCATTTATTTGCGACAGAATTAATTGATGATGTTATTATTGCGAACGCTTATGCATCAGAAGAAGAATTACAAGCACTAGGTGCATTAAATAAAGAGAAACAAACATTTGATATAGAGTTATATGATACAACGACAGAACTAGAAAGAATTATCGTATTAGATGAACCTCATTTTTATCGCGGGGATGTATCTGAATATATGATTCGCTCGACACAAAGCCGTGTGAAATATAAAAAAGAAGAGTTTAAACCTCATCATACACGTGAAATTAAGCGTGGCGATCTTTTAATTGATAATGAGCAATATGGCCAATATAAAGGTGAATTGCAAATTGCATTAAAAGATATGGTGAATACAGGAAAAACAAATGTAGTTGGTCGAATTGTAGAAGAAGAGATTTTCTTACTAGACTATTTACAAGCATGGGATAAATTCGGATTTACATTAAAGAAATAGATAAATTTAAAAAAGGAAAAAACTACTGACCTCAGCAGCTTTTTCCTTTTTACCCCGCATTAACGGGCAGTAAGACCCACACCTCAAAATTTAGCGAAAACAAAGAAGTTAGGTGGGGATCAACTGCCCGTAAAAGCCCGATTGGTTCAACTAATAATCAGTGGGGGATGAACAAAACCCCCACTGATTAAAGTTTCACTTTATATAATTGCGAGAGGAAGAGCTATGACAAAGGTGCATCAGCGATTAGTTTCTATTTTAGAGGAGTTTTTAGAAGAGAAATCGATGTTAAATCGAGCTTTTTTAGCGAGCCGTTTACATGTATCAACGAAGACGATTCAAAAAGATATAAAATTATTAAATAATATATTGGAAGAAAATGGAGCGAAAATTGAATCGCAAAGAGGGACTGGATACGAACTAGAAATTATACAAGCGAAGAAGTTTGAAGAGTTTTGCGTGAGTCTATTTCAAAAACAGACAGAAAAAATCCCGACTTCTTATGAAGAAAGGGTAGCTTACATTCTGCAACGTATTTTAACGACTGAGGGATATGTGAAGCTTTCACAGTTAGCAGAGGAGATTTATGTCAGTAAATCGACAGTAAATTTAATTATGAAAGATGTTACAGATATATGTGGTCGCTATCAATTACAAATTGAAAAGAGACCGTATTATGGTATACGTATTGTCGGAGAGGAGTTTCATATTCGTTCTTGTTTATCACAATATGGTTTACCGCGTTATGACCATACTCCGTTTCATGAGCAATTTGAGCAGAGTGATACATACTTATCGTTACCTCATATACCGCTTATCCGTTCGGTTATACTAAAGTATATCGAAGGAGGAGCGATATATTTATCAGATATAGAAATTGATAATTTAGTCATTCATATTGCAATTGCATTAAAGCGTTGTGAAGATCAACATTATATGAAAGGACTACATGTAGAGCAAGCTGAACTTATAATAAAGAAAGAATATACAATTGCGAAAGAGATTTTAGAGGATTTAGAGAAAGAGTTGCATCTTTCATTTCCAGAAGAAGAAGTTTTATATGTGACGATGCATTTATTAAGCACTGCTGTTACAACGAAAGATCGTTATGAAAATGTGGAAGAACTATTAGGAAAAGATCTATATGCATTCATGCAACATATTCTTTTTAAAGTAGCGGAAGAACGGAATCTTATTTTTTATTATGATGAAGAATTATTATTTGGGTTTGGTGTTCATTTAAAAACGTTATTAAACCGTTTGAAGTATAAGTTAAATACGAGAAATCCTCTTTTGGCAGAAGTGAAAAAGAATTATCCGTATGCTTTTGAAATTGCGGTTCTCGTTGGAGATATAATTGGTGAATACACGGGAGAATCGATTCCGGAAAGTGAGATTGGTTATATTGCGATTCACTTCGGCGGAGCGATGAGCCGTTTACAGGAACAGAATCAAAAGAAAAGATGTTTATTAGTTTGTGCGACTGGTCAAGGAAGTGCTCAACTATTGAAATATAAAATTCTATCACAGTTCCGAGATAAATTAGAGATTGTAGGGATTACAGGTTATTATCAATTGAAAGTAGAAGATCTCTACAAAGAAAAGATAGATTGTATTATTAGTACGATTCATATACCAAGTGGTTTACCTGTGCCTGTTATAAAAGTAAACTCAATATTTGATGATAAAGAGATTAAGTCAATTGGTCAGCAGTTATTTACGCATGTGAATACTAGTGTGCAGCAATATATGAAGGAAGATTTAATCTTTTTAAATTACAGTGCTTCTACGAAGGAAGAGGTTATCCAATTTTTATGTGAGAAAGCTGCTGAAAAAAATTATGTACCAGAAAACTTTTATGACTCTGTTATGGAAAGAGAGAATACATCCCCTACAGCGGTTGGGAATTTAGTTGCGATTCCACATCCGATGCAGTTATTAAGTGAGAAAACATTTTTGATGTTTTGTACACTTGATAAAGCGGTTGACTGGGGAGATAAGAAAGTACAAGTTATTATTTTATTTAGTGTAAAGCGCAATAATAATGAAGATTTACAAAAGCTTTATGATTTTTTATATGATATTATGTCTAATCAAAATACGATAGAGAAATTAGCTCAGGCTGAAGTGGTTGAAGATTTTCAAGAGATATTATTATCGTTATAAGAGAAGTATATAAAAACTTCCGTTACATAACGGAAGTTTTTTATGTTTAATTGTATGCGTTTTCATAATAAGATAACAATATAGAAAAAAGATGGCTTGGGGGAATTTAAAATGACTGATATGCAAACTCCATTTGCGTTAATTTTACATGGTGGCAACGCGAGAAGCGCGTCACTTGAAGCAATTGCTTTTGCAAGACAAGGAGATTTTGAGAATGCGAGTGAAAAGATGAAACTTGCTAGGGAAGAAATTTCAGCAGCTCATCGTATTCAAACAGACTTAATTCAAGAAGAAGCAAGAGGAAATCATGCAGAAATCAGTTTACTGTTAGTGCATGCACAAGATCATTTAATGAATGCAATTACAGTGAAAGAACTTGCGGAAGAATTTATCACTCTTCATAAACGAATAGAAGAGAAAGTGACAGTATAAGATGTACATTTTATTATGTTGTGCAGCAGGCATGTCAACGAGTATGGTTGTAAGAAAAATGCAAGAAGAGGCAATGAAACAAGGGAAGGATTATAAAATTAAAGCAGTTGATTCAGAACTTGTGAAACTGGAAATAAAAAATGCTGATGTTGTTTTAATTGGTCCGCAAGTGAAATATTTATTTCCAGCCGTAGAGTTTCTTGCAAATTCATACAATATACCAGTTGCGATTATAGACCAACGAGATTATGGCATGTGTGATGGTTTGAAAGTATTGAAACAAGCAGAACAATTAGTTTTAGCATAATTATATTTTTTTAAATACAAACATTATAATGTTATAACTTTATTTCATTCTTTCATAGAAAAGAGAAAGAGGAGGGGTTTTGATGAATGGTTTTATGAGTTTTATGGAACAAAAGATTATGCCAACAACACAAAAGATTGCCGGACAGCGACATTTATTAGCAATTCGAAACGGGGTTATTTCTACATTACCGTTAACGATTGTCGGATCATTTTTCGTTATCTTTTTAAACTTACCAATTGATGCATATATGGAGTGGATTGCACCGTTTCGCCATATTTTAGATATTCCATTCCGATTTACAGTAGGACTAATGGCATTATATGCAGCATTTGGGGTAGGGGCTTCGCTCGCGAACTTTTATCAGCTCAATCAGTTAAGTGCAGGGTTATTATCTGTACTCGCCTTTTTACTAGCATCAGTTGAACCCATTCAAATTACGAAAGCCGTACCAGGTGTTATTGATGCAGGTAGATACATTTCAGTAGGAACATTAAGTGCAACATCTTTATTCGGCGCAATTGTTACAGCTTTAATTGCAGTAGAAATTTATCACTTTATGATTAAGCATAATATCTCAATTAAATTACCAGATAGTGTACCACCAGCAGTTTCAAATTCGTTTGCAGCATTAATTCCAACGTTAGCAGTTATTCTTTTATTCTGGGGCATTCGCTACGGTTTAAAATTTGATGTAAATACAACAATCACATATTTAATCGCACCACTAAAATCAGTATTAGTAGGAAATAATTTATTCGGCGGTTTATTAACAGTATTCTTAATCGTATTCTTCTGGTCATTCGGTATACATGGCCCTGCGATTTTAGGACCGATCATTCGTCCAATGTGGGATTCTGCAATTCTTGAAAATATGGAAGTATTCACAGCTACAGGAAATGCACATCAATTACCAAACTTATTTACAGAGCAATTTATTCAATGGTTCGTATGGATTGGTGGATCAGGCTCAACGTTAGCTTTAGTAATTATGTTTATGTTCTCTAAATCTAAGTTCTTAAAAGAGTTAGGTAGATTATCATTCGTGCCAGGCTTATTCAATATTAATGAACCAATTATTTTCGGGGCACCAATTGTAATGAACCCAATCTTAATTATTCCGTTCGTAATTACACCGTTAGTTACAACGACAGTATCATATTTCGCAGTTGTTTCAGGTATGATTCCGATGATGATGGCGAAATTGCCATTTACGATGTTAGCGCCAATTGCAGCGGTTATTAGTACGGACTGGACAATTATGGCTGGTGTACTTGTACTTGTTAACTTTGTTATCTCATTCGTTATTTACTATCCGTTCTTCAAAATGTATGAGAAACAACAATTAGCAGGAGAGGAGAAAGAAAAATGCTCGGAGCAATTATCATCTTAATTACATTTGTAGCGGGGCAGTGTATTGCACATTATTCAAAATGGGTACAAAGTAAATCTTTATTAGTTTTACTACTAGTATCAATTGTATTTATCGGTAGTTCAATGGGTGCCTATGTAATGCTAAGCTTACAATCACCGTACGTAATTATTGTACCAACGATTTTATGTGCAACATGTTTATCTGCAAAATATAGATTTACGAGCATGGCATTAATACAACGTGTGAAGGAGATGCAAAAGCATGGAGCGTAAATTAGGAATTTCACTTTATCCAGAGCATTCAACGAAAGAAAAAGATATGGCATACATTTCGGCAGCGGCACGCCACGGTTTTTCAAGAATATTCACATGCCTATTGTCTGTGAATCGTCCGAAAGAAGAAATTGTAGCTGAATTTAAAGAAATTATTCATCATGCGAAAGATAACAATATGGAAGTTATTTTAGATGTAGCTCCAGCTGTCTTTGATCAGCTCGGTATTAGTTATAGTGATCTATCATTTTTCGCAGAGTTAGGTGCAGATGGTATTCGATTAGATTTAGGGTTTGACGGATTAACTGAAGCGAAAATGACGAATAACCCGTATGGCTTAAAAATTGAGCTAAACGTAAGTAACGATATTGCGTACTTAGAAAATATTCTTTCGCATCAGGCGAATAAACCAGCTTTAATTGGTTGTCATAACTTCTATCCGCAAAAATTCACTGGTCTTCCGTATGATTATTTCATTCGCTGTAGTGAACGTTTTAAAAAACACGGTATTCGTACGGCAGCATTTATTACGTCACATGCAGCTAACATCGGTCCATGGGATATTAACGACGGATTATGTACGTTAGAACAACACCGTAACTTACCGATTGAAGTACAAGCGAAACATTTATGGGCGACAGGGCTTATTGATGATGTGATTATCGGAAATGCTTATGCGAGTGAAGAAGAGTTAGAGAAACTAGGAAACTTAAATCGTTACATGTTACAGCTAAAGGTACACTTTGTAGACGAAGCGACTGAAGTAGAGAAGAAAGCGACGCTGCAAGAATTACACGTAAGACGCGGTGACATAACAGAATATATGGTACGTTCTACAGAAGTGCGTAAAAAGTACAAAGACTATGACTTCCCAGTACGCGAAAGTGTATTACAGGAAAGAGGGCAAGTTGTAATTGGGAACAACTCATTCGGAAAGTATAAAGGTGAACTGCAAATTATTCTAAAAGAAATGCCGATAGATGAACGGAAAAATATTGTCGGTACAATTGTAGAAGAGGAGTTATTCTTACTAGATTATGTAGGAGCTTGGACGCAGTTTACTTGTGTGGAATAGGGAAGGGCAGGAGAGGATGCTGTGGCATCCTCTTTTTTCTGTTGAAATGGTAGTCTATCGTATATAGAATGCAAAGAGATAGACTTAATTTGGACGGGAGAGAAGGAGATGGAAGAGTATATAGATGATTTATTAAGGCGGATGGATGATGAAGAAGCAGGTATTCGGCAATGTGCGTATGAAGAAGCGAGGGAGTTAAATGATTTATCGCTTTTTTCTTGTTTCCAAGAGAAAGTAACGGAAGCACGAAAAGTATATATAAAAACGAGCCTTTATTTTTTAATTACACAACTTGCAATAAATACTAGAGAGATGTATATTGCAGATTATTTGATAAATCGGTTAGAAAGTGAAGAAAGCAGGGTAGTGTTGGATAGTATGCTTATAGATTTAAGTAAATTATCTGAAGCGAGCAATGCACATAAAATTATTCCTTACATATATCATAAAAATAGTGGAGTTCGTTATTCCGCTGTCATTGCTTTAAAGTTGTGTAAATCGTTAGAAGCAGAAGATGCCTTATTGAAGTTACTTACAGTGGAAGAGAATCGAGATGATATTGTAAATATATGTGCTACTTTACATGAGATTGGAACAAAGCGATCAATTTTATCTTTAACGAAACTTTTACACAGCGATAGTGCTTATATTCGTTCGGCAGCCATTGAGACTTTGGCAGAAATTGGAAGAACAGACTTACAAATAGTTTATATTGATTCTTTATCTGATAGAAGTGTCATGGTGAAATATGAGGCCATTCGAGCTATTTATGCATATGGAGATGAAATGGCGATTAAGCCAATTTGCGAACGTGTAACGAAAGTTGTTTCTAGAAGACGTAAAAATCAAGTAGAGTCTATTGATGAATCAGAAATCCTCATCGCTCTTCGTTTCTTACATAAGTTTGCTAATCATGAAGAAGTTCTAAAGACATTTGATAAAGTGTACAAAAAACGTGGAAACTTGTTTATGTCGGAGAGGAAATGGCTTCGAGATAATATTACTTACTTTCAAGAGAAAGAAAGAATGTAAGAATCATAAAAAAAGAGTCAGCCTCAATGAGACTGACTCTTTTTTTACAAACTAGTTTAATACTTTAACTGTAACTGTTTTACGTCCCCAGTTACTTGATGTACCTTTATCAGGCATTAAAACATCGATTTTGTTTCCTTTAATAGCTCCACCAGTATCACCAGCGATTGCTACTCCGTAACCTTCAACCCATACTTTTGAACCTAATGGAATGACACTTGGATCAACTGCGATTAGTTTCATGTTTGGATTAGCTGTTAAGTTGTGACCTAAAGCTGATTTTACTTGGTCGCCTGCTTTATAACCATTTTCAAGTGGATCTGCTGTGTAAGCTGTTGCTACAACGCGTAACTCACGAGAAGATGATGGTGCACTTGTTTCAGTTTCTTTTGCAACAGGTTGTTGTGTAGCTGGTTTTTGAGCTTTAGCCGCTTCACGAGCTTTAGCTGCTTCTTGAGCTTTAGCTGCTTCACGAGCTTCAGCTGCTTCACGAGCTTCAGCTGCTTCTTGAGCTTTAGCTGCTTCACGAGCTTTAGCTGCCTCTTGAGCTTTAGCCGCTGCTTGAGCTTCAGCTGCTTCTTGAGCTTTAGCTGCTTCACGAGCTTTAGCTGCTTCTTGAGCCTTAGCTTCTGCTTGAGCTTCAGCTGCTTCTTGAGCTTTAGCTTCTGCCTGAGCTTTAGCTGCCTCTTGAGCCTTAGCTGCTTCACGAGCTTTAGCCGCTGCTTGAGCTTCAGCTGCTTCGCGAGCTTTAGTTGCTTCCTCCGCTTTAGCTTTTGCTTGCGTTTCAGCTACTTCACGAGCTTTAGTTGTTGCCACGGCTTTAGCTGTATCTTGAACTGTAGTTGTTTTTGCAGCTTTAACTACTGGTTGAACTTTAACTGGAGCTTTACCTGTTAAGTAAGGAACGTGAACATAAGCTGTTTTTCCGTTATATTCAAATTGGATCCAACCATTTTCAACTTGGTGTGTTGTTTGGATTACGTCATCTTGTTTCAATTTACCAAGAATCTCTGAGTCTGTGTTTGCACCAGCACGCACGTTTAATACGTTAGCTGTTACGTAGTAAGTGTCTTTTGTGTAGTCAGCACTAATGAAAGCTTCTTTACCGCTATTCAATTTCACTTTTGACCATCCGTTTTCTGTATGTAAAACGTTAACTTTATATCCATCTAATAATTTTCCTACAACTTTTGATTCAGTAGTTGGGTTTTCTCGTACATTTAGTACATCAGTCGTTACAATTGTTTCTGCTTTAGCAGATGTTGTGAAAATCCCAAGACCAAAAACCGCTGCTGTTGCTATACCCATAAATTTTTTCATAATAGCCTCCATTGCATTTGTTTTCGTTGACCTCATTATAGCAACCATTATTTTCTTATTTGCGAAAAACATAAAATTACAAAGCTTTCGTAACGGGTCATTAATATTTTGTAATAATTCCAGTAATATCCTAAAAGCGCTTTCTTATAGTTTTTAGGGGAGGTTTGAGCATGTGATGCATAAAAAAGGTAGTATTTCAATTTCTGATAGGTTAATATTATTTCTATAGTGTTACTTAATTATTTCGTAATCATTACAAAAATGGCGTATTTTGCTGTCAGAACAGAAAAGTAGTTATGTAAAAATAACTATTTTAGTTGTGGAGAAATAAAAATGAGGTGAAATTTAATAAAATATCGCTATAATTGTTACAAAATAAGTCGAGGTATGGAAAAAATTACGCCTTGATTTTCGACTTTCACATAGTATTTTTGCAATAATAGGATTCTATAATAGATTTAGTAGATTAAAATAATGAAAGATGTTTATAACGTGAAACATATATAATAGAAGAAACATGATTTAATAGATAAATAAAAAACGTAGGAGTGAAAACTCCTACGTTTTTGTTTATTCATATCGTAAACATTCAATTGGATCCAGTTTTGCAGCTTTGTTAGCTGGCAGTAAACCAAATATAATACCGATTAACATGGAGATACCTACTGCAAGAAGTCCAAGTTCTTTTGAGACAACGAGTGGCCATCCAGCAAAGATGGAGACAATCCAAGCGAAGAAGATACCGAGCATGAAACCGATGAAACCACCGAGTCCTGTTAAAATACAAGATTCAATTAAGAATTGTGTTAATACTTTACCACGCGTTGCACCAAGTGCTTTACGAATACCAATCTCACGTGTACGCTCTGTTACAGATACAAGCATAATGTTCATTACACCGATACCACCAACAAGTAAGGAGATAGCGGCAATACCACCGAATACCATCTTCATCATACCGATTGATTCATCTAATTGCTTCGTAAATTCACCTAAGTCTTGTGCTTCGAATTTGTGCTCAAATTTAGGAGCTTTCATTTCGTTTAAAACAGAAACGGCTTGTTTTTCTACACTTTTACGTTCGGCCGGAGAGGTCATTGTTAATCTTACAGAGTCATACTCAGTTACTCCTGAAATGACAGGCGCGTTTTCAAGTGATGTATAACCTTCAGGCATAGGCATTCCGAAGTCGTTTTTCGTTTCGTATACACCGACTATTTTATACGGCTTTCCTTTTATATCTGTGTATTGATTTGATTCCCAACCACTAAATAATTTGTTGAAAGCTTCTTCATTTAATATAACAGCAGGGATTGCTTGGTTTAGCTCACTGTCGTTTAATTCACGACCGTGAACTAATTTTATTTTCGAATCTGTCATAAAGGCGCCTGTTCCGCCTTTTAAATCAAGATTTACATCTTTTGAACCAGCAGATGCTTTTACTTTCATACTTACATCTGGATACACATCTTTAACGCCTGGTACAGTTTGCAGTCGGTTTAGCATATCAGCTGTAATTTTGGCATTATCTGTTCCATAGTCAGGATTGTTGTAGTAAATCGTTACTTCGTTATCTTTTCCTTGGCCTAACTCTTTTTTAAACTTTGCGTTTGTACCATCACCCATTGAAATGATAGTAATAATGGCACTAATACCGATAATAATACCTAACATCGTTAAAATAGAACGCATTTTATGGGCAAAGATAGAGGAAAGGGCCATGCGTATATTTTCACTCGTGTTCAAAATTAACCTCTCCAATCTTGGACGATATTTCCGTCACGAATTACAATTTGACGTGCTGCAGCTTCCCCGATTTCACGATCATGGGTAATCATAATGATTGTTGAGCCTTGTTTGTTTAATTCGTAAAAGAGGTCCATAATTTGTGTACTTGTTTTCGTATCAAGTGCTCCAGTCGGTTCATCGGCTAAAATGAACTTTGGATTATTTACGATTGCACGTGCAACAGCGACACGCTGTTTTTGTCCACCTGATAATTCGTTCGGTAAGTGAGTAGCACGATCAGCTAAACCTACTTTTGTTAAAGCAGCTAATGAGCGCTCACGTCTTTCCTTTTTATCAACTCCAGCGTAAATAAGAGGTAGCTCTACATTTTGAAGTGCTGTAAGTCTCGGTAATAACATAAAGTTTTGGAATACGAATCCGATCTCTTTATTACGAACGCGTGCAAGTTCTGTTTCAGACATGTTTGAAATGTTTTGTCCAGCTAGTTCGTACGTACCTGTCGTTGGTTTATCTAAACAACCGATAATATTCATTAAAGTTGATTTACCAGAACCAGATGGTCCCATAATAGAAGTGAATTCTCCTTGGTTCAGTGTTACGTCAATTCCGTGTAATATTTGAACGGATTCTGCACCATTTTGGAAGGATTTCGTGATGCCTTTTAAGTTAATCACTGGGCGACAACCTCCATACCATCTTTTAAGTCTTTTTCCGGTTTAGAGATAATTTGTTCTCCTTTTTTCACTCCAGAAACTTTTGCTTCGCTATCAGTCTCGAATTCAACAGTAATTGCTTGTTCTTTCGCTTTACCGTCTTTTATGACGAAGACAACATTTTTGTCACCTTTTTTCACGATGCTGCTTTTCGGAACAATTGTACCAGTTGCTTCGCCAGATTTACTCGTTACGTAAACGTGGAAGCCGTTTTGTAATTCTTCACTATTATCTAATGTGACAGTGAATTGATAGTTAGAAACAGTTTTATTTTCGTCCATGCTCTTTAATGGTGTAGAACCGATTTCTGTTACTTTTCCTGTCCAAGTCTTACCAGCGACAGTTTTTGAAGAAACAGTTACTTCTTGCCCAACTTTCATACTAGCAAGCTCATATTCAGAAAGTTGACCTTTTACTTTAAATGGACCAGCATGACGAAGTGTAATACCGCTCATACCTGTTTTTTCATCAGCAATTTTTACGATATCATCAATTACGCCATCAGCAGGACTCGTTACAGAAAGTGTGTTTACTTTCTCTTTTGCAGCTTTAATCATTTCATCAGATTTTTCAACTTCAAACTTTTTCATTTCAAGCTGTGATTCTAATTGTTGTACCTCGATTTCTGATGCTTTTAATGCTTCAGCAGGAAGGCCTGCATTTTTATCTTTTTGTAACTTTTGTTTTGCTGCATCAATTTGTTTTTGGAACAATGTTACTTCTTTTTGTGCGATTTTCTTTTGCATTTCTGCTTCAGTTACACCTTGTTTCGCAGTTGGGTCATTGTATTTAAATAGAAGCTGCCCTTTTTTTACTTCATCACCTTTTTTTACAGCTAATTCATACGTACCTTTTGTTGGATCAAATGAAATTGTTTCAATTCCGTTTGGAATGACTTCACCGCCAAATTTTTGCGCGTTTTCAATTTGTTTTTCTGTTACTTTATATCCGCTATATGCTATTGCTACTTCTGAACCGCCGCCAGCAAATGCAAAGTATGATCCAGCTGCAATTCCGATTGCTACTACACTAGTAATTAACACTTTATTTTTCTTCTTCATCTATTTATCACCTTTTCGTTCGTTTTAGTATCTACATTAAGTATAGAAGAGGGAAAGAATCTGACAAATCGTTTTAGCTTACAATAACCTTACAGTTTTGTAAGGTATGAATATGTAAATGTAAGGTAGAGCTTGTCCCAGTGTAAGCAAATGAATTGACGCGTGTTTTTTTTCTTACAATAATATTGTATGAAGGAGAGGAGGAAGGAAGATGGAAGCTTATTTTAGTGCGCATCCATTAAAACCGTTTATTCCCTACTCAAGGCAACATGCCATTATATTATTTATTCTGTTGGTGGGAATCGTTTTTTTATATCAATACCAAGATGTATTACGTCAAAATGAGTGGAATATAACGGTTCGATATGCGATTGCATTTCTATTTATAGGGAGTGAAATTGGACTTCATATGTGGGAGTGGAAAGCAGGGATTTTTGAGCTAGCCACTTCATTACCATTTGAGTTATGTACGATTAGTTTGTTGTTAGCGTCAATTATGATCATAACGAAAAGTTACCGTATATATGAGATTGTATTTTTTACAGGAATTATCGGTGCATCACAAGCCATTTTAACGCCAAACTTGCAGTATGCTTTTCCGCATTTTCGGTTCATTGAATATTTTATCGCGCATATATTGCTCATTTGGGCTCCACTCTTTATGACTTGGGTGGAAGGATATCGTCCGACAGTACAATCTATTAAACGCACAATGATATTTTTAAACATATTGATTCCGATTGTTTCGTTTGTAAATTACAAAACAGGTGGTAATTATATGTTTTTAGCTCATAAGCCAGAAACAGCTTCATTACTTGATATGTTAGGACCACATCCTTACTATATTATTTCATTAGAACTCGCAGCGCTTATTGGATGTTTTATTTTGTATATGTCGTTTGCGAAAAGAGAAAAACAGTTACATAAAGAATCGTTAGGGTCATAACCTAGCGATTTTTTATGTATTAAATATTTACAATTCAGAAAATTAAGAATAAAATTGAAGAGTAAATTATAGAGAGAGAAGGGCGAAAATGGTCAAAAAAGTATTTTTGAATGGGATGGAAGTGACGGTTCAATTTCTTATTTCGATTTTGGGTATTATTTGTTTAGGGACATTGCCGAAACTATTTTATGGATTTGAGCTGCATGCATCACAGTACATACAGAGTTTACAAGAAGTGTTTGTGAATTTAATGGACATCTCCAATTTTAAATATGTGGGAGATAAATTTTTATTTCCACAGTTGTTTGTCCATTATAAAGAAACAATTATTATATTTTTAGCTGCTTTTTTCATTTCATTATTTGTAGCATTTTGTATTGTTTATGTAATTATGAGTAGTTCACCGCGTATACAACATCGAATTAAATCATTTCTTATCTTCCTAGAATCCATTCCAGATATCCTTCTTATTTTAGTATCACAAATTTTAGTTGTATGGTTTTTTAAACAAACAGGTTTTTTACCTTTTCAAATTGCTTCAATTGGAGGCGAGTCGATTAGAGGGTTGCCAATATTATGTTTGAGCATCCCAACTACGATTATGTTTGTAAAAATGGTAGTGCTCCGTTTTGAAAATGAACTAGAAAAAGATTATGTACTATTTGCTAAGGCGAAAGGGCTGGGGCGCTTTCATATTTTAAATCGTCATATTTTACGAAATGTGTTGCTTAGTACATTATTCTTTGCGAAAACGAATATCTTTTTTATGTTATCTAATTTATATATTATAGAATGGATTTTTAATACGGGTGGTATTTTTATGTTTTTGAAATCGTATGAGGGTATTAGAGTTGAAGTTTTTATCGTGAGTGTACTGCTTATTTATATTCCGATTTTTATTTTATTTAAATTGTTTCATTATCTCATTCCGGCTGCGATGAAGGAGAGATTATAATATGTGGACGTATATAAAACGTGATAAAAGATTTTGGATAAGTATTGGGTTTCTTCTTCTATTAGTTCTTTTGAGCATCGGAAATACGTTATGGAATGATGGACATATTAGACAAGTTACATTGCAATATGATGCGGATGAAAATCCACAAGTGCCACCGTTTCCACCTTCATTACAATTTTTACTCGGGACAGATCGGAAAGGGTATGACCTGTTACATTTAGTCATTGAGGGCGCGAAATGGACGGTTGGTATATCTATTTTAATTGCGGCACTTAGAATGGTAATAGGTGTATTTTTCGGTGTCGTGCTCGGAACGTACATAAAAAGAGGATTTTCAAAAATTGAGGCTTTCTTTGATAGTTTTACAGTTATTCCGACAGTTATGATTGCGTATTTTTTTCTTCAATTTGCAAGTACATTTGGAAGTGGGGAGGAAACAACAACCTTTTTTGAAAGGGCTTCGTTTCAAGTGGTCTTACTTGTAATGCTTGTAATGCCAGTTATTGCACTGTATGTTGCGAAGGAAGTTCGTAAATTGCGAACGGAGGAATTTGTTGATGCCGCGCGCATATTAGGTGGATCGAGAAGACATATTGTTATAAAACATCTTTTCCCGCATCTTTATATGACGTTTATACTTGTATTTTTTCAGCAGTTTACGCAGACTCTTACTATTTTACTGCACTTAGGGTTACTAGAAATATTCTTTGGCGGAACGGTTAAGTTTTTAGGACCGATAGAAGAAATAGAATCTTACACACATGAATGGTCAGGGTTAATTGGAGTCTATTTTAGATCATTAACAGTGAATCCGTGGATCCCTCTCGTTCCGATTACATTTTTTGGACTTACTATTTTTTCAGGAAATATGATTGTAAAAAGTATCGAAGAGGCGATGATGAAAGTAAGGTTAGGAGGAGAGCTAAAGAAGGATGTTGTAGAAGAGGAACAATCTGTTGTGCAGTCAAAGGAAGAGCTGTTTACGTTTAAACATACGATGTAAAGAATCTAGGAAACTAGGTTCTTTTTATTTTGTTATATTACAATATCGTAAGAGAGATGTAATGAAAATCGATAGGGGAGAAATACGATTTCGTATACACTTCATGTATAGAGAAATACGAGGGCGGGTGAAGGTATACGATGGATTTTTTAGAAGTATCAAAACGTAGTATAAAACGAAATATGAAAGATTATTTTCTATACTTTATTTCATTAGTAGGCAGCATTATTATTTATTTTACATTCGTATCGATTAAACGAAATGAAAGTGTAGTAGCTCTTTTAAAAGAATCGGATAAGGTGGAAACGACATTTACGTTTGCACAAATATTGTTGATTATCTTTTTAACGATATTTATTTTTTATTGCAATAGCTTCTTTTTACGAAAGAAGAAAAAAGAAATTGCACTATACAGTTTATTAGGTATCCGTAAAGAGGAGATTGCGAAGTTACTCTTTTATGAAACATTATTAGTTGGTGCTGCGGCAAGTGTGTTAGGTATTCTTGCTGGTTTATTTATAGCGAATATGTGCGCAGGGTTTCTCGTAAAGTTAATGGGAAGTGCATTTACTTTTACATTTACGATTTCATTTTTATCTATAGTAGAAGTTCTTATAACGATAGGTGCAATTTTCTTTATTGCATCATGGAAAAGTAAAAAGTTAATTTATAAGCATCGTTTAGTTGAATTACTATATGGTGAAAATCAAAAAGAAGAGGCACCTACGTATGCAAGTAAGAAGGCAAAACGAGCAATTGTTTTATTAATTACAGGTTATATTATTGCGCTACTTACACAAGTTTTTGGATTTGGAGCAATTTTTATTACAGGTCTACTTATTTTTGGTTGTATTGTAAAAGGTACGTTTTTACTATTTGAGCAATATACAGTGAAATCACTCCATAAAATAAAGGAAGATAAAACGAAATATTGGAATGGAACGAACATTTTATCCATTTCTTCATTGTTCTTCAGAATAAAAGGAAACGTAAAGATGCTCGCGCTATTATCTTTATTAAGTGCGGTAACATTATGTACCATTGGAATTAGTTCTAGTATGTATTATGGAGCGCAGAAGACAGCGGCATTAATGAATCCAGTTAGTTATGAGTATGTAACGACTGGAAAGGAATTAGATAAGAAAGTTAGAGAAGAAATTCAAAAACATGAGCTAGCAATTAAAAATGAAACATCTGTAGCTATGCTCTCTATGCAAGGAAAGATAGATGGAGAACAAATATTAACTGGGTACTTAATAGGTAATGGTAATGTGCAAATGATAAAAGTGACAGATTATAATAAAGTAGCTTCTATGTTAGGTAAGAAACAAGTTATTCTCGGTTCTGAAAAGGAAGTTATTTTATTAGATCCGTATAAGTCGTATAACATCGAAAACAATTCACTTGAAGGAAATAATGTATCCTTTGAAGGGATGAAGGATGATATTACAATCGTTGACCATCGAGAGGAAACAGTTGTGAGTGCGAAACTTGCACCAGTTGGACTTGTTGTTCAAGATTCATTATTTAATAAGTTGCAGCAAGGACATGCTGTTTCTACAGTTAGAGGATTTATCGTCGAAGGAAATGGTAATGCAGAGGTAACGAAAAATTTAGCGAATATCCTTTCCAAAGAAGCGAAATTCCAATCATTTGAAGAGGCAAGCCAATCTGAATTGCAAGATGGCGCAGTGTTATTGTTTGCTAGTGTATTTTTAGGGATTGTCTTTATTCTTGCAACAGGTTGTATTTTATACTTTAAACAAATAACAGAAGCGATGGCAGAGCAACCAGCGTACGGAATATTAAAGAAAATTGGACTAACGAAAAAGGAAGCAACAGAGTCTGTAAGAAAGCAAGTAGGTGCAATATTTTTAGTACCATTACTTCTTGCGATTTGTCATACATTCTTTGCATTTTTAAGTTTGATGGGCTTTACAGGAATGTTTGAATATAGTCTTCCTTTATTAGGAAGTATAGGTGTGTATATCATCATTTACTTTGGTTACTATATGTTAACGGTCCGTTCGTACACAAATACAGTATGTAGCGATAGAAAATAAAAAGAAGCAAGCATGAAATCCATGCTCGCTTCTTTTTATTTTGTAGAAACTTCGCCTTCAGCTTCTGTTTGCGGAATAAAGTAACCAATTATACCACCGATGATTGCTGGAATAATCCAGCCAATTCCTAAGTTGTAAAAAGGAATGGTGTGTACGATATTAGCGATAAAGTTTGGTATCATTTCCACATTATCAAGTGCGTGAATACAGCTAATAATGAATGCTGCGATCATTGCCCCGATGTAGACAGAAGGTTTACGTTTCGTATATTTATCTATAAATGATACGAAAATTAAAATAATCGTAATTGGATATAAAATAATTAATACAGGTAATGTAATTTTGATTAATAAACTTAAACCTAAGTTTGAAATCACGAAGCTGAAAATACAAACGTATAGTACGAGCTTTTTGTAAGAAACATTTGTTAGTACTGTTGCGAAATAGTTTGCAAATGCACTTACAACACCAATTGCTGTCGTTAAACAAGCGAAGATAATGGCGATGCTTAATAAAACATTCCCGCTTGTCCCAAAGAAGTGGTACATAACAGTCGCTAATAGTTGACCACCGTTCTCGAATTGTCCTAAGTTGCCGTTTGAAGCACCGATATAACCGAGTAAGAAGTACACAATTGTTAAAAATAGAGCTGCAATGCTTCCGCAAATAATTGTATATTTGGCGATAGATTTCTTCTCTTGTATACCGTTTTGGCGAATTGCATTTACAACAATCGTTGATAATACAAGTGCACCGATTGCATCTAACGTTAAAAACCCTTCAAGAAATCCTTTGAAAAATGGGATTTCTTTATAGTCACCAACAGGTTCTGCAAACGTTCCTGGTGAAAGAATCGCTTTTGTTGCCATAATTGCAATAATTCCAAGTAAAATTGGTGTTAATATTTTTCCGATATGATCTACTAATTTTGATGGATTTAATGATAAGAAGTAGACGACTGTAAAGAAAATCGCACTAAAGATTAACATAGAGTACCATTGGTCCGGGAAAAGTGGTGCAATCCCAATTTCATAAGATACAGATCCAGTTCGTGGAATAACAAATAGTGGGCCGATTGAAAGATAAATAATGATAGCGAATATTGCTGCGAATTTTGGGTGAACACGGCTTGCTAACGTGTTGAAACTACCACCGGCAAGGGCAACAGCGACAATAGCAAGTAGAGATAAACCGACGTCTGTAATAATAAATCCTGTAATGGAAATCCACATATTTCCTCCGGAAGAAAGACCGAGAAGGGGCGGGAAAATCATATTACCAGCACCGAAGAAAACTGCGAATAGTAATAAACTAATCGAAAGTATTTGCGCTGGTTTTAAAGTTGTACGCATATAAAGAAAATCCTCCTACTGAGTGTTTTTGTCGAAAATTCAAACAATTTGTCGAGTAACTGTTATTATTTTAAAGGTCTGATGACTAGAAAGCAATAGGGAATTTTGAAAAAATTAAAAAATAATGCATTAAATCGAATAAATATACTATTTATATGTTTGATAGGAAGGATTTAACTTTGAACGTAAAAAAACACATATCGCTAGGATATGTGTTTTAAAAAAATATTTTTTTATCACGTTCTTCTTTTAAAATTTCAACTGCTTCTCGGAAACGTTGTGAATGGACAATTTCACGTTCACGTAAGAAGCGTAGACTATCATTTATATCTGGATCATCGGATAAATTAATGAGCCATTGATATGTTGCTCGTGCTTTTTCTTCGGCTGCAATATCCTCGTATAGATCGGCAATTGGATCACCTTTAGCCTGTATATACGTTGCAGTAAATGGAACACCAGCCGCATTATGGTAATGAAGTGCACTATCATGATCAGCGTAATGAGGATCAAGTCCAGCGGCTTTCATTTGTTCAGGCGTTGCATCTTTCGTTAGTTTATAAACCATCGTAGCAATCATTTCAAGGTGGGCAAATTCTTCTGTACCAATATCAGTAAGTAGGCCAATGACTTTATCAGGAATTGTATAACGTTGATTTAAGTAACGTAGTGCAGCAGCTAGCTCGCCATCTGCCCCGCCGTATTGCTCAATTAATAATTTTGCAAGTGCTGGATTGCAAGTTCCCACTTTAACGGGGTATTGTAATTTCTTTTCATAAATCCACATAGTTTCTCTCCTTTATATTTGCCATGGCCAAGGACCTTTGCTCCATTCCCAAGGGGCATTCGAATAACTGTTTCCAAACTGTTGGAGTGGTCCGTATTTTTCTTCCATCTTTTGTTTTAATACTCTCCGTTTATAGGAAAAGTCATTAAATTGATTAATTGCAGCGGTGTCATCTGGATGTGTATCTAAATAAAGAGTGAGTTCAACTAGTACAAAGTCCAGTTCTTGAAGCTCCAGTAAAAGTTGATAGTATTCTTCTGGTAGCGATTGATTCACGTCAGTAGTCACCGCCCTTTTTTATAAGGATTTTCATAATAGTCATAAAAAACAGGCCATAAAGTTCCTTTTTGGAGTGCTTCTTTTGGCGTGAATTGCGGTAAGTTTGGCGGTTGAAAGCCTAAAAATAAATTAGGAGGAGTAGAATAATATTTTTTTCCGATAGGAGGACAAGGATCGAGAGGACTATGATAGGGCACAAATGATCTCATATATTTATTCACGAATAAACCTCCTTACATGTTCATTACTACGTATTGTATTCAGACATAATGAGCATTTATGACACATATAAAAAAGTAATAGGTACGGGGGGAATGAATGTGGAGACTGTGAAACAATTCATTGTATTGGAAGTGAAAAACTTAAAGGAAACGTTGTATTTTTACGAAGGGATTTTAGGAATCAAACCTAGTTTAGAAAGACCGCAATTAGATACAACAGGAGTTTGGTATCATTCTGATTCAAAGAGAATTAGTTTTGTCATGAATCGCGTGTTAGGTGGACGGGAAAAAACTGTTACAGATTCATGTGAGGTTTTAACGTTTACGATTTCTAACATAGAGAAATTGAAAAAGAAGCTAGCGTTTTATGAGATTTTATATACAGAAAATGAATATGCGAAGAGTATTGTAGTACAAGACCCAGATGGATATAAACTTGAAGTGATAGAGAAGAATGAATAGATGGAGGGGATTTGGTGGAGAGAAATTATGAAGAAAGTGCGTTGTTTGAGCATCAATTTTGGCTAAAGGTACTTACTGATCATGCGCAGTTTTTACTTGATGCATTAGCTCCAAAGGAAAAAGAAGATATAAAAAAAGCTATTTATTTTGTTGAAACATTTACGAATCTGTTAAATAAAGTTCATAATGTGAATCTCGTGGCATTTTCCAAAGAGGCGGAACAAGCAGCTAAGGAAATACGAATGTTTAAATTAAATATTATACAGAAACAGTTGGAAGGAAAAATTACCATTCATTTTACGCCAACTTTTATCAATCATATGGTAAATGAAGTTGAGGAGTATATAACGGTTTTAGAGTTTTTAAAGAAAGGGGAAGTACCGCCTGTTTTTCATGAATTACATTATCATCTTGTTTGGCTAACGGATGCGGCTGGTCATGCGGGCTCTATTTCTGGTGGGCTAGATCTTGTTGAAAAAAGATTAAAAAAGAAAAGTGAAGAATTCGAAAAGCACTTTGAACAATTTTATTTAAAGGCAGTTGAAATGACGGGGTATTTAAGAACAGAGCTTCATCATTTTCCTGCATTAAAGAAGTTTACAAAAGATGTTTCACTTGAACTAAAATTATTTTCACATTTTTTACATGAAGTGGAAGAGCTCGAGTTATCAAATGAAATATTAAGTGCATTATCAGCGAGAATGGCAGATCATATGGCAAGAGAAGAATGTTATTATTTATTAAAATTAGCCCAATCATCTGGACTCGAAATGCCGAAATGTAATCCGCTTTAAAGAAAAAGAGGTCAATTTTATTTGGCCTCTTTTTCTGTTTTATTGTCTCTTTTTATTTTTGCTTGTTCAATACTTGCCTGTAATGTCTCCATAATATTGATGATGTTTGGAGCAGGAGAGATGGTTTCCGTTTTTTCCTGTTCTTCAATTTTATTTTCTATTAATTCGGTAAGAGCTTCTTTATATTCATCTGTATATAACTCTTGTTCGAAAGGGTTTGTAAGATGGTGGATTAAATTAATTGCTGCGGTGAGTTCTTGTTTTTGAATCGGATAATTTTCGTTACTTGGTAAGTTAGGTGTATTTGTTATATCGCGAATTTCATTAGGATAGTGAATAGTTTGCAACATAAGCCCATCTTCAAAGTTACGGATAATAGCTAAATGTTGTTTTTTTCTAATGGAAATATGGATAAGACCAAGTTTATTCGTACGTTCAAGAGCTTCTTTTAATAATAAATACGATTTTTCGTGTCCTGGAGTAGGGCCTATAAAATAAGAACGATCATAGAGAACAGAATCAATTTCGTTATTTTGGATAAAAGATATAATACGAATAGATCGTGGTTCGTGAGCTTTTTGCAACGCAGATAATTCTTTTTCATCCATAATAATGTACTTATGAGGTGCGTATTCATAGGCTTTTACAATATCTTTATCATCGACTTCTTCATCTGTACAATCGGGAGCGAATTTTTTATATTTAATAGGTGTTAAGCATTCTTTATGGAGGCTTAAAAATTTTATATCGTTTTCATCTACGGCGCTATATAGTTTAATTCCTATATTTAATAGTCCAAGTGAAAGTGCACCTTTCCAGACGGTATGCAAATGAAACATCTCCTTTCGTTCAAAAATGGTTATGTATATTATGAGATAGTAGGAAATTTCCTATACGTGTATTTGTTTTTTATGGAAGGGATTGGAATATAAAAGATATTGACAAGCCCTCTGAAATATTTTAATGTGAGTGTATAAAATTGTGTATAAAGGGGAGTAACTTATTACAATAAAGTCGTCATTACAGGGAGAAACCCTCGGCTTTATTGGCAACGTTTCGTTGTTAGTGAGACCTTTACCAGCAATGGTAAAGGCCCCTTATTGTCTTTTTTAGGACCCTTACCATATTTGGTAGGGGCCTTTTTGTATACAAAGAGAGGAGAAATAAAAATGAAAAAACTGATTAGTAGATTAAGAGTTGTATTTCATGTTCGCCGATTTGTTCCATTCCTATTTGACTTTTTTACTTCAAAAGAGGTTTCAATAAAGAAGAAAATCTTATCCATTGCTTTTTTAGTTGGTTATGTAGCGATGCCGCTCGATTTAATTCCAGACTTCTTACCGTTCATCGGTATTTTAGATGATATTGGGATTGTGTTATTTATTTTGAACCGAATTGTAAAAATGGCGCCAGTTCAATTACAAGAAAAGCATAATGTAAACGTAGGATAGGAGTTAAAATATGGAGCAAATTATTTTAGATATAATTGAGTTTTTAAAGCAGTTTTCTTATTTTGGAGTTGTATTGGCTTTAACGTTTGAATTTATTCCAGCAGAAGTCGTTTTGCCTATGGTTGGATATTGGGTGTACGAGGGGGATATGAATTTTTGGCTAGCTGTATTAGCTGGAACACTTGGCGGAACGACAGGACCGTTAACGTTATACGCACTCGGTTATTACGGTGGTCGTCCTCTATTAATAAAGTACGGGAAATACTTCTTTATTAAAGAAGAACAAATTCAAAAAGCAGATGATTTCTTTGAGAAATATGGACCAGTTGTAGCATTTGTTGGACGCTTTGTACCGGGAGTTCGAACACTTATTTCTGTTCCATGTGGTATGGCAAAAATGAATATATGGAAATTTAGTATTTATACATTTGTAGCAATGTTCCCGTTAACAACTTTATATGTCTATTTTGGAATGAAATTAGGTCCGCATTGGGCAAAAGCGGCGGATGTTGTTGGACAATATATGCTACCGATATTACTAGTCGTAGTTATTGTTGTAGGTGGTATATTCATCTATAAATTTATGAAAAAAAGAAATAAAACTGAATCTATCTAGTCATTTGAATATTTTTTGAAAATAGATGAATCGTACAGGCAAAAGACTCTGGGGGACATACACATATAGGGAATAACAAAGAGAGAGGGGAAAGGCTATGGCTTGTGAATGCTCAAGTACAGTATTAACATGCTGCTCAGATAATAGCAGTAACTTCGTCCAAGATAAAGTATGTAACCCGTGGTCTAGTGCTGAAGCTAGTACATTTACAGTTTACGCAAACAATGTGAATCAGAATATTGTTGGTACAGGATATTTAACTTATGATGTTGGTCCTGGCGTAAGTCCTGCGAACCAAATTACAGTAACGGTTTTAGACTCAGGTGGAGGGACAATCCAAACATTCCTAGTAAATGAAGGGACTAGCATTTCATTTACGTTTCGCCGCTTTAACATCATCCAAATTACAACTCCAGCAACGCCGATAGGTACGTATCAAGGGGAATTTTGTATTACAACTAGATATTTAATGGCATAGAGAGGGGAATTAGTATGGGTAATTGTAGTACAAATCTTTCATGTTGTGCAAATGGACAAAAAACAATTGTCCAAGATAAGGTGTGTATTGATTGGACAGCAGCTGCAACTGCAGCAATCATTTATGCTGATAATATTTCGCAAGATATTTATGCTTCAGGATATTTGAAAGTGGATACTGGAACAGGTCCTGTTACAATTGTATTTTATAGTGGAGGAGTAACGGGGACTGCAGTGGAAACAATTGTAGTTGCCACTGGAAGTAGCGCATCTTTTACAGTTCGCCGATTTGATACGGTTACAATTCTTGGAACAGCGGCTGCTGAAACAGGAGAATTTTGTATGACTATTCGCTACACTTTGTCTTAATATATAGTGATTTAAAGATTACTAAAAAACGTGCAAACGATTCATAAGTTTGCACGTTTTTTAGTAGACTTTTGATTAGATTCAAAAGCAATAGTTTTTTTGTTATAGGCAATCTCGCTTTGATTTACAATAAGTTAATTGGAAGCAGTAACGCCCCTCGATATAAATAGAAGGATCTGATGGAATATCGATAACTGAAACGGATTGTAAATCAAAGCCTGTATATGAAATAGTGTTTCCAGGTAAAACTGTAAAAGTGTTTGTGGTAGAACTTATTATTTGGATAGATAGTGCATTGGTACTATTTCTATTGTTGTATATAGAGATAGTTCCAGATAATGAAATAATTCCATCTTTTTTCCAAATGTTTACTGTGGTGTTGGTTTGTTTTAGTTGTTTTTGAGAAATTGGAATAAAATCATTTGAGATAAGAATATCTCCAGCGAACTCATTGGTAACTAATTCGGCATCGCCTCTTTCAGGTGGGGAAATAGGAGGAGGACAGGGGCAAGTAGGTTGACAAATGATAGATAAAGGAGCAAAACAGCCGATATTTTTATGAGGTTTCAATGGGTTCCCTCCTTTTCATAAGATTGTTTACTATTATTAAATGTAACAGCATGGCCGATGTGTTAAGAATAGATAAAAAAAATAAAATCGTGATAGTTTCATAGGCCCATACCTCTTCACAGTTTTTATAGGAAAAAGTTAGTTAACTATTAGACAAAAGTACTTGTTTTATGTAAATGTGGCATTTAATATAAAATTGACTGTATATTTACAAAATTTAAACAAAATACATTTTTAGTTTAAATTAAGTTAATATATGTTCGATACAATAACCAATGTAATTAATTTATTATATGAGGAGGATTCATGTGGAAAGAACAGCTTTACGCAAAGTAAAAGGTCTTATTGGATTATTAATGGTTTTTGTATTAGCATTTGTATCATTTCCGTGGGGTACATCAGTTAAAGCGGAAGAGAAGAAGCAAGAAAAGGCACCGAGTGAGAAGAAGATCGTTTTTCCGGTTGTAAGTGATGTACATATTAAAAATAGTGGAACGGATGATACGTTTCGCTGGAAACGAGCGATTGAACAGCTTAATACGCTTGCACCAAAGCAAGATGCGTTTGTTATCGTAGGTGATTTCACAGATACAGGTTCAGTGCAGCAATATGATCGTTTCATGCAAGTATATAATGAAAATGCAAATAAAGATGCAGTACGCATGAATTCTCTAGGAAACCATGATTATTGGAACGGTTTATCTGTAGAGGGAGCGCAGAAGCGTTTCTTAGAAAAAACAGGAATGGAATCGATTTACTATCATAAAGTGGTGAAAGGGTATCATTTCCTTGTTATGTCTCCAGAAGATGGGACAACTCATGGATATTATTCAGATAAGCAAATTAATTGGTTAAAAGAAGAAATGGCAAAGGCACAAAAAGATGATCCAGAAAAACCAATTTTCGTATTTTTACACCAGCATATTAAAGATACAGTATACGGTAGCCAAGAGTGGGGAACAAAAGATAGCGCGAAAATTAACGAGGTGTTAAAAGAATATCCACAAGTTATTACGTTTTCAGGTCATTCACATTATCCGTTAGATGACCCGAGATCGATTCATCAAAAAGACTTTACATCAGTTGGTACATCTTCAGTAAGTTATATGGAAGTTGAAGGTGGTAAAGTACAAGGGACGATCCCGCCAGGAGCTAGTACATTAAGCCAAGGCTTATTAGTAGAAGTAGACGATAAAGAAGTAACGATCAATCGCCGTGATTTCCATACAAATTCTTGGACAGGCGAGCCTTGGAAAATTAAATTACCAGCAAAGAAAGACACATTTACACATGTAGAAGATCGTGATAAAGAAAAGCCATACTTTGCAAAAGATGCAAAGCTCGCGGTATCAAATGTAACAGAAAATGCAGCAACAGTAACATTCCCACAAGCGCTGGATAACCTTCTTGTTCACTCTTATCGTGTACAAGCTAGAGATAAGCAAACGGGAGAAATAAAGAATAAATTGTTGGCATTCTCAGAGTTTTATCGTGATCCAGTACCAAAAGATCTTACGTTTACGCTTGCAGGATTAGATGGTGGAAAAACATATATGCTTGAAGTAGTTGCAATCGATTCGTTCGGTAATGAAAGTGCGCAGCCGTTAACGGCAGAAGTTACTACGAAAAAAGATAATATTGACCCGAATGTGAAAGTACCAAAGGCTGATGTTTTCGATGTGAACTTTGCAGATGGTACATTTAAAGACAATTCACCATTTGCTACAAAAGGTGATGTGAAGGGCAATGTGACTATTGAATATGATAAAGCATTGAAAAAGAATGTTATGAAATTAAACGGAAAAGCAAACACATTTGGATACCTTCCATTTTTAGCAGCACAAAAAGAGAAAGTAGCAAATACGTTCACGCTAGAAACTGTATTTTCAATGAATGAAATTCGCGGACAAGGTATTTTACAAAATACAGAGAGCGGTGGAATTGGTTTTGAATCTACAGGAAGTGGATATGTTGAATTATGGGCTCACATTGGCGGCAGTTATAAACGCGTTGGCGTTCAATTAGAAGCAAACAAAACATATCACTTAACAGGAACGTATAACGGAAGTGAAGTAGCTATTTATGTAGATGGTAAAAAAGTAAATAGCCAACCGGCTACAGGAAAAGTGTATCATCCAAATGTACCATTTGCACTTGGAGCGGATCCTGATAGCAATGGAAATGGCGGTATTCCGTTAAATGGACAAATCGCGCTTGCAAGATTATATAGTAAAGCGTTAAGTTCTTCAGAAGTATTAGCGGCGTACAATGAGTTTTCTAACCGCACAAAGTTAGAGCAAGTGAACGCGTTATATGAAGAGCTTGGAAAAGTGAAAGAAGTGTTAGCTGGTACGTATGAGTTTGGTGATAAGCCAGGTCAATATTCAAAGGAAGCATTTCAAGAATTAGAGAAAAGCTATAATAATGCAAAGCAAGCATTTGAAAATGTAGGGAGTACAGGAGAGCAAATCGTTCAAACGTATAACGAATTAAAAACAGCTAATGTAACATTTATACAATCTAAAGTAGTAGAACAACCGAAAACACTGAAAGAAAAATTACAAATGAATATTGAATCTGCAAAAGCAGTAGTGAAAAAAGCGCAAGATGTAAATGTAACGGACGGTTCAGTGAAAGCACTGAGTCAAAAAATTACAGTGGCCGAAGCTGTAGTGAAAGATGTAAAAGTAAAAGATGCACAAGTAGAAACGATGAACCGTACGATGGAATATGCGATTTCACTCGTTGAAAAAAGCATAAACAAATAAGAGTGAAGAAAAGAAGCTTATCATGATAGGCTTCTTTTTTGTTATACTAAAAGTAGCATAGAATGAAGGAGCGAATAATTTGGAAGAGAAAAAGCTAAAAAGAATTCTTGAATATGTATGGATCGCGGTTGTGCTCCTTGTAGGATATTATTTCTTAAAAGAAAAAAGTATATTGGTTCTATTTTTAATGACGTTTTTATTAGCGGGTTTAGGCACGTTATTTATTAATTTCTTCTTTGATAGTTTAAATGCATGGAAGAAGAAAAAGAAGGGAACGAAGTAAAGGAGGGAATATATGCAAAAGTGGAAGCTCATATATCAGGTGATTATTTTCCTATTACTTGTAGGTATTGGAATTGTGAAATACGCAACGCCAATAGGAAATTGGGCATCGTTTACAGCTTGCATCGGCATATTTTTCATTTTACAATCGTTAACGAAAAAATATAATAGTACAGAAAAATAGCTCGCCGCTAAAACGGCGAGCTATTTTGTTATGCTTTTTTCTTTTCATCATTCGTTTTTTCGGTAGCTAAGTGACTATGCTTTCTAGAGTAGAAGAAATAGAAGCATAAGCCGACTATAAGCCAAACGGCAAAGCTAATCCATGTTGTTTTAGACAAATTGATCATTAAATATAAGCAGCAAAGAATCGCGACAACTGGTAGTACAGGTACGAAAGGTGTGCGGAATCCGCGTTTTAAGTCAGGGTGTGTTTTTCGTAAAATAAGTACTGCACAGCAAACGAATGTAAAGGCTGTTAATGTACCGATATTTACTAAATTCGCTAATACGTGCAGATCTAAAAGTCCTGCTAATAAAGCGGCGACAACACCAGTAATCCACGTATTTAATAAAGGGATTTTCACTCTTTTATTTACACGTGCTAACGCTTTTGGAAGTAAACCGTCACGGCTCATCGCATACGAAACGCGAACTTGTCCATACATAACGACTAAGAGAACGGTTGTCATTCCAGTCATCGCTCCAACAGCGAGTAGTCCTGCAATTGTATCTTCGCCAACGAAATGTAAGGCAAACGCAACTGGGTCAGAAACATCTAATTGTGTATAAGGAACCATACCTGTTAAAACGAAAGATACGATCATATATAAAACAGTACAAATAAGAAGGGAACCGATAATGCCGATTGGTAAATCGCGCTGTGGTTTTTTCGTTTCTTCCGCAGCGGTTGCGATTGCATCAAAGCCTAAGAAGGCGAAGAATACAGTAGCAGCTCCAGTAATAATACCGTCGTACCCGAATGGAATGAACGGCGTCCAATTTTCAGGTTTTACATATTTTGCACCTGCTACGATAAAGGCGATAATAACGGCTAACTTAATAAGAACCATAATGTTATTAATGCGTGCGCTTTCACGTATACCAAAACTTAAAAGGCCTGTAATGAGTAGTAAAATACAAACAGCTGGTAAATCGATGAGACCACCTTTTCCTACGCCAGGGGCCGAGGCGATTATGGCGGGAAGATGGACGTTAAATCCTTGTAGTAAAGATTGTAAATAACCAGACCAACCGACAGCTACTGCTGCAACGGCAAGTAAATATTCGAGCATTAAACACCATCCGACGATGAAGGCGACGACTTCTCCGACTGTCATGTATGCGTAAGTATACACACTTCCTGAGACAGGAATAGAAGAAGCAAATTCAGCATAACAAAAGGCTACACAAGCACAAGTAAATGCAGCAATAAGAAATGATAGCATAATACCAGGACCAGAATGTTTCGCTGCAACAATACCTGTTAATACAAATATCCCTGTCCCAATTACGGCGCCAATTCCTAAAAACGTTAAATCAAGTGCGGTTAATGTTCTTTGTAGTTGCCGTGGTGATTCAGTACTAAGCGCTTTTTTTCGTAATAATGACTTCACTTTGGACTCTCCCCCCGTTTTTCATTTCCATAACCGCGAGTGTAGTATGAGCCCACTAGAAAAGAGTATGTAAGTAAATGGAGGTACAGTTATGGTATATAGTTTTTGGAATTGCTGGGTTCATTTTATTATAATTCAGAATATTTTGTCAAATGAAAATGTGACAAATAAAATGCGAATGAATAGGGGAAACTACTTGCAGGAATGGACGGGGATTACCAATCTATTCGGATGGAGAAAACCCGCTGATTAAAGTTAAAGTAGGAGAAGATGCTATGCTATTTTATTTTGAACTTGTCGTCATTTTACTTTGTACGAAATTAGCTGGTGATATTAGTGTGAGACTCGGCCAGCCTTCTGTACTTGGGAAATTAATTGTTGGTATTATTATCGGTCCAGCTGTACTCGGTATTATTAATAGTTCTGAACTTATTGATGAATTGAGTGAGATTGGTGTTTTACTACTTATGTTTATGGCGGGACTTGAAACAGATTTAGAAGAGTTAAATCGGAATTTGAAATCATCATTTGCAGTAGCGGCTGGTGGAATTATTTTTCCTTTCATTGGTGGTTATGTAACAGGATTGCTGTTTGGATTAATACAATCTCATGCCATTTTTTTAGGGTTATTACTTTGCGCAACGTCAGTTAGTATTACAGTGCAAACGCTAAGAGATTTAGGAAAAATGAATACGAGAGAAAGTACAACGATTTTAGGTGCTGCTGTATTTGATGATGTCATCGTCGTTATTTTATTAGCGTTTGTTATGAGCTTTTTAGGAACGCAAGATGTGAATATAACACTTGTTATCGTAAAGAAAATTATCTTCTTTGTTAGCATTGTTTTTATTGCATGGAAAGTTGTTCCTTGGATTATGAAAATGCTCGTGCCGCTTCGTGTAACAGAAGCGTTAATTAGCGCGGCTCTTATTATTTGTTTCTCTTTTTCGTATTACAGTGAAATGATGGGAATTGCAGGTATTATTGGAGCATTTGCAGCCGGAATTGCCATTTCTCAAACAGAGTATAAGCACGAAGTAGAACATAAAATTGAACCGATTGCGTATGCGATATTTGTGCCAGTGTTCTTCGTAAGTATCGGAATGGAAATTACATTTCAAGGTATCGGAAGTCAGCTTTGGTTCATTATCATTATGACGCTCATTGCGATTTTCACAAAGTTAATTGGATCAGGTTTAGGAGCAAGACTAACAGGATTCAACCTTCAATCTTCTATTAGTATTGGTGCGGGAATGGTATCGCGTGGTGAAGTAGCACTTATTATTGCTGCAAATGGACTGGCGGCGAATTTACTAGCGAAAGAAAATTTCACAGCGATTGTTATTGTTGTTATATTGACAACGATTATTACCCCGCCGCTTTTGAAGAAGTATTTTGTATAGAGAGGAAGGGCTTATCTGAAGTAGATAAGCTCTTTTTTATAGTAAAAAGCAATAGTCATTAGCTTGAATAGGTTGTAATTATGGTAAAATCTATGTATGTAATATGACGAGGAGAGGGAAGGTTATCGGTATAATCATAATTATTGCAGTATGTACACCGTTTACTGCATGGAAAGAATCAAAAGCGAAAGATTTTCCGGTTTCTATTTTTTCTTCCTATGTAGAAGATGAAAACCCGAAAGACTATAAGTAGACTGCTTTTGTACCTGACTGTGCAGTTTGGATACATGGATGGGGAAAATACCGATTTTAAGGTGAAATAACGCTATATAAAAAAGGGATGGAACTGTAATTGTTCACCATCCACCTGGTAATGATGGTTTTTATCTATATGGTGTAAATGAGAGTAGAGAATATACGCAACCGTAAGAAGTGGAGGTTAAATAGTGAAAACTTCAACATTACTATTTAAAATTGAAAGTAATATGGATCAATTTTCACCAGCTGAAAAGAAGGTTGCCATGTACATAACGGAGAATGCAGAGATTGTTCCGAACTTAACGACGAAAGAAGTATCAACGAATGCAGGCGCAAGTGAGGCGAGTGTTGTTCGCTTTTGTAAGTCGATTGGAATCGGAAGTTTTAAAGCATTTAAAATCGCGCTCGTTCGCGAATTAACGATTGCTGATTATAATATTAACGATTTTTCAGTGATGAATACGGAAGATGGACCGTACGACTTGTTTAATAAAGTTACGTATGTGAATAAAGCTGCAATTGAGGCGAGCGTTACGGCGATAGATAAAAAAGAACTTGAGAAAGCTGCAGATCGTATTGTAAATGCGGATAAAATTATATTTTACGGAGTCGGTGGATCAGCTACTCCAGCGATGGACGGGGCTTATAAATTTACAAGGCTCGGATTTACAGCGATGATGCTGTCTGATTTTCATATGATGTTGCCGCTTGTGACGAATTTAAAAGAAGGCGATATATTTGTGGCGATTTCAACATCTGGTCGTACGAAAGATGTACTTGAAATGGCGCAATATGCGAAGAGACAGGGTGCAACAGTTATTGCGATTACAAAGCTTGATCAATCATCGCCGTTATATAAAGAGGCGGATATTCGTCTTTGTATGCCAGATGTAGAACAAGATCATCGCATTGCAAGTATTGCTTCAAGAATGACGCAATTGAACATGATAGATGCTCTATATGTGATTACCTTTAATCGCATTGGTAATAAAGTGCTAGATCAATTTATGGAAACAAGAGAAGAAGCTTTGCGATTACGGAAGCTGAAATGAGAAGATGGGGAAACCCATCTTTTTTGCATACGGACGGACATAAATTCGTCATGAAAAGAAATTAAATTTCATAAAATAATAAAGTAATATTGATTTTAAATTTCTTAAAGTTATAATGAAAGTATGAAATTAAATTTCAAAGTAGGTGGGAATATGTTAGAAAATTTATCGACAGAACATCGTAATGAGAAGACGATGAATTTAGATGAGATGAGCATAAAAGAAGTTCTGCAAAGTATGAATGAAGAAGATCGAACTGTTGCATTAGCAGTTGAAAATGAAATAGAGCAGATTGAAAAAGTTGTGCAGACTGTTATTAAATCTTTCGAAGAAGAGGGCCGATTAATTTACATTGGGGCTGGTACGAGTGGCCGTTTAGGTATTTTGGACGCAGTGGAATGTCCGCCGACATTTGGCACAGATGATAAAATGGTGCAAGGATTTATAGCAGGTGGGTTGAAAGCGTTTACTAAAGCGGTAGAAGGTGCCGAAGATCGCGAAGAGTTAGCGGAAGAAGATTTAAAAAGTATTGGATTAAATGAGAAAGATACAGTGATTGGAATTGCAGCAAGTGGTCGAACTCCTTATGTAATTGGTGGCTTGAAGTACGCGAATAGCGTAGGAGCGAGTACAGCTAGTATCTCCTGTAATAAAAATGCTGAAATAAGTAAATATGCAAAACTAAACGTGGAAGTAGAAACAGGCGCAGAAATTTTAACAGGATCAACGCGTTTGAAAGCTGGTACAGCGCAAAAACTAGTGCTCAATATGATTTCAACAGCATCTATGATTGGTGTAGGGAAAGTATATAAAAACTTAATGGTAGATGTTCAATCTACAAATGAAAAGTTAATAGAACGATCAAAACGAATTATTGTGGAAGCAACAGGTGTTAGTTATGAAGTAGCAGCGGAGTATTATGAAAAAGCAGAACGTAATGTGAAAGCTGCGATTGTTATGGTGTTATTGCAGTGTGAGTATGGGGAAGCACTGGAGAAACTAAAAGAAGCGAAAGGGTTTGTGAAGAAGGCACTATAAAATAATAGGGAGGGGGATTCTATTATGAAGAAAGAAGAGAGAATGGCCAGAGAAATTTCAGAGCAACTTGGGGGAGTAAAAAATATTCGTGGCATTGCTCATTGTATGACGAGACTACGATTAACGCTTCATGATGAAAGTAAAGTAAACATGGACCTTTTAAAAAAGGTTGAAGGGGTTATGGGCGTTATTGAAGATGAGACGCTTCAAGTTGTCGTTGGTCCGGGAACGGTAAATAAAGTAGCAGCAGAGATGGAAGGTTTAACGGGACTGCGAATTGGTGAGGTGGCAGATCATCACCTTGAAGATCTTGGGCAAGAGATGAAGTCAGAGATGAAGAAGAAAAATAATACACCGGTGAAAAACTTTTTAAGAAAAATAGGAAGTATTTTCATTCCGTTAATTCCGGGTCTTGTTGCGTCAGGTATTATAAATGGGGTTGCTAACTTTGCGAAAAACGCAGGTGCTGATCCGAATGCAACATGGCTACAAATGTTACTACTTATTGGCGGCGGTATCTTTACATTCTTAGGCATTTTAGTCGGTTGGAATACAGCGAAAGAGTTTGGCGGGACTCCAGTTCTTGGGGCAATTGCTGGTATTTTAATTTTCAATCCAGCGATGGCGAACGTAAAGTTATTTGGTGAAGCGCTCGTACCCGGACGGGGCGGATTGTTTGCAGTTATTTTTGCAGCGTGGCTTATGGTTGTAGTGGAAAGACAAGTTCGAAAAGCTGTACCAAATGCAGTTGATATTATCATAACGCCACTTATTACTGTGTTAGTCGTAAGTATCGTAACGATGTTAGCCATTCAGCCGGTAGCAGGTTTCTTATCTGAAGGAATTACGAGCGGAATTAATGGTATTTTAAGTATTGGTGGCGCGTTTGCGGGAGCAGTACTTGCAGGAACATTTTTACCGCTCGTTATGGTCGGATTACATCACGGTTTAACACCGATTCATATGGAGTTTATTAATCAAACGCACGTAACACCTTTATTACCAGTACTCGCAATGGCTGGAGCTGGTCAAGTAGGTGCAGCCATTGCGGTTTTTGTAAAAACAAAAAATAAACGACTTCGTAACGTAATTAAAGGGGCATTACCAGTTGGATTTTTAGGAATTGGCGAACCGTTATTATACGGGGTTACATTACCACTTGGGAAACCGTTTCTTACCGCTTGTTTAGGGGCAGCTGTCGGCGGTGCATTCCAAGCAGTTATGAAAACGGCTGCACTCGGAATCGGTGTATCCGGATTATCATTAATTCCGTTAATTGCTGATAATAAATATTTATTATATTTCCTTGGATTAGTAGTGGCATATACTTTCGGCTTCATCTTTACGTACTTCTTCGGATTTAAAGAAGAAATGGCAGAAAACATATAGAGAAAGGGATTCCTTTCTCTTTTTTATTCATAGAAAGGGAGATTCATATGCTAGGAGTATCAATTTATCTTTCAAAAGAGCGAGTAAAGAAACAAGAAGAATGGCTAAAAGTAGCGAAGAAAAACGGATTTTTATCTATTTTTACATCACTTCATATACCAGAAGATGATCCAAATACGTATAAAGAGTTAATTCAAATACTTGGGAAACAGGCTCTTGAAAATGAAATGGAATTAATGGTTGATGTTTCCCAAAAATCACTACACCATTTAGGAATGACGTACGAAAATGTGGAAGAGTTAGTAGAGTGGGGAATTACTGGTTTACGAATGGACTATGGCATCACGCCAAAAGAAATCGCACGCGTATCTCACAAGATGAAAGTAGCTTTAAATGCGAGTACGATTACAGATTCATTTTGGAAAGAGTTAATTACTGAAAAGATACGGGTCGAGAATGTAGAAGCGTGGCATAATTTTTACCCGCGCCCAGAAACAGGACTAGCAAAGTCCTTTTTACAAAAACAAAACGAATATTTACATGCGTGCGGAATAAAAACGATGGCATTTATTCCAGGGGATGGGGAGAAACGGGGGCCGTTATATGAAGGATTACCAACGTTAGAAAAGCACCGCAATATGCGCCCGCTTGAAGCGTATTTAGAACTTGTACAAGATTGTGGTGTCGATAAGGTGTTAATCGGGGATATAAGCGGAAGTCTAGAAAGTGTACAAGAGATAGCGAGTGCGAGTAGAGGGATTATTCCGCTGCGGTACAAATCGTTTATAACTGATAAAGAAGTATTAAAAATAGTGGAACAAGTGCATACAAATAGACTAGATCCAGCTCGTGATGTCATTCGCTCAGTAGAATCGCGAGAAGAACATAAAGTGATTTTACAGCCGATTCATACCATTTCAAGAAAGAAAGGTAGCATTACAATTGATAATGAATTGTACGGTAGATATGCTGGAGAGATGCAAGTTGCTATACATGATTTGCCTGTAGATGAGAAAGTGAACGTTGTTGGCATGGTTGTAGAAGAGGATATTTCTTTATTGCCGTATGTTGGCGCTGGAAAAATGTTTCAATTTTTTTGTGCGATAGAGTAAAAGCTTGAATTAACGCTACTTTGTAGGAAAACATTATCCGTAAAAGGGATAATGTTTTTTGTTTTCTTTAAAAAAGTATTTGACGAATGAAATGAAATACCGTATTGTTTTGACTTGTAAATAAAAGTTCACCATAACAAAACAAAAAGGAGAGAAAAAAATGAATCAATATATTGGGAATTTAATTATTCGTATCGTGTTAGGAGTAACGTTCTTTGCACATGGTTTAGCGAAGTTTCAATCAGGTATCGATAACGTAGCAGGCTGGTTTACAAGCATTGGCTTACCGGGTGGTCTAGCGTATGGCGTAGCAACAGTTGAATTAGTTGGTGGTATATTATTAATTATCGGTTTAGGCGTACGATATGTAGGATTGTTATTTGCACTAATTTTAGCTGGAGCTATCGTAAAGGTAAATGGAGCAGCAGGTTTATTAGGAGATGGAAAGAATCCAGGATATGAATTAGACCTTGCATTATTATCAATGGGTGCGTATTTATTCGTTGTAAAAGCAGAAGGATATGTAGATCGTTTCTTAAAAGAGAAAGTAATGAAAACGAAGTAGATTTTATTTATAAATTGTTGACTTGAATCATTATTGTAACTATAATAATTACAACGTATAGATTAAGAATAAAATAATTTAAATATTTTTTCGCACAAGTTGTAACGAAACTGGTTACACCTTGTGCGAAAAATAAATAAAACGGGAGGAAGTAACATGTCTAAATCAAATTTAGAAATAATTCGAAGTACATATGAAGGATCAGCTTCTTCGAATGCAAAACATTTAGCGGAAGCCCTCTCTGAAAAAGTAGAATGGACAGAGGCAGAAGGATTCCCATACGGGGGAACTTATATCGGTGTAGAAGCAATAATGGAAAATGTATTTAGCCGATTAGGATCAGAATGGGATGATTATAAAGCAAGTGTAAATACATATCATGAAGTAAGCGGAAAAGATGTAATTATTGCTGAAGGTATGTATTCAGGAGTTTATAAAGAAACGGGAAAATCATTTGAAGCAGAATTTGTTCATGTATGGCAACTTGAGAACGGAAAAATTGTGAAGTTTAAGCAATATGTAGATAGTCATCTTGTTAGAGAAGCGATGAAGAGTTAATGCTTTTTAAATGGGGCGTAGGTATATGCATTACAATTATAATAATTTTCTCGTCTATAGTTGGCGGAAAGAAATTGCTTGCATATGTGGAAAAAGAAAATAAAAATATTCAAACCCAGCAAGTGGCAAACGAAAAAGAGAAGAAAGTTGCAGAAGAATCTCCGCAAGTTAGTGAAGGTGAAATTATTTCTACTATGCACAAAATGGTACACCAAAAGGTAAAATCCTCTGAAAAATGGGGATTTGTAGAAATGACAAACAAGGAAATTTCTAATGTGAAAAGAGATATTGAAAATAGCACAGGTTTTCAATATAAAATGAAGTTATTTTCTATTATAAATAGATGGGAAAAAGGAGATTTTTCTCAAACTGTTGAGGAGCATAACTTTTTATGGAGCCTTCAAGGTGGAGATACTGGCAAGGCGACGGAACGTTTATCGCCAGAAGAGGAAAAGCAGTATATAAAAGAAATGAAGAGAAAATAAAAACATCGCCAACCCAGATGACGATGTTTTTTCATTAAGAATGTTTTCGCATTAAAGGTCTAACAGGCTGAACGGCAACTGTTTTGAAATGAGAAAATAAATAACATCCTGTCACAACGATCATTGTCCCTAAAATTTGAATCCACGTTAATTCTTCTCCGAGGAAAAGGAATGCTAAAATAGCTGTGAAAATGGGGTTGAAGTTTAGAAAAATGCCGGATGTAGTTGCTCCTAATTTTTGTACGCCAACATTCCAAAATACCATACAAAGAACTGTGGAAATGAGTCCAGTATATAAAAGTGATGTTATAAAAGAAGTGTTGATATTTGTAACAGTGAAGCTCCCTATGTTAAATGGTAGTAATAAAATAACACCGAAAATACCAGAGTAAAGCGTCGCCATGAGCGGTGTAGTTGTTTTTGTTGCCCATTTACTACAAACAGAATAGATTCCCCAAATACAAACTGCCGCAATCATCCATAAATCTCCGCTATTAAAGTGTAATGAAAATAAAAGTGAAAAATCACCTTTTAATAGGACAAGAATAACCCCAAAGAATGAAAGAATCATGGATAGAATTTGAAGTGTGTTTACTTTTTCTTTTAGAAATAATACTGAAAATAGTGCAATTGAAATCGCATTTAATGTAGAAATAAGCCCTACATTTGTTGCGGATGTTTTTTCTAATGCTAGAAATTGAAAGATGTTAAAAAGAGCAACCCCTGAAATGCCCATTAGTATTAACGGGAGTATCGCAGCGCGTGGTGGAATGATTTTCTTTTCTTTAAACCAAACCATTGGTAATAAACAAACGATCGCAATTATCCATCTTAAACTTGTAAGTGTCATTGGAGATGCGTGATCAACGAGTGATTTCCCAACGACGAAATTTCCTCCCCATAATAAGCTCGTTAATAATAGTAAAAAGACATAAAAATAAGGCATATTAAAATCCCCTTTGTTGTAATCAATGTGAATTGTAAATAATTTTAACATTTTTATTCATTGTGTAATATATTCTTTTGTATAATGGATAAAAATCGATAAAATGTTTTGTTATGAATAATATTTAAAGAAAGATGTTCAGTTTTATATAAGTTATAAGGTGTTTTTTCGAATAATCATCGGTAAGAAATAAGGGGGAATTATAATGGAGTCGTCTGTTATTAAAGTGTTGGATGATTTAGATGTACAAATTTTAGATATATTACAGAAGGAGTCACAAGTAAGTAATGCAGAGCTTGCGCGACGTGTTAATTTATCACCAGCTGCGATGCATGCGAGAATAAAAAGATTAGATGGAGAAGGATTCATTGATAAGCAAGTAGCCATTTTAAACCAAGAAAAGCTTGGTTTTGATTTGTTATGCTTCATTTTTATGAGTACGAATATTCATCAATCGGATAAACTTGAAGTGTTGGAAAAAGAATTAGAAGCGATGCCGGAAGTGTTAGAATGTCACTGTTTAACAGGGGAGTATGATTATTTATTAAAGGTTGCAAATCGTGATCGTAAAGAACTAGAACAGTTTATTAGAAAGCTAAATAAGCTTGGTATTACAAGGATACAGACGAGTTTAGCACTTCGTGAAATTAAATATTCGACGGTATTACCGATACGAAATGAGGAACCGAGCATCGATTAGATTGCTTGGTTTTTTGTTTGTATAAAGTGATTGACGAGAAGAAAAGAGAGATGTATTATTATATAAAATTGTGTATTAAAATTCATTTTGAGTTATAAATATTAATATCGGGGGCAAGGGGATAGCATATGAAAATCTGTAATGCGGTTACGAGTGATGTGAAAGAAATTTATAGTCTCATTGAAGTTTATGCAAAAGAGGGGGTAGTTTTACCGCGTTCTCTTTTGTCTCTCTATCAATATTTACAATGTTTATATGTTATGAAAGAAGAGGGGAAAATCGTTGGAGTTGCTGGTTTACATGTATTAGGGGAGGACCTTGCAGAAGTACGGTCGTTAGTCGTTTCGCATACATATGCAGGAAAAGGTATCGGACGTATGTTAGTAAACCATGTAATAAATGAGGCAGCGAAAATAAAAGTGAGTAGAGTTATTTCTTTAACATATGAAACGGAATTTTTTCAAAAGTGCGGGTTTGATTTTGTGAATAGAGAGGCATTGCCAGAGAAAGTATGGATTGATTGTAGACATTGTCCAAAGGTTGATTATTGTGATGAGGTGGCAATGATTCGGTATGTTGGGTGAAGCAAAAGAAATAAGAGCAGCTAGCAAAAGCTAACTGCTCTATTTAAGGGATCTCTCCAAGGGGGAGTGGAGAAAATATTATGTTACTAGCAGTATTGACAGATTATTAGGAAATATACAAATCGGATGAAAGAAATTTTAAATAAACTTTCGGCATTGACAGTTTTTAAAATATTCATGTACAATACATATGAATGACATTCAGTCATTTTCTGTGTCAGGATGTAGTTAGTTTGAAAACGGAACAAATACAAAAGGTAAATGAGGATGATAGTTGTTTATATATAGTAGTGAGGAAAGAGCATATTTTTTTAAAACAAAAATGACTGATAGTCAGTCATGAGAGGTGAGAGGTATGAAAAATAAAGCTTGGTTATATGTCATATTAACATGTATCTTTGAAATTTTTTGGGTGTTTGGTTTTAATACGGCCAATACGTGGTGGCATTGGATTATCATTTTAGGAGTTATCGCTGTTGATTTTCACTTCCTTTCTAAAGCGTGTGAACATCTTGCAACAGGGACCGTATATGCTGTGTTCGCCGGAGCTGGTACGGTAGGTACTTTCTTAATGGATGTCTTCCTTTTTGGCGGGAGTTTCAGTGTAGGAAAATTATTCTTTATCGTGATGGTTGTAGCTGGCGTTATCGGTTTAAAGCTAGCTGATAATAAGGAAGAAACTGTGGAAGGAGCTGCTTAAAAATGGGTTGGTTTTTCGTATTTTGTGCTGCAATTAGTGAAATAGTCGGTGTGATCGGTCTTAAAATGTATAGTAAAGATAAAACGTTAGCAAATGGTGCACTTTATATAGGTGGGTTTGCTACATCCTTTGCATTCTTGTATACATCTTTCTTATTTTTACAAGTAAGTGTCGCGTATGCGGTTTGGATTGGTATTGGAACAGCAGGTGCCGTTTTATTAAACATGTTCCTGTTTGGTGAGTCGAAAAGTAAAGCACGTATCATTAGTGTAGCTCTTATTGTATGCGGCGTGACAGGGTTAAAGGCTCTTTCTTAAAGGTATTTGGCATTTTTATCTCCTAATTTTTTGTTAGGAGATTTTATTATGAAAAAAATGATTTCCTCGCAAAGTTCACTATCATTGACAGTACAATCGATTATCTTATAAAATGAGTGACAGTCATTCAATACGCGTGTGAAAGGGTTTAGATGATGAATAAAAAAGAGAAAATTGTCTATGCAGCGATTGAAGTATTTCAGGAAAAGGGCGTTGAAAAAACGAAGATTTCTGATATCGTGAAATTAGCTGGCATTGCACAAGGAACTTTCTATTTATATTTTCCTTCTAAGTTATCTGTTATGCCTGCAATAGCAGAAGTGATGGTTGAAAAGATGATACTTGCAGTAAAAGAAAAAGTTCAAAACGATGCGCCTTTCTCAAGTAAAGTAACGCAAGTAATAGATGCGGTGTTTCACTTCATAGAGGAATATCGTGAAATACAAGCTTTAATGTATGCAGGACTTGCATCTACAGAACATATAAAAGAATGGGAAGCTGTGTATGAGCCTCTTTATATGTGGCTAAGTGAATTTTTAAGTGGGGCGAAAGAAGCTGGTGAAATTCGTGATTCGGTTCACGCAGAGCGAACAGCGAAGTTATTTATCGCTCTAGTTGAATCAGCAGCGGAACAAGTGTATTTATATGATCATAAAGATGATGAGCAAGTCGAGTTACAAAAGGCAGAAGTACTAGATTTTTTAACACATGCATTACATATAAAGAAATAGTGAGATGAACCTGTCTGAGAAGGTAGGTTCATTTTTGAGGAAAACTGAATGATAGTCATTCACCTAATGCGTATGTATGTGTGGAAGGATACAGTGAAATTCTAACGAGTAGGGGCATCTCTACTCATGATTAGCCCACAAATAGCAGGATAAAGAAAAAGCTTCTTGGGCATTATTTTTTGAGAGGAGCTTACGGGAAGAGGTGTTAAAAGTGAAAAAACCGATAAAAGAACAAAAGATGGTATTGGTCATTCTTTTGAGTAATATATTTATCGCTTTTTTAGGGATTGGATTAATCATTCCGGTTATGCCGTCCTTTATGAATGATATGGGTTTAACAGGTAAGACGATGGGATATCTCGTTGCAGTGTTTGCAATGGCTCAGCTTATTGCTTCACCTATTACAGGCCGGTGGGTCGATCTTTATGGTAGGAAGAAAATGATCATCATTGGATTATTTATTTTTGGTGTTTCAGAGCTTCTTTTCGGATTAGGAACTGATGTATGGATGCTCTATGCAGCGAGGGTGTTAGGCGGAATTAGTGCTGCTTTTATCATGCCTGGTGTTACGGCATATGTTGCGGATATTACATCTATACAGGAACGTCCAAAGGCGATGGGCTATTTATCTGCTGCTATTAGTACCGGCTTTATTATAGGACCTGGAATCGGCGGATTTATTGCAGAATACGGTATACGTGTGCCGTTTTTCGTTGCAGCTGCAATTGCTTTTATAGCATGTGTCATTTCGATCTTTATTTTAAAAGAACCGTTAACGAAAGAAGAGCTTGCAGAGATTTCTTCTAATACGAAGGAATCAAGCTTTATTGGTGATTTAAAGAAATCATTGCATCCAATGTATGCAATCGCATTTATTATCGTATTTGTACTTGCATTCGGTTTATCAGCATATGAAACTGTGTTTAGTCTGTTTTCTGATCATAAGTTTGGGTTTACACCAAAAGATATTGCGGCAATTATTACAATTAGTTCAATCTTTGGGGTAGTTGTGCAAGTATTTATGTTTGGTAAATTGGTTGATATATTCGGTGAAAAAGTGTTAATTCAAATATGTTTAATTGTAGGTGCAGTATTAGCGTTCGTTTCAACTGTAGTCTTTAATTATTGGATTGTACTTCTCGTTACATGTTTCATTTTCCTTGCATTTGATTTACTTCGTCCAGCTTTAACGACGTTTTTATCAAAAGCAGCTGGAAAAGAGCAAGGATTCGTTGCTGGTATGAACTCGACTTATACGAGTTTAGGAAATATCGCAGGACCAGCAATGGGCGGAATATTATTTGATATGAACATTCATTATCCATATGCATTTTCAGGAGTTGTTTTAATAGTGGGTCTCGCTATTACATTTATGTGGAGAGAGAAACAGTTAGCTGAAAGTTTTGCGAAGTAATAAAACCCCTTACGACGGTAAGGGGTTTTGTTTTATAAGCTTAATCCAAACCGTTTTAATTCAATAAATATGCCCTCTAATTGCTTTCCTTTATCCGTTAATGTGTACTCTACACGAGGCGGAACTTCTGGATATACTTTTCTCGTTATAATGCCTTGAGATTCTAATTCTTTTAGTCGAAGTGATAATGTTTTCGGACTAATCCCGTCCATTGATTTTTGTAAATCACTAAAGCGTAATGTTCCTTCGATAAGAAGATCACGAATGATTAAAAACGTCCATTTTGTACTGATTACATCAAGGGTTTTAGCGATGGGACAAGGTATGCCAGGTAAACCTTTCGTTAATTCAACTGGATCTATATTGTTCATGGAACTAGCCTCCATAAAATTTTTTTGAATGAATTTGCTTTATAGTATCACAAAACTATACTTTTGGTAACTATATGAAAAAAATATCACTACTTCCATAAAGAAAGTTAGTGCATATACAATAGCAATACGAAATACAAAGGATTTAGAGGAGGAGGTGGTGATTTTCATGGGGATAAAAAAGTTGTTTGGGTTTCTTAGTTTGTTTGTTATTTGTATTGTGCTCGTAGCATGTGGTGTGGAACAAAAAACGGAAGTTCAGTTATTAAAAGAAATGCCAAAGCCAAAAGCAATGACAATTGATCCCTCACTAAGTAAAAAAGAAGCGACAGAAATGGTTCATGCGGCGCAGCGTTTTTATGCATTTTGGGATACAGGTAAGGAGGAACTTATTCCGCAGACTGTTACTGAAAATTTCTTCGATAATACGTTGCCAAAAGGGCGACCACAAGGTGTTGAAGGGTTAAAGTTTGCAGCACAAAATTTTCGTAAAGTCGTTCCTAATATACATTGCGAGATTGAAGATTTATTAGTCGTCGGTGATAAAGTAACAGCTCGTCTTTCTTTTACAGGAACGCATAACGGTAAAAATATTAGCTTTTCTGCAATAGATATTTTGCATGTGAAAGACGGAAAGATTACGGAAGACTGGCATTTAGAAGATAATCTTACGTTGAAACAGCAACTTGGGTTAATAAGTGAGGAATAGAGTAGGGGAGAGGAAAACGATGAAAAATATATTTATTATAAATGGACATGAAAAATACGGTACAAAGGAAGGACGATTAAATAAAACGTTAGTGGATCATATGGTGACGGTATTAAGCGAGGACCATCAAGTGAAAACAACAACGATTCAAGATGGCTATAGTATTAAAGAAGAACAAGATAAATTTTTATGGGCTGATGTTGTGATTTATCAAACACCGATTTATTGGTTTAGTGTTCCAGGATTATTTAAAACGTATATGGATGAAGTATATGAATACGGTTTGTTCTTTAAAGGTGCAGATGAATACGGAACAGGTGGTTTATTAACAGAGAAAGAGTATATGTTCTCTACAACTTGGAATGCACCTGAAAATTCATTTGGAGATAAGACGAAGTTCTTTGAAGGGGAAAGTCTAGAATCAACGCTTAGTCATTTACACCGCGTGCAGAAGTTTCTTGGGATGAGTCCGTTAAAGAGTTTTGCTTGTTATGATGTGGTAAAGAATCCGGATATTGAGAAGTTTTTATTAAACTTGAAAGATCACTTAGATGAAATAATTCAATAATAGTTTGTATTGTGAAGAAGGTACTACTAAGGAGGTAGTCCCTTCTCTCTTATGAAATACGTTGAAAATCTTTACTTATACAGGACTGTTTTAGTTTTTTTGATTTGAGTAAATGTTTCATATCAGAGATGTTATTGTATGAAAGCTGAGTATGATAATAGTTAATGTACTCAAGTAATGCAAAAATATAAATAAATAGGATGAATGATACCCCGCCTAAAGGTAAGTCGGGATACAAAATTACAACATCAATAGTAAACGTAATAAATCCCGTGATAGTGAATGCTATATTAATCTTTTTAAGTATTTTTAAATATTGAATCATCCTAATGGGCGTAACAGATGTTTTCTCTTTTTTTAGTCGTTTCCACTTTACGTACCAGTAAATTACTCCTTGTAATAAGATAAACTCTAAAAGAAGAAATGAGACCCAAAAAGAATACAGGGAATATAAATGTAACGTAGGATAAGCATAATTAAGTAAGTAACTTGTGAAAATAAAAGTAATGACTGAAAATAATTCACCTGTGTATAGATAGGAAAGTCTTTTTTCTAAGGTGTGTTTCATGTTTTTCTCCTTTTATAAAAGCCCACATAATTTAATAAGTGGATGGCTGTACCCATAACTTCGCAAAATTTGCCCAGCCGAATGAATCAATTGTTACATTTTTTAAAGAAGAAGGGTATGTTTTTCTTTTTAAAACGTGATAGTTAAATAAAATGATGTGTTCTGTTTGTAAAAATTCTTCGATCTCATACATGAGTTCATAGCGCTTTTCTTTATTCTCTTCTAGTAAAAATGTATCTAGTAAACAGTTAATTTGTTTTTCGTAGTGCGGGTCCATGAACCGATTTACGAAGCAACTTTTATTTTTAAATACATTTAAGAATGCAATTTCATGATTGGCAGCAAATACTTCTCCCATGAAAATAATATCAGCATGTTTATCAATAGAGCGATTCATATAATCTGAAACGGGAAATGGGTGAAGCTCTACTTGTATACCTAAACTTTCACATCGTTCTTTTAAGAAATATGCATCATTTGCACTATCTTTAAATGCGAAGAAGTAAATATGTATCGTCTCTCCATTATAAGTGCTCTTTTTTAAATACTCTTTTGCTTTTTCTAAAGAGTAGGACCTTTTAGTAGCTTGGCGGCTTCTTTCAGGGAAAAAGCTTGATGCAGCAATTGTTCGTCTACCCTCTATGCTACGAAGTATCGTTTCAACATCATATAGTTCTCTCCAAGCCTTTCGAAAGTAAATGTCGTGATGAGGACCAGGTTTTTTAAAGTTGAAGCTAGCATAAATACAACCTATTTCTTCTATTTGTATATCATGCCTTTCATTTTCCTCTTCGTTTGGTAGTTCATAATCAGCATCGATTTGTACATGATCAGGAATACCCCAAAATTCAATACGGTCTAATAACGCGCGCTCTTTAAAATAATGAGTGAACGCTTCGAGCACGATATTATCTTCAGAGTAATGAGCAAGTTTGAAAGGTCCAGTACCTATGTAATGATGATTTTGGATACTCACATCACGCGGTAAAATTGCTAATTGTATGGAACTTACATAGTGTAAGAAAAATAAATTTGGTTTTGCTAAATGAAATCGAATTTGCAGTGGTGATGGCGTTTCAATTTGAACAATTTCTTCTGTTAACCATTCAAAAGGAGAGTGAACTTCTTTTAGTCTTTCAAATGAAAATCGTACATCTTTAGAAGTTAAAACTGTTTCGTTATGAAAATATACATCCTTTCGTAAATAAAAAGTCCACGTCAGCCCGTCTTCACTTAATTCCCACGTATGCGCAATGTGTGGTTCCATTTTTCCCGTAACATCGTTATAAACGACTAACGTGTCAAAAATTTGACTCGTAAGATGGCTCTCTGTAGTTACAGCCACAAAAGCCGGATCTAAGGGGAATATCTTTCTCGATATAGGAATCTTTAATATGTCGTACATATCATTTGAAGGTTCGTATCCAAAATGATGATGTAGTTTATTTTCTATCTTTTTTTGAAGTGCAAGGGGTAGGGGTTCTTTTAAAAGAAGAAAGATATCTTTTAATTTTTCTTGCGCTAACAGTTCATCTGTATAGGACTCAATCGCTTCTACGAAATTATGTATAAATAGAATTTCCGTTTTATTCCCGCGGCCTCGCCCTGGAGTCCAGTGAATTAATTGCTCCTCGCTCATTTTCTTTAATAAAATCTTTATGTTTTTCGTACTGCAATATAAAACATCCGCTAATTCTTGTAAGCTATTTCGCATATGTTGTTGATCTTGTGCATGTAGTCTTAGTCTAATGTAATAGTCCATAATTTTCATATATACACTTCCTTCTATTATAAAAGGGGAAACTCTTTAGAATATTCTAACCTTTTTCTTCCTTTTTTTCAAAGTAAAATAAGTAAGCATAAGGAGGGGGAAACAATGGGATTTTGGAGTATGCATCGAAATATAAAGATTAGAATTATAACTTCGTTTTTAACACGTACTGTATCCACGATGATTTTTCCATTTATGGCGATTTATTTTTCAATAAAGTTAGGTAGTGCGATTGCTGGTGCGTTACTACTTATTAATGTCATAGCTTCGTTAGTAATTGGTTTATACGGTGGATATGTTGGAGACCGGCTTGGTCGTAAAAAGGTGATGATTATCGGTCAAAGTATACAAGTCATTTCCATTGCTTGTATGGGGATTGCGAATTCCGATTATGTAGATTCACCGTGGCTAACATTTATATTTATGTTAGTGAATAGTTTAGGATCTGGACTTATGAACCCTGCGACAGAGGCAATGTTAATTGATGTAAGTACACCTGAAAATCGAAAAGTGATGTACAGCATTAACTATTGGGCAATTAATTTATCCATTGCGATTGGAGCGATATTTGGCGGATTACTATTTGAGAACTATAGATTGCAATTGTTTATCGGATTAACAGTGATTGCAGTTATTACTTTATATGTGATGGCTGTATATATGGAAGAAGTGTATGTAGCACGGAAAACGGTGGAGAAGAAAAATGTATTAAAAGATATGGCGGATAGTTATAAAGTTGTGATGAAAGATAAAGCATTTTTAATTTTTTGTGCAGCGAGTATATGTACATTATCGTTAGAGTTTCAAATTAATAATTATTTAGGAGTACGTTTGCAGAAGGAATTTGAAACGGTGCACTTTTTATTCGGGAATGGTGTTACGTTTGATTTAACAGGTATTCGCATGCTGAGCTGGATTTCTGCAGAGAATACAATTTTAGTTGTATTATGTTCAGCACTTCTTATTAAAATGCTGAAAAGCTTCAACGATTTGAAAATATTATATGTCGGCTTATTCATTTATACAATTGGATTTACAATACTCGGAACGAGCAATAGTTTATGGATTTTATTAATTGCAGGGCTTTTCCAAACGGTAGGCGAGATGATGTATGTGCCAGTGCGTCAATCTATTATGGCAGATATGGTACCAAATGAGGCGAGAGGTTCATATATGGCGATTAACGGAATGGTCTTTCAAGTGGCAAAAATGAACGGGGCATTAGGTGTTATGCTAGGTTCATTTATCGCATCTTGGGGCATGAGTGCTCTGTATTTTATCGTTGGTATGAGCAGTATTTTATTATTTATGAAAGCGATAGGGAAAGAGAAAGAGAAGTATGAGGAGGAGAGAAATGTTTCTCAAATTGGATGAAACTATATAAAAGCGAACCAGTTATACTGGGACTCGCTTTTTATATAATTTTTAGAACGGATCAACTTCAGCTAAATTCGGAGTGGTATCTGGCTGTAGCAAAAGATTTTTTAATGTGCCTACTTCAGAAAGAGTGACTAATATGTAGCCACTAATTAGTACAATAAGTCCGATGACGCGTAACGTTTGTAAGCTCACTTCATTATTATTCGTTTCCGTTGGATTTGGGGGCGTTGAAGGTGGATTGTTATTCATAAATATAGGCTCCCATCTTTTGTATTTATATATGTGTAAAAGCATGATTTAACTTATGGATAGGAATGATATAGTCATTTTCACTATATGAGAACTGCCTATGAAAAGTGATTAGAAATTTTGGGACGAAAAAAGGAGGTATCCAAAAGATTATTAAAACTGAACTTTTGGATTCCCTTCTTTTTATGTATCCCGCTATTTGTGGAGGTCGGATTTCCTGTAAACGACCAGTTGGTGAGGGCTGATTCATTATTTTCATGTAAATAAAAGGAGGTTAGTTAACCAAAGTAGCTATCCTAATATACGCAACGATTCTTCAATAAACGCCGGGATGTCCTCAGGTTGTCTACTTGTGACCAGCTGATTTTGGCATACGACTACTTCTTTATCGTGAAAGTTTCCGCCAGCGTTTTTTAAATCGACTTCAATAGATTTATATCCAGTCACATCGCGTCCTTCAAGTGTTTGTGCAGTGATGAGTAATTGGGGTCCGTGACAAATAGCGAAAACCGGTTTTTCCGTATCCATAAATGCTTTACTAAAGCGAACGAAACGCTCATCCGCACGAAGTATATCTGGAGAAAATCCGCCTGGTATGAAGAGTGCGTCAAAGTTTTCTGGAGAAACATCATCGATACCTTTATCAATTACAATTTCACTTTTTCCTTGTTTACCGTGTACCGTTTTCCCTTTTTCAGTTTCAATAGTTGTTAATTCATATCCCTTTTGTTTAAAAGCTTCTGCTGGCTCTGTGTATTCTGTGTCCTCGAAATAATCCGTTATTAAAATAGCAATTTTTTTACTCATTCTAATCCGCTCCTTATATTATATTATCGGTTCCAGAATCGTCCTTGGGCAATGCCTTCTATAAATGACTCAATTGAAGTGTTTGTTAAGTTGTAAATTCCTGCTCCATCTAATTTGATTTTACTATTGTCTAAAGCATGAGGATCGCTAAGGACATAGGCTATCGGTTTAAAGTGTTTAAAAGTAGTTTCTGCAAATTCTAAAACAGGGGGGTGAATGACAGATTCGCTACTAAACACTAATACCGCATCAAAAAGTGCAGAGTCTGCTATTGTATAAGTATCCGTTACTTTAATGGAATCATTGAAATGATGAATTTTATTATCTATGATGCCATAGTTCATTCGGTGTTGTACAAAAGCTTGAATCCATTCGGACAGAAGGGAGACGCTTGGGTCACCATTCAATAGAATTGCCACATTTTTGGAATCAGCTTTAAAAATAGTGTTGGACATACTTAGTGCAGGTGATTTTGCATCCGAATTTATTTCGTGATTTTCTTTAGGCAAAGGGGCTCCAATCATGTTAGCGACTTCCTTTGCTAATTGACGATCGACGTGGTTTAAAAGAGCAATTACATTTGCCTTCACCATGTCTGATTTGCACTTCCCAACTTCAAAGCAAAATGCATCTTTTATGTGCTGTTTTTCAATAGGGTTCATACTATTGTAGAAAAGTTTAGCTTGAGAATAAAAGTTAAGGAAGCTTTTACTGCGGCCTCTAATTTTATGTCCATCAATCTTTTCTTGATAATGCTCATATCCGCCCTGTTCGGCTTGGACGGTTGCTGGTTGATTATTATTCAAGCCATTAGGGTGATAGCTTGTTTGACCGCGATGAATCTGCATTTGATGCACGCCATCACGTTGATTATTATGAAAAGGACATACGGGCTGGTTAATAGGAATTTGGTGAAAATTAGGGCCTCCTAAACGAGATAATTGTGTATCTGTATAGGAGAACAATCTTCCTTGCAGAAGAGGATCATTTGAAAAATCAATACCTGGTACGACATGGCCAGGGTGGAAAGCTACCTGCTCCGTTTCTGCAAAGAAGTTATCAACATTTTTGTTCAATGTCATTTTACCAACTAGTTTTACAGGAACTTCTTCTTCCGGCCATAATTTCGTTGGATCTAAAATATCAAAATCAAATGCATGCTCATCTTCTTCTGGAATTAGCTGCAATCCAAGCTCCCATTCTGGATAATCCCCTTTTTCAATTGCTTCATATAAATCTTGACGATGGAAATCAGGGTTTTTCCCAGCAATTCTTTGAGCTTCATCCCATACTAATGAATGAACTCCGAGGGTAGGTTTCCAGTGAAATTTTACGAAGTGGGCTTTTCCTTCTTTATTAATAAGTCGAAATGTATGAACCCCAAAACCTTCCATCATTCGTAAACTACGCGGAATAGCCCGGTCGCTCATCTGCCACATAACCATATGAGTAGACTCGGGATTGTGCGCAACAAAATCCCAAAATGTATCATGAGCGCTAGCTCCCTGAGGAATATCATTATGTGGTTCTGGTTTAACTGCATGGACAAAATCAGGGAATTTTATAGCATCTTGGATAAAGAATACTGGCATATTATTACCTACTAAATCATAGTTACCTTCATCTGTATAAAATTTTGTGGCAAATCCGCGCACATCTCTTACTGTGTCATTGGATCCTTTAGAGCCTTGAACGGTCGAGAACCGTACAAATACAGGTGTCTTTTTTGAAGGGTTAGTAAGAAAATCTGCTTTTGTATATGCCTCTAAAGATTCATAAAGCTGAAAATAACCATGAGCGCCAACTCCGCGTGCATGAACAATTCTTTCAGGAATTCGCTCGTGATCAAAATGGGTCATTTTCTCTCGAAAGTGGAAATCCTCCATTAAGGTTGGGCCTCTTAAGCCCATCTTTAAAGAGAATTCATCCTCGGCTATTTTTACTCCTTGGTTTGTTGTTAAAGCATGTTTGCGTTGATTATCCGTAACGTGGTGTTCCAATTGCTCCATTTTTTTATTCACAATATAGGCCCCTCCTTTACGCTGTTAATTAATAGATACCCTTTTTGTTAGGATGTAAACATGTATTATCGTTTTTGTATGTAAAAATCATAAAACGTTGGTTGTACCAGTGATTCTTGTTTGAGAAGGGAAAATAAAAAAGCCAAGGAGATACTTTATTTTCTCCTTGGCATTTAAGATAATTCTTTTCGTTAAAACGAAGAAACGCGTTGTTTCGTTTTTGGTACAATAATAAATTTGATCCAGAGTAACCCGACAATCATAATGATAAGGCTATGTAAAATTTGACCTGTAGCAATGAGTATAACAATTGAAAATATAATGAGCTGAATGCTTAGCAATATAAAGATTAAGTGAAGAAATTGATTCATTCGTTTTTCAGTATGAATTGGATATAATGCTACAATAATATTTCCCGAAAAATATTTCCATAGGGAACGGAGCTGCATAGAAATCATATATAGGACGATATATGCGATAGCGCCTTTTACGTATATGTTTGGTATAAAATATAAGGCAAAGGCACCGATCAACCCTAAGCGAATATATATACCAAAATAATCATTCCCGCGTAAAAATGCGAGTGTATGTAAATAGAAGAAAGTTGCTCGTTTTTTATGTAATAAAGGTTCAATCCAAGTTGTAAGCCATTTTCTTTTATTTACTTGCTTATTTAGTTGCGGAACATCAGTGAAGATGCTAGCAAATTGATAAAAACGAACGTTCATTTTTTCTTCTTGCTCGATTATGTAATCCCATGGTATTCGTTTTGTAGGCTGTTTTTTCGTATAAAGAAGCAGGAAAGCAAGCAGTAAAAGTAATCCGCCCAATATGAGAACATTTGCCGCATAAAACAGCATGTAAATAAGGAGTGCGTTACAAGCAATACGAATAATCAGCCATATATTTTTTTCGTGACGATCACCCCACATCCAATGTATGTATATGTTCCAAGCTTTCGTAATCATTAAAATGATAAAGATTGTACATAAGAAAGGTATCGTTAATTGTAATGATTGCAGTGCAAGCGGAACGAGAATAAGAAACGTAAATAATAATGGGAAAAGCTGAATGATGTAATTGTATAGAAGAGATTTTTTGAAATAAGAAGTTAATTTCTCTTCTAGTGCTAGTAAATAGACAGCGTCAGGTTTCTGAATAAATGTACGAATAGGGCATCTCGTTATAATGAATGTAAGTACAATCGTGATGAGTAGTAAAGATATTCCTTTAGAAGGAGATGCTTTTAGAAACTGAGCATAGTAGTATGCGCCAACGCATGAAATAAAGATAAAGCTATATAGTAAACCGTTAATCATACGTGCAAAGTATGTAATGATATTTTGCATATGTTGTTGGAAACGGCTGCTCCATAGTGATTCGATTGACATGTTTTTCACCTCTTTGTTCTATTATATATGTTTTGTAAAAGAAAAAACGAGCAAATTGCGTTATGCAACTCGCCCGTTTTTCTTTTCGTTATTTTTTTTCTGATCACGATTCATTAATGGATAGAAGGCAAAGCCGATTACGAATAAACCAATTCCGAGAAGGAATGTTTTTATATCGGCTGCGCCCGTTTTAATAACCCATAGTGCGTAGCAAAGTGCAATAACTGCGACTATACCATCCGTAATTCTCGCCCGCATTTCATTTTTATACGTCTCACCAGTAGCGACTAGTTTTAACTGGAAGATTGGTGAAACGAGATATGGAATGAGGTAGGCCAGTGTCGATACAGTAATAACGAATGTATAAGCTTCCGCAATTGTTCCTGATAATGTTGAGAATAAGAACACTTGCGACATAATGTTTGTTAATCGTAATGAATAAATTGGACTTCCTTTTTTGTTTGTTTTTGTGAAGAAGGAAGGGAAGAAACCTTCTTTTGCTGCTTGATATGGTACTTCTGAGCTTAATAAAATCCAGCCTAAAATCGAACCGAACAGGGAAGTAAGAGCAAGTAATGCCATCAGTTTCCCGCCGCCGTGACCCATTGCAGCATTTAATGCATCTGCTAACGGACGTTCTGAGGCCTGTAATGTATCAACGTGAAGTACACCCATTGTTAAAATTGTAATTCCTAAGTAAATCGCAACTGTAATAAGTAATCCCGCAACTGTTGCGCGTTTTACCGTTTTTGGAGAAACAGCACGGTTTGATAAAAGAACCGCTGATTCAATTCCGATAAATGCCCAAAGCGTCGTAAGAGCAGCTAAGTTTACTTGTGAAAGAAGGCCGTGTGATGCACCTGATTTATCGATCATCGGTGTGTACCATTGTCCAAACTTAGAAGCTTCGAATGCAAATAACGTAACGACGATGAATAATAGGAATCCAGTTACTTTCGTTGTTGTTGCTAAGAAGTTTAGCTTTCCAGCTCCGCTTACACCGTTTGTTAATATAATATGAGTTCCCCAAAGTAAGATGGAACAAATCGTAAATGTAATTAGTTTTCCGACTTCTACATTAAAAGAACCGATTGAAAATAGTAGTCGTGTATCTTTCATAATTGGGAAGAAGAGTGATAAATATCCCGCAAATGATGTAATGATGGCAACGTTACTTGCCCAGTTTGCAACCCAATAGCCCCATACCATACTGAAACCAGCCATTTTTTTCTTTTTTGGTGTTGAGAATAAAGCATATGCATGACTTTGTGGTCCTGTCGTTAAATCAGGACGACGAATTGCTAAATTACCGAAAACAAGAGCTAGCATTAAAACACCAAACCCTGTTGTTAACCAAGCTAAAGTGACACCGAGAGGGCTTGCTGTTTGTGCCAACGTACTTGGCACCATGAAAATACCAGCGCCAACCATGTTACCGACAACGAAAGCTGTGAGTACCCAAAAGCCCCATTTTTTTTGTTGCATAGAAAATACCTCCAAAGTTAGTATAACCAAGTCAAGCGAGGAGATATGTATGTCTTCCTGAGTCAGGAAGAGAAGTTCCAAACAAAACAAAAAAAGCACGTAATTTGCCGCTACATGCTTTCTATCTTATAAGAAACCCACGACATACCTCTCGATAGCTCTCCACAAACGAAACGTTTGTGACAGTTCTGCACTTATTAAGTAGCAGACCCAGCAAGCGTGCATGGTGGACACGGGCTTACTTCGGCAATCATTCCTTTCTCATTCGTTCATCAATGCCACTACATCTCCTGAAATGATACTCTTAATGACTGCAACCTCTACCTCACCGAGATACGAATGAGGATTTAAATATTAATTTAACGTATTTAAGAGTAACAAATGAATTTTTATACGTCAATGGATATAGTAATAATCAGATTATAGAGAAGAGTTTGTGATTAAAAGTAAGAGGGATTATTATGTAATATTGAATTTTCATAATATAATAAATGTTATTGGTGCTAGATGATTGAAAAGGGGATGAAGTATATGTCTGTATGTCATAAACATTCAGTAATAGGTGTGTTAGATTCGGGAGTTGGGGGATTAACAGTTGCGAGCGAAATTATAAGACAATTGCCTAAAGAGAGCATTTATTATATTGGTGATAATGAGCGTTGTCCGTATGGGCCAAGAAGTGTAGAAGAGGTACAATCTTTCGTATTTGAAATGGTTGAGTTCCTCAAACAGTTTCCGTTAAAAGCTCTAGTTGTAGCATGTAATACTGCTGCAGCTGCTGCATTGACTGCGCTGCAAGAAGCACTTTCTATTCCGGTTATTGGCGTTATACATCCAGGAGCAAGAGCGGCAATTAAAGTGACAAAGAAAGGGGAAATCGGAGTAATTGGAACTGTAGGTACGATAAAATCTAATATGTACGAAAAAGCATTGCATGAGCTTGATACATATTTGAAAGTGCATAGTCATGCGTGCCCGACTTTAGCTACAGTTGTAGAAAATCAATTAGAAGATACAGCATATGTAACCGAGCAAGTGAAACAAGCTTTACTGCCATTAATGAAAGAAAATATAGATACGCTAATTCTCGGATGTACGCATTATCCACTTTTAGAGTCCTATATTAAAAAGGAACTAGGAGAGGATGTAACGATTATTAGTTCTGCGGAAGAAACAGCGATAGAGTTAAGCACAATTTTACAGCATAAAGGAATTTTGTCTGACAATCTGAATCCTGAGCATCGATTTTTTACAACAGGCTCTGCCTTATCATTTGAACATATTGCTGAGCGTTGGCTAGGATATCACATTTCTGTAGAATGTGTGGATTTACCCGTAAAGAATGCTCGCATCTGTAATTAGACTGTATGAAAGTACTTTTTGTTTAATAAATTAGGTTAGTTGCATAAGAAGGAAAAAATGTACTTTTAATTGAAAGGATTAAGGTCATTTCAATGAAAGGAGAGGTTTGATTATGGAATTATCAAGGTCTCAACTATTTGCTTTAGAGTATATTTCAAAATATGCAGAGAACGAAAAACGCGGAGCTAAAGCAACAATTAATCATATACTTAACATGTGTAATATTACAGATGAAATATTTGAAGAAGCTGTCGCTAACTTGAAATCTCATGTAAGGATTGCTTTACACTTTCATCCAGACAGACTCGATTCGAGTATGAAAAGTGTTGCTGAAGCATTGTTTGAACAAGGAATATATAAAAGTCAGTTTGAAACATTGCTATCTAATGGAAGTGTGTCTGCTTATCCTGGCGGTGAACGTGACCTTTGGGAACAGAGAATATTTGGAGGAGCATATCAATTGGAAGGTGTAACGAATGATCAACGGCCAAAGTATGGAGCGCTAAATTTGATGTTACATTCAGATGGGCCTGCTCCGCGTTTTGGATCATGTTACTTTCTCTTATCTCCAAAAGTTTCTTCTCGCTCTACATATACGTATTTAGATTCGCATCAAGATCCAAAAGAAAAGGGGACTTATGAGGAGTTTGATATGATTTTAGCTGCTCTTTTGGAAGAGACATTCGTAAGAGAGTGTGCAATTGGTGAAGGGAATTTGACTCCAACAAGATTAGTTAATCATTTACTGGCTAATCTGGAAAGGCCGTTTATAGATTTAGTAAGTAAAGAGCCAGCCCGTAATCTTAATCATTATATTGAAGCACAGATTCATGGAGAGATTTCTCTTAAAGAAGACGTGGAAGCGCTTGTTGTAGATCCTTCATTTAAGGGGACGGATGTAGGGAGAACTTTAGAAGAAATTTGTATGAAGTATGCTATTGATTTGTATTGGCACACAGGTTTTGTACTTATGGTAGACGACGTTCCAATGGATTTTAGAGGTTCAAAAATGCCATCTTTAGCAAGACGCATTGCACGGAATCATTGTATCGATGCAAATATAATCGGTTCTGCTGTAGCGGATTTGAAACGCAATCCATTATCTTGGAGTGATCGTGGAACTTATGAAGAAGTGCTTCAGGAATTAAAATTATTATGGCATGTTTTAGTTCGATTTGGAAAACCAAATCGGAAGTAGAACGAAATACCTCGTTTTTGGGAAGTGTCTATATAGAAAAGAAGCTGATCTAAAATTAGATCAGCTTCTTTGTATAAGATTAAACTAAGTTTAATACAGTTACTTTTTCACGTGTCATAGACTCAAGGCTCTTACGGATACCTTGTGCGCCCATACCTGAACCTTTTACACCGATGAATGGGAAGTGGTCAGGACCGCGCTCTGTGCGTCCGTTAATTTGAACAGAACCAGTTTCGATTTTGTTAGCAATTGCAAATGCTTTGTTAATGTCTTTAGTGAAGACACTTGCTTGCAGACCGAACTCTGATTTGTTAGCAATTTCAATTGCTTGCTCATCTGAAGAAACACGGATGATTGGAAGGATTGGGCCAAATGGCTCTTCCCAAGCAACTTTCATTTCTTCAGTTACGTGGTCGATTAATGTTGGGTAAATTAAGTTACGCTCACGTTTGTTACCGATAACGATTGTAGCACCTTTTTCTACAGCGTCGTCAACTAAGCCTTGAACGAAGTCAGCAGACTTATCGTCGATTAATGGAACGATTGTGCTGTCTTGTTCTGGAGATCCAACTGATAGTTTAGCTACTTGCTCTTTTAATAAGTCAACAAGCTCGTCTGCTACGTTTTCGTGTACAAGTACGCGTTTAATAGCTGTACAACGTTGACCAGAGTAAGAGAATGCACCGCTTACGATATGGTTTGCAGCATCTTGTAAGTCAGCATCTTCACGAACGATACCAGGGTCTTTACCACCAAGTTCTAATACAAGTGGAATCATGGAAGCTTTTTTTGCTAAATGTTTACCTGTGTTTGTACCACCTGTGAACGATACCATATTGATGCCTTCGTGTTCTACTAAGTAGTCACCAATTACAGAACCACGTCCCGTCGCTACGTTTACAAGACCTTTTGGAAGGCCAGCTTTATGAAGTGCTTCAACCATTTTAATCCCACTAATTGCACCTTGAGTTGCTGGTTTGAAAATAACAGCGTTACCCATAATTAATGCTGGTGCAAGTTTTGCAGCAGATAAGTTTACTGGGTAGTTAAATGGTGCGATTGCTAATACAACACCAAGTGGTGCGCGTTGGATAATCGCAAGTTTTGATTTTGTACCGCCCGGGAAGCTATCGCCCATCATGCTTTCTCCGTGCATATGTAAAGATTCTTCGATCGTATAACGAATGAAATCAGCTGTACGAACAACTTCTTTCTTCGCATCTTTATATCCTTTACCGACTTCTTTCATAATGATATCGGCAATTTCATCCTGCATATTTACGAGCTCATCAGCCCATTTATATAAATACTTTGCGCGATCTTGTAGAGAAGCTTCCGCCCATGATTTTTGAGCTTCTTTTGCAGATGCAATTGCTTCATCTACTTCTCCGCGAGTAATTGCTTGTACTTGTCCAATTACTTCGTGTAAGTATGGAGATGGAATTTCGATTGTTTCTCCTGAAGAGCTTTCTCTCCATTCTCCATTTAAATAAAATTTGTACGTATTGCTAGTTGTCATGATTAGTCCTCCTAAAATAGCAACTTGTAAGAGTGAGTATAAGGTGATTGTATGGGGTTTGATAACATTTTTCAAATGAAATATTTGTGAAAACGATTTCTTATGAAGTTTTTATTTTGTATGCCCTTTCTTACAGAACATTCCCTTATTTCGAAATGATGGATCATATATTTTTATTCAATTTGTAAAAAAACAATTGACAGAATACTCAATAAAGTTATAAGATTATAAATGGAAAATAAATGAAGGAGGTGTGCGTAATGATTGTAATCGTAAATGTAATGGGTTTAGCTCTGTTAAATGGCAGAAAACATTTATATCATTACGCAACCCGTGCGGATATATAGGGCATTTTTGTCTTATAAAAAGCGTACGTTGCGTATATCGTAACGTACGCTTTTATGCATTTTTGTGCATATCGTCAAGCGGCGGTATGCTTTTTTTTGTTTATTTTCCATGTTACTAAATAAAACTTTGGAAGGTGGAAAAATGTGATGAGATTGTATGGGTTACGAAATGTAAATGTAATGGGTCTGGATAGCGGATAAAGAAATGAGAGATAAATGAGAATGAGAAGGGAGAGATTACATTGTTTTCAGTATTACTAAAGTTAAAGTGGTTTTTTAAGGAGCACTGGAAGAGATATAGTATCGCCATTGGAGCTCTTTTAATTGTGAATATAGTGGAAGTTATCCCCCCGAAAGTGTTAGGGGTTACGATAGATAATATAAAAACAGGAACGTTATCGAACGAAGCTATTATACAGTCTATTCTTATTTTAATTGGGGTTACGATAGTTGGATATGGCCTCACTTTCGTATGGCAACATCAATTGTTTGGCGGTGCATTCGTGCTTGAGAAAACGATGCGCTCTAAATTTATGGGGCATTTACTTAAGATGACGCCGACGTTTTATCAAAAAAATCGTACTGGTGATTTAATGGCGAGAGCAACGAATGATTTAAAAGCAATCGCTATGACAGCTGGTTTCGGTATATTAACGCTCGTAGATTCGAGTTTATATATGCTTACGATCGTCTTTATGATGGGATTTACAATTAGTTGGGAGCTTACATTTGCGGCACTTATACCACTTCCAATTATGGCATATGCGATGAATATATATGGAAAGAAATTGCATGAAAGATTTACAGTTGCGCAAGATGCGTTCGGTGATATGAACGATAAAGTATTAGAATCGATTGCTGGCGTGCGTGTTATTCGTGCGTATGTACAAGAGAATGCAGACCAAGAAAGATTTCATCATTTAGGAGATGACGTCTACGAAAAGAATATGAAAGTAGCTAGAATTGATGCACTATTCCAGCCAACTGTGAAAATGCTTGTCGGTCTTAGTTATTTAATTGGTTTAGTGTATGGCGCATATCTTGTATTCCAATCAAAGGTGACACTTGGTGAACTTGTGTCCTTTAACGTGTATTTAGGTATGATGATTTGGCCGATGTTTGCAATTGGGGAATTAATTAATGTTATGCAAAGAGGAAATGCGTCACTCGACCGTGTAAATGAAACGTTAGCGTATGAACCAGATGTAAAGGATCCGAAACATCCAAAGCTTGTACAAGAGCCGGATTATATTCAGTTTGATGATGTTACCTTTTCATATCCTTCATCAACTGAAACAAATTTAAAAAAGGTTTCGTTTACATTAAAACAAGGGGAAACACTTGGGGTTGTTGGAAAAACAGGAAGCGGAAAAACGACGCTCGTACGTCAGCTTCTTCGCCAATATCCGCTTGGAGATGGAGATATTGCAGTCTCTGATGTGACATTAGATAAAATGACGAATGAAAATGTGCTTGGGTGGATTGGTTATGTACCGCAGGAACATATTTTATTCTCAAAAACAGCGAGGGAAAATATTTTATTCGGAAATAGGGAAGCGACTGAAGAGGAACTCGAGAAAGCGATTGAAATTGCGGCGTTTAAAAAGGATTTAGAGTTTTTACCAGAAGGGTTAGAAACGCTCGTCGGAGAGAAGGGTGTTTCTTTATCGGGAGGGCAAAAGCAAAGGATCTCGATTGCGCGAGCTGTTATTCAAAATCCAGAAATTTTAATTTTGGACGATTCTTTATCAGCTGTTGATGCTCGTACGGAAGCGGCGATTATTGAAAATATAAGAACAGAGAGAAGCGGAAAGACGACGATTATTACGACGCACCGTTTATCTGCTGTACAACATGCGGATTGGATTCTCGTTATGGATGAGGGAGAAGTAATGGAAGAAGGTACGCATGATCAGCTTATCCAAAAGGGAGGCTGGTATGCGGAGCAGTTTGAAAGACAACAAGGTGAAAGTGAAAGTGCGGATAGTGGGGTGAAAATATGAGCGTTTCAAAACGATTGTTTCAATACGCGATGAAAGTGAAAGGGACGATATTTGCAGCGATGTTAATGTTATTTATTTTCGTTATTGCAGAGCTTGCGGGTCCTTTCGTCGCGAAAACGATGATTGACGATCATATCGTTGGAATAGAGAAACCTTGGTATGAAACAGAAAAGAGTGACGAGGCTGTTTCGTATAATGGTGCCTTTTATAAGCGAAGCGATCGCTTCCAAGAAGGTGAGAAAAAAGGAAAAGAAGTACGCGTGATGCAAGTCGGTTTTCAATATTACTTTGTGCCGAATAAAGTGAATGCTGAAGGATCACGTACTGTAAAAGGTGATATGATTACCGTTCAAAATGGTAAGGCGGTGCAAGTGTATAAAGCGAAAGCATTAACGAAAGAAGAAGTGTTTGCGTTTTATAAACCAGAAATAAACCGACTATTATTACTGGGCGGTGGCTATTTTGCTTTATTAGTAGTCGTTTCATTGTTTGCATACGGAAAGCAATTTTTCTTACAGAAGGCAGCGAACAAAATTATTCAAATTATGAGGGAAGATGTCTTTTCTCATATTCAAACGTTGCCGATTCGGTATTTCGATCATTTACCAGCAGGGAAAATTGTATCGCGTGTAACGAATGATACAGAGGCTATTCGTGATTTATATGTAACGGTGCTTGCAACATTCGTTTCAAGTATCATCTATATTATTGGGATATTCGCTGCGCTATTTTTACTTGATGTAAAATTGGCGACGTTATGTTTACTCATCATCCCAATTTTAATTGTTTGGGCTATTTTATATAGAAAGTACGCGTCTGTATACAATCATAAAATGCGTTCTCGTTTATCTGATATTAACGGAACAGTGAATGAATCCATTCAAGGGATGCCAATTATTCAAGCGTTCCGTCAAGAGCGTGAAACGAAAAAAGAGTTTGAAGAATTAAATGGCGATTATTTTAAGTATCAAAATAAAATTTTGAATTTAAATGCAGCAACTTCTCATAACTTAGTAGGTGTATTAAGAAATATCGCTTTCACAGGTGTGATTTGGTATTTCGGTGGTGCTTCATTAAGTGCTACAGGCGTCATTTCTCTAGGGATACTATATGCGTTCGTTGATTATTTAACACGATTATTCTCACCGATTACAAATATGGTGAATCAGCTTGCTAACTTAGAACAATCGCGCGTTGCATCAGAACGTGTTTTTGAATTGTTAGAGGAAAAAGGGGAAGCAGTAGAAGAAGAACGTATACCTCGCTTACAAGGAAATGTGAAGTTTGATAATGTGTCGTTTTCTTATAATGGAAAAGATGAAGTGTTAAAAAATATTTCATTTGAAGCGAAACAAGGCGAGACAGTCGCACTTGTCGGTCATACTGGCTCAGGAAAAAGTTCCATTATGAATGTACTTTTTCAGTTTTACGAGTTTGAAAAAGGAAAGCTTACGATTGACGGTCATGATATAAAAGAGATGCCGAAACAAGCAACTCGTGAACATATGGGAATTGTACTGCAAGATCCGTTTTTATTTAGCGGAACAGTAGCATCTAATGTAAGTTTAGAAAATGAAAAAATTTCAAAAGAGCGCATCGTAAAAGCATTGCGTGATGTTGGTGCTGAAAGATTTGCGAACAATATAAATGAAGAAATTACAGAAAAGGGAAGCACGCTTTCCACCGGAGAACGTCAGCTTATATCGTTTGCTAGGGCACTTGCTTTTGATCCGGCCATTTTAATACTAGATGAAGCGACATCTAGTATTGATACAGAGACAGAAGCGATGATTCAACAAGCGCTAGAAGTTGTGAAAAAAGGAAGAACGACATTTATTATCGCTCACCGACTTTCAACAATTAAAAGCGCAGATCAAATTATCGTGCTTGATAGAGGGATGATTTTAGAAAAAGGGTCTCATGATGAATTAATGAAAAAGCGCGGGCGTTATTACGATATGTACAAAACGCAAATGGAAGGGAATCAGAGCGCTTAATAGGTATGGGGAGGAACTTGTGATTTTCACAAGTTCTTTTTTTAGTGAATCAGGACTGTTAAATAAGAAGTATTATTTTACCTTTCGTACAATAAATGCTATATTAAAAAATGTTACTTATTTTTTGTATGTAGCATTGTTTTTCCTTTTTGTTTGATTATGAAGAAAAAGGATAAACTAAATAAGAACATTTTCATTGAAAAATTGTTCAAGATTGCATACAATCAATATAGTTTTTAAATTCCTATCAGAATACTTGGAGGATTACCATCATGAAGAAATTATTTTCAGTGCTTGCAGTAACTACATTAGCGATCGGGATTGTAGCCGGCTGCGGTAAAGAAGAGAAAAAAGATACAGCTAGTCAAGACGCGTTACAAAAGATTAAACAAAGCGGCGAACTTGTAATTGGTACAGAAGGTACATACCCACCATTTACGTTCCACGATTCAAGCAATAAATTAACTGGATTTGACGTTGAACTATCAGAAGAAGTTGCAAAACGTTTAGGAGTAAAACCTGTATTTAAAGAAACACAATGGGATAGCTTACTTGCTGGTTTAGATGCGAAACGCTTTGATATGGTTGCAAACGAAGTTGGTATTCGTGAAGACCGTCAAAAGAAATATGATTTCTCTAAACCATACGTTTCATCTTCAGCGGCATTAGTTATCGCAAAAGATAAAGATAAACCTGCTACATTTGCTGATGTAAAAGGATTAAAAGGAGCACAATCTTTAACAAGTAACTATGCAGATATCGCTAAGAAAAATGGTGCGGAAATCGTTGGTGTAGAAGGATTCAGCCAAGCAGCAGAATTATTAAGTTCTGGTCGCGTTGATTTCACAATTAATGATAAATTATCAGTGTTAAACTATTTAGAAACGAAAAAAGATGCAAAAATTAAAATTGTAGATACAGAAAAAGAAGCTTCAGAAAGTGGATTCTTATTCCGTAAAGGTAGCACTAAGCTTGTACAAGAAGTAGATAAAGCGTTAGAAGATATGAAAAAAGATGGTACGTATGACAAAATAACGAAAAAATGGTTCGGTGAAAATGTATCTAAGTAGTGCATTGGTTTCAGATCGATTGTCTAATTGGATAGATATTATGCAGTCTTCCTTCATGCCGATGCTGAAGGAAGCTGTTTTTACGACAATTCCATTAACGCTTATTACATTTATTATCGGTCTTATACTTGCGACGTTAACGGCGCTTGCACGTATTTCAGGTAGTCGTATTTTACAATGGATTGCTCGTATCTATGTATCTATCATTCGCGGAACGCCACTTCTTGTACAATTATTTATTATTTTCTATGGTCTTCCAACTCTTAATATTGAAGTTGAGCCATATACAGCAGCAGTTGTTGGATTTTCATTAAATGTCGGTGCGTATGCATCTGAAATTATTCGTGCTTCTATCCTTTCCATTCCGAAAGGGCAGTGGGAAGCAGCTTACACAATTGGGATGACATATCCGCAAGCGTTAAAACGTGTTATTTTACCACAAGCAACGCGCGTATCAATTCCGCCGCTTTCGAATACATTTATTAGCTTAGTGAAAGATACTTCATTAGCATCGTTAATTTTAGTAACAGAAATGTTCCGAAAAGCGCAGGAAATTGCGGCAATGAACTATGAGTTTTTAATTGTTTATTTTGAAGCAGGTCTTATTTATTGGGTTATTTGTTTCTTATTATCAATCGTACAACAGATGTTAGAAAAGCGTTCAGAACGCTATACATTAAAATAATCCTTTTACAAAAGGAGTTTTTGTTTTTATGATTTCAATTCAGCACTTACAAAAAAGTTTCGGAGATAATACCGTACTAAAACATATAGATTTAACAGTTGAGAAGGGTGAGGTTGTTGTTATTATCGGGCCGTCTGGATCTGGTAAAACGACATTCCTGCGTTGTCTTAACGTATTAGAAACGCCAAACGCTGGTAATATTCGTATCGGTAATAAAGAGCTTAACTTCTCTCAAAAAGTAACGAAGAAAGATATTGTCAACCTTCGTACGCAAACAGGTATGGTATTCCAGCACCATAATCTATTCCCGCATTTAACAGCACTTCAAAATGTAATGGAAGGGCTTGTTACAGTGAAAAAGATGGGGAAAGAAGAAGCAAAGAAAAAAGCAAACTATTTCCTTGAAAAAGTGGGTCTAGCAGATAAAGTGGATTTATATCCGTTCCAATTATCAGGCGGACAACAACAGCGCGTTGGAATTGCGCGCGCGCTTGCGATGGAGCCGGAAGTGTTACTATTTGATGAACCGACGTCAGCACTTGATCCTGAACTCGTTCAAGAAGTTCTGAAGGTCATGAAAGAGCTTGCTAAAGAAGGCATGACGATGGTCATTGTAACGCATGAAATGCGTTTTGCACATCAAATTGCGAACCGTGTTATTTTCATGGATGGCGGTGTCGTTGTCGAACAAGGTACACCAGAAGATGTATTTACAAATCCAAAAGAAGAACGTACTAAGAAGTTTTTACAAATGTTGCAATAAAGTGAAACTTTAATCAGTGGGGGTTTTCTTCATCCCCCACTGATTATCAGCCCTCACCAATCGGACTTTTATGGGCAGTTGATCCCCCACCTAACTTCTTCGCTTTCGCTGAATTTTGAGGTGGGGGTCTTACTGCCCATTAAAGCGGGATAAATGAAGGAAGGTCTCAAGGCATATGCCTTGAGACCTTTTTGCCATATATATTTATTTGTGGAATCCGCCAAGGCTTTGCTCAGCCATTGCAACTAGACGTTTTGTAATTTCGCCACCAACAGAACCGTTAGCACGAGCTGTAGAATCTGCTCCTAATTGTACACCAAATTCTTGAGCGATTTCGTACTTCATTTGGTCGATTGCAGCTGTTGCTCCTGGTACTACTAATTGATTTGAAGAATTTTGGTTTGCCATAGGAATATATCCTCCTTAGAGTTATAAAAATTTTTTTGGTTGGACTAGCTGGAGTTGAACCAGATTATCGCCCCGTTTGGCGCTAATCCATCGGTAATTAAGTTTGTACTCATAGTATGGATGTTACCTAGAAAGATATACGAAATAATAATTTGTAAATTTTGTAAAAAATCTTAGTGATTTCGTAAATTATGAAATAAGAGTAATCGTTTTATTTTTTAGAAAGAAGGTAAAACTAAGAGCGATATGAAATATATTTTTCTTTTTGTATCCTGCTAATTTGAGGAGAATGTAAGTAAGAATGGGGCAAGCTGCTCCTATACGTAGCTAGATACAATTATATGGAGGAATCGTGATGGGAATTTGCCCGCTTTGCAACGCATTAGAATCACAAACATATTCTTGTCAAAATTGCCAAAGTATACTCCAAGATTATGGGAAGGCTGTAGATTACATAGACGATTATAGTGCGTATATGGACCAAGAATTATTAAGTGCAGTAGATGGATTGACACATAATAATTCAAATGAATATTGCAATCATATTTTTTATTGCGGAGTATGTAACGTGGAAACAGAGGTTGTAGTAAAACTTGTGTAAATAGAAAACTTCCACCTTATGAATGAGGTGGAAGTTTTTGTTTTTGTATTTGTGAGTGAATCATAGGGGACGGGATATGCTCGTTGTTTGAGGCAATCTCTGATTTTATTTGAGACATTTTTTCTTTTGTATCGCGCAAAGAATGTTCAGTTAAGTAGATGGCATATTCGTAAAATAATTGGCGCGTTAGTTCACTTTGTTCTTTTAACTTGGCATCTTGGAATACAGTTCGCCCTGGTTTAGAGTTTGCTTCAAAGAGCCATGGGTTTTCCTGTGTGTCTAAACCGATATCAAAACCGATTTCTCCGATATTTCCGGTTACTTGTTCATCGAGCGCGTAACTAATTTGTAAGGCGGTATGTTTTAACTTATTTTCAATTTGAACTTGTTTCGTTGAATCTGGAAAAAGTTCTTGCAGCAATTTTGTATCGCCACCGCTATTTACATGCGTTGTTAAGCTACCTTTGCCAGCAATTTTTGCCACGATTGCACTGACCATCCATTGGCCGAAATGATTTTTATTTGTATGAATGCGGAAATCAACAGGTTGCCCATCGAAGCGTAGCAAGGAGATACCTTGTTGTACGATAAACTTTTTTAAATCATGTCCTTTTAACACATGGTTCAGAAGTGTTTCTAATGATTGGTACTTTCTTAGTTTATTTTCTTCATTTTCGCGATAACGACAGTAGTAGCAATTCTCTGTTTGGGAATAAAATATTTGATGAATGTTTCTACCGAAGCTACCATGAATCGGTTTCATATAAATGGATTTATACGTTCCGAGAAATCGTTCCACTTGTTCGAAGTGCTGAAATGTTTCTGTGTTTGGTAATAATGGCATAATGGATTCATCTTTCATAAGAAGTTGATGCACTTCCCATTTATTAAAAAAACCTGGGTTAAACCATGGAATCGCATAGTCATGCTCTAGCTTTCTTTTTGCTCTTACGATCGGTTTATAATTTTCGGCTTTCCGATTTGGTAATCGATCGTAAATGACATTCGGTAAAGGGACTTTTTTCTTTATCCATTTTTCCTCTTGAAAGAAATACCCTTCAATTGTTTCGTCTTCCCAGTCTATATGTTGCACACCAAAAACGAATACAAATGGTCGTAAGGTGAATGGTGGCGTTAGTAACTCGCCAAGAGAAGTTGAACGGTTCCCTAAAGGATTAGAAGCGTCATCGTTAAAACCAGTTGTGAAAATCCCGATTAATGGTCCGAAAATAATCGTTTGGTTTTGTGTGAATGCATGGATAGTAGTGGAATGAGGCAGTAAAAGTTTCTCTGCAATTTGTTTTCCAATAATGATTTCGCGAGTAAAGGAATAATGAATTTTTACCTCTTCACTTGCAACATGGCGTAGGCCGAAGGAAAGGGATGTAATTGGTGGTGTGATGGAAAAAATATAAGGTAAAGTAATACTATTTGGATGTTCATCTGAAATATTTAACGTATATATGTGCTCTTTCAAAATAGACTTACCCCCTTTCTTTATGGTGTAAAGCGACTAAATTGTAATGGTCCGTGATATATTTTTTCGGCTAATGAACCACTATGGCGAATGTAATGTTCGTAAGGGGGAATTGTGTTGACATACATAAGCCAAATTGCCCCTTTTTGATCCATAATAGTGGAAAGCTCTAGCTCGAATAATGAAGAATAAGATGCATCTAGCGTTTGAAACACTTCATTTATAATGTCTTGTAAAGCGTCTTGTAACAATTGTACACCGGTACTAGATAGTACGTATTTAATTTTTGAAAATGCATGCAGCGAGGAATCATCTGTTGCCGAAAGTAAAAGTTGATTCGGAAATGAGCTTTTTTGTATAAACTGACCGATAACGTTCCACTTCTTTTCTTTATTTTTTTGTAAAATGGTTCGAATATGGAGTGGGTATGTTAATTGATTTGGAGGTTGCAGCATTGTATGGGTGATGTACCGTGCTGATCGTATATGAGATTTGTACCAAGATATAAATTCATCAGTCCGTTTAATTGGAGTAGAAGTATGGTAGGCATCATTTATCATATCAACATGAAACGTTTTATTTTTATAAACGACCCGGTACAAACTTTCATTGGAATGTGCGTTAGTAGGACGTATAATAATATCTTTTGTTTTTAATAACAGTTTGAAAACGTTGTGTATCGTTGCTATTTCAAATTTTGGTATATAAGGAGATAATTTTTTATTCGTGAGAAATACATCATGTAGTTTGCTTAAGTCAATGAGTGTGTTATTTAAAAAGGTAGTGGAAGGACGGTTGTGTAATGAGTGAATAATTGACTTTGCTTTTTCGACGTCTGTTTCCTCGTTAAAAGAAGAACGATCATATATATAAGAAGGAATAGGGAATATTTGCTCTTTCCATTTTCCTGTATCCGTATCATAAATCAGACCAGAAACAAGATCTGTTTTAGGATCAATACCAAATAGCGTAAACTGGGCAACGACATTATGATAAAGCCGAGCGCGTTTAGCGATTTCGGTGTAATACGTTTGCTCATAATGAGGGTGAGAAGTTAAAATACCGAGAACCAACGAAATCACTCCTTTACTAACAAAATGTTGGCATAATAGGCGAAGCTATATATTGCAAATACGTTTTTATACCATTATACTTTTGTCCGTATGATGATATGCTATAGTTTTGGAGAAGCGAAAGGTTGATTGTAATGAATATATGGTTAAGTATGTTAACGACGACAGGGCTCGGAGCAATTATTGGAGGATTTACAAATCATTTAGCGATAAAAATGTTATTTCGTCCTCATCGCCCTATGTATATTGGGAAGTTTCAAGTGCCATTTACACCAGGATTAATTCCGAAGCGCCGCGATGAGCTTGCTGTTCAATTAGGGAAAATGGTTGTAGAACATTTGTTAACGCCAGAAGGAATCGGCAAGAAGTTAACAAATGAAGAGTTTCAAAAAGGTTTAATTCACTGGGCACAAGTAGAAGTGGATAAAGTAATTACGAATGAACAGTCACTGCGACACATGTTAGAAAAATGGGACGTAGCGCATGTAGAAAAAGAAGCAACTGAGAAAATCGAACAGGTGATTACAGAAAAGATTCAGGCATTTTTAGAAGAGTACTATACATATACATGGGAACAAGCTTTACCTCATTCTGTTCATGAGAAAATAGAGAATGCGATTCCAAATGTTTCGGCATTTATTTTAGGGCGAGCAACTCAGTTTTTTGAGAGTGAAGAAGGTAAAGCACGTCTTTCAAAAATGATTGATGATTTCTTTGCTTCTAGGGGAACGCTACTTAACTTAGTCGGAATGTTTTTAGGGAATGTAAGTGTAGTGGATCGTGTGCAGCCTGAGGTTATTAAGTTTTTAGGGCAAGATGGCACAAAGCAGCTTTTAACGGATGTACTGCAAAAAGAGTGGGAGAAGTTAAAAGGAAGAGATGTAAAAGAATTAGAAACGTTTGTAGAAAAAGAAATGATTGTAAGCTCTATATTGTCAGCAGTTAAAGTTGAGGAAACTGTGAGTAAATTTTTAAACCAATCTGTGCAGAAAGTATGTGAGCCAGTTCGGGAAACAATTATTGAAAAGATAGTCCCAGGCGCAGTAACGAAAGGTTTGGAGTGGGGGGCAGAAAACGTAGAAAGTATACTACATAATCTCCACTTAGCGGAAATTGTCCAACAAGAAGTGTCTACATTTTCAACGGAGAGACTAGAAGATTTAGTTCTGTCCATTACAAAAAATGAACTAAAAATGATCACGTATTTAGGTGCCTTATTAGGCGGAGTGATTGGAATCGTGCAAGGGGTATTACTGTTGTTTCTGAAATAATAAAATACGTACATACAAATAAAAGTGAAATTTCTTCACATCTCTTGCATAGTTTGATATGGTAAGAAGAGGTGCGTATGTAAATGCACGTAAAAGGCAGTGCGTATGAAAAGCGCTAGCCTTCTAAAGGAGGAAAATAAAATGACAAAAAACATTCATGATGTAGCATATGAATTACAAAAAGCAATCGCTGAAAACGATGACTTCAAAACTTTAAAAGAGAGCTACGCAGCAGTTCAAGCTGATGCAGCTTCAAAGAACTTATTCGATGAGTTCCGTACAATGCAACTTAGCCTACAACAAAAAATGATGCAAGGTCAAGAAATCACTGAAGAAGACAACCAACAAGCACAAGAAGTTGTAGTTCGCATTCAACAAGATGCTAAAATTACAAAGTTAATGGAAACTGAGCAACGCTTAAACGTTGTAATCGGCGACGTTAACAAAATTATCATGAAGCCACTTGAAGAATTATATAGCGCGCAACAACAAGCGTAATGAGAGAAGACGCCCTAGTATAGAGGCGTCTTTTTTGTTTAGGGAATTTGATAGTTAGACCACAAAACCTCACTTTCAAAATAGCTATTTTGAAAGTGGTATGTAGTACATCCGTTAATTCTTTTTATTGCTGTTAATTGAAGTTTTAATGTTTTTTTCGTTTAAAAACTTTTCAATCTCTTTTTGTTTCCGTCCATTAGCTTTCTCAAGGTGCTTCGTAAAAGAAAAATCAGCTTTGAATAAGTTACCATCTTGGGCGAGTTTGTTTAATTCTTGATCTAGTTCTACGAAAATAGCTGTAGATGATGACATAAATTCATAGATTTCTTTTGAAGGTTTTTTATAATCAGTAGGTAAATTATTATTACTAATAAACTCATGGAAATTCATATCGTTTTGTTTCGCTAGATCGATTAGTTTTTGTAATTTTTTTCGATCGGAATCAGTGAAATTCTTATCAGGAGTTGTTGAGGCAAGTGGAATGATGTTTTCAGATAACTCCCAGCTATAATCTATATAATCTTTTATATTTTTTCTCATTTCATCTTCATTAATCGTTTCATTCTTTTTGGAGGAAGTGAATATAGTTTCCGGAATTTTAATCGTAACATCTTTAATAGATTGTACATCGTTTTCTTCCTTAGGTTCTGCACTGTTTGAACAAGCTGATAGAAATAACATTGTAAGTAGCATGAGTGAATATAAAGTATATTTCTTCATTTTAATCTCCTTTTACATTCATTAGTGTCTTTGTAAAATAGCTATATTCCATTTCAAATACTTTACTAAAAGTGCATATAGATGTTTTATCATTTGATAACATATGACGGATATGAGTAAACCGACGCAAAAAGCGATGAACACATTATAAACATCGGAGTAACTAATTTGATGAAACCCTTTAAAAAATCCTAACCCTATTAATAAAATAGGGGAAATGATTAATACTGGAGTGGCAATGATAAGTGCTAGAATAATCGGTAATAAAAAGAGTAGTACGAAAAAGGCGACAAAGATAAAGGCAAAGTTTAAAGCACTTAAGCTCATAACAGAAAATAGTGCAGTTATCATATTTTTGAAGCTGCGTTTCTTGTCAGCATTGCTTATTGCATAGGAAACATTCAGTTCTTTCGCGATCATTTTAGGGTTTCCTAGTTTTCTAGCAATTTCTTCTTCACATTTTCCGTCTTGTTTACCACTAATAAAATGAGTTTCATATTCTGAAATAATATCCTCCTTTTCTGAATTAGGTATATTCCGTAGGTAGGAACTAAGTTGGCTTAAAAACTCACTTTTGTTCATTGCGATCACTTCCCTTTATAAAATAATGAATTATAGCTGAGAATCCGCTCTTTGTTGAGAGGGGGATATACTAACTACGAATGTTATTCCAATTAATGGGTGTTCCAATATTTACAAATATATCATTTAGTAGTGTTCTTTGCAAGGTACTATTATTTTTAAAATACTGTGATGAGATGGAAGTTTTTTAGATTTTTTCGAGAAAATATAAAAATATTATTTTAGGATAAATAAAGGGTTGTAAGCGTATTCCTTAATGAGCGTCATAAAACTGTCAAATTCATATCGTTGGAAAAATAATGCATTTGTAATATAATGATAAATAATATTTCACCACATTAATTAATCAGGTGAAATTAAAATCTTTATTACACAAATTATGAAACAAAGGAATGATTAGTTTGAGTACAGGTGTAAAAGCAAACGACGTGAAGACAAAAACAAAAGGAGCAGATCTTGTTGTTGATTGTTTAATTAAACAAGGTGTTACACATGTTTTCGGTATTCCAGGAGCGAAGATTGACTCTGTATTTGATGTACTGCAAGAAAGAGGACCAGAGTTAATTGTTTGTCGTCATGAACAAAATGCAGCATTTATGGCAGCTGCGATTGGTAGATTAACAGGAAAACCGGGCGTATGTCTTGTAACTTCAGGACCAGGGACATCAAATTTAGCGACAGGTCTTGTTACTGCGAATGCGGAGAGTGATCCCGTTGTTGCTTTAGCTGGTGCAGTTCCGCGTACAGATCGATTAAAACGTACGCACCAATCTATGGATAATGCTGCACTATTCGAACCAATCACAAAATATAGCGTAGAAGTAGAGCATCCTGATAATGTGCCAGAAGCATTATCAAATGCATTTCGAAGTGCGACTTCCACAAATCCAGGCGCTACTTTAGTAAGTCTTCCGCAAGACGTTATGACTGCGGAAACGAATGTAGAGTCTATCGGTGCGCTTTCTAAGCCACAGCTTGGAATCGCTCCCACACATGATATTACATACGTAGTAGAAAAAATAAAAGGAGCGAAATTGCCGGTTATTTTACTCGGTATGAGAGCAAGCACAAATGAAGTGACGAAAGCTGTTCGTGAATTAATTGCGGATACAGAACTTCCTGTCGTTGAAACATATCAAGCAGCTGGTGCGATTTCACGTGAATTAGAAGATCATTTCTTCGGCCGCGTTGGATTATTCCGTAACCAACCAGGTGATATTTTACTAGAAGAAGCGGACCTTGTTATTTCTATCGGTTATGACCCAATTGAGTATGATCCGAAATTCTGGAATAAACTTGGGGACAGAACAATTATTCATCTTGATGACCATCAAGCAGATATCGACCACGATTACCAACCAGAGCGTGAATTAATTGGTGATATCGCTTTAACTGTAAATAGCATCGCGGAGAAATTACCGAAACTTGTATTAAGTACGAAATCAGAAGCAGTGTTAGAACGATTACGCGCGAAATTATCAGAACAAGCAGAAGTTCCAAATCGTGCTTCAGAAGGTGTTACACATCCGCTTCAAGTCATTCGTACACTTCGTTCTTTAATTAGTGATGATACAACTGTTACGTGTGACATCGGCTCCCATTACATTTGGATGGCAAGATGTTTCCGTTCTTATGAACCACGTAGATTATTATTTAGTAACGGTATGCAAACGTTAGGTGTTGCACTTCCTTGGGCAATTGCTGCTACTTTAGTAGAACCAGGTAAGAAAGTAGTTTCCGTATCAGGTGACGGTGGTTTCTTATTCTCAGCGATGGAATTAGAAACAGCGGTACGTTTAAATTCTCCAATTGTACATCTTGTATGGAGAGACGGTACGTATGATATGGTTGCGTTCCAACAAATGATGAAATACGGTAGAACATCAGCTACAGAGTTCGGTGATGTTGATATTGTAAAATATGCAGAAAGTTTCGGTGCGACAGGTCTTCGCGTTAACACGCCTGATGAATTAGAAGGGGTATTAAAAGAAGCATTAGCAGCAGACGGTCCTGTCATTATTGATATTCCAATCGACTACCGTGATAACATTAAATTAAGCGAAAAATTATTACCAAACCAATTAAACTAATGGAGGCAGATTTGAGATGACTGTTGCGCAATTAATTGATATTGATGCAAAAAAAACGAAAATGAGTAATGAAGTATATCAAACATCTACAATGCTTGCGCTATTAGATGGTATATATGATGGTGTGATTAGCTTTGAGGAATTGAAAGAACATGGTGATTTCGGTATCGGCACATTTGATCAATTAGATGGGGAAATGATTGCGTTTGATAACGAATTTTATCATTTACGTTCAGACGGTTCAGCAGAAAAAGTAGAGCCAGAAGAAACAACACCATTTGCGACTGTAACGTTTTTTGAAAAAGAAATGAGTTATACGATAGAGCGTCCGATGAATCGTGAAGAAGTGGAAGCATTATTACATGAATTAATGCCGAGTAAAAACTTATTTTACGGTATTCGAATGGATGGTACATTCCGTGAAGTAAGAACGAGAACTGTTCCAAGACAAGAAAAACCGTATACACCGCTCGTTGAAGTGACGAAATCACAGCCGATCTTTTCGTTTAAAGAGACAGAAGGTACGCTAGCTGGATTTTGGACACCAGATTATGCGCAAGGTATTGGTGTAGCTGGTTTCCACTTACATTATATTGATGATGAAAGAAGCGGAGGCGGGCACGTTTTTGATTATGTTGTTGAAAACTGTACGATCCAAATTTGTCAAAAAGCTCATATGCATTTAGCACTTCCAGAAACTGCTGACTTTATGGCAGCTGAATTATCTAGAGAAAACTTAGAGGATAATATTGCGACTGCGGAAGGTGCGGAGTAAAAAGGGAGAGACTGTTCCATTTTGGAACAGTCTTCTTTTATGAATATTTTTTGTTGAATCATTTATTTCTTTGAAACAAACGGATGCCCCTCATAATAAAAACGCCACGGATAATGTACAGCTTCTTCTGCATAGTCAATGTTAATTCGAGGTCCGGCTGTTATTTTGTATTGTGATGATATGTGTTCTTCGTCTGGGACGAGTTCAATATGTAATGTGTCACTTTGTAATGATACGCCTCGTTCTTCTAAAGTAATGCCGAGTGCACGGCATAGTTTGCCAGGTCCGTTCGTTAAATTTTTATACTGCGCTTTTGTAAGGTCTGTTTTGTTATAGCGTGCTAGTTTTATTTCTTCTATTCCATCTACCGGCTCAAGGGCTCGAATGAGAACACCTTGCGGGGTGCCCACTGGTGCTGTAATGACGTTGAAACAATGGTACATACCGTAAATTAAATATACGTAAGCATGTCCTGGTGCGCCAAACATGACTTCCGTGCGATCAGTCCGTCTGCCGCCGTAACTATGTGCGGCCTTATCACCCGGCCCTTTGTATGCTTCTACTTCAACAATGATTCCACTTCGTTTTATTCCATCTACAATATGAACAAGTTTCTGTCCGAGTAATTTTTTTGCGACTTCTAACGTATCGCCTTCATAAAAGGAAGGAGGTGCCTGCATTGTACTATCTCCTTTACTGAGTGTATATGTATATAGTAAACCAAATTTTCAGTAGAAATTCTAACTCGTTCTATTTGCTACATTTATTTCATAAATTATGGATAGAGTACAACAGCGAAGAGGGGGAGTGCGACATGATTTATCGCTTACTAGCACTTAACATAGATGGGACACTACTATACAACAACGGAAAAATTGCAAAAGGATTACGAGAAACAATTGAATTTGTAAAAAGAAAAGATGTATACGTTACATTATTTACGAGTCGTAATTTTCAATCCGCTCATAAAGTAGCAAAGGCGTTAAAATTAGATTCTATATTAGTGACACATGGTGGTGCTTTCGTTTCAGCAACGTTAGATAAGCCGTACGTTCAAAGAAGATTATCGGAAGAGAAGACGTTTAACATTGTGCAAGTGTTAGAGCACTTTGATTGTAACGTCCGTATTTCTCATGAACGGTTTTCAATCGGAAATCGTGAAAGAAATACACCCAACTTAATTGCGCGTACTGTATTATCAAGCGCAGATCCACTATTTTATCCAGTTCAATTTGTAGATTCGTTAGGTGATGCGCTTCGTGATCATCCAGTCGCGGCGCCAAAAATTGATGTTCTTTTCCAAACGAAAGGTGAAAAAGAAAGAGGACTGAATACATTAAGAAAAGCGTTTCAAGATATAGAGTATATTGAATGTGATTCAAAACGAATAGAAATTTTGCCACAAAATGTATCAAAATTACGTGGATTACAATTGCTTGGAGAGCATTTAAATATTTCGCTAAACGAAATGGTTGCCATTGGAGATAGCATGGAAGATTTAGAGGTTATTGAAAATGTGGGTCTCGGGGTAGCGATGGGGAACGCACCTGTAGAGGTAAAACAAGCGGCCGACTGGATTACACGTTCAAATAGTGAGAACGGCGTAGAGTATATGATTAAAGAACATTTCCGCAAGCAATTCCCGCTTCCGTTTTTGAAGAATCATAAAAATACACCGAAACGATAAAGGAAAAACGTAGCTTTTGGCTACGTTTTTTTGTTTAAGCTTCAATAACTTTAAGCATTCGATTTAAAAATGCGGCTGCTTCAGCGCGTGTTGCTGTGCCTTTTGGTACGAATTCATTTCGTTCGTTACCTTTTACAATTCCGTATGCGTAAACATTTTGTAATGCTTTTTTATCGTATGCTAAGTGTTGGTCAGTGAATGGTAATTTCACTTCTTTTCTATAAATCCAGTTATATTCTAATGCACGGTCAATCATAATAACAGCTTCATCACGTGTTATTGTAGCATTGGGATCAAATTTATTATTCCCACGACCATTAATGATACCTGCGCTAGCGGCGCGGTTAATTCCATCTATTAAAGATGGGTGTGCTTCGTTTAAGTCTGTAAATGTAGCGTTTCCAGCAGGTAATTTTAAAGCTCTCGACATTAAATTTGCAAACTCAGCTCGTGTCACGAGGCGGTTTGGCCAGTAAGAACCATTGCCGTCACCGAACATGATTTTTCTAGCAGCTAATTGACGAATGTCTTGCTCATACCAACCACCTGTAATGTCGTCTTTTTCATGAGGGACTTCTGGCGGCGGCATAACATCTTTACGATGTTCGTTATAGTAAGCGTTCGTGCCCTTTAAGAAAGCATCCCATTGTCCGCGCTGAATCATAAATGCAGGGCAGTTTTTTCCGCTCCAAAATTGATGCTTTTGAACGTGATCTAGAGATATGTTTAATTCATTCATTAAGAAAGCAGCTAACTTGCGCGCATTTTCTACCGCTTTCGTATAATTTCCATCACTATTCACAGCAATTTCAATTCCGATAGATTCATAGTTTCCAGTTTTATTTCCGGCATGCCATCCAACTTCATTTAGTGGAAGATGTTGATAAATTTCTTTGTCATCTACTGTAAAATGCCAAGATGCTGAACGATCCGTATTTCCGCGAGCTTGATTATCTAAGTACTTCGCATGATTTAAAGCGTTCGCACCTTTACTTGTATTAGCAGTTTCATGAATTGTAATGTATTTCGGTTCCATTGCGTAGCCAGGACGAATGTTTTCATTTCCTTTTGGAACAATCATTTCTTTAAATGTAACACCATAAACGTTATTTGTAGGCAAATTAGATGGTGTTTTGAAGAAAGTTGCGCTTCTCTTTTCGATAGTACTTGTTTTTTCAAATAATGATGCTTTTGTACCTTCAAATGTAGCTGAAGGAGCATAAATCCATTTCTCAGTTCCGTTCATTTGAATGTTAAACCAATTCCCAGCTTGTTCAGTAGGAGCTACTGTTTGTGGCTGTAATTTCGTTTCTTCTTTAAACGATTGGAAAGGGAAGGAATATACTGATGTTTCTTCTGATACAATTAGTTTTTGATTCGAAAGTTTATGAATCTCTTGTACTTCTAAACTATTACTTTCCTTATTAACCCAGCCAGCACCAAATGTAGTTTGTATATAATATGCATTCCCTTTTTTCTTCGTTGCTTTTACTACTGGTTCAGCAATTTCAATATTTGTTTTCGTTTTTAAGTCGTTTGAATCGTATAGTGGAAGTTTTGTTGATAAGTGGAGAAGATATTCACCCGAGATTTCAAGGTCGTTTTCTTCGTCATGTCTATGCTGTTTTGCATGTTCTTCAATGCTTTTTAAAGCTTGCTCATCCGTAGACAATTCCGCAGTTTTCTCTATGCTTTCCGCGAATGAATGGATAGGTGCTACAAATGTTTGTAATGCTAAAGATAGTGCTAAAATATTGTAAAACTTTTTTTTCATAGTTGTTTTAACACGTGATAGTCTTTATGTCGTGTTAAGAGTCCTCCTTTATATGTATTTAAATTAGTAGCAAGTACTAATACGTTCTAGATTGTAACAAGAGTATATTCTAATGTCTATACAACTAGAGAAAGTTCGTTAAAAATCAATATTCAGTTTGTTTTAAATAGGATATGAAAATAAGGTAAAACCTTCTGTATTGACCTGCAAACGCCCTTCAAGTAAACTAAAGAGAGTTTGCAAATGAAAAGGTGATAATGTTGTTAATTTCAATTAAAACGTTACAAGATGATCGTTTTTTACGTCCGCTACAAAATATTGGCGGCTTATTTTTTGAAGAGAGTACGATTGGATTTGAACAAGAGGAAGCAAATCTTATCGTTGATATACACATTGAAGAGAATGTGAAAGCATCAGCTCGTTTAACAGATGTTGCGACTGGAAATGTGTATGAAGAAACATTCGCAAAAGATTTATCTGCTTTTACAGATGAAAAAGAGCGTATGAAGCAAGTGAAGCACGTTGTTTCTTATGTATATCTTTCTGTTCTTCAGCAGTTAACTGGTATTGAACAAAGCTGGGGTATTTTAACTGGAGTTCGTCCAACGAAACTTCTTCATAAAATGCTTCAAAATGGTATGTCAAAAGAAGAAGCACACCAAGAACTTCGTGAAAGTTATTTAATTCATGAAGAGAAAATTGAACTTCTTCAACGTATCGTTGATTGCCAATTAGCGGTAGTTCCGGATTTATATCGTTTGAAAGAGGAAGTAAGTATTTATATCGGTATTCCATTCTGCCCAACAAAATGTGCATATTGTACATTCCCGGCGTATGCAATTAACGGACGCCAAGGCTCTGTTGATTCATTCTTAGGTGGGTTACATTATGAAGTTCGTGAAATTGGTAAGTTTTTAAAAGAAAAAGGTGTAACAGTTACGACGATTTATTACGGCGGCGGTACACCGACAAGTATTACAGCAGAAGAGATGGATATGCTGTATGAAGAAATGTATGAAGCGTTCCCAGATGTGAAAAATGTTCGTGAAGTAACAGTTGAGGCAGGTCGCCCAGATACAATTACGCCAGCGAAGCTAGAAGTGTTAAATAAATGGAATATTGACCGTATTAGTATTAATCCGCAGTCATACCATCAAGAAACATTAAAAGCAATTGGACGTCATCATACTGTAGAAGAAACAATTGAGAAGTATCATTTAGCTCGTGAAATGGGAATGAATAATATTAATATGGATTTAATTATTGGTCTTCCTGGTGAAGGGTTAGATATCTTCAAGCACACGTTAGATGAGACAGAAAAGTTAATGCCAGAATCGTTAACAGTTCATACGTTATCATTCAAACGTGCTTCTGAAATGACGCAAAACAAACGGAAATATAAAGTAGCAGGTCGCGAAGAAATTACAGCGATGATGCACGAAGCAGAAGAGTGGACGCAAAAGCATAATTACGTACCATATTACCTATATCGTCAAAAGAATATTTTAGGTAATTTAGAGAACGTTGGTTATGCAATGCCGACGCAAGAAAGTATTTACAACATTGTCATTATGGAAGAAGTACAATCAATTATCGGACTTGGTTGTGGTGCATCAAGTAAATTTGTTCATCCGAAAACGGGAGCAATTACGCACTTTGCGAATCCGAAAGATCCAAAATCATATAACGATGGCTTCGTAAAATATACAGAAGATAAACTGAAAATTTTAGAAGAGCTATTTGCATAAAAAGAAAGAGGTTATTCCGAGTCGGAACAACCTCTTTTTTATATTGTCAGTTTTTGTCGGTAAGTCGATATATTCGAAAAATCGCTGATATAATTCAAGTTGCGCTGATATATTTTGAAAATCGCTGATATAATTCAAGTTGCGCCGATATATCCGGAAAATCGCCGATATAATTTCACTTACCGCCAAAAGCGGAACTGTTTGTAAAACTATGTTGATAATAATCAGAAAAATTAGTCAAATCATTAAAGGACAATGTCTACTTATGGACGAAATGATAGATTTATGAAAGAGAAAAGGGGGAAATTGTTGGCATGTACATGACGATAGGGAGAATTTTCGATTTATCTGTTGGTAAGTATCCGAATAAAGAGGCATTAGTGGAACCAGAAAAAAATATTCGCTGGACGTATAAACAGTGGGATGAGCAAATAAATAAAACGGCGCATGCTCTATTAGAAGAAGGGGTAAGAAAGGGCGATACGGTATCTGTTTACTTATATAATTGCCGTGAATTTGTAAACGTTTACTTAGCTTGTGCGAAAATAGGGGCAATCTTTAACCCGATTAATTTCCGCTTAAAGGCAAAAGAAGTATCGTATATTCTCCAAGACGCAGCCTCGAAAGTAGTAGTCTTTGAAAAAGCAGTTGAATCAACTGTTGCTATCATTGAACGAGATTTTCCGAATTCGTCTTTTTGGTATGTAGAAGACGATACACCTTCTTATGCTAGCTCCTACCATGAAAAAGTAAATGAAGCATCTTCCGAAAAAGTAGATATTGAAATTGGTGAAATGGATTATTGTTCTATGCTGTATACAAGTGGTACGACAGGTCATCCGAAAGGTGTATTACATCGTCATCGCGAAATGGCTGAGCATAGTATGATTTGTACGTATTTCCTAAAATATAATCGAGATAGTATTGGGCTTGTTGTAGCACCGTTATATCATTGCGGTGAGTTGAATGCTGGAATTATACCGCGCATTCAAGTTGGTGGAAAGAATGTTATTTTACATCATTTTGACACAGAAACAGTATTACATACAATTCAAGAAGAGAAGATTACGACGTTTTTTGCAGCGCCGACGATGTGGAATATGTTGTTGCAAAAAGATTTAACACAGTACGATTTAACTTCCATGAAGATTGGTATATACGGCGGGGCTGCAATGGCACCAGCATTAGTGAAGGAATGTAAAGAACGTCTTTATATTGATCTTGTACAAATTTATGGAATGACAGAAATGGGACCTGTTGTTGCGTTTCTCGTAGAAGAGGATCAAATTACGAAAGCAGGTTCAGCAGGAACACCGTGCTTTAGTCATGAAATCCGCATTGTGAAACCGAATGAAGATGCACCAGCAGAGCCAAATGATGTATTACCTCCTTATGAAGTAGGAGAGATTATTTTGCGCGGTCCAACTATGATGGCTGGTTATCATAACCGAGAAGAGGCAAATGCAAAATCGATGTATAAAGGATGGTATCACTCTGGTGATTTAGGTTACTTCGATAAAGATGGCTATTTATTCGTCGCAGATCGTGTGGATGATATGGTAATTAGCGGAGGCGTTAATATTTATCCACGTGAAATTGAAGATTTCCTTCATAGTCATCCTGGTATATTAGATGTTGCGGTGCTTGGTGAGCCGGATGAATTATGGGGAGAACGTGTTGTGGCAGTTGTTGTGAAAAAAGATGAAACAATTACAGAGGCTGATTTAGAAACGTATTGTAAAGAAAGTGATGAATTAGCGGATTATAAACGTCCACGTCATTATTTATTTTTGGATGAACTTCCTCGTAATGCAAGTGGGAAATTACAAAAATTTGTCCTGAGAGAGTCGTTGAAAGGCGCCAAAAAGTAAGTGGTAGAGCGGTTGTCTATACAGATAAAGCTACCTTTTCTAATACGAAAAGGTAGCTTTATTTTTAAAAAACGATTAAAAAAATGGTATTTATCTTCTAGTCAAATTCTCTTTTATTATTATTCGAAAATACTTTTTGTGGCATTGCACTTTGATTAAAAATGCCGTATATTGCGCTTTAAATAAGGTTTTAGTAAATTACTTAGGTGAGTTTTATAGATGTTGAAATAATAATTTTAGTAAGAGTGGAATGAAGTTATGAAGGAGAATTATCGGTAAAAGATAAAGAAATTCAGTCATCAGATGACCTGATGGACAAAGTGGTCATTTAGTATATTTTGGTAGCATGAATATAGTAACAAATTAATATGTAAATGAACAGTCTTGTAATGTATTTTTATTGGGACTAGTATTTATTGTTGGCTGCCCGAAAAAAGTAAAAATGATGCAATATAAGTTAATGAATTGTGCTGTTTATTACTTTATGTGTAGAACTAACGATGGTTTGATGCTGCAAATAATCTTTAGTCCGTATCCCCTTAGTTTAAGGGGTATTTTGGGTGGAATGGATCTCACGGCAAAAAAGAGTAACAATTAATATTGGAGGTTTTATGAGTACATATTTAAAAAGAATATCTGTGATTTGTTTTATTTTTACGGTTTTTATTGGACAAATTTTTATGCCTATTATAGGGCATGCTCAAGAATTAAATACGACAGGATTTGTGGATAGTTTTTCATTTGAAAAGACGAAATTAAATTATGGAGAAAAGAATACGATACATGTAAACTTTAGTGAAAAGCCTGGAAAGAAGATGAAATCTGGGGATACATTAACGTTAGCACTGCCACCAGAATTAAAAGGTTATAGTGGCACAATTCCATTAAAGGATGATTCAGGGCGTATTTTTGGTACGTGCCAGATTAATGCAAATAATGTAGTTTGTACATTTAATGATACGGTAGAAAAGCTTGAAAATATTAGAGGGAACTTTAATTTCACTGTTCAAGGTACGAATGTTGAAGCCGGAAAGACGAAAGATGTACAAACGAATTTAGGGACAGATTTAGAAAAACAAATGGTAAGTATTACGCATCCAAAAGGAGAAGGTACAGAACCGGGAATCTTTTTCTATAAGTCTGGTGATATTCAGCCAGACAAAAGTAATGAAGTGCGTTGGTTTTTAAATATAAATTTAAAGAAACAATATTTACATGACAACATCGTTTTAAAAGATACGTTACAAGAAGGACAAACGCTAAATAAAGATAGTTTTACTATTACTATCAACAATAAAGAGTATGTATCTCTTAAACAATTTCAAGACCGAGGTTATGGATACATTAAGCTTACTAGTGATAACTCATTCGAAGTTGTAATTTATAGACATATGGCGAATGCTACGTCGTTTACCATTTTCTATACATCAACGATTACTGATAGCGGGAAAAAGTTGAAACATCTACAGAATGACTACAAGCTTGATTATCAAATTTTATATGAGAAACCTAGTACTGAATCTAATAGTGTAAAGGTTGAAAATATATCATTTGGCGGTGGGGCTGAAGGGGTTTTACCTGCGAAAGGAACGCTGCAAATTGTAAAACATATTGAAGGAGACGAGAATAAGTTTATTCCAGGTGTTTCTTTTAAATTGTTTACAGAGTCAGGTCAGCAAATTGGTGATTCCTATACAACAAATCAAGACGGAATAGTTGAAGCGCCAAACCTTACTCCAGGTAATTATTACGTACAAGAAATATCTGCTCCGAACTATGTAGAGTTTGATTCACAAGCGAAAATTCCTTTCACAATTAAGACGGATGCTACAAATGGAATAAAACTTATGGTTCCAAATAAGTTAAAAACTACATCTGTTGCAGGAACGAAAACGTGGGAAGGCGATAAAGTAAACGATCGCCCGAAAACGATTAAAGTAGATTTACTGCAAAATGGTAAAGTCATTGCAACGAAAGAAGTTACGGCAGAAAATGATTGGAAATATGAGTTTGGAAAGTTACCAGCAGTTGATAGTGAAGGAAAAGCTCATACGTATGAAGTGAAAGAACAACCAGTATCAGGATATCAATCGAAAGTTAACGGATATAATATTACAAATATAAAAATCCACGAAGTAACAGAAGTGGAAGAACAAGGTAAAGAAGAATCGATAGAAGAACTGGAAGCTCCAACTAACCCAGAAACACCGAAAGTAACAGAAGAGCCGAAAGAGCTAGAGAAACCGGAAGTTACGGAGAAACCGGAAATTCATGTAAAACCAGAAGAAGAACAAGTTGAAGAAGAAACAACAGAAGAAATTAAAGAAGAAAAACCGGAAGAGCCAAAGGTAACAGAAGAGCCGAAAGAGCTAGAGAAGCCAGAAGTTACGGAGAAGCCGGAAATACATGTAAAACCAGAAGAAGAACAAGGTGAAGAAGAAACAATAGAAGAAATAAAAGAAGAAAAGCCGGAAGAACCGAAAGTAACAGAAGAGCCGAAAGAACTAGAGAAGCCAGAAGTTACGGAGAAGCCGGAAATACATGTGAAACCAGAAGAACCAAATAAGTCAGAAGTAAAAGAGCAGCCAAAAGTTTCAAACAAACCAGAGATTCAAGGTAAAGTAGAAGCAGAAAACAAACAAGATGTACAAAATAAAAATGAAGTACCATCTAGTAAAGAAAGTAATAAGCAATTAAAATTACTTCCTCAAACAGGTGGAGCGGCAGTAGAATCTACTTCTATTCTTGCAGGTATGTTCGCATTAATTTTGGGAGCGATGATGTTTAGACGCCAAAAAAATTAATGGATGTGAGAGCATTAATTTCTTATGTTTTTAGTTTGGGAACAGATGTATAAAAAAAGCGGAGACGATAAGTCTCCGCTTTTTATATTATTTACGTGAAAATCCTTCTTCATCAAGGTATTCCGCAGCTTCTGGATAAGAGTTGAATGTACCGTCTAAATTTACACCAGCGTACACGTTCCACATATCGTCCTCTGAGATAAGAGTAAGGATATGACCGTCTTCGTTCTGCCATTCTTCTTCTTTCGCAGGTTCTGCAGGAATTACTACTTCTTCTTGTGAAAGTAATTCAATTGATTGCTCAATTACTGAACGTAACTCATCTGCTGAAAATTCGCGGATGTTAACCATACCTTTATCATCCGTTTTGTAACCTTTAATACCACTTGCATATACAAATCCGTTTCCGTTTGGATGTAAGTGATAAACAACGTTCTTTTTATCTAAACGACTTTCTTCAAAGTGAAAGTTCACGCGTTTTAATGATACGTTTTTTCTTTCTAATTCAGGGAAAGATTCAATGATCGATAATTTTTCTTCAAAAGTTAGCATAGTGCCTCCAAATATATAATAAAAGATTTAATTTATCCATTATATCATAGTTATAATAGTTTCCAAAGATGCGGTAGGGGCTTGTAATTGAATGCGTTTACGTCACGATACTGTAAAAAGTGGACTAACGAATGTATCTATTTAGGTGTACAATGGAAAATGGACTTTATACAAAGGTGGTTATTATATGTTTCAAAAAATAGCAAAGGAATGTTTAGCAGGTTTTACTGTTGCGATTGTTGCGTTGCCACTTGCCATTGCATTTGGTATTGCTGCAACGGGAACGTCTGAGGGAGCACTAGTCGGATTGTATGGTGCAATTTTTGCAGGCTTATTTGCGGCGTTATTTGGTGGTACACCTGGGCAGGTTACAGGCCCAACTGGACCGATTACGGTTATCGCAACAGGGGTTATTGCGACGCACGGATTAGAGGCGAGTTTTATAGCATTTATGATGGCGGGACTGTTTCAAATTTTATTCGGTGTATGTAAGCTTGGATCTTACGTGCGGTACATTCCGTATCCTGTCGTTTCAGGATTTATGAACGGAATCGCATTAATTATTATTTTAGGTGAAATGAAACATGTGCAAAATAGTTTTCTACTCGTCGTATTAACGATTATTGTCATGATTGTTTCTGGAAAGTGGATTAAGGCAATCCCATCTAGTTTAGTCGCATTAGTAGGTGTGACAGCTATGCTTCCTTTATTTTCTTCTGCGTTAGAAGGGCTTACAGTGAGGTTACCGGTTATCGGAATTTTGTCATTAAATAAGGTGATTGAAAAGATTGGGACGATTCCAGAAGCGATGCCAACGCTTCATATTCCATCTTTAAGTGGAACAGGCGTAGCAGAACTTGTTTTACCAGCGCTTAGTATTGCTTTATTAGGATCGATTGACTCGTTGTTAACATCGGTCGTAATGGATAACGTGACGGGGACACGTCATAAAAGTAATAAAGAACTGGTCGGACAAGGTATCGGTAATGTGATGAGCGGATTGTTTGGCGGATTAGCAGGGGCAGGTGCGACGGTACGATCTATCGTTAATATAAGAAGTGGTGGTAAAACGGCGCTTTCAGCAAGTATGCATAGTGTTATATTATTTATTTTCATTATGGGACTTGGATCAGTCGTACAATACATTCCACTTGCTGTATTATCAGGTATTTTAATTTTAACTGGTATTGGCATGTTTGATTGGGAGAGCATGAAGAAAATGCATGTAGCGCCAAAAGGTGATGTCGTTGTTATGCTCGTAACGATGATTGTCACAGTGAAGTTTGATTTAATGATCGCGGTTGCGTTCGGTATTATTCTTTCATTCATTATATACATGGTGAAATGTAAAGAACGTAAAGTTTTTATTGTAAAAGAAAAGGAAGCAACATATAAAATTAAGGGACCACTTTCGTTTTTAACAGTGGATCGTGTTTTTTATGCTTTACAAGACGTAAAATCTCCGGTTGTTTTACGTATGAAAGATGCACGCTATATGGATGTATCAGGAGCTATGGCGTTATTGAATTTCATTGAGCAGTCGGATAAGTCAGGATTGAGTGTAACGCTAGAGCAAGTACCTGCTCATATTAAAAAGATGTTAGTAGTGATGGCGAGTAATGAGCAGAAAGATAAATTACTATTTGTAAAAAAGGAAACTATATGAAGAAACACCCTTATATAAGGGTGTTTTTGTTGTTTATAACATCTGTATATCAAGATGTTATACGCCTGTTGACATTTATTCCTCTTAGCAGTATAGTAACATTCTAGATTAGGTATGTGATATTATAGTAATGTATATGAATTTTGAGATTCCTTTTTTGTCAGAAGGAAGAGCTTTAAGCTGGAGGGAATAATTGATGTACAAACAGTTACCACACGGAGTGAAGATTGGGATTACACGCTCAATTGTTGTTTCTTTTGAGAAGTATATGAAAGAAATTGAATGGAACGAAGAAAAGTTTGATATGCAACAATTTGTTGAACAGTGGAAACAGTATTTATACACAAAATCAACTTGGATCAATAAAGTAGATGACGAGTTGAAAGGACATCCAGATTTCCATCAAGCGTTAGCAATGAAAGTAAATGAAAAAATTAACGAGCTTATTAATGAAAAACCGAGCGAAGAACAAGTGGAGCAATTAAAAAGAAATAAAGTAAAGCATGCAGATGAAATGTGCAAATTAGAAGCTGAATATCATATTGAACGTTTATTCGTAACGAAATAAATTTTACATAAAGAAAAAGCCTGTCCAAAGAGGTGTGATGACCATCTTTTTGAGCAGGCTTTTTGTATGAAAAAAAGTAAGAGAGGCGAGCCTCTCTGTGATTAGTCTTGTGGTACAAGTGCCTTCCAAGAAGATAGGTCTATATCTTCTTTTAATATAGATGAAGCAGGGAAGACAAATGACCACGGTTTTGTAGTGTTCGCTTTAATTTCAAGGTTCGGTAATGTGAAAGCGCCTTTAACAACAACTGCACCTGTGGCATCTTCAATATGAAGAGGAAGTTGCTCTAGTTGAATGTTGTCTTTACAACCGTTACGAATAAGAAGCGTTGTATGTAAATCGCCGTTTTCTTTTCGTGCAGCTTGCAAACCTAGGAAGTTCATTTCACCATCATTTGGAGGTGTTAAATTGTCCACGAAATTACGTAAAGCTTCTTTGCTTGCTTCAGGTAACTGAGCTTCCCAAGATGGATCTAAATCTAATACATGCTTACTTTCAAGTTCGAACGCTAATTCCCAATCCGTTTGCGATAATGCAGCATCTGTAATTGTTTCTTGCTCAAATGTAAAAATAAACGGCATATTTACATTTGCAGGAATATCTCCTAATGCAGAAAGGTTGAATGTTTTTCGCGCGCATAATTTTTTCTCTTTATTTAGAAGAATTAATGTAACTTCTTCTAAAGAAATTGGTTTCGGAACAGTGCTGCGAATAAATACAGCTACGTCATAACCGTTATCACGCTTTTCAATCTCAATTCCAGATAAAGAAATTTGATATTCTTCTAAACGCGGTAGTTCTTTATGTAAAAATTGATAAATGTATTTTTGTTCTTGTCCTACTGCACCCCAGCTAGGGTGGAAGTAAAGCGTTGGTTTTACAGTTTTATTTTCAGTATTTGTGCTTTCTTGTCCGAATAGTTGATTACTAGAGACAGTCGTATCTTTTCCGTTTTTCTTAGCTTTTTTTAGGAATGATAACATAATCTTTCACCTCGTTATTGTACGTTTTCAGGAACACCTAAATGTCTTGCAACATAGCGGCACATTTCTTTTTCGAAATTACCATATGTGTATAAAAAGATATCTAAAGCTTCTTTTTGATAAAGACGAGTAGGGTCTTCTTGTTGATATTGTCTTAGTCCGATGCCTTCTTTTAAGTGGGTCATTGCATCTAAGTGATTGACCCAGTTCTGATCTAGGAAATGAAGGGCAACATATCGTAGCGACTGTTGTAAATCAGTATGGCTATCTAGCTCATTTACGCGCTCTTTATAAAGAGATAATGTTTCTTTCAAAACGGATTGTAAATCTTCCGGTGAATGTACATTATTTGCTGATAATGATGGCATATTTTCTACTGATAAAATTTCGTTTAGACTTGCTGTTAAACTAGCAAAATCCCATTCTTCTGGAAGCATACCTTCTACAAGATATTGCTTAGAAATGGCTTCTACAGCATGATCAATCATTGGAATAATAATTTCAATCATATTTGTATCTTCTTGTAATAAGTTATTACGTAATTTATAAATAACGTTACGTTGGTCATTTATTACATCGTCTAACTTTAAATTGTACTCACGCATTGAGAAATGGCTACCTTCACAAATTAATTGTGTACGGTTTACAAAATCATGGACTTTAGAAGTTAGAATAAGTCCTGTTTCATCTGTTTTCAGTGATTTCATTAATTTCTCGACTTCTTCTTGTGCGAAACGTTTTAGCATTTCATCTTCTAAAGAAAGGAAGAATTGAGAGCTACCTGGGTCACCTTGGCGACCAGCACGACCTTTTAGCTGATTGTCAACGCGTCGCGATTCATGGCGTTCTGTCCCGATTACATGTAATCCACCAAGTTCGTGAACACCCTCACCTAGTAAAATATCAGTACCTCGTCCGGCCATATTCGTCGCAATTGTAATTTGACCTTTTTGTCCAGCAGTTGCGATTAAATCAGCTTCTTGTTCTGCGCTTTTTGCATTTAATAATTGATATGTAATATTTGCTTCATCTAAGTAACGAGCAACGGTTTCTGATTGTAAAATAGACATTGTCCCAATTAAAATCGGGCGTCCTTGTTTATTGTGTTTTAGAACATCTTCACGTACAGCTTTATATTTAGCATCGGCTGTTGCGTATACGACGTCCTTTTTGTCTTCACGAATGATCGGACGATTTGTCGGAATCGGCATAACTTCCATGTTATATACACGGTTAAATTCTTTTTCTTCCGTTTTTGCTGTACCTGTCATACCAGATAGTGCTGGATACATACGGAAGAAGTTTTGAATTGTAATGGATGCTTGTGTTTGATTTTCTTCAGTGATTTCTAAGCCTTCTTTTGCTTCAAGAGCTTGGTGTAAACCGTCACTTAAAGAGCGACCATCCATAACACGACCCGTGAAAATATCTACAAGTAGAATTTTTTCATCGTGTACAATATAGTCAACATCACATTGGAAAGCGACATGAGCTCGTAATGCTTGAATCATATAATGATATAAAGTTTGATGTTCTAAATCATATAGGTTATCGATATCAAATAAATCTTCTATTTTTGTAATACCGTCTTCTGTAAAACTAGCAGATTTCGATTCTGCATCGTATGTGTAATGAAGAGTATCCTGAAATGATTTAATAACTTTTGCACATAAATAGTGTAAATCAGAGCTGCTTGATTTCTTACCAGCGATAATAAGAGGTGTCTTTGCTTCGTCAATTAAAACGCTATCAATCTCATCGATAATAGCAAAATGATAAGGACGTTGTACCTGTTCATTTTTTGAAGAGGCCATATTATCACGTAGATAGTCAAAGCCAAATTCTGTTCCAATACCGTATGTAATATCAGCTTCGTAAGCAAGTTTCTTTTCGGCAGGATCGATTTGAGGAATATTTAATCCAACCTTTAAACCTAGAAATTCATGAACTTGGCCAATTAATTCTTTATCTCGTTTTGCTAAATAGTCGTTTACAGTAATAACGTGAACGCCTTTTCCTTCAAGAGCACGTACGTATGTTGGAAGAGAAGAAACTAATGTTTTTCCTTCACCAGTTGGCATCTCTGCAATATTACCTTCTAATAGTACAAGGCCACCAATTAACTGCACATCGTAGTGACGTAATCCAAGTACACGTTTTGCTGCTTCACGTACAACAGCGAACGCTTCAACTTTTATATCATCCACTGTTTTTCCGTCACGAAGCATGTTTTTAAATGTGATCGTTTTATGACGCAATTCTTCATCAGATAAATCAGATAGTTTTTCTTCCAGATTATTAATTTCTTGAACAAGTTGTTCATACTTTTTTAGTTTTCTCTTCTGAGAATCTCCTAACAGCTTTTTTACCGAATTCAGCATGTTGTAAACACTCCTCTTACTGACAATAGCTACATTATAGCACATGTTTATCCCGAATAAGTAGAAGTAGTAAATTGAAGAAATAACTGGATATAAATAAGGCGTTATTGTACATACTATATTTAAAACATAGAAAGAAAGAGAGTATTCAATGTATAAGAAATTTGGTATGATAGCTAAATGAGATAAAGTGAAATTTTTCAAAAAAGAGAAGAATATAGCTATCTCGTTTTATGTTGTAATATGTATGGAAATTATATATTGAAAGAAAAGAGCTAGAAGATGAATAATAAGTTTGTGAAAGGCGCTGCGATTTTAACGATTACAACGTTTCTATCGAAAGTGTTGGGAAGTTTTTTTCAAATCCCATTACAAAATATAGCAGGAGATGAAGTACTGGGGATTTTTCGCCTTGTTTTTCCTGTGTATATGATAGCTTTAACTTTATCAGTAGCGGGAGTACCGCTAGCTATATCAAAATTAATCGCTGAACTTCATGAGAAGAATGACGAGAATGGAATTGCCAAACTATTTACTTCAGCATCTATTATTGGAGTAATATTTGGAGTGCTTGGATTTTCAGTTATTATGATTGGATCAAGTATGTTTGCAAATATGCTTGGTGGACAAGAAACAAGACTTCCATTAATCGTAACTTCGTTTGCGTTATTAATCGCACCATATATGGCGGTATATCGAGGATATTTCCAAGGTTTTGGAGATATGATTCCTACCGGGGTGTCACAAGTAATTGAGCAGTTCATTCGTGTTTTCTTTATGTTAGCAATTGCATTTTTATTTGTATATTGGAATAAAGAGAGTGATGTTGTAACAGGCGGCGCAATGATTGGTTCTTGCCTTGGAGTAATTACGTCACTTATCTATTTGAGAATGAAGTATGTAAAAAGTATATATCGTTATAAAAGTAATACATATTCACTACAAGATTTTAAAGATAATGCAAAAAAGATACTTCAGGTCTCGATTCCAATTGCAGTTGGAGCATTATCGATGCCGGTGTTAAATTTAGTTGATTCTGTAACGATTCCACATATGTTGTATGAATCCACTACAACGATTCAAGAACAATTTGGTATATATAGTCGTGGATTTGCGTTTACACAATTAATTGTCGTGTTTGCAAGTGCGATGGTATTTCCGTTAATCCCATTGTTAACTGCTGCATTAACAAAGAAAGATAGAGTGTTAGCAAAACAAACAATTGAACGGACAAATGAGCTTGCTCATGTTTTAACAACGCCGATAACAATCTGGCTCATGGCACTTACAATCCCGTTAAATGTTGGATTGTTTACAGATGCGAAAGGGAGCGGAATGTTAGCTATTTTAATTGGTAGTTCGTATTTTACGTCACTTATGGTATTATCAATAGGAATTTTGCAAGGAATTAACCGTTCTAAGCAAGCGGCGTGGATAGTTGTTGGAGCGAGTTTTGTAAAAGTCATATTAAATATAGTACTTGTAAGTCAATTTGGTATAACTGGTGCGGCTTATAGTACACTTATCATATATATCATGATTTGTATCGTAAACTATATATACATTCGAAAAGAATTGGCTTATTCGATTCACATGGGGAGATTTTTTGCTGTAATTGGGGTATCTAGTATAGTAGGTATAGGATTATATTTCACATCTACTTTCATAAATGTGGTAGATTCTAGACTTATTGCAATAATATATAGTGGTTTAGCGTTTTGTGTGGCCTTGTTCATATATGGCATATGCGCATTAAAGTTGAACTGGATATCCAAAAAGCAAATCCCATTTTTACGTAAGTAAATGAGTCCATAAATGAGTATGGCTATTTGTATGTTTGTGAAAGAAATCAATTTAAAGTTATCCAACTTTTCTTATTAAAGAGTTGATAGCGATTTGTTGAATGACAAAAAGTTGATTGCGAAATGTTGGAGGAGATTAAGAGTGCGGTTAGTTTTATCAGGATATTATGGTTTTTATAATGTTGGGGACGAAGCAATTTTGCAATCAATTATTAAAGCGCTACATGAAGAGGATCCTACTCTTGAGCTTGTTGTACTTTCGAATGACCCCGACTATACAAGAAAAATGTACGGTGTAGAGGCAGTAAATCGCTGGGATATAAGAGCAATTTATAAGGAAATAAAGAGAAGTAATGGCTTAATTAGCGGAGGAGGAAGCCTCCTTCAAGATAAAACGAGTATTAAAAGTATTTTGTACTATACGGGTATTATGCGAATTGCTCGTTTTTTGAAGAAGCCGTATTATATTTATGCGCAAGGAATTGGTCCAATTACGAAAAGACAAAATCGTTTATTAGTGAAATGGCAAGTATCAAAAGCGGAATATATATCAGTTCGTGATGAAGATTCATTTTTGTATTTAAAAGAAATTGGTATTAAGAAGGATATCGAACTAGTTCCAGATCCAGTATTGGCATGTCAACCAGAAGGAATGAAGTCGGAGTGGTTGCAAAAACATGCGATTCAAGGGAAAGTAATTGCAGTTAGTGTGAGGTATTGGGACGCGAAAGAAGATTATATGAAGAAGCTAGCAGATACGCTGAAAAAATTTAAGCGTGATGGATACCATATTTTATTCGTACCAATGCATGGACCATTTGATCAAAATGCATCACGCGATATTATTAATTTAATGGGAGAAGAAGCTCATATGCTTCCGTATAAGCTCGATATTCATGAGAAAATTTCAATTTTGTCGGAATGTTCGCTTCTAATCGGTATGAGACTTCATGCGCTCATACTATCTGCGGTTGCTAATATTCCTATGGTCGGTATTTCATATGATCCAAAGATCGATTCATTTTTACAACAAGTAAATCAGCCGATTATCGGAAACGTAGATGGTGATTGGACGTCTGAAACTTTGTATAATGTTGCAACGAAGCAATTAGAACAAAAAGAATATGTACAAGAAACATTGGAACAAAGAGTAGAAGAATTACGAGAGCAAATTTCAACAGCGTCTCGATACATCATAAGTGACTTGAATTCAAAAGAGTTCAAAAAAAGAGGAATGGGATCTTAATTTAAGAGGACATCCTCTTTTTTATTTTTTGAAAAAAGAAAATGTCGAAAGAAAAAATAAATTTGTAGAAAAATGTCGAATTACGTAAGTGATTGTAAACATATGCTCATAAAGAAAGAAGTTTGAGAGATAAGATGTATGTTTAAAAATCCTAACATTAATATATAATGAATGTTGGTATTTAACGTTTTATTTAGTAAATGATAAGAAAATAGGTATGGTAATTTTGGAAAATCTGATGGTAATAAAAATGTCGAATCATAGAAAAATAAGTTGTCGATTAATGTCGTAATATCTCTATAGTTAGATATTGTAATTGGAAAGCTTTTTCTGTTATAGTTGTAAATGGTTATAAGAAGTTTGTTATAAATGTAATTCTGACGCGTTTTTCTATTCATTTAAAATATTCTGATTTTTAGATCTGGATCCTTTAAAATGAAAGTCGAAAAAACGATCGTTTCGAATTGTGAAAATTCACTTTTTTGTCGAATTTAAGGTTTTAAATTAGATGAAAAGAGTGTATGATTTCTTTATGATTCTTTAATACGGGATATTCTATTATTCTGTATAAAGAATACTTTAACCACATTTATATCTACTAGTTTCAAAAATAAATAGAATATCTATTTAAAACAGTATGGAACTAGTATTACATTCCTAAGGAGGAAATATATAAAATGGCAAAGACTAACTCTTACAAAAAAGTAATCGCTGGCACAATGACAGCAGCAATGGTAGCAGGTGTTGTATCTCCAGTAGCAGCAGCAGGTAAAACATTCCCAGACGTAGATGGTCACTGGTCTAAAGAATCAGTTTACTACCTAGTAGAAAAAGGCGCTATCGCAGGTAACGACGATGGTACATTCGCTCCTGATCGTGAAATCACTCGTGCAGAAGCAGCTACAATGATGGCTAAAATTTTAAACTTACCAATCGAAAAAGGTGCTAAACCATCTTACGCTGATTCTCAAAACCACTGGGCTTCTGCAATCATCGCAGCAGTTGAAAAAGCTGGCGTTGTTAAAGGTAAAGGCGACGGCACATTCGATCCAGACGGAAAAATCGACCGCGTTTCTATGGCATCTCTTCTTGTAGAAGCTTACAAATTAGATACTAAAGTAAACGGTCCTTTAGAAACTAAATTCGATGATTTAAAAGATAGCTGGGGTAAAGATAAAGCTAACATCCTAGTTAAATTAGGAATCTCTGTTGGTACTGGCGACAAATGGGAACCAAATAAATCTGTAACGAAAGCAGAAGCAGCTCAATTTATTGCTAAAACTGACAAGCAGTTCGGTACAACAGCAACAACAGTTGAATCTGCTAAAGCAGTTACAACTCAAAAAGTAGAAGTTAAATTCAACAAAGCTGTTGAAAAATTAACTAAAGAAGATATCAAAGTAACTAACAAAGCTAACAACGATAAAGTACTAGTTAAAGAAGTAACTTTATCAGAAGATAAAAAATCTGCTACAGTTGAATTATATGGTAACTTAGCAGCTAAACAAACTTACACTGTAGATGTAAACAAATTTGGTAAAACAGAAGTAGCTGTAGGTTCTTTAGAAGCAAAAACAATCGAGATGGCTGACCAAACAGTTGTAGCTGGTCAAGCAACTAAATTACAATACAAAGTTACAGATGAGAATGGTACGGAAGTTATTTCACCAAAAGGTATTGAATTTGTAACGCCAGCTAATACAATTGATGCTGAAGGTAATATTACTTTAGCTGAAGGTACTTCAACTACTGTAAAAGCTGTTTATAAAAAAGACGGTAAAGTAGTAGCTGAAAGTAAAACAGTGAAAGTTTCTGCTGAAGGTACTGCAGTAGCTTCGATCTCTAACTGGACAGTAGCAGCAGATAAAGCGGATTTCACTTCTAAAGATTTCAAACAAAACAATAAAGTTTATGAAGGCGACAATGTTTCTGTTCAAGTAGAATTAAAAGACCAATTCAATAACGTGGTGAAAAACGTTAAAGCTGAATATGAGTCATTAAATACAGAGGTAGCTGTAGTAGATAAAGCTACTGGTAAAGTAACTGTACTAGCAGCAGGAAAAGCACCAGTAAAAGTAACTGTTAAAGATGCAAAAGGTAAAGAACTTGTTTCAAAAACAGTTGAAATTGAAGCTTTTGCTCAAAAAGCATTAAAAGAGATTAAGTTAGAAAAAACTAGCTTAGTAATGTCTACAAATGATGTAACTGACTTAGCTGTAAAAGCTCCAGTACTAGATCAATATGGAAAAGAGTTCGCAGCTCCTGTAGAAGTAAAAGTACTTGATAAAGACGGTAAAGTAGCTAAAAATTTAAAAGCAACTTATGCTAATAAAGAAGTAGTTTTAAATACAAATGGCCAAGAAGCTGGTAAATATACTGTAGAATTAACAGCTAAATCTGGTAAAACAGAAGTGAAATCTAAACTAGCTTTAGAATTAAAAGCTCCAGGTGTATTCTCTAAATTTGAGGTTCGTGGTTTAGAAACTGAATTAGATAAATACGTTACTGAAGAAAACAAAAAGAATGAAATGGTAGTTTCTGTTCTTCCAGTAGATGCTAATGGTTTAGTTTTAAGAGAGAAAGAAGCAGCAACACTTAAAGTTACTACTACAGATAAAGATGGTAAAGTAGTGGATGCAACTCCAGGTCAAGTAGCTGTAAATGATGCTGCTGGCACAATTACTGTAGGAAATGAAGCAAAAGCTGGTGAAACATATAAAGTAACTGTAGTAGCAGACGGTAAGTTAATCACAACTCATTCATTTAAAGTTGTTGATTCAGCACCTGCAGCTAAAAAATTAGCAGTAGATTTCACAAGCACATCTCTTAACGAGGTTGCTAAAGATAGCCAATTAACAAATGAACTTCTAAATATCTTATCAGTTGATGGTGTTCCAGCAACAACTGCGGGTGCAACTGTAACTGATGTGAAATTTGTTTCTGCAGATACAAATGTTGTAAGTGAAGAAACTGCTAAGTTTGGTGCAAAAGGTTCTACGTCAATCTTTGTAAAAGAACTTACTGTTAAAAAAGGTGAGCAAACACAAAAAGTTGAGTTTGACAAGCCAGTACGAGTAGATGTTTCTATTAAAGAAGTAAAATAATAATTATTAAAGCCTATGAGAAAATAGACAAAAGTCTATGAGTATCATAGGCTTTTTATTTTGCTCTTATTTCATATACATTTGAGATTGAAAGGAGTAGCCTTATTGAGAAACAAATAAAAAGCGCTTTCAAAAATAGAAGAATACCTCATTGATATGTAAAATATTTGTAAATTAACACCTTTTTCTGTTAAAAAATCATTCGAAAAAAAGAAGAAATTGTCGAAACAAAATAATTTCAGTCGAATTTAGTCTGAAAATTGTATTTATTGTAAAAAATATTTGAGTGATAAAGTGTAAATATGTGCTATAATTCCAATTGTGTATTCGATATGAAAAATATACGAAGCGCATTGAGAGTGGTTTATAGGAAAACAGTTTATTCATTTCTATATTTAAGTATTATCAATATCCTAATAGTACGATTAAAAGACTGAATTATCAGAATGTGTCGAATCTTCTTTTGAGAAAGTTCTTGATAACGAATGGTTTTGTATAGTATGATGAACTTGTTTCATAAAATGGTATTTAAACCTTATATTTACATTAAACGGTTTGTATCATTTTTTATGTGAACTACTTTTCATTATAGTGTTTTTGTTTATGTTTTTATTGTTTTATGGCTTTTCTAACTAGCTAGTTTTCAAATTTAATATGATGTGAAACTAGTAGCATATTCCTGAAGGAGGAAATTTATAAAATGGCAAAGACTAACTCTTACAAAAAAGTAATCGCAGGTACAATGACAGCAGCAATGGTAGCAGGTGTTGTATCACCAGTAGCAGCAGCAGGTAAATCATTCCCAGACGTTCCAGCTGGACATTGGGCAGAAGAATCTATTAACTACTTAGTAGATAAAGGTGCAATTGTAGGTAAGCCAGACGGTACATATGGTCCAACCGAATCAATCGATCGTGCTTCTGCAGCTGTAATCTTCACTAAAATTTTAAATTTACCAGTTGATGAAAATGCTCAACCTTCTTTCAAAGATGCTAAAAATACATGGGCTGCTAAATATATCGCAGCAGTTGAAAAAGCTGGTATCGTTAAAGGTGACGGCAAAGAAAACTTCTATCCAGAAGGAAAGATTGACCGTGCTTCATTTGCTTCTATGTTAGTAAGTGCTTATAACTTAAAAGATAAAGTTAATGGCGAGTTAGTTACAACATTTGATGATTTAAGAAAACATTGGGGTGAAGAAAAAGCAAACATCCTAATTAACCTTGGAATCTCTGTAGGTACTGGTACGAAATGGGAGCCAAATAAAACTGTAACTCGTGCAGAAGCAGCTCAATTTATCGCATTAACAGATAAAAAATATGGTAAAAAAGATAATGCACAAGCATATGTAACAGATGTGAAAATTTCTGAACCAGCGAAATTAACATTAACAGGTACTGGTTTAGATAAACTTTCTGCTGATGATGTAACTCTTGAAGGAGATAAAGCTGTTGCGATTGAAGCAAGCGCTGATGGTACTTCTGCTGTAGTAACACTTGGTGGCAAAGTAGCTCCTAATAAAGACTTAAGCATTAAAGTTAAAAATCAATCATTCGTAGCGAAATTCGTATACGAAGTGAAAAAATTAGCTGTAGAAAAACTTACATTTGATGATGATCGTGCTGGTCAAGCAATTGTCTTCAAATTAAACGACGAAAAAGGTAACGCTGATGTTGAGTACTTAAACTTAGCAAACCATGACGTCAAATTTGTAGCAAATAACTTAGACGGTTCACCAGCAAACATTTTTGAGGGTGGAAAGTCAACTTCTTCTACAGGTAAACTTGGTGTTGGCCTTTCTCACGGTGATTACAAAGTAGAGGTTCAAGTTACAAAACGCGGTGGTTTAACTGTTTCTAACACTGGTATTATTTCAGTGAAAAACCTTGATACACCAGCTTCTGCAATTAAGAGTACTGTATTTGCGGTAGATGCAGATAAAAACGGTGTAGTATACGGTAATACATTGACTGGAAAAGACTTCAAACTAAACAGTCAAACGTTAGTGGTTGGTGAAAAAGCACAAATCCATAACGTAGTTGCTACAATCGCTGGAGAAGATAAAGTAGTTGATCCAAACTCAATTAGCATTAAATCTTCAAACAGCGGTATTATCTCTGTAGTAAACAACTACATTACAGCTGAAGCTGCTGGTGAAGCTACACTTACTATTAAAGTAGGCGACGTTACAAAAGACGTTAAATTCAAAGTAACGACTGGTTCTCGTACGTTAAAATCAGTAAAAGCTAATCCAGATAAATTACAAGTTGTTCAAAACAAAGAGTTACCTGTTACATTTGTAACAACTGACCAATATGGTGATCCATTTGGTGCTAACACAGCTGCAATTAAAGAGGTTCTTCCAAAAACTGGCGTAGTGAAAAAATTAGATGTAACAACAGCTGATGCTGGCTCAATCGGTACAAAAACAATTGGTGTTACAGGTAATGAAGTGGGAGAAGGTACAGTTCACTTCCAAAATGCTAACGGTGAAACGCTAGGTTCATTATATGTGAACGTAACAGAAGGTAACGTTGCATTCAAAAACTTTGAACTTGTATCTAAAGTAGGTCAATACGGTGCATCACCTGATACAAAAGTTGACCGAAATGTTTCTACTACAGTTGAGTACCAATTATCTAAGTACACTTCAGATCGTGTATACTCTGATCCTGAGAACTTAGAAGACTATAAAGTTGAGTCTAAAAATGAAAAAGTAGCTACAGCTGAAATTGTTGGGAATAAAGTTGTTGTAACTACTATAGCACCAGGTAAAGTTGACATTCACTTAACTAAAAATGACGCAACTGCGGGTAAAGCTACAATCGAAGTTGTTCAAGAGAAAATCGCTATTAAATCTGTAGACTTCAAACCAGTTCAAACAGAAAACTTCGTTGAGAAGAAAATTAACATCGGTACTGTATTAGAACTTGAGAAGAGTAACCTTGATGATATCGTAAAAGGTATTAACTTAACAAAAGAAACACAACATAAAGTACGTGTTGTGAAGTCTGGCAAAGATAAAGGAACTCTTTACCTTGATACAAATGGTAATGCTCATTATGACATCTTTGACCAAAAACTTGGCGATGTAACAGTAACAGCATCAAGTGATTCAGTATTCAACAACTTTAAAGCAGACATTTATGATGCTTTAACTACGAAGTACACTGACAAAGGTACATTAGTATTCAAAGTATTAGGCGATAAGAATGTTGTAACAAGTGAAATTGGTTCACAAGCAGTACAAGTGAACGTTCTTAACAACCCAAATCTATAAGTCGATTATAGATAAAGTGAAAAATCAGCGGGATTCATCTCCGCTGATTTTTTAATAGAAAGAAGGCTCTTGTATTTTTACAAGAGCCTTCTTTCTATTTCTTAAACTTAAACATATCCCCGCTCAAATTCGAATCACTATACACAAACAATACCATGTTAATGTTGTTGTCTTGAATGTATTGATATACATCTTTTTCGTGATAGTGACGCAGGTCGAGGATAGATGTGTGTTTGAAACTTTGTGCTAAGTGTGGCACGATTGCGTTTGCGAATGAGTCTTTTAGGACTAGGGCGCGTACTTCATTTTGTGCATTGTTATTTTTGATGACGATTTCTGGATAGTCATCTGTGTAATAACCTGCGTATGATGTTGTATCTTTTTGTTTTTCTACGCCGTATAGTTCATCTAAGTTTTGGTGAACAGTACCTTTCACATCTTTTGCGGTTACGCTTGTGAAGTTGAAACCGTCTTTCGGTGTGTAGTAGCACAATTTTTCACCCGTTGCATCGATGAGTTGGTATAGTTGGTTGTTAAAACTTCCGACTAAATGTTTATTTTGCGCACATGTCCGAGTGTAGTCTTCTTTTTTTATTTCTTTTCCTTTATATATAGAAGATTGTTGCCCGATTGTGTTCATTATATATTGGTAACCTAAGAAGGCACCGTCCATATTCCAATGATGATCTGTTTTGAAATACATGTCTTGTATTTCTTCGTTTGTATAGTTCTGTTTAAAGTGTTCCATAAGTTTTATTGGCTTTACGTCTGCTGGAAGCTTCTTTAGAAAGTAATTTAAATTTTCCTGTGCATATGTATGAATATGAGAAGGTAATTTAAATGATAATGCATTCGTTTTTGACGGTGGTAAAGCAAAGTAAAACTCAACGTTTTGTTCTTTTAAAAACTGAGATAAATCGTTTATAGCGGGCATGGATTGGTCAATTTCATTATATTTTTTTGTCCACGCCGGGTTTTTCAGGAGCCATTTATCATCAGTTAAAATAATGTCGTTAATGAGAGATTTGCCCATATTAATTTGAGCAATTGTATAGTTTTTAATAAGCTCATCTCGTCCGATTAGTTGATCATTTGTGTATGTTTCGAAATCTTTAAAGAAGCTACCAGTTAGGAGAGCTTCTTTCGTAAGTGCTGGTTTTTGAGCGAGCGGCCGATTTTCAACTGGTGAAATGTCTCGGTCTGTTTTGAGTAACGATAATATGCCAAATGAAAAGATAATGGTGAGAAAACCGATAAACAGGATGAGGTTCCCCAATTTTTTCATAATAACGTTTCCTTCCTACATCAGTTAAAACCTGAAATAAATAAATGGATTATATGTTGAGTTAATCAAGTACATAACCGAAATCATAAATAATGTTAGTAATAATATAGGACGTACAAATTGCATTGTGAACATATACGTTTTTGGCGCAAGTTCTAGTATGTTTTTCATTCTTTTTAAAATTGGTGTCGCTGCGATAAAGGCAATGAGAAATACGATAATGTATTCATGTACGTATAACATCGTATTGTCATCGATGAAAGATTGGCCACCTATGCCGAACATCGCTTTTAAATATTGGAAAGAGTAAGCGAAGTTGTCAGCTCGGAAGAAGACCCAACCGATCATAACGATTAGTAATACGTATGCATGTTGCAGCGGCTTCCATAGTTTATTTAATATTTTTTCGAATCCAGCTTTTTCAATTGAAATAATAAAGCCGTAATATAAGCCCCAGGCGATAAATGTCCAGCTCGCCCCGTGCCATAAACCAGTTAATCCCCACACGATGAAGAGGTTACGATAATTCGCTAGTTTTGAAACGCGGTTTCCGCCGAGCGGGATATATATGTAATCGCGGAACCAAGAGCCGAGTGTAATATGCCATCTTCTCCAAAACTCTGAAATAGATTTAGAGATGTACGGATAGTTGAAGTTTTTCGGGAAATCAAAGCCGAACATTTTTCCAAGTCCGATTGCCATGTCAGAGTATCCTGAGAAATCGAAATAAATTTGCAAGGTATAGGCGATAATACCAATCCATGCCGTTCCAACACTCATTTCAGATGGTGGTAAGGCAAAGATTTTATCAGCGACAAATCCAACTTGGTTAGCGATTAATATCTTTTTTGCTAGTCCGAGAACGAAAATTTGAATGCCTTCTGTGAATCGTTCAAAAGAATGGATGCGCGTTTTAATTTGCTCAGCGACGATATTGTAACGAACAATTGGTCCGGCAATAAGCTGAGGGAAAATAGAGATATATAGTGCTAAGTTAAGTGGATTTTTTTGAACATCCCCATCTTTACGGTATATATCGATGACATAGGACATCGCTTGGAATGTATAAAATGAAATTCCAATTGGTAGTGGAATAGGTTCCACATGAATAGATAAGTGCAAGACGTTGTTTAAAATGTCTGTGAAAAATGAAATATACTTAAAATAAGAAAGTAATAGTATATTTCCGACTACAGCCATAATTAAAAATGTGACTTTCATATTTTTTCGTTTATCATAATGATGCACGAGTAGGCCGAAGCAGTAGTTTAATACGATGGAAAAGAGCATTAAAAGAACGAAACGTGGTTCGCCCCATGCATAGAAAATTAAACTAAATGCAAGTAATACGAAGTTACGTAGCTCGGCACGCACTATAAAATAGAGAAATAATACGAGAGGTAAAAAGATAAATAAGAAAATCGAACTACTAAATACCAAAGGACTCTCCTCACTTTTTCGAAATACATTTCGTAAAAAAAACGACATATCTATTATATATTCTTTTTTATAATAGTGCCTTTAATATTTTAGCATGTTAATAATTCGATTAAAATAATTATTCTATATAATAGAAGAAAAGCGGTATGGAATCCTTTTGACACCCACTATCTGGATAAGATAAGATGAATAAGGTGTGATTTGTTTAGAAGGGAAGAGATGGTGTGTTATTTAACTCGTTTGAGTTTATTTTTTTATTTTTACCGATAGCATTTCTTTTATATTTTTTATTAAATAAATTTGGACAAACTACTTTAGCGAAAGCTTGGCTTGTGGCAGCATCTTTATTTTTCTATAGTTATTGGAACATAAAGTATTTGCCGCTTATGTTAGTATCGCTCATTGTGAACTACTTTATCGGAATGAAGCTCGTAAAGCATAAGAGTAAATTTCTTTTAACAGTAGGCTTACTATTTAATATTGGAATGCTTAGTTATTTCAAGTACTATGATTTCTTTTTGCAAAATGTAAATTCGTTATTTGGAACTCATTTTACATTATTATCATTAACGTTACCGCTTGCGATTAGTTTCTATACATTCCAAAAGATTGCGTTTTTAGTAGATACATATCGCGGGGAAACGGAGGCATGTCATTTTCTTGATTACGCTCTGTTTGTAACATTTTTCCCGCAACTTATTGCAGGACCAATTGTACACCATGCGCAAATTATGCCGCAATTTGCGGATCGTAGTAAAAAGCGTTGGCAATCAAATTATATCGTTCTCGGTATTTTTGTATTTGCCATCGGTATTTTCAAGAAAGTAGGGATTGCAGACGTTTTATCTCCTGTCGTACGGGAAGGGTTTGATGTACAGCAGTCGCTAACCTTTGTTGAAGCTTGGCTTTCATCATTAGCGTTTACATTTCAGTTATACTTTGATTTCAGTGGATATAGCGATATGGCAATTGGAATTGCGTTAATGTTCAACATTAAATTGCCTCAAAACTTTAACTCACCTTATAAAGCGGTGAGTATACAAGACTTTTGGCATCGTTGGCATATGACATTAAGCCAGTTTTTAACGAAATATGTGTATATTTCTCTTGGAGGAAATCGAAAAGGTATTACGCGTACATACGTCAATATTATGATTGTCTTCTTAATAAGTGGACTTTGGCATGGGGCTGGTTGGACATTTATTTTCTGGGGATTTCTGCACGGATTAGCTTCTGTCGTTCATCGTTTGTGGAACAAAGCAGGAGGGTGCATGCCGGCCTGGGCGGGATGGCTCGTGACGTTTTTCTTCATTAATATAACGTGGGTATTCTTTAGAGCAACATCGATGCATGATGCGGTGAAAGTGTTAAAAGGAATGTTTGGATTTAATGGATTCGAACTAGCAAATAGCGTATTCCCGGTATTTGTTATTGAGAAGCTACAATTTTTAAAAGGGTACGGTGTTTCATTTACTGAAGCATACCATGTTTCATTATTAAATACGGAAATAGTAGCGTATATTTTCGGAGCATTATGTATTAGTTTCTTCTTAAAAAATTCAATTCAGTTAAAAGACTCATTCCGTCCGACAGTATGGACGGCGTTATTTACTGCAATATTACTTGTGTATAGTGTATTGCATTTAACGAGTATTAGTGAGTTTTTATACTTTAATTTCTAGGTGGAGAATATGAAAAACAAACAGTGGCTTATTTTCGTTTTTGTATGTGTTTTTGTTCCACTTGCAGGTGTTGGAATATTTAATGGCTATGCAGATTCACTTTGGTTATTCTCGCATAAAAATAAGTGGAATAATGTTCAGTTTGGGTTTAATGAGAGACAACAAAAAACGAATTATATAACATATCGTCCGTTTACTTATGATGGCGTTATACTTGGCAGTAGTAGAACAACGTTTATCAATGAAAATGATTTTACCGGATTAAACGCATTTAATTATGCGGTAAGTAGTACAGATCCGCGTGAGTACGATGCGTACATTGAATATGCAAAAGAGAGAAAAGGTAGTGAATTATCTTCTATTGTGATTGGTTTAGATTTCCTTGGAACGAACAAAAATAGAGAAATCGGTTTTGAAAAGCCAGAAGTATATATTAATGAGGCACAAAGCTTACTATATCCAATTAAATCGTATGTGAGTATGGATGGGATTACATATTCCCGAAATACAATTCAAAACTCCATTCATCACAATAAGACTATTGATGTATATAATCGCGATAACATAAAATCGATGCGTGAGTATACGAAAGAAGAGCGTGACACACAAATTGCCGCGCAAGTAGATAAATTTAGTAGAGAGATTTATGGCGGGAATTATGAGTATCAAAATATGAAGGGAATATTAGGAACTGTAAAATCTCATAATCCAAATACAAAGTTTTATATTTTTACAACTCCTGTTTCAGAGCCATTGTTCCGTGCGATGATTCAATCAGGGCGTTGGGAAGATTATAAAAGGTGGCTCCATGATGCTGTCGATGTATTTGGAGAAGTGCATCATTTCATGTATTTAAATTCAGTAACAAAGAACTTAGATAACTATATGGATGGACATCATTTCAGGCCAGAAGTCGGAAAGATAATTGCACATAAAGTTGTAAATGAAGAAGATCGTAATGTGCCGAAAGATTTCGGTATTGTTATTACGAAGGATAATATTGATGAGGTGCTGGAGCAGATTCATACATCGTTTCAATAGAAAGAAATAGTTTTGTTTCAAAGATCGAATCGTTATGTGATTCGATCTTTTTTTAGTAGTCCACAAAAAATTTAATTAAGCGAGAAAAAGCAATTATGACTGGAGTAGAAAGAAGCAGCATCCAAATAGATGCTGCTTCTTTCTATTCTATTTCTAAATCAACAATTAAGTAGGCAAGTATAACGATGAAAAAAATGCTAACAGATGGCGCTGTTAATACGTGACCAGACATAAAGCCAATGCCAAGTGATAGGATGAGTGTACTAGATAATAGCATATATTTTACAGTTATAATTTTCTTAAAGTTTGTGATCATACGGATGAATAGTTTAATACCGAAGTATAGAAGTGGTATTAAGTAAATAAGGAAACCGATAATTCCAAAGGCGAAAAATAGGTCATGGAAGTCCATTTCAATTAATTTAATTTTAACTGTGTAGTTACCAGCGTAACCCATTCCAAAAAGTTTTTGTGAGAGCGGTGCTTCTTTATAGTATTGTTTGTATACTTTTAAGAATTTGTCCCGATCACTATAAATTAAACTCTTCACTTCAGAGTCTGTTAGTTCACCTTTTGCGTGTTTTTTTGCATCCTCTGGATTTTCTTTAATTACTTTTCCTTCTTTTTTATCCTGTTCTTCTTGTACTGATTTTTTGTATTCGTATATTTGCATGTGGATTCCCATATTTTTTGCGATAGGAGTATGCGGTGTAAGAACAATTAAACCTCCTAGTACAACTGCTGCAACGATGGTGTTTACAAGATATGTGAATCCTTTTTTTTCTTTTTTACGGTTTATCATATATTCAATGAACGAGAAGAAAAGTGCTACGCCTAATGTTAGCACAATTGCACCATATCCAACTTTTGTTCCGACCATAATACTTGCATACATCGCAAGTATTGTTGGAATCCAGTAATATATTTTCGAGAAAGAAGTTGTTTTATAAATCGAATATAAGACAACGATTGGGAACATAATCGCGAAGAGAGCACTTAAATCATTTCCAGCAAAGAACCAACCTCTTGAGCCAATTTTTGAGTGAGGATAGCTTGGGAAATCAGTGCCAGTTTGCATTGCGATAATCATTGTGATGCTTAAAATTAAAGTTGCATATAAGAAATATGTAATGATTTTATGAAACACATATTCTTTATTTTTTAGCTCTTTAAAGACGATAATATATCCAAACAGTAGCACAATTGGATATATGCTCTTTAAAATAAATTTAACTTCTTCTCCAAATGAAACTGGATATTTAACCATCATATTATTTACAAGACCGATTGCCAGTGCAATGCCGAGTAAACATAAATAGAGAATGTACTTTTTCGCGCCTTGTTGTTTATGATGAAGAAGTAGATAACCTAATGCAAGAAGCATAAAGGCGAAACGGACTACGATTCCGACTGTTGCGCTCATGTGTAATATATAGATTGAAAAAGACGTTAATAAATCTAAAATTGGTTGAAACACGATGAATAGCAGTAGGAAATGCGGGAAGTAGTTATCCGTCTGTTTTAACTTAGTAACCATATGTTCCTCCATTTCTTCATTCCTTTATTTCAGCACCCCTCTATATAATAGGAAGGGGAATGAATTTCTATATTTAATTTTTATATCAGACTTAAGAATACACCATTTCATTGTAATGGTAAATAGATGAAGAGCCGGGATAAACCGACTTTAATTTCTATATTTTTCAACGAAATTGTATGTTTTATGCAAGGTGATATACAAATTACGAGATTATTAGACAGAAAATTAAGAAAAAAGAAGGGTTTTTCACATCCTTTCTATAATTATATAAGTATAATCTTTGTCCCGCTTTAATGGGCAGTAAGACCCCCACCTCAAAATTCAGAGAAAGCAAAGAAGTTAGGTGGGGAATCAACTGCCCATAAAAGTCCGATTGGTTCAACTAATAATCAGTGGAGTGGGGGATGAAGAAACCCCCACTCCACTGATTAAAGTTTCACTTTATGTAGAAAAGAGGGGTATTTATAATGGAAGTAACAAGTAAAACAGAATCTGTCATTGTGAAATATGAAGGGCACGTTGCAACGGTTATGGTCAATCGCCCAGAGGTGTTAAATGCATTAGATGAGCCAACGTTAAAAGAGTTATTACAAAAGCTGAAAGAAGTAGCGGAGAGTTCTGCACACATTGTTGTGTTATGCGGGAACGGCCGTGGTTTTTCTGCGGGTGGAGATATTAAATCGATGCTTTCAAGTAATGATGAAAGCAAGTTTGATGGTATTATGAATACTATCTCTGAAGTCGTTGTGACTTTATATACGATGCCAAAGCTCGTTATTAGTGCGATTCATGGACCAACTGCTGGTCTTGGATTAAGTATTGCGCTAACAGCTGACTATGTGATGGCAGATATTTCATCCATTATTGCGATGAACTTTATTGGAATCGCTTTAATTCCAGATGGCGGCGGCCATTTCTTCCTTCAAAAGCGCGTTGGTGAAAATATGACGAAGCAAATTATTTGGGAAGGAAAGAAATTATCGGCGAGCGAAGCGCTTGATATCGGTTTAATTGATGAAGTAATCGGTGAAGATTTCCAAACGGCTGTGAAGCAAAAGATTAGTGAATGGTCACAAAAGCCAATCAAAGCGATGATTCAAACGAAGCAAATTTTATGTGAAGTAAATCGCTCCAATTTAGAACAAACGCTGCAGCTTGAAAAACGCGGCCAATATGCGATGAGACAAACAGCGGATCATAAAGAGGGCATCGCTGCATTTTTAGAAAAACGTTTGCCAGCATTTAAAGGAGAATAAAGTGTAGTGGTAGTTTTACTGCCGGCTAATTTAGGATAAAGGGGAGAAAGTGCTAACACATTTTAGTATAATTGTGTTAGCACTTTTTTTAGGAGTAATATATGAAGAAAATTATTGGTGTTATCGTTATTATTTTACTTACATATTATGCTTTGCATAGTACACCATCTCTTGCGGTACGAACTGCACTATTCTTTGAAGGGCATCCAATTGTTGCTTTCTCAGGTGAAGTGGAGAAAGAACGGGATGTGAAAAAAGAGGCGATTCCTGATGAGTACCAAACCTTATATGGCGATAAGAAAGAAGAACCAGAGCATTATTTCTTTCCGGCAGTAAGGGCACACGGATCAGGAATTGATATGTTAAGTGCTTGTGTGAAAAAAGAGTGGTTATTTTATAAGGCAGAGCTCGGCTGCTATTAAACATAGGAGGATGGATGATGTCAGCATATAACAAGTTAGTAAGAGATCGTGTTCCAGAGAAGATTTTAATGTCTGGAAAAACATATACAGCACAAAAATTAACAGGACAAGCATACATACAAGCTTTAGCGAAAATTGGAACAGAAGAAATTCGTGAATTTGCTTCTATGAAAGAGCGTGAACATGCGCTTGATTCTCTTGCGGATGCACTGGAAGTAATCATCTCATTAGCGCGTGCAGAAGGTGCGACAATTGAAGATGTAGAACGTCTTCGTAAGCAGAAAGAGATAGAGCGCGGTGGGTTTGAAAGAGGTATTTACTTGTTGGATGTTTCAGAAGAATAGATTTGTAGGGAAAGCATAGCGTTACTCATTAACGCTATGCTTTTTTGTTGCAATTAAACTAATAATGAAGAAGATAGCTGTTAATACCCAGCCGATTGTAATAGAAGTAGTAGTATGAACTGCATAAGAAACTTGTAAACAAAGTAATGATGCTAGAAACCAAATGAGTGCAATGTGTACATATTTTTTTGATATATTCATATTGTATAACTCCTTTTATATACTAAAGTGAATTTTACTATAATTTAGAAAATTAAGCTATATGAGTAGAGGATTTATAGTAAATTCGGTATACTAAATAATAGGAAAAATGAGGAGGAAATGACAATGGCACATTATGCGAAAGAAACGATGGAATTGATTAAGGAGCTTGTCTCTATTCCAAGTCCATCTGGAAATACAGAGAAAATTATTCGTTTTATTGAAAACTATGTAAGTGAGTGGAATGTAGAAACGAAGCGTAACAATAAAGGTGCTCTTATTTTAACGGTAAAAGGGAAAAATGATGCACAGCACCGTTTATTAACAGCACATGTTGATACGTTAGGTGCGATGGTAAAAGAAATTAAGCCAGATGGTCGTCTGAGTCTTTCTATGATTGGCGGATTTCGCTGGAACTCTGTAGAAGGGGAATATTGTGAAATTGAAACATCAAGTGGTAAGACGTATACAGGAACGATTTTAATGCATCAAACGTCTGTACATGTATATAAAGATGCAGGTGAGGCGAAACGCGATGAGAAAAATATTGAGGTTCGCATTGATGAGCGCGTATTTTCAGCTGATGAAGTACGTGAATTAGGAATTGAAGTAGGAGACTTCGTTTCATTTGATCCGCGCGTTCAAATTACAGAGAGTGGATACATAAAATCACGTCATTTAGATGACAAAGTAAGTGTTGCGATTCTATTAAAATTAATTAAGCGATTACAAGATGAAAACGTAACATTACCATATACAACTCATTTCTTAATTTCTAACAATGAAGAGATTGGATACGGTGGTAACTCTAACATTCCAGAAGAAGCGGTTGAATATTTAGCGGTTGATATGGGAGCGCTAGGTGATGGACAAGCATCTGACGAGTATACAGTATCTATTTGTGCAAAAGACTCTAGTGGTCCGTATCATTATGCACTACGTAAACATTTAGTAGAACTTGCGAAAACGAACAATATTGAATATAAAGTAGATATTTATCCGTACTATGGATCGGATGCATCAGCTGCAATTCGCGCTGGATTTGATGTGAAACATGCATTAATTGGAGCAGGTATTGATTCTTCTCATGCATTTGAGCGTACACATGAAAGTTCGATTGCTCATACAGAAGCACTTGTTTATGCATATGTATTATCAGAGATGATTGCAGAATAAGAAAAGAAATGGGCTACCTCTAGTAGCCTATTTTTTGTTTGCAGAGAAATCGACTTTATTTAACAAAGAGTAAATTAATTGTAATTTATTTTACAATATTAAGAAAGTAGGTTTACTACATAATTCGAGTATTATAAAATAATAGAGGCGCACTAATTTTTTTTGTTCGAATTTGTCGAAATTTATATATTAAGATTACGCGTTATTAAAAGATGATTGTCGAGAGGAGTATTATTTTTTATGAAGTATCGTGCAGTCGCGGCAGGTATTTTAGCCGCAAGTTTATTATCGTCTCCAGTAAGTAGTTTCGCAGCAGCAAAGAAGTTTTCGGATGTTCCTTCATGGGCGCAAGAATCAGTTGATTATTTAGTAGGAAAAAAGGCGCTTGATGGAAAGCCAGATGGAACGTTTTCTCCATCTGAAGCAGTAGATAGAGGATCAGCTGCAAAAATTTTAGCAGTCGTTCTTGGTTTACCAATTGATCCAAAAGCAAAGCCATCTTTTAAAGATGCACAAAACCATTGGGCAGCTCCGTACATTGCTGCAGTGGAAAAAGCAGGTGTAATTAGTGGAGATGGTACTGGTAAATTTAATCCATCAAGCCAAATTAACCGTGCATCTATGGCATCTATGTTGGTACAAGCATACTCATTAGATAAGAAAATTATTGGAGAACTTCCAACACAGTTTAAAGATTTGGAACCTCATTGGGGTAAGAAACAAGCTAATATTTTAGTAGCTTTAGAGATTTCTAAAGGTACGGGAAATGGTTGGGAGCCTGAAGGAACTGTAACTCGTGCAGAAGCAGCTCAGTTTATTGCGATGGCTGATCAAAATAAAACAGATACATCAAAAAGAATGTATATGAACAGAAACTTTATTACATATCATCAACCATCATTATCATCTGGTATTACTGATGTTCAGCATAAGCCACAAATGGTTGTAGTGAAAGAACAAAGAGCAGACGGCTGGTTAAAAATTGTAACAAGTAAAGGTGAGAAATGGACACCTCTAACAGAAAAAACAGAAACGATTAATGAAGGATTTACTACTTATGAAACAGCTTCACATAGTTCTAAAGTGCTAGGTACATATAATGCACAAACAGTAACGGTTATGGAAGAGAGTGGAAGCTGGATTCGTATCCGCGTAGGCGCTGGTTTCCAATGGGTTGATAAAAATCAATTAAACCCAGTAAAACAAGAGAACTTCTTAGAAGGTAAAGCAATTATTATTGATCCAGGTCACGGTGGAATTGACTCGGGTAATGTTGGTTATTACGAGAAAGAAAGTCAAATCGTATTAGATACATCTTTACGATTACAAAAACTATTTGAGAAAAAGACACCATTTACTGTTAAGTTAACACGTACGAACGATACACGCCCAGGAGTAGATTCTAGTGATTCTTTAAGAAAAAGAGTAGAATTTGCTAATGAAAATAATGGTGATATTTTCGTAAGTATTCACGGTAACGGTTCTACAGGTAAAGATGGACATGGTACAGAAACATTCTATTATGCAGCAGCACCGACAAGATCAACGAATCCACATACGGAAGACAGTCGCTTATTAGCAGAAAAAATTCAAAAGCGTCTTGTAGCAGCTCTTGGAACAAAAGATCGTGGTGTGAAAAAGGATAATTGGTACGTAGTAAAATATAATACAATGCCAGCTGTATTAGCAGAATTAGCATTTGTAGATAATAAGAATGATGCAAATAAACTCGCTACACCAGCACAGAAACAAAGTGCAGCAGAAGCAATTTATCAAGGTATTTTAGACTATTACGAAGCAAAGGGTAATAACGTATCTTCTTTCCGTTAATACATTAAAAGAGATTGCCGATAGGCAATCTCTTTTATTTATTAACGTTTCTCTTTATTTCAGGCATGTGATATCATTTAATTTTATATAAGAAAGTATTGTAATTATAACGATATAGAGGATGATCATAGATTGAATAATCATAGGAAAACACCTGCATGTATATATACGTATGCATTTCGTGAGGAGGAGCGTGCTTTATGTTACTTGGAAATGCGCTCGTTCTTTGGAATGGAGTCTCACGTTAATATTTTGAAAAGTGATGTCAAAATTGACCCGAGTAGAAGTCCTTTTATGAAAGAGCGCGTTGAGGTTATGTATGAAGGAGACGACTTAGAAAGTATTTTGGAACAAGTAAAGGAAATTGAATTAGGAGAAATGACGTTTAAAGTTATCTTCGTGAAAATCAATGATCTTGAGGGGAAAAATAAAATAGAGTATGCGGAAAGGCGTATCATTGAACGACGTATTGGAGATTGTATTGATGCGGAAGCAGATGTGCGCAATCCAGAGCGTACTTTTGGTATTGTTCCATTAGGCGGACGTTGGTATTTTGGACATTATGTAGAGAGTAAGCCAGTTTGGTATCATCATATAAAAAAACCACGTAGCTATTCGACATCTCTTAGCACACGCGTTGCAAGATCCGTTGCAAATATTGCGGTGCCAAATCCAGAGGGAGTAAGAGCGATTGATCCGTGCTGCGGCATTGGAACGGTTGTAGTAGAAGCTCTTTCGATGGGAATTAACATCGTTGGTAGAGATATAAGCCCGCTCGTTGCGATTGGAGCGAGAGAAAATATTGCACACTTCGGATTCGATGGGACGATAACGAAAGGACCGATCGAGGAGATTACGGATAATTACGACGTCGCAATTATCGACATGCCATATGACTTATTTACGCACGCAACACCAGAAAATCAGCTCTCCATTCTTTCAAGCGCGCGCCGCATTGCTAAAAAGGTAGTCGTTGTTACAATGGAAACAATGGACGATATGATTCATGAAGCAGGATTTGAAATTATAGATCGCTGCACTACAAAAAAAGGAACATTTTCTAGACAAATTCTTGTTTGTGAATAAGGAAGAAAGGTCACCCGTTTGGGTGACCTTTTTTGTTTGGTATTGATGTGTGATTGATTGGTGGAATGGAGGAATGGTTTGGCGAAATTTGTCGGTAAGTCGATATTCGATGTCGAATCGTCGATAAATTTAAAAAATCGCCGATATATTGTGTGAAATCGCTGATATATTGATGATGTATAAAAGTATGTGTAAACATTTTTAGGCAAAAAATAAGGCAAAGTACCCCCTAGGTTTATCCAGAACCTAAAATGAAAGGAGACTTTG
>NZ_JBQAIE010000010.1:0-182459 GCF_051918845.1 Bacillus cereus group sp. MYBK101-2 | reverse complement strand
TATTAGGCATGAGGCAAAGTCTCCTTTCATTTTAGGTTCTGGATAAACCTAGGGGGTACTTTGCCTTATTTTTTGCCTAAAAATGTTTACACATACTTTTATACATCATCATTATATCGGCGATTCCAACCAATATATCAGCGATTTTTCAATTATATCGACTTACCGACAAATCACGACAATATGAGCACCTCCCCATCCCCCACTTTCATCAATATATTACAATCTCTTTTATGCTAAAATATAGGTAACACCCTTTAGTAAAATAGATCCAAAAAAGCTTTTCCATATTCATCATTTACTACTTAAATGGCGGGAGTGGTTCAGTTGAAAGACTACTTAATTAGAGCATTTTTTGCGTTAATAACAGTTGGGATTGTCTTACTTATAGCTAATATTTTCAATATACGTATCGAGGTTAAAGACTATGCTTTCCTCATTGTCTTAGCAATTGGTGGCGGCTGGGGTGGCTGGTACTTGTATAAAAAACAAAGTAATCAAAATGATAAAGGCATTCCAAAGTAATACGGAATGCCTTCTTTTATTGCCGTCTATAATAAATAATAAAATTCAAACCGCTAATACAACCAATCGCAATAAACATACAAAACGATTGTGGATCTCCACTTAAATTATACTCATCAACGATAAACCCAATCATAAACAACGTAATCGCAGAAACACCGATACACAATATCGAAATAAACCAAAGCGAAAATTCATTAATTCGCTCTTTCTTCTGTGTTGAAATAATTAGCATAACAAGAATAGATGCTGCTAAAATACATTTAAAAACCGGCCTTAAAAATACGAACTCCTCCATTTATTTCTCCTTTTCCCAAAACATTACACCTTAACATTAACATATTTAACCAAATTAAAAACACATGCCTTTTCAAGATAAAATGACATGTGTTTCCAAAAATATCTATACAATTGTATTATGATAACTGCTTCCACTTCGTTCCTAAAACAGGACGCTCGTAATTTTGTATCTTATGAATGAGTGCATCTGCCGTCTCAGCGGCAACGATTAACTCTTTATTCGATGGATTCATAAATCCCTCTTCCGCTGCGCGTTCAACCATTTGCAAAATTGGTCCATAAAAATCTTTTATGTTCAATAAACCAACTGGCTTATTATGTATACCAATTTGTGACCAACATACTGCTTCAAATAGCTCTTCAAACGTTCCATATCCGCCTGGCAGTGCGATGAAAGCATCCGCAAGCTCTGCCATTTTCGCTTTACGTTCATGCATCGTTTCTACTTCAATTAATTCTGTTAACCCTGTATGAACGATTTCTCCTCGAAATAGACCGCGCGGCATAACACCTGTTACACGGCCACCTAAGCGAAGAACTTCGTTTGCTACTTCTCCCATTAATCCGACGCAAGAACCACCGTATACAAGCTCATACTCGTTCTCAACAAACATTTTTCCTAACGCTATTGCCTGCTCTTTGAACTCTGGTCTCTCCCCTAAGTTGGAACCTGCAAACACACAAATCTTTCTCATCCTCACACCCCAAAACTATATATTGTTATGATACAATGAACATTGTACAACATATTGAGGGGATGAGAAAGAAATGGATATCGTCGCATTTCAAAGATGGGTGGAGGAATTTTACGAAAAACGAAGCTGGTCACAGTATAATGCTTTTATTCGCTTAAATTTCTTAACAGAGGAAGTTGGGGAAGTTTCACGCGTCGTTCGCGCAATTGAAATCGGTCGCGATCGTCCTGATGAAGACGCGAAAACAGAAGAAGAGCTAAAACAAGAACTAAAAGAAGAACTTGGTGATGTACTATCTAACCTTATTATTCTTTCGCAAAAATATGATTTAGACTTACAAGACATTATGGACGCACACGTCACAAAGCTTTCGAAAAGGTTCGAGACATCCAAATGAGAATATTATCAATTATGGTATAATATTCTTGTCACAATACTAAGGGGGATTTTATGTTATCTAAAAAATTGCACGACGCACTAAACGATCAAATGAACTTTGAGTTTTACTCTGCCCACGCTTATATGGCAATGGCTGCTTACTGTACAGCCGAAAGCTACGATGGATTCGCTAACTTTTTCCTTGTACAAGCTGAAGAAGAGCGTTTCCACGCGATGAAGCTTTACAACTATATTAATGACCGCGGTGAGCGCGCTATTATTACTGGATTTGATAATCCGAATAACGAATATGAATCTGTACTGAATGCTTTTGAAGTGGCACTTGAGCATGAGCGTGAAGTAACGAAACGTATTTACAACTTATCTGATATCGCTTGGGATGAGCGTGAACACGCAACAATTACATTCTTAAAATGGTTCGTCGATGAGCAAGTAGAAGAAGAAGCTTCATTCGATAGCATCATCCAAAAATTAAAACGTATTACAAGCGATTCAAACGCATTATTTATGCTAGATGCTGAATTAGAGAAACGTACATTTACGCCTCCAGCTGAGTAGTATTTCAATCACCTTAATGAATGGATTAAGGTGATTTTTTTATTTGCTTTCTATCTTAAAATCACCTTAAAATTCCTAGCATTTGACATAGAACTAGTTAAAAAATGGTATTATTTTCAATATAAAGTGAAACTTTGGTCCGTGGGGGGCGTTCATCCACCACGGATTATTAGTTGAACTAATCGGGTCTTTACAGGCAGTTGATCTCCCACCTAATCTCTTTGCCCCCGGCAAATTTTGAGGTGGGAGTCTTACTGCTCGTTAATGCTGGATAAAACAATATGTGAGGAGAGAAAAAATGAATCAACGTGTAGAAGCTGTTGATGCAATTCGTGGTTTCGCTTTATTTGGCATTTTACTTGTTAATATAACATTAATTCAATTCGGGTTATTCGCTAATGAAAAACCCACTTATATTTTCGGAAAACTCGATGAAAGTGCTAATTGGTTTATTCAATTTTTCGGCACACAAAATTTCATTTCCCTATTCTCTTTTTTATTTGGGCTTAGCATTATTTTGTTACAAAAAAGTATTATCGCAAAAGGAAAAAAGTTTTTCCCCACATATATAAGACGTATTAGCATTCTTTTACTACTAGGTTTCATTCACGGTACCTTTATTTGGTCCGGAGATATTTTATTTGCATACGGACTTATCGGGATTTTCTTAATGATGTTTATAAATAGAAAACCAAAAACATTATTGATTTGGGCAACTATTCTACTCGCACTCATTACACTTATGTCTTATCAAACTGATCCAAATACAAATATTAATGATTTTGCTTCTTATATTGAAAAAGAGCATAAAGTTCATGAAACTGGAAGCTATATGGATCATGTCAACTTTAGGTTAACTGAAAGTCCTTTCGATTATATTGGGATTAACGGTTTCTTCGGACTAGTTTTCATATCAATTTTCGCAATAATTTTTATGTCCCCACTTTTCTTACTCGGAATGTATGTAGGAAAAAAGGGCTGGCTATTTGAGATTGATAAACACATACCTTCTATCAAAAAGATTTGGCTTATCACTGGTATTTTCTCTTTTACAATTAAAATCTTAGCCATGTTCGTAAAGCATCCAATTTTAATTATGTTACAAGATGGCCTTACATCAGTAACCATGACCTTCTTTTACGGAAGCACAATTATTTTATTATTCCATTACAAAAAAGCAACCCGTCTACTAACATACATGGCCAATATGGGAAAAATGTCGGTTAGTAATTATTTGGCCCAGTCTATTATCACAACAACAATTTTTTACGCATACGGCTTTGGCTTATTCGGTAAAATCGGCTATTTCTTCGGTATTCTTTTAACGATTGGAATCTATACAATTCAATTATTTGCTAGCACATATTGGCTACGGAAATATCGAATGGGGCCTATTGAATATATATGGAGGCTTGGAACTTATTTGGAGAAACCACGTTTTAAAAGAAACTTAGATAAAGCAAGCTAAACCAAAAAAAGCAATGAGCCCATACGCTCATTGCTTTTCTTATTCTTAAAGCATAACCCCAACGATAACCGCTGATAATATACTTACTAATGTTGCACCGTATACAAGTTTTAAGCCAAATGATGATACAACGTTTGCTTGTTTGCCATCGATACTCTTCGTTGCACCTGCGATAATCCCGATAGATGAGAAGTTCGCAAATGATACAAGGAAGATAGATAAAATACCTACTGTACGAGCTGATAAATCACCAGCTACTTTACCAAGGTCAAGCATTGCAACGAATTCGTTCGTTACTAATTTTGTTGCCATAATTTGTCCTGCTGTTAGCATCTCTGATGTTGGGATACCCATTACGAATGCTAATGGTGAGAAAATGTATCCTAAAATGCTTTGGAATGTGATTCCGAAAATTGAATCGAACACACCATTAATTGCTGTAATTAATGCTACGAAACCAATTAACATCGCCGCTACTGTTACAGCGATAGAGAAACCAAGCATAATATATTCGCCTAACATTTCAAAGAATGTTTGCTTTTTATCTTCTTGTAATTCTAAAATGTCGTCTTCTTCTTTCACGTCATATGGATTAATAATATGAACGATAATGAATCCACTAAATAAGTTTAATACAAGTGCTGTTACTACATATTTTGGATCAATCATTTTCATGTAAGAACCGACGATTGACATCGATACTGTTGACATGGAAGATGCACAAAGTGTGTATAAACGATTTTTCGGTAATTTGCTTAATTGATCTTTTACTGTAATGAATACTTCCCCTTGACCAACAATCGCAGCTGCTACTGCATTATATGATTCTAGTTTTCCTAAACCGTTCACTTTACTTAATAGGAAACCGACTGCACGAATGATAATCGGTAAAATTTTAATATGTTGTAAGATCCCAATTAATACTGCTAAGAAAATAATTGGTAATAATACTGTTAAGAAGAATGGTGCTTGTCCATCATTTGCTAGACCACCAAATACGAAATTAACCCCTGCTTCCGCAAATTTTAAAATAGCGCCAAACCCATCTGCAATCCCTTTTACTAATACAAATCCGACCTTTGTATTTAGTAAGAAATATGCAAGTACCAATTGAATGACAAGCATAAGTGCAATTGGTTTATATTTAATTTTCTTACGATCTGAACTGATAAGGAAACCTAGTACAAATACTACAAGTAAACCGACTAGAAACATTACTATTTTCATATGTGAATCCTCCACTTCTCCCACGAGTTATTGGTCGTATAACGAATGACGTCTGACCATTGATGTTAAAAAAATTTAAAACCCCTAAATACTATTCAACTGTTATCTAAAATCAGTAAGCGTTTACATAAATTGCAATTTATTAAAGGTAGCCTCTTCTCTCCTACCATACTTGAAAGTCTGAAATTGATACCACCTACAAATCAAATTGTAAGCGTTATCTAACTGAAAAGCAATATAAATTTAAAAAGATTTTTATATGTTAATATATTCCTAATTAATTGGTTTTTCTATGCAAATTTACCATAAAAAAATAGCCCTAGCTATGAGCTAGGACCATCTTTTTTATAACATAACACCAACGATAATCGCTGATAAAATACTTACTAATGTCGCACCGTACACAAGGCGTAGACCGAATGATGATACAACATTTGATTGATTTTCATCGATACCTTTCGTTGCCCCTGCAATAATGCCGATAGATGAGAAGTTCGCAAATGATACAAGGAACACAGAAAGAATTCCAACTGTACGAGTTGATAAATCACCCGCTACTTTTCCAAGATCAAGCATCGCAACAAATTCGTTTGATACTAATTTCGTTGCCATAATTTGTCCTGCTGTTACCATCTCTGCTTGCGGGATACCCATTACGAATGCTAATGGTGAGAAAATATATCCCAAAATAGCTTGGAATGTAATACCGAACATGGAATCAAACAAGCTATTAATTGCTGTAATTAATGCTACGAAACCAAGTAACATCGCTGCTACTGTAATCGCGATTGTAAAACCAAGCATAATGTACTCGCTCAGCATTTCAAAGAATGACTGTTTTTTCTTATTTTCTAATTTCAGTGTATCTTCTTCTTCTGTAATATCGTACGGGTTAATAATATGAATAATAATGAAACCACTAAATAAATTTAATACAAGTGCTGTTACTACATATTTTGGTTCGATCATTTTCATGTAAGAACCGACGATTGACATCGATACTGTCGACATAGAAGATGCACATAATGTATATAAACGGTGTTTTGGGATTTTACTTAATTGATCTTTTACTGTAATAAATACTTCCGCTTGCCCAACAATGGCAGCTGCTACTGCGTTATATGATTCTAATTTTCCTAGACCATTTACTTTACTTAACAAAGTACCAATAGCACGAATAAATATCGGTAAAATTTTAAAGTGTTGCAGAATTCCGATTAAAACGGCAAAGAATACGATTGGTAATAACGCTGTTAAGAAGAATGAAACCTCTCCTTTATTAACAAGGCCACCAAATACGAAAACGATTCCAGCTTCCGCATATCCAAGAAGCGCGCCAAATCCATCTGAAATTCCTTTTACTAAAATATAACCAACTTGTGTATTTAATAAGAAATAAGATAACGCTAACTGAATAACAAGCATAATTGCGATTGGTTTATACTTAATCTTCTTTCGATCGGCACTTATAAGAAAACCGAGTACAAATACAACGAGTAATCCTACAAGAAACATAACAAACTTCATTAATAAAATCCTCCATTTAACTCTTCATTAACGTTGAACGTCTGACCACTCAAAACGAGAAATAATCCGAACTTTCCATTTCTCCTTTAAAACCTTCAATCGGATAGGAAAAATCATAAAACCTCTTGTTTCAAAGGCATTTTCCATTCTAACATAAATCACAACTCATATCCGCACTTTTCTTTAAAAAATTACATTTTATTATAAAACATCTATTAATGTTCGTCTTTTACTATCTGCAAATAACTGAATAAAACAAAAAAATGAGCATCAAGTTTCACTTGATGCCCATTCCATTATACCGCTTTTTCTTTATCTGCTACTTGCTCTTCCCAGCACTCTGTATTTTTCAGACCTGGAATAGAATTTGCATAGAAGACTGGATCTTTTCCTTGTTTCTTTTGCTTTACGTAATCTGATAATGCTGCAAAAGCATACTTAGAAAGGAATACGATTGCAACTAAGTTAATAACAGCCATAATACCCATGAATAGATCTGCTAAATCCCAAACGATTTGAATTGTTGCTACAGACCCTAACATAACCATACCAAGTACAGCAATGCGGTACGCTGTTAATAACACTTTACTTCCATTTAAGAATTCAATATTCGTTTCACCATAGTAATAGTTACCTACTAATGAACTAAATGCAAACAAGAAGATTGCAACTGCTACAAATATAGAAGCCCATGGACCGATATGTTGACTTAATGCTTGCTGCGTTAATTGAATACCATTTAAATCAGCTGCATTATGCACATCTGATAAAAGAATGATAAATGCTGTACAACTACAAATTAATAATGTATCTGTAAATACCCCTAAAGTTTGAATAAAACCTTGTTTAACTGGGTGCGTTACGTTTGCAGTCGCAGCTGCGTTCGGCGCACTACCCATACCTGCTTCATTTGAGAATAATCCGCGTTTTACCCCTAATAAAATCGCAGCACCTAATCCTCCGCCTACTACTTCTTTAATTCCGAAAGCATGTAAGAAAATTTCTTTAAATACATACGGAATTGCCGTAATGTTTGTTACAACAACGAATAATGCTACTGCTACATAAATAATCGCCATCACTGGAACAATCATTTCAACCGCGCGTGCAATTCGCTTTACTCCGCCAAAAATAATAACTGCAAGTAAACCAGCCATTACAAGACCTACTAATCTACTATCTGTTTTGAATGCCCCATCAAAAGCAGCTGCTACAGTATTAGATTGTACAGCGTTAAAAATTAATCCGAAACTTACTGTTATTAATACAGAGAAAATAGCTCCAAGCCAGCGCTTATTTAAACCCTTTTCCATATAATACGCTGGACCACCACGGAACGTATTCCCATCTTTCACTTTATAAATTTGCGCTAATGTGCTCTCGACAAATGCAGAAGCACCCCCAATTACCGCGATTAACCACATCCAAAATACTGCTCCTGGACCACCTGCTGAAATTGCAATAGCTACACCAGCTAAGTTACCAGTACCTACACGAGAAGCTGTACTCATACAAAAAGCCTGGAATGATGATACACCACTCTTCTCTTTTTGTGCTTTCCTCGTTTTCGAACTTGCCCCATCCCCAAGCAATCGAATCATTTCACCGAAGTAACGAACTTGGACAAATTTCACACGAAATGAAAAGTAAAGTCCTAACCCAATTAACATCGCAATAATGATATATGACCAAAGGACATTATTTATATCCCCAATTACCTTAGCTAAAAAATCCATAATTGCATTGCCCCCTCTTCCTAACAATAAGAAAATTATATTCTAAAAACTCTTAGTAATCAAGAACTTTATGTTAGGTTTTCTAACACGAGTAAGTTAACTTACTTAACACATGTGTTTTTTTACGCAAAATTATAACTAGTACGCGCATTTATCCAATACTAAATCACTCATCCTATGTGACCAGCCATACCTTTAAGACAGTACGTTCCCTACAAATAATATGAGAAATGAACAAACAAAAATTATATTAACAATTACCTCTCACCCTTTTCATCCTTTACTACAACAAAAAAGGCGAGCATCGAATTCAACTCGATGCTCGCCTTTTCATTTACACTGCTTTTTCTTTATCAGTTACCGCTGACTTATCCCAACACTCTGTATTCGTTAAACCAGGAATAGAATCTGCACGGAAGACTGGATCTTTTCCTTGTTTCTTTTGCCTTACATAGTCTGCCAATGCCGCATACGCAAATCGGCCAAGAAGTGTAATCGCAATTAAGTTTGTGATTACCATTAGACCCATAAATAAGTCTGCCATATTCCATACAACTTGAAGCGTCGCAACAGAACCGAATAATACCATTCCCACTACCGCAATACGGTAAATTGTTAACCAAGTTTTACTTTGTTTAATGAATTCAATATTTGTTTCACCATAATAGTAGTTTCCTAAAAGTGAACTAAACGCAAATAAGAAAATAATAATCGCTAAGAAGCTACTTGCCCATGGGCCAATTTGTGAACTTAATGCATTTTGTGTTAGTTCAATACCTTCTAAATTCGTTGCTTTATATGCACCAGAACATAGTACGATAAATGCTGTTGATGTACATACTAAGAATGTATCTACTAATACGCCAATTGTTTGAATAAAACCTTGTTTTGCTGGATGCGTTACATCAGCTGTTGCTGCCGCGTTCGGCGCACTACCCATACCTGCTTCGTTCGCAAATAATCCGCGCTGAATACCATATTTCATCGCAGCACCGATACCGCCACCTACAGCTGAATCTAAGCCGAATGCACCTTTAAAGATTTCTGTAAACACATCTGGTATTAAATAGAAGTTTTTAATGACAACGAAAATAGCTACCGCAATATAAATAAGCGCCATTGGCGGAACAATCATTTCCGACATACGTGCGATACTTTTTACACCACCAAAAATAATAACTGCAACTAATACAGCTAATACAATACCAACAATATAACGTTCTAAACCAAATGCATTTTTAAACGCTAATGTAACTGTATTTGCTTGTACTGAGTTGAAAATTAAACCGTAACTAACTGTAATAAGAATAGAAAACCAAATTCCCATCCAACGTTTATTTAAACCTTTTTCCATATAATAAGCAGGACCACCACGGAAGCCACTACCATCTTTTATTTTATAAATTTGCGCAAGCGTACTTTCTACAAAACTTGAAGACGCTCCGATAATCGCAATCACCCACATCCAAAATACTGCGCCAGGTCCTCCCATAGAAATAGCTAACGCTACACCAGCTAAGTTACCGATACCAATACGAGCTGCTGAACTCATACAAAACGCTTGGAAAGAAGATACACTACCTTTTTTACGCGTCTTTCCAGTTAATCCATCACTCATTAATCGAATCATTTCCCCTAAATGAGTAATTTGTACGAATTTCAATTTAATAGAAAAATAAAGACCTAAACCAATTAACATCGCAATAAGAATATATGACCAAAGAATTGTATTTGTTGATGAAATAAATTGCTCTAAAATATTCATACAATTAACCCCTCCTTTTCTCCATAAAACGAATTATATTTAAAAAACATTCAAAAATCAACATTTTTCGACAATTTGCAATTTCCAAATATTAGCCAAGCTCGCAGTAACAATCTCGTTATGACTACCCTCCCTCTAACTGTGCATACTAAAACAAAAAATAAATTCACAAACAACACTATTGACAAAAATACCAACATGTAACTATAATGATTACAACAAGTTGTAACAAACTTAATTACAACACATTCATTCACTTTCAGATATACACTTTAACAAAACACTTTGGAGGGATTTATTATGAAAATCGGAATTATCGGAGCAACTGGTAAAGCAGGAAGTCGTATTTTAAAAGAAGCATTGGATCGCGGACATGAAGTAACTGCAATCGTAAGAAACGCTGCAAAAATTACAGAAGAAAACGTAAAGGTTTTAGAGAAAGACGTATTCGCTCTTACATCTAATGACTTACAAGCATTCGATGTAGTTGTAAATGCATTTGGCGCTCCAGCAGGAGAAGAACATCTTCATGTAGATGCAGGAAACGTACTTATTGAAGCGATGAAAGGTGCACCTAACACAAAATTACTTGTAGTTGGCGGCGCTGGAAGCTTATTTGTAGACGAAGAGAAAACAACACGTGTATTTGAGACGCCAGGTTTCCCAGGTGAATACCTTGCAACAGCTCAAAACCAAGGTAAAAACTTAGAAATCTTGCAACAAACTAACGATATTACTTGGACATTCATCAGCCCTTCTGCACTATTTGCATTAGGAAAACGCACTGGTTCTTACAAAGCTGGAAAAGATAATCTTCTTGTTAACTCAAAAGGTGATAGCTACGTAAGTTACGAAGACTTCGCAGTTGCGGCACTTGATGAAATCGAAAATCCAAAACATGTAAACGAACGCTTCACAGTAGTATCTGAAGCTGAATAATAAAAAAGCTCGTAAAACGTTATGTTTTACGAGCTTTTTCTATTATTGTACTTGTTCTAAACCATTCGGAGTAATCTTGAAAGAAATTTCTTTAAACTTCTTCGCATTCCCTTTTCCAACTAGCTCATTCTTATTATACCAATTCAAACGATCTGACTCCGCATGATACACTTTCAACACATCACCGTATTCAAACATTGCTCCGTTTACTTGTTCAGCAAACTTCTTCGAAGTTTCCTGTCCTTCTGCTGTTACATGCTTTTTCTCTTTACCATTTGAATCATAAAGCGTAAGACCTATATACTGCTCATTTACAAATCGATAATGGATTGTCTCATCTGTAAATGTTGCATGTAATTTCTTTTCTCCATGATTTAGCGTAACGATTGAACGGGTTATATTAGATACACCTTGATACACTACGCTATCTCCGTATGTTACTTCCATAGGAACTTCTGTCACCTTTTTATTTCCAAAACGATCTTTCGTTTCTACTCTTACTGTTTGCTTACCAATTGTTGTTGTATCTGGTTTCCCTACAAAACCTACTACTTCTCCATCATTCACTTCAACAAACTTCTTCGCGTCTAACGTTTCGCTATCTGTTCCGATTACTACTTTTTGTGGAACGGCTTTTACTTCTTGTTGCGTCTCGATTCTCTCAAAACCTTTTGCTGTTACTTTGAAGAATAGTTCTTTTGCCCCTTTTTTCTCACCTTGGCCAGCAAAGTTATTATTTTGATACCATTTTAAGCGGTCTGGTTCTGCATGGAATACTTTCACTACATCTCCATACTCAAACTGCAGTCCATTCACTTGCTCTGCAAAGTTCTTTGAAGTTTCTTGTCCTTCTGCTGTTACATGCTTTTTCTCCTTTCCGTTTTGATCATATAACGTGATTCCCATGTATTGTTCTTTATCAAAGTATTCATGAATTTGTTCATCCATATCAGTCGCATGTAATTTCTTCTCTTCATGCTTTAATGTTACCACTGACGCGATTTCATTGTTATATCCTACATATGCAATACTATCTCCATATGTTACTTCTAACGGTACTTCTGTTACTTGCTTATTTCCAAACATATCTTTCGTTTCTACCTCTACTGTTTGTTCACCAATCTTTGTTGTGTCTGGTTTCCCTACAAAACCTACTACTTCACCGTCTTTTACTTCAACAAAAGCTTTTGGATTTAACTTCTCAACGTCTGTTCCTACTACTACTTGTTGTGGTTTAGCCGTTATTTCTTGTAAACTACCTTTTAATTCAAAGCCTTGTGGAGTAATCTTAAAGAATTTTTCTTTTTTATTTTTAGCCTTCCCTTGATCTACAAGTGTGTTATTTTGGTACCACTTCAGACGATCCGGTTCTGCATGAAATACTTTTACTACATCACCATATTCAAAAGCCAATTCATTTAGGTCCATCGCAAATCTTTTTCCAGTTTCTTGTCCTTCTGCTGATACACGTTTCTTTTCAATTCCATTCCGATCATATATCGCTAAGCCCATATATTCTTCTTTCTCGAAACGGTAATGTATTTTATTATTAGTAAAGTTTACATTTAATTTTTTTTCATTGTGTCGAAGCGTCACTGTCGACATTACATCATTTGAAAGTCCTTGAAAAATGATACTATCACCATAAATCCCATTGACTTGGACAGGAATTGAATTTTTATTTCCCTTCTCATCCTCAATTTCTACTAATACTTCCTGTTTTCCATCCTCTAATTTAGACCATGTAATCTTACCTGTTACTTTTACATTCTCCCCTAAATTTTGAACAAGTTTACTTGCTTCATTCTCATCAGACTCTGTACCAACTACAAGGTTTTTCACCTCATTAGCAGGTTCACCATACGGAACCTTATACGGTTCAACTTGCTTCTCACGAATATCATTACTATCTGTAGCTTTCCAGATTTCCTTTTCTAATTTAGGTAAATTTAATTTTTCTATTTTCTCTCTAATATCATCATTTGGTGTTAATCCCCATTCCTCAAAGAAAGGAATTAAATTTTGCCCTGCCACTTGCGATGTCATATAAATAAATAGCTGCTTTTTCTCTTCATCAGAATGAGGCATTTCACTCTGAGGTAACAAACGATAGGCTTGATGTAATCTAGGATAAAAATGTTCTCCATAAACGACATTTAATTGCCAAAACATTGTAAGAGGATTAATGTCATCAATGAATCTTTCTGCTTTAGGTTTCTCTAAATACTCAAATGAGTTTTTATGGTGCTCATCCATTTCTAATTGATTCCCTAACGCCTTTTGAACAGCTAATGAGTAAATATTCACTGTAACTTCCCTTACTTTAGACCACTTCCAAGGTTCTTGCTGATGTAAATGTCCAACTTCATGCCATGGTCCCCAGCCATCCTTTTCAAGCACCTCTATATCTAAAACTCTATTCATTGCCGTCGGGATATATCCTGTATGATAATTTTTCGCGAACATAAAGTCACCTTCAGCAGGCTTCCGCTTCTCAACAAACTGAGCATAATGAATTGGAGATTTTGCAACCCCAACACCGTCCTCAGATAATCCTGCTACTGCATTTTCTATTCGAATAATCTTATCATGCAATTCCATTAACTCTATCGGGTTTGTTTTTTTCATAAACTTTTGTATAGAGCTCGGACTAGCAGTAATTAAACTTCTCTCACCTTTTAATTCCACTGCATAAGGATCCTTATATTTTTTTAACATTTCATCCCAATCTTTTTTCGTATGCTTACCTAAAATAAATAAAGGGAAATGACTACCACCATTCGTAACTGAAGCTGTTACTTCTCCTTCATTATTCATATTGTAAAAATATAAAATACCGCCTCTTGGAGATGAAATAATATTTTTCCCTGGTTTTAAATCAAACTCTTCTGGGTCCTTTTCATCATAAAATCTCGTTCCTATGAAAGCTTGAATAGGCTGCGTTCCTTTTATGTCAATTGTAATCTCTTCATTTGGCTCTGCATAAATTCCAGTTGGTTCATTCGCAGAAAGCTTCCAACTAACTCTTAAACGTTTATTTTCTTCATCCACGCTACCTTTACCAGGCAACTGAAATACTCTCTGCTCAAATTTATTCTCTGTAACCTCTTCTAATTTCCCACCTTTATTTTCTTCCAAAGGTGCTGCATATCCTTTCGATGCTTCGAAAGCTACTGGCGATAATAATGTAGATATACATATTCCAGCCACTAATACCCTACTCGTCTTTTTCTTCGACATAATCTGTGTCCCCTGTTCCTTTATTTAGAAAAAACATCCTATATATTCATTTAATAAAGCATCCTATTATCTTCATAAAAACATTTAATGAATAGACTAACACCTCGCGCACCTGTATCAATTACTACCGCATTCCTCTCCATGTATTCGCTTTCTTACATTATAAAATTTTTATGTACTGTATCCTCCTCACTTCTCTCTATTTGTGATGAGTTCTCTCTACATAAAAAGAGAATAGTAAAAGATATATTTCAGTATTGTCATCTATACATCTAAAGTTGCAAATAACAACAGAACCTTACATTTTCTTCATATATGACCATCTATAGGTAGTTTTTTCAACTGAATTTTACACGCTTTACACTTTGTTTGATAGCCTTTCCAATCAGAATAATGTTACAATTTTGTGAATACAATCTATTAATCGTAACGTTAGAATTTTATTATATTTATATTATTCCAAAATGAAGTTTACGCTATACAAATAGTGTTATTATCTTTCATTTAATTTTCCTGATATAATTTTCAGTTCGTAAAAAAAGCATTGGCACACGCCAATGCTTTTTCGTTATCTCTTTTGATTCGGTTTATGTGGTTCATTCGGAGTATGTGGTTTATTATTATCATGACCATTTCCTTTTTTCCAACTCACTGATAACTCCGGACTTGTTTCTTCTTCACTGCGCTCAAGTAATACGACTGCATTTTGAATTGTCGGTGTACCTTTATGTGCAATCCCTTGTAGCTTCGTTAATTTCCCGATTACCTTAAAGCTAAATCCACCAGCTGGTGTTTGTTTCGGAATTAAAATGCGGAACTTTTCCCCTACATTAAATTCTGTTTTTGATTCGCCTTTTTCATTTACAAATTTCGCTCCCACTGGTGCACCTGTTGCTTGCACTTTATACGTTCCGCTTTTTGCATTTGTTTCTACTGTATATAAGCCTGTTTCAAAGAAATCATTTTTTAATACTGCTTCTTGTTCTTCTGTAGGAGTTACACTCATTGTAATTTCTTGTAACTCTTCACTAGCACTTGCTTTTGCAACGATATCTTTCGTTACCTTTTCTACATTTTTATTGCGGAAGTCTAAATCATTAATATCGATTTGTTTTAACGCATTCCATACTGCAAGCTGCGTTGCATAATGAGCTTCTCTCCAATCAGAAACACCTAATTCTTGCGGGCTCTTTTGTGGATATCCATTCAATAATACGCGGTACACGTTAATATCCACTTTCCCCATTTCCGGTAAATCTTGACCGCTTGGAGATTTTAAATCTACATTTAAGCAAAAAGCAATTTTGCCATCTGCCGTTTTAATAAGCTCTGTTCGGATTGGTTTCTTCTTAGACTTACTATAACTCCAATCCATTTGATACTTTGTATGGTCCATAACTTCTGCAAATGCTTTTTGAAGTGGGAATAACACAAATAAAATACTTAAAAACATAGCTAAAAGTTTGAACGATTGCTTTATATTCATGTTTACAGCCCCTTATAACAAACTTGATATTAAGTAGTATTTATTTAGAAACTATTTTTATGCAAAAAAGAGTGCTTTTACGCACTCTTCTTTCTTACCCTAATCTTAGAAATCGAAGTTATCAGGATCTGGACCAACGCGGTGATTTTGATTTAACGCATCGATTTTTTCCATATCTTCTTTCGTTAATTCAAAGTTAAATACATCAGCATTTGCAATGATGCGGTGTTCTTTCGTTGATTTTGGAATTGTAATTACTCCATTTTGAAGATCCCAACGTAAAATCACTTGCGCTGTTGTTTTGCCATGTTTCTCAGCAATTGCTTGTAATGTTTCGTTATCTAATAATTGACCTTGCATTAATGGTGACCATGCTTCCATTTGAATACCTTGTTCTTTACAGAAAGCTTGTAATTCTTTTTGTGTTAAACGAGGGTGGTATTCTACTTGGTTAATCATTGGTTTAATTTCTGCATCTTTCATTACATCTTGTAAATGATGGATTTGGAAGTTACTTACACCAATTGCACGTACGCGCTTTTCTTTATAAAGTGTTTCTAGCGCTCTCCATGTATCTTTATACTTTCCTTCTACAGGCCAGTGAACAAGATATAGATCTAAATAATCTAGTTCTAATTTCTTTAAGCTTTCTTCATATGCAGCAAGTGTCGTTTCATATCCTTGATCCGAATTCCACACTTTTGAAGTAATGAATAAATCTTCACGAGAAATGCCTGCTTCTTTTATACCTGCGCGAATTCCTTCTCCCACAGCTTTCTCATTTCCATAAATCGCAGCTGTATCGATACTACGGTATCCTGCTTTAATCGCAGATTTCACAGCTTCTACAAGTTCCGGTCCATCTTCTACTTTAAAAACACCTAAGCCGAACCAAGGCATTTCTACACCGTTATGCAATGTTGTTGTACTTTGTAAATTTTTCATTATATTTTCTCTCCTTTATTTCACTCGATCTCTTTTTTCTAATGTCATACTCCACGCTGTTAAAATAACAGCAGCTACTACCATAAGACCACCTACCCAAGCAGTATGGATTAATCCTAACGAATTCGTTACAAGGCCACCTATATAAGAACCTAAAGCGATTCCTCCGTTAAATGCGGCAATATTAATTGCTGAAGCAACATCAACCGCACTCGGAACAAAGCGCTCTGCCAATATAACTACATATACTTGTAGCCCCGGAACATTCATAAACGCGAATAGTCCCATGAAAATAATTGTGATGAATCCAGCTACTTTAAATGGCGCTGTAAATGTTAAAACAAATAATATGATCGCTTGAATCAAGAACATGTAAAATAGCGCTCGAATTGGATTATGATTCGATAATTTTCCGCCAACCATATTCCCTATCGCAATGGCAATTCCATACACTAATAAAATGATCGTAACGGTACTTGCTTCAAACCCTGTTACTTCTTGTAATAGGGGTGATAAATACGTAAATGTTACAAATGTACCGCCGTATCCAAGTGCAGTAATAATGAAAACAAGTAATAGTCTTCCATTTTTAATTAGTTTGAATTGATCACGAAACGATACAGGTACACCATTTTTCAAATTAGATGGGACTAGTATACTGTTTGCGATAAAAGCAATAATTCCAATTACGACAATCGCCATAAATGACGCTCTCCAGCCAAACTGTTGACCGATAAACGTTCCAATTGGCACACCTGTAATAGTTGCAACTGTTAATCCAGTAAACATAATAGCAATGGCACTAGCACGTTTATTCTCTGGTACGATTGCTGCCGCGATTGTAGATCCAATTGACATAAACACACCATGTGCAAATGCAGATACAACCCTTGCAATAATTAATATGGTGAAGCTTGTTGCTAATGCCGCAATACCATTACCAATAATGAAAATAACCATAATCCACATTAATAATGTCTTTCTCGACATACTAGCCGTTAGCGCTGTTAAAACAGGAGCTCCTACTGCCGCACCTAATGCATATAGGGAAACAGTTAAACCAGCTGTTGTAACAGAAACATGTAAATCCTCTGAAATGGATGGCAATAAACCGACACTAATAAATTCGGTTGTACCAATCCCAAACGCACTAATTGCTAGTGCTAATAAAGCAAACATACTTCTTCGATTCGTCTGAACTCCCGAAGATGGTACTGTATATGAACTCAATTGAATTCCTCCTTATTGCAAGAAATCCAATCATAATAGTGCGATAAAAAGGCCCTTCTATCTTCTAAAAATATATTTAATCTCTACAAATGCTATTATGAATGGTTTCATTCTTTTTTTGAAGAACGCACTTTAAAGTACGATAGGCACCAAAAAGTAACATAGTCACTTTTCAGTACCGTACTACTCATTTGCCTCTTACATGTGCTATTATGAAACATATTTAACATGATAAAAAGTACGTACTTTAAAGTGCTATAGGTACTAAAAAGTAACATTTGTATGACTTAGCTTACTTTACTCACAAAAGGAGGGCTTTATTATGAAGAAATACAATATTCCTGTAGAGGCGACCTTAGAAGTTATCGGCGGAAAATGGAAGGTTGTTATCCTTTGTCACTTAACGAAAGGTACAAAGAGAACGAGTGAACTAAAACGTTTAATGCCTGGTATTACACAAAAAATGTTAACACAGCAATTACGTGAATTAGAAGACGACGGCGTTATTCAAAGAAAAGTATACAATCAAGTCCCACCAAAAGTAGAATATTCCCTTACTGATTACGGTTGGTCTTTAGAATCCATTCTTGATTCTCTTTGTTCTTGGGGCGAATGCCATCTTGAAAAAGAAGGTAAGACATCGATGTTAATAACAGAAGGTGAACAATAAAAAAAGGAAAAAATGAACATAAATTTGTCCATTTTTTCCTTTTTTTATTTGTATATACGTACATTTCTAAGCTTAACAAAATAATTTATGCGCTTTCATGCCTTGGCAGTACTACGTTATACACGTAATATCAAATAATTAGGAATCATTTTTATGTTAACATAGGTGTATATAGTATATAATATAGGATATATATTATATACACTTTCCGGTAACGGAGCTTTTCCATTATGCGGACAAGCCATGTATCGGACAGTTCATAAATAATAGGTAGGACATTATGGTTTTGGGTTTATGATTTCAGCTTACTTGCTGACATAAATTTAAAGGCATTTTATTGTGTTTTGTGAAACTTTGTATAAAGTTTCGCAAACGTTTACTATCTTACCTATCAAAAATAAGAGTATTGCTATCGTAAAGGAGAATTGGAGATGCCAGAAACTATGACTCAAACAAAGCCAGAACAAGAAACTGTACAAATTTCTGCTAGCCAAGGACAACTTGATGTACTTGATCAGTTGTTAAAACCTGAGGTACAAGAATCATTAACAACACTAGTAGAACAGCTTCCAAAATTAACTGAGCTTGTTAACATTTTAACTAAGTCTTATGACTTCGCTCAAACTGTTGCTACTGATGAAGTATTAAAAAGCGACACTGTTGGTGCAATCACAGAGCTTGTAGAACCTGTAAAAGATACAGTGAAAAGCATGGCTGCAACTGCAATCGAAGCGAAAGATCGTGCTGACGAAAGCAACGAGGTTATCGGCCTGTTCGGTCTATTGAAATTATTAAAAGATCCACAAGCACAAAAAATGTTCCGATTTGTGAACGCATATCTTCAAATTAGTGCAGAACGTAACAATAAATAAGTTAACTTATAACAACAATTAGTAAAGACGGGGGATATCATACTATGTCAAAACAAATTGTCATCTTAGGCGCTGGTTATGGCGGTCTTCTTGCCGCTTTAAACGTACGTAAATATTACAGCAAATCAGAAGCACAAGTTACAGTGATTAACCAATACCCAACACACCAAATCATCACTGAACTACACCGCCTTGCAGCTGGTAACGTGTCTGAGCAAGCAGTTGCAATGCCACTTACAAAGCTTTTCAAAGGTAAAGATATCGATCTTAAAATCGCAACAGTTGAGTCATTCTCAGTTGATAGCAAAGAAATCAAATTAGCTGGCGGCACTACTTTATCTTACGATGCACTTGTAGTTGCTTTAGGAAGTAAAACTGCTTACTTCGGTATTCCAGGACTAGAAGAAAACAGCATGGTATTAAAATCTGCTGCTGATGCAAACAAAATCTACAAACACGTTGAAGACCGTATTCGTGAATACGCGAAAACGAAAAACGAAGCTGATGCTACAATCGTAATCGGTGGTGGCGGATTAACTGGCGTTGAGCTAGTTGGTGAGCTTGCTGACATTATGCCTAAACTTGCAAAAAGCCACGGCGTAAATCCAAAAGAAGTGAAACTTCTTCTTGTTGAAGCAGGTCCAAAAATCCTTCCAGTATTACCAGACCACTTAATCGAACGTGCAACTACTAGCCTAGAAGCACGCGGCGTTACATTCTTAACTGGTCTTCCTGTAACAAACGTTGCTGGCAATGAAATCGACTTAAAAGACGGTCAAAAACTTGTTGCTAACACATTCGTTTGGACGGGCGGCGTTCAAGGTAACCCACTAATCGGTGAATCAGGTCTTGAAGTAAACCGTGGTCGTGCAACAGTTGATGCATACCTACAATCTACTTCTCACAAAAACGTATTCGTTGCTGGAGATAGCGCTGTTGTCTTCGCTCCAGACGGACGTCCATACCCACCAACTGCACAAATCGCTTGGCAAATGGGTGAGTTAATTGGATACAACTTATACGCAGCACTAGAAGGCAAAGCATTCGAAGAGTTCGCACCTGTAAACTCTGGAACACTTGCTAGTCTAGGACGTAAAGATGCTGTTGCTACAATCGGAGCAAGCAATACTCCACTTAAAGGCTTACCAGCATCATTAATGAAAGAAGCAAGTAACGTTCGTTACTTATCACACATTAAAGGTCTATTCAGCTTAGCTTACTAATCTGAATATAAGCCCGAATCATGCCCTGCATGGTTCGGGCTATTTTTATCCGAAATTTTCTCTAACTTATTTATTCGTCAAAAAAATGATATACCCTTTAAATTTATCTAAATATACTGACTCTTTATAATAAAAGCTGTCCCGTTTTGGAACAGCTTTTATTGTCGCTTTTTGTCGATAAATCGATATATCGGAGAAATCGCTGATATATTTCGAAAATCGCCGATATGTTTCGAGTTACGGTCGATATATTCGAAAAATCGCCGATATAATTTTTAAACCTTCTTCATTATCCTAACTTCACAAGGCTGTAGTTCTTCTTCCCTTTACGAATAATAATAAATCGTCCATCAAATGAATTTTCTACCGTAACATCCGTATCTACATCCGTTACTTTTTCGCCATTCATAGAAATAGCTCCATTATTAATATCTTCACGCGCTTGTCGTCTAGATGGTTCAATTCCTAAATCAACTAGCCATTCTACGATGTTTTTCGTCTCTTTTGAGGACTGGAATGTTGGCATTTCTTTAAAGCCTTGCTCAATTTCATCAGCTGTTAACGATTTAATATCTCCGCTAAATAACGCTGCTGTAATTTTCACAGCTTGCAGCAATGCTTCTTCTCCATGAACGAATTTCGTCATTTCTTCCGCTAATACTTTTTGCGCTTCACGTTTATGAGGCTCTGTTTCTACCTTCACTGCCAACTCATCGATGCGCTCTTTCGTTAAGAACGTAAAGTATTTCAAGTATTTAACGACATCACGGTCATCTGTATTTACCCAGAACTGGTAAAATTCAAACGGTGTTGTTTTTTCAGAATCAAGCCAAACGGCACCACCTGCTGATTTACCAAACTTCGTACCATCTGATTTCAATAATAACGGAATTGTCAATCCAAATACTTTTGCTTCGTGCCCTTCTAACTTACGAATTAAATCTAAACCACTCGTAATATTTCCCCATTGGTCACTACCGCCAATTTGCAGTTGAACATCTTCTTTCGTGTATAAATGATGGAAGTCCATCGCTTGTAAGATTTGGTACGTAAATTCTGTGAAAGAAATTCCTGTATCTAAACGACTTGCTACGATATCCTTTGCTAACATACTATTAATGCTAAAGTTTTTCCCGTAATCACGTAAAAACTCAATAATATTTATTTCATGTGTCCAGTCGTAGTTATTTACCATCTTTACTTCGCTATTTCCGCCAAAATCAAATAGCTTTTTCATTTGTGCTGTTAACGCATCCACATTATGTTGAACTACTTCTAACGTTTGAAGTTGGCGTTCTGATTGACGTCCACTCGGATCACCAATTGTTCCTGTTGCTCCGCCAATTAAAATAACTGGATGATGGCCAGCTAACTGGAATCTTTTCATCATCATAAACGGAATCAAATGTCCGATATGCATACTATCACCAGTCGGATCAACTCCGCAGTATAGCGAAATCTTTTTCTCTTCTACTAGCTTACGTAAACCTTCTTCATCAGTCTGTTGATTAATGGCGCCGCGCCATTCTAATTCATCAATAATGTTCATCTTTTGTCATCCCCTTTATTTTTTAAAAACAAAAAATCCCTATGTCTATGACATAGGGACGATGATTCACCGTGTTACCACCCAGTTTGTATAAATAGCATAGCTACTCATACCACTCTTAGCAATAATATCGATTGCCAATCCGCTTAGCATTACCTAAGATACTCCAGAGTGTAATTCGCAAATTTGTTTGTGCTAGGTTCCAGCATCCCCTAGCTCTCTCGTTAACAGTGACAAACTGCTACTGGGCTCTTTCAACGTATGTTATTTGTTAAATTATTAGCCATTATATTGAATTGAAAACAAATTGTCAACAATACCCAAATATTATTTTAAAATAATTCGCAGTTTCATACGTATATGTTATTCTTTATCTTCTCCAATAATCCTTACTTCACGCTCTAACTTCACGCCAAATTTCTCTTCAACTGTTTTTTGTACGAAGTGAATTAAATCGATGTAATCTTGTGCTGTTCCGTTATCAACATTCACCATAAATCCAGCATGTTTTAGAGAAACTTCTACTCCACCAATTCGCTTACCTTGTAACCCTGAGTCTTGAATCAATTTACCAGCAAAGTTATTTGGTGGGCGTTTAAATACACTACCACATGAAGGATATTCTAGAGGCTGTTTTGACTCACGTTTAAACGTTAAATCATCCATTTTTGCTTTAATTTCTTCATGTACACCTTCTTCAAGTTCAAATCTCGCTTCAAGAATAATGTAATGGTTGTTCGCAAATACACTCTTACGATATCCAAATTCAAATGCTTCTTTCGTCAAAGTACGTAGCTCTCCATCACCTGTCATTACGACAGCTTCTGTTAATACATACGAAATTTCACCGCCGTATGCACCTGCATTCATATATAATGCTCCGCCAACTGAACCTGGAATACCACAAGCAAACTCAAGACCCGTTAAGTTATGTTCTAGCGCAATACGTGATACGTCAATAATTGCTGCACCGCACTGTGCTACAATCGTCGTTCCTGTTACAGTAACACCTGTAATATGAATTAAACTTACTGTAATCCCGCGAATTCCACCATCTTTAATAATGACATTCGATCCATTTCCTAAAAACGTAACTGGAATATTATATTTGTTCGCATATTTAATAACTTCTTGAATTTCGTCATAATTTGTCGGCGCAACAAAAACATCTGCTTTTCCGCCAACTTTAATATGCGTATGATTCTTTAACATTTCATCTTGTTTCACATGACCTTCAGGCAATACCGTACTTAAATATTCATAAACCTCTTGCATATTCATTTTACGATTCCTCTATTTCTATATTCTTTTTATCCCGTTATACGGGCCCATAATATCCCCACATACATGAAATGAACCTAAAGTGGTGGATACAGTGTACCCAAAATCAATTCGAGACACCTATTAACCTCTTAATTTATAAGAGGTGCCACTCATATTAAAATATATATTGCATAATAAAGCAACCCAAATGAGCTACTAAACTTGACATGTCATCAGAAAGACAACAATTTGTAAAATATATTACTTTTTCAAAACACTACCCTTCAGTATCTTACTATACCACACGAAAATAAAGTGGTATTTTTTTGTAATCTTTACTTTATTTTCATCAACAAAAAAGATGCTTTTACATAGGTAAAGGCATCTTTTTCATTACTTATTTTAAATTACTTTTCGTTCTCTTCTTTTTCTTTATCAAACCATAACAGTTCATCGTTATCCACTTCACCATTATAATTGATTAAGATTTCTTCTCCTGCTTTTATATCTTTATAAGCATAGAAGTTAAATGTATGATTCTCAAAGACAATATCATACGTCGCATTCGGTGTATATGAATGATTGAATAACATGCCGTATCCTAAAAGGATTGCCGTATGATTAATCCCATACTCAAATGCGTAGTCAGCAAGTAATGTTTTCTCAATGTGTTCATGCTGTTCATTCGGATAAGAGATAACTGGCGCTGCGTGTATCAACTCACCTTTTTTAATATCACGAGTTGCAAATACACCTCTATTAAATTCTCCATCACTAAGTTCAGAAGTCTTAACTTCGATCATATACGTCACCTATTTAATTCTTTCTTTGAAGTATTTTAATTCCGCTATTAGCTGAATTTCATCTTCTTAAGCTTGGCAGAAAACGAGCAGAAAAGCAATTAAAATCCAAGCAAGTCTTCGTTTAAATGAAAAAAGGGCACAAACGTTGCGCCCTTTTTAAGTGATATTACTTTTCTAAAATATCTTCTAACAATTTCACTTGCTCGCTAACAGTATGTAATGTCTTCACAGATGTATCATTTCGATGTTTTTCTTCTTCCACACTTGCTAACACTTCTTCTGTAGCCGCAGAAGTTTGCTGGATTACATTGGAAGCATGTGTAACATCCTTTACGATATTCATCGTTTTAACTTGGAAACTTTCTTGATGACCAACGATTTCTCTCATTACATCATTAATTTCATCAATAAATTTCCCTAAATCCGTTACATTTGTTAAAACACTTACTAGCATTTCATTACATTCTTCTTGTACTCTTTCTGATTTCTCTACTTGCACTTCTACCTTACTTGCTTGATTACTAAAATCCTTCAAAATCCCTTGAATTCTTCCCGCAGAACGATTCGATTCCTCAGCAAGCTTTAGTACTTCATTCGCTACAATCGCAAATCCTTTTCCATGCTCACCTGCTCTTGCAGCTTCAATATTTGCATTTAAAGCTAGTAAACTCGTCTGACTTGAAATATTCGTTATTACATCTACAATTTCATTAATTTGTTTCGATTGCATCATTAAATCTCTAAATATAATTCCTGATTGTGAAACAACATCATTTAAACTTCTCATATTCGCTTCAAAACTTCGTAGAGTATGTACACTACCCTTTGAAATTTCTAAGCTTTCATCAACACGAATCGATGCATTTCTTACTTGAGAAATGATTTGTTCAATATTCCCCTCCATATCATTCAATACTTCTACCGAACGATGCATCATCTCTGATTGTGATTGCGTACCAACTGCTACCTCTTCAAAAGCGAAATTGATTTCACTCATCGACTCCATCGATGTATTCATATTTTGTCTTAAATAATTGAAATTACGATCTAGTTTTACAACCGTTTCCTCAATAAGTCTTTGCGTTTCTTCTAATTCCTGAGCTTTTCTCATTACTTCTTGCTTCTCATCACTTAAACGAGCTAGCAAGTTAGAACCAATTTTCGTGACGCCCCACATAGCGATTGTTACGATCGCTAACAAACTTGCGAAGTTTGCAGCTTCAGATGCAGCTGTATAAGCAAAAAATTGCTCTGGCCAATAACTACAAAGAATAAATGTGATTACAACTGCCACTCCGCCTAGAATTACAACGAGGCGTTCACTTAAATAAATAAGTGAAACGGCTAGTGTAAAATAGACCATTTGAAATACAGCTGGGCTTTCATTAAAAGCTTGTACCATAATGAAAGACATCATAAGCAACATAAATGTCATGATATATTTATACGTCGTTTCCATGCTTTTTATAAAAGTAAGAAGTGTTCCAAATACAACGACAGAAATGCCACAAACCCAAAACGCGATTGCTCTCTCTGTAAAAATATATCCGTAATACCCAATTGCGATGATTCCAAGGAAGAAACTACAAATTGTAATAAACAGCAATAAATGATTTTTCTGTGATTCTTTCTCAAGGTTAGAAAAACAAGTTTTCTTTAACCATTCCATATATAGTCCCACCTTCTGCACTTAATTACTTCAGCTTAAATACCGCACTCACTGGGTTATGATCACTATTTTCAAACTTTAAATCTTTTCCTTGCACATTTACAATCTCAACATTCGGTGAAACGATAAAGCCATCAATAATCGTGACGAAATTTTCACCTTCTACATATTTCTTTACATCATCTCTCACAGTCATAACAGACGGGTCTACAGCCCATTTAAAGCCACCATCAGTAAAGTCCTTCGGTAACTCTACTAACCACTCAGGACGCTCCTTCACAAACTTCGGATCACTTAATTGAACATCAGAAACTAATTGATTCCAATCTCCGCCCATTATTACGTAATCACCATTTTTATAATGCTTGTTCATATATTCTTTTAAAAACTCTACTTGCTGTTTTCTAATTTTCCCGCCTTCATCGTACGCAGACAAATGTAAGTTTACAAGTCTAACATGCTTTCCATTATTAACAGGGATTGTATGTTCAACAATCGCCCGATCTAAATCAAATAAACGCTTTGGCCAAGGCTCCATTCCAGGAAGCTGGAATCTCTTCGCTTCTTGAACAGTGTATTTAGAAAACGTACTTAATCCAGCCTCCGCATATCCCATTGGACTTGTAATTGGAACGGGAACCCATTTCGTATCGTAGTTCTTTCCGAACGACGAAGCATAATCAGGTAATCCTTTTTTCAAAAACTCATGCCCATTCACATCAAATGATCGCATTGATTTTATATCGACTTCTTGTAATAATGCAAAATCACTATTCTCATTTTGTAAAAACGAAAGCATACTCTTTAAGTTCGTTTCCGTTTGCGCTTTACTGCTTGAACCAGATCCCTTTCCCCCATCCATAAAGAAATCTTGATCCTTATCTAATCCAGCATATCCAATATTAAATGTTGTAACTTTAAATTCATTTCCTGTCGCTAATACGCGCTCTTTATTCTTTTCTACCTTCAAACTTATAACATCAGCAGGCTGTTCTTTAGTAAGTGTCATATACGCTAAAAAACCACCTACCACTCCCACCCCTACTAAAATACATATAAGTACTATTTTTAATAATTTCTTCAAATAAACGCCCCTTTTCTAAAACACACAACTTAATTATCTTTATTTTCAGTTAACTAAAACTGAATGACAGACATAACAAATATTTTATCATATCAAAAACCTTATATCACCATATTTAGTTTATAAACAATAACTCTTGCTCTTACATTATCAAAAATACAAAATCCCCTAACTCCTTCACTGGAAATCAAGCGTAATGTTTAGTACACTATATGTAATAATCATAGGTGATGGAGTTCGCCATAAACGCTACTTAGCTAATGACTCCTACCAGTATAACTACTGGTAGGAGTCTATTTTTTTGAGCAAGCTATTTAAAGAGGTGAGAAAATTGATTTATATTATGGTCGGCATTGCCGGTATATTAGGAGCCCTTTCTCGTTATTATTTAGGTCTTACTATTCATGAATTTTGGCATCATACATTTCCACTAGCTACATTACTTATTAACTTAGCCGGATGCTTCTTACTAGCTTGGCTGACTACGTATATCGCTAAGCTTAACATCTTGCCTTCAGAAATTATCACAGGCATCGGGACTGGATTCATCGGTTCCTTTACGACGTTTTCAACATTTAGTGTAGAGACTATTCAATTGATCAATCATTCTGAGTGGAGCATAGCCTTCTTATATGTATCATGCAGCATACTTGGTGGCCTCATTATGTCTGGACTTGGCTATACATTAGGTGATTTCTTACTTAAGAAACATCTTACGGAAGGTGATCACTTATGATAGAAGCTTTATTAGTAGCAACAGGAGGATTTTTCGGTGCGATTACACGATTTGCAATTAGCAATTGGTTTAAAAAAAGAAATAAGACTTCCTTTCCAATTGCTACATTTCTCATTAATATAACAGGAGCATTTTTACTCGGATATATAATTGGCAACGGAGTCACTACAGGTTGGCAATTATTATTAGGTACTGGATTTATGGGTGCCTTCACGACATTTTCAACGTTTAAACTAGAATCTGTTCAGCTTCTCAACCGTAAAAACTTTAGCATATTCCTTTTATACTTAAGCGCTACTTACATAGTGGGTATCCTCTTCGCATTTCTTGGAATGAAGCTAGGCGGAATATAAAAAAGCGACTCTTATTAGTCGCTTTTTTCTATAAGAAATAAGTCCCCCCATATGGTATGGAAAAGAAAGTAGCTGGATACACATCATAATGTACAACTTGCATCGGAGGCTGTGAGTACGACATATACTGCCCTTGCATCATTTGTGCAAAATATGCTTGTTGCTGCATTTGAATCACTTGATTCACAGCATGGATAGTTCCCTGTGCCCCAGCCAAAGTAATAGCTGCTCCTATTCGTCTATCATTATAAAAATAATGATTCATCATGATTCAACTCACTTATTATTTTTCTTCCATATTATATGTTTCTATTTCATAGTAGGTGTTTTAGCTCATAAAATTCCATTTGCCGTAAGCTAATAACCTATCAGGCTGGCCCCACAGACTAAAGTTCTATTTTGTCTATTACTGCTTTTTCAACTTCGAAGTAATAACTTCAAATAGTAATACACCAATACCACTCAAGAACAATACATAACTTATCGGTACTAGGAAAAAGAAAGGCTCTACAAGCAAACCATTATCCGCTATTTTACTAGTTGCCCCGTGCATTAATAAACAAGTAACTCCTAACGATAGCAGTACGATAGCTAATAAAAATTTATTTTTCATAATATATTCTCCTTTAACTTCATAATTCATTTATTTGTATTCCTTTTTACTACCATCATAATAAATTCAATAAAACTATAAGTCAATATTTTTTTATCGTTTTTCAATAAATGATTATTGATTTGTAATTAAAACAAAAGGTTTATGAAGCACCTTAAATTGCCTCACAAACCTTTTTAATCATGAATATTTACACTTCAAACCTCTTACTTACTACAACATATATCGCACATAACAGCACGAATATCCCAGCATAAATTAACAAAATTTCTACACTAAACATATCAGCCAATGGGCCAAATAGTATCATTCCTAAAGGAAGGGCGCATGAATTAGCGATTTGTACAAGACTAAACATTCGTCCGTGCATGGAAGTTTCTACTTTTTCCTGCAATAACACGTTAACCGGTGTATTGAAGCACGGCATTGTTATACCAATTAAAAAGTTACATACTAAATACATAATAAATACCGGAGCGATCCCTAGTCCAATCATAAGCAGTCCATATAACGCACAAGCTAGCGCTGTTGTATGCATACGATTACGGAAACCACCCCACGCTGCAATCAATATGCCACCAGCTGCCGCTCCCGCACTAAAAGTCATCTCACTAGCAGTAAGTCTCCACATTTCTGCACCGAAAGAACGGGTTACCATTAAAGGTGTTAAAAAGGCAGCTGGACTTATTAAAATCATGACAATAATTAATAAAACGAGTAGCCTTTTAATAAATACATTTTCTTTTAAATAAGCAAAGCCTTCTTTTATGCCTTGTAGATTAGATTTTTGCTTACTCTCTGCATTTACATGTCTCTCCACTTGAATAATAAACATAATACTAATTCCGATCATAGCCGTAATAACATCAATAAAAAATGTCATTTCAATGCTAGCAATAGAAAGAATTGCAGCACTTGCTGCTGGAGAAAGAAACATAATTAAAGATGTAATACTGCTATTCATCCCATTTACTTTCATAAGGTAATCTTTCGGAACGATTTGTGGGATTAATGCATTCACAGCTGGCGTTTGTACCCCTGTCCCAGCTGAACGAATGAGTAGTACTATAAAAAGTAACCAAATACTTTTATATCCTGTTAAGAATAGAACTGCTAAAACTAACGTAGCAATTGCTATAACCCCGTCTGATAACATAATCATTTTTTTACGGTCGTAACGATCAATCCAAACACCTGCCAACAAAGAAATTGCGATTTGTGGTATGAAACCGCAAACAGTTGAAATGGTCAACATCATCCCCGATGATGTTGTAAGGGTGATATACCATATAATCGCGTATTGCACGAGAGAGGAACCGAACAACGAAATCGTTTGAGCGGTCAAAAATAATATAATTTTCGTTTTCCAATTGTTTTCACTCATACGTTTCACACCCCCTTAACTAATCCCGTCTCTATATGAAAGATACTATCTGCCCAATCAAGATAAAAACTTGCTTCGTGAGATACGAGTATAATGCTACCCTTAAACTTAATTAGTGCCTTTTGCAAAGCTTCCTTCGCTTCTGCATCTAAATGGTTTGTCGGCTCATCTAAAATTAAGAAGTTACAAGGTGATAGTAATAATCCGCACAGTTTCACCTTCGATTGTTCACCACCACTTAACGTACGAATTTCTTGCGAAACGTGCGTATCCTTCACACCACATGCAGCTAAATGATGGCGTATTTCCTTCCTATTCAGTTTAGGAAACTGTTCTGAAATAATTTGAAGCGGCGTTAAAGAATCATTGCTCCAATTTAAATCTTGCTCATAATATCCAATCTTTATTTGCTCTGAAAAGTGAAACTCTCCAGAAATACTAGCAATATTTCCAACGATTGTTTTTAACAAAGTAGATTTCCCTACTCCATTGAAACCTGTAATCACAAGTTTTTTCCCACCCATTACTGAAAAATTCAACTTTGGTAAGAGAGCAAAATCGTAACCAACTTCAAGATTATTTACTTCCAGAACTGTCTGAACTGAAATGGGAAGTTCCCGAAAATGAATAGACGGTTTATGAGTAAAACTTGGTGGCGCAATTCTTTCCATACGTTGCAACTGCTTTCTACGTCCCTGTGCTATTTTTGAATTGACCCCAGCAATATTTCTACGAATATACTCCTCCGTTTTTTCAATTTTCTTTTGTTGTGCATAATATTGACGAATATAATCTTTTCGCAAATGCTCCTTTTGTCTTACAAAATCCGAGTATTTTCCGTAATACTTCTTCACCGTTCCAAACTCTACATCACATATACAAGAAGTCACTTTTTCTAGAAAATCAAAATCATGAGACACGACAATAAACGCCCCTTCAAAATTCATTAAATAATTAGCAAGCCATTCAATATGCTCTTTATCAAGAAAGTTTGTCGGTTCATCTAGTAATAAAATATTAGGCTCTTCTAATAAAAGCTTTGCTAAAATTACCTTTGCCCGTTGTCCTCCGCTTAATTCACCAATAATACGCTCCATCCCAATAGCATCAATACCTAAACCAGCTGCCACCTTGTTTATTATGCTATCTACTGAATAAAAACCGCGAGCCTCAAGCTGCTCTTGTATTTCAGCTGCTTTCAATAGTTGATTCTCACCTCCAGTCATCGCACTTTCTTCATATAACTTATTCATTCTCTTTTCCATTTCAAACAAATCATAAAAAGCTCGTTTTAAATACTGTGAAATAGTATAGCTCCCATCAATTTCTGCATATTGATCAAGATGTCCAATCTGAATATTAGGTTGCCACTTAACACTCCCCTTATCAGAAATAATTTCCCCCACCAATATTTTCAGTAACGTACTTTTTCCTGCACCATTCTGTCCAACAATCCCCATATGTTCCCCTTTATGCAAATCAAAAGAAGCATTTTCGTATAATACTTTATCTATAAAACTATGTGATAAACTTTCAACTTTAAGTAAACTCATTTTTATTCCTCTTTTCCTGAAATTAAAAAAAGCAGAGAGATAGCGTCATTCGACACTAGCCCTCTGCTTCGTGGTTTTTTCCATACTAATCCAATTTACAGTAAAAGCTCATTGGAATAATATACACAAAGGGCCATAGACAAAGCATTGTCTATGGCCCCTTAATCTATTTTATACATCAGCTAAATAACCATAACGAAATAAGCATAGGTAGACTATACTTTTTTCAAAAATTATTCAGCCGATGAATATAGGGGATTTATACCCCTTGATTAAGCTCCGTACAACGCTTCACCGTATACATTTGTGCGGAGCAAAGTTTTCTAATGAGTTTTACAAATTTTATATAAAGCATATTCTGCACCTTCCTTAATACTTAAAAGGGATTTTAGCATACAGTTTTACGAAGCGTCAACATTACTTCCAAATCATTTAACTATTTGCTTTCAAAATATTGCTTTTGAAACATACACATTCTTATCGCATTATGATAGTTACCATCAACGAAAAACTCGTCTAGCAATTCTCCTTCCACCATAAATCCAACCTTTTTATAAACATGTACCGCTTTTTCATTTTCCTTATCCACCACTAAATAAATCTTATGCATATTTAATACAGAAAAAGCATAATCCATTGCTAAACGCGTCGCTTCCGCTGCATAACCATATCCTTGATAATTTGGATCAATAATGATTTGGAATTCCGTTCTACGGTGAATATAATCGATTTCCACTAGCTCGACCAATCCAACCATCTCATTGTCTTTCTCAACGATAAATCGGCGTTCACTTTGATCATGTATATGTTTATCGTATAAGTCTTGCAGCTCCACAAATGCCTCATACGGCTCTTCAAACCAATACGACATAATATGTGCATTATTATTCAGTTCGTGTACAAACTTTAAATCTTCTCGCTCTAATGGACGCAATTTCAATTCCTGACTCATTTCTATAACCTCCAAGTAAAAGAAACCTCTTCACTTAATTTCTCAATTTTTTTCAATTTCAAACGCCCTAATTTCATTGTAAAGTCTCAAGTGACTTTAAGGTCAAGATATAAAAAAAGTAGTGCAAACTTATGTGTGCACTACTTTCTCTTACTCTTACTCTTCTTCTCGTAATGTTTCTAACACTTCAATTGCCCATTCACACCAGTCGATGTACATTTTTGAATACCTTATTCCATATTCAACAGTAATATACTCTCCGATCACCTGTTTACGAATAGACGACTGATCCGGAAAACTATAATCTTTCCATTTTTGAGTTTCCCGCATTACATGTGTTTCTCTATCAATTACCTTCTGTAATAGTGAAATAGCTTCACTTACTGAAATAACATTAAAACTTGAGGCTTTTAATAAAAACTCATCCTTTATACGTTGAGGCTTCGTTTTCGAATGAATAATCCATTCAACAAGAGCCTTTTCGCCCTCTTTCGTCAAAGAATATATTTTTTTATTTGGACTTCCTTCTTGATAAATATATTCGAACGTAACCAGGTTATCCTGCTCCATTTTTGATAATTCTTTATACACTTGTGAATGACTTGAATTCCAAAAATAAATGAGTTGTTCTTGAAAAGTATGATACAAGTCATAACCAGTTTGTTCTTTTTTTGAAAGTAGTCCAAGTAATGCATAACGAATAGACATTCTAAATTCTCCTAACTGGACTTTTAAATTATGAATAATTTGTTTCAATTTCATTATATCGATTGTACTCCTTTTAATAAACCATTATCATAACCATATGACTATTTAGTCATATGTCATTTAACTAATAAGAGTAAAGGAGGATATGATGAAAAGGAATATAGTTCCGTTAATGATCGTTCAATTTTTCATCTTTTTAGGATTCGGTATGATTATCCCTGTTCTACCAGAAATCATTACAAATTTACATGTGCCGTCGCATCATTTAGGAATGCTGTTATCTTCTTATTCGCTCGCTTCATTCTTAACAGCTCCACTTTGGGGAAAGATTTCTGATCGAGCAGGTCGGCGTCCTGTACTACTAATTGGCATACTCGGGTATTCCATTAGTTTTTTCTTAACAGGTTTACTGATTAATAATTTAACTGGCTTATACATCGCAAGAAGCCTAAATGGATTGTTTGCCGGTGCATTATACACCGCTGCAACAGCTTCCATTGTCGATATGACAAATGAAACTGAGCGTAATCGTTATATCGGAATGATGGGTGCTTGTATCGGGATGGGCTTTATTGTCGGTCCAGCAATTGGCGGGATGCTAAGCCATTTTGGAAATGCAGTTCCGTTCCAAATTGCTAGCAATCTTCTTGTCATTTTATTTCTCTATACATGCTTTACTTTTAAAGAGAGTTTAAACAATGCAGGTGAAAAAAATGCGGGAAATCCATTTAAAAAGTTTATTCATTTACCAGCTTCATCAATCGGCTTGTTTTTCATTACTTTCACAATTTCTATGGCATTAGCTGGGTTAGAAGGTACCTATCAACTATTTGGCAAACAAGCAATCGGCATTACACCATTACAAATCGGCATAATCTTTTTAGCAAGCGGCCTAGTAGATGCATGTATACAAGGTGGACTCATACGCTACATTCGTAACGGAGATGAAAAACGCTACATTATAATCGGACAAATCATTTCTGCAACAGGCCTATTTTTAATCCCTTTTATTACGAACTTACTATGGGCCGGCATTTGTTTATCCATCTTCACAGCTGGAAACGCGCTCGTACGAACTTGTACTCTATCCTTTTTAACAAAACAAGTAAAAAGCGATCACGGTACCATTTCAGGCTTAAATTATTCATTTGATAGTTTAGGAAGAATTATCGGACCAATATTTTTCACAATGATATTTACATCACAAGGGGCAGTATCTTTCATAGTAGGAGGCATGATGACGATGCTTTCTATCGGATTCGTAATCCTATTTTCAAAAAAACAACATACATACGGGAGTGAACTATAATGCTTAATATGTTTTATCAAATTCACGCGGGATCATGGGCAATTCTTATCATCTTATTTATTATGAGTTACATGCTTAACAAACAAGAATTTACACTGTGGGGACAACGTGCCTTTTATGTTCTTATGCTAGGTTCAGGAATTGGAATGGTAGTCATTAAAAACTTCCCTGTCATTTCTATGATAAAAGCTGTATTCGCTCTTATCCTTATTATGTCGATGGAAATCCTCGTAGCAAGGAAAAGAAGAGGACAAACTCATACGTTATGGTGGGGCGTATTCGCTATCACGTTCATCGTTATTTTATTAATTGGATTTCATATTATATAAAGTGAAACTTTAATCAGTGGGGTTTTGTTCATCCCCCACTGATTATTAGTTGAACCAATCGGGCTTTTACGGGCAGTTGATCCCCCACCTAACTTCTTTGCTTCCTCTGAATTTTGAGATGGGGGTCTTACTGCCCGTTAATGCGGGATAAAGTAAAAACCCCTAGATTTAGGGTTTTTTTGCTACTCTTTTCTCAAATCTCTCATATTTGATATGTATAACGCAATGACTAAAACAAGAATTGCTCCTGCGTATAATAACGTCTCCATCGGTTCTTCATGAGATACGATAATTAAACGAATTAATGCCGTGATTCCGATATAGATGAAATAACGTAACGGGAAATGATAGTTCGATTTAAAATACTTAATAATTAATGCAATGAACTCGAAGTATAAGAAATAGACAATAATACTTTCAACTAACTTATATGACGTATACTTCTTCGCTGAAAATATGTATTGAATAAAAGTAATCGTCTCATTAATTAAAAAAATAGATAAGACAATGGATAATATAATTAACGCTATGTTTAATATCCACTGTAAAACGCTAGCTATATAATGATCGATATTAAACTTCATTTCACACTCTCCTTCACGTAAATACTTATTTATTATAGCAAAATTATGATTGAAACGAAGTTAAATCATATATTCTTCCTTTGTTGTCACCTGTATGGGGGATGTTCATTGTTTGGAGGAGTCTTTTGACCGCACAACTAGATTGCATATTAAGAAAGTCCCTCAATTTACTATTAGTAGTTATCGTTCCAAACAGAAGTGTGTAGTCTTGTAAAGCACGTAAATGAGCATGTTTAGACGTACTATTACAGTTTGAGCAACGCCATCCCTGTTTTTCTTTTAACATTGCTATTATAAAACATTCCTCACACTGCACGCCCTTTAGCAATTCCTCTTTTTTCACTTTATATTGAGCAAGAATATTTTGTCGCTGTGAAGAATGCCCATTCATAATTTTATTTATAAACCCATTTATATCGCTAATCACTTTTTCTTTATATTGATTTTTAATCTGTTTTATTTTATTAGGTAAATTTGCGCTGTGGATAATTTTACTAGAAAGTATTTCATCTGAAGTTTTAATAATTGTACGAGGTGAACTAATTACAATGAGGGATTCAATTGGAAGATTATATATACCATGTAGACTCAGCCATTTTTTCAGCTGCATCTCTTGCCGTTTTATTTGTAAAAATGGATCTGGAAAACCTTCTTCCAAGGTGCCATCTGATATTCTAATGAGCTGATTAAACTTGGCGTCGAAGATTAATGTACCAACAATATTTTTTATTTCAAGAAAAAGAAGAAAACATGAGGAAACTATGAGGGTATCAATTTGAAAATAATGTTTCTGATCAAACAACCTAATATCATGTAAAATACTGTATTCCGTTTCGGGTAAGAAACTAAGTGGATATTCAATCGACTGCTCTCCTTTATAGCCGGCCATAAATTTCGCTAGATTTTCAACCACCACATTTCTTTTTGAATGATGAGCAGGCAATCTTCTCAGTAGAGCTTCTAATTGGAGCAAATGTACAGGCATTTTCCGCTCTTTCACAATCATTTTTATCCCCCTCCAAAATATATCAGCGATTTTTCAAATATATCAGCGCAACTCCAATTATATCGGCGATTTTCGAAATATATCAGCGCAACTCCAATTATATCAGCGATTTTCGAAATATATCGACTTACCGACAAAAACCGACACAACAAACACTCATAAACATTATATCACCACACCGAAAATCGCACTGTAAGCATAATATTAATCCTCCCTCTTGATTACGACATTTTAAAAACGGTAAAATAACATTCACCGTATGTAAAAGAGCTTTTTTATAAAGTGAACTTTAATCAGTAGGGGGCTTACCGCTCGTCAAATAGTGGAATAAATGCAACCTCATATTGTGAGCGCTCAAAGCGTCACCAATAAATATCACAGGCAATCGTACAAAAAAGCTGCTGCCTATAAAATACAGGCAGCAGCTACAGTATACATTTTCTAACTAATAAACGGCGATCGGCCCATAAGGACCATTAATAATCTCTATTTTTGTTTCAAAAATATCCGTCAAAAGTGTTGAGTCCATAACCTCTTCTACTGTTCCAAAAGCAGCAATTTGTCCATCTTTCATCGCACAAATTTTATCAGAGTATTTAGCTGCAAAATTTATGTCATGCATGACAGTCAAAATTGTTCTTCCAAATTCATTAGCCGCACGTCTCAAATGTTCCATCATTTGAACAGAACGAGCGACATCCAGATTATTTAGCGGCTCGTCCAAAAGTACATATTCAGTCTCTTGGCACAATACCATCGCTACATATGCCCTTTGTCTTTGCCCACCAGAAAGCTCATCTAAATATCTATTCTCTAAATTAGTTAAATCTAGGAAGTCGATATATTTAGAAATGATAACTTCATCCTCTTTCGTTAACCTTCCCTTTGAATAAGGAAAGCGCCCAAATCCAACTAATTGTCTAACAGTAAGCCTCGTTACAAAATGATTTTCTTGTCGCAATATAGTCAAAACTTTTGCTAAGTCTTTTGATTTAGATTCAGAAACATCCATATTTGCTACCTGGATTTGACCTTCGTCCATATCTAAAAGTCTTCCAATCATCAAAAGTGTCGTAGACTTTCCAGCGCCATTTGGTCCAATTAAAGAAGTAAAGCCTGCTTTTGGTATTTCAATATCCAAAGGTCCTATTTTCACCTTATCAGTATAGAACTTTTTAACATTATCAATTTTTATCATAAAGCCCTCTTCCTTAAAACTATAGTTAAGAATATGATTCCACCAAATAATTCAATAATAACTGATACTACACCTTGAGCATTGAATACATGATACATTAAGAAGTATGCACTCGTCATAATCAAAAATCCTATAGCAAAAGCCATTGGGAAAATATATCTATGATCATAAGTTGCCGCCGCCTGATAACTCAAAGTTGCCACTAAAAAGCCGTAGAACGTAAGTGGTCCAATTAGAGCAGTTGAGATAGACATTAAAATAGCCACTAATACAAGCGTATAAATTACACTAGGTTGATATTTAACTCCAAAAGAAGTAGCAACATCCTTCCCTAGTGACAAAACATTCAAATTCTTAGAATGAGCAAAAATCAATGCTGCTACAACTATAATCATAGGAATTACAATAGGAAAGTATGCAGGATCTGCATGATTCACAGAACCAAATAATTTCGCTTGTAAAATATCAAACTCTGAAGGCGCAAGTAGCTTTCTCATGAAAGTTGACATAGAATTCAGTCCAGTGCCAATAATAATTCCAACTAACAGCATAAGTTGTAAATTTCCGTATTTACCAGAAAGTAACCATCCATAAAGTATCAAGCTCATGAGGACCATAACAACGACTTGAAATAAAAACGATCCAATTCCATTAAAATTGATTAATGCACTAGCACCAAAGAAGAATATTGTACTCGTATGTATCGCTGAATAAAGTGATTCAAAACCTAAAAGCGAAGGAGTAATAATCTTATTGTTCGTAATAGATTGGAAAGCAACTGTCGACAAGCTATGGCAAACTGCCGCAATAATCATTGCAACAATAGCTACTATCCTTCTCTTAACAACTGGGATAAAAGAAGGGGAATCTATCGGAACTGGATTGTTATACACTAAAAGTCCGTATGAAGAAAGGAGGCCTAACGCAATCAATGTTATCAGTACAATCCAATAGCGTCTTGCTTCCTTCTTAGAACGAAAAGCACTAGCTGATCTACTTTCATTATGAAGGCTAGAATCGACTTCGACATTTTCTTTATTTCTATAATCTAATGTGATCATCGCAGCCTCCTTGGTTTTCTTTTTCTCAATAAAATAGTAATAAACACGACTGCTCCCACTGATGCAAGTATTAAAGAAACAGGTAGTTCAAAAGGTTTTATAATTGTTCGAGAAATGATGTCACAGGCAGTTATTGTTCCCATTCCGATCACACACACCCAAGGTAAATTACTTCTAAGATCATCACCTCTAAACATGGAAACAATATTTGGAACAATTAATCCCAAGAAAGGTAAGTTTCCAATAACAGCTGCAACAATTCCAACTGCAACAGAGATAAGGCCAGTCCCAAAAAGAACAATTCTATTATAATTAACTCCAAGGCTTGTTGCGACATCTTCCCCTAGTCCAGCTAGAGTCAATCTATTCGCATACATAAAAATAAGCAAAGTAACGATAACAATCAGCCATAAATATTCATATCTTCCCACCTGAATGTTAGCAAATGAACCTACAAACCAAGTTTCAATACTTTGCGTCATTTGAAAAAGAAGTCCCATAAAAGTAGACACTGCAGAAATAACGGCTCCAAGCATCAATCCAATAATCGGGACAATTAAAGACGAACGAAGCTTAACTCTTCTTAAAAATAGAAAGAAAATCATAGTTCCTATAAAAGAAAAAATGATTGCACCAGTCATTCTTTGAACTAAAGTCGGGGCAGGAAATAGTAAATACACAAAAAGCAGGCCTAAGCCTGACCATTCAATTGTCCCCGTTGTAGTAGGTTCAACAAAACGATTTTGTGTAATAAGTTGCATGACGAGCCCTGCCATCGCCATTGCAGCTCCAGTAAGCATTAATGCCACTGTTCTCGGAACACGAGTGATGAAAAACATCTCCATTCCGTCCTCTTGTCCACGTATATCATAAACGCCAGTAAACAGTGATATAATCCCTAAAATTATAACAACTATAACCGCTATTATAAAAGGTTTTGTCCATATTTTATTGTGATTATAAAACTGGGGTTGAGAAATATTCTCAACCCTAGAAATCATATTTTTTGACACTGTTTCGTGCTCCTTTACACTACTTAGCTAAAGTTTTTGCGATATTTCCAAATAACTCTATATAAGTCTGAATTGATTCATTTGTGTAAGTATCTGCTGGTGCATAAATAACTTGTTTCTTAGAAACAGCAGTTGTGTTTTGAAGAGCTGGTGATTTAGAAATAACATCTTGAGCAGGAGCTGACTTAGCTGCATCAGATGTTGCAGCATCACGATCTAATACGAAAAGCCAATCAGGATTTGTTTGTGCGATAGCTTCAACAGAAACGTCATCACCTTTATGACCTGCAGTAGAATTAGCAACTTCTAATGCTGGAGTCCAACCGAAAATTTCATACATAGGTCCCCAAACGCGACCAGAGTGCGGTGCAGCAAAGCCAATATTTCCACCAGTAACGATAACACTCATAACTTTATCTTTTCCGTTATAAGCAGCTTTTGCTTTTTCAATAGATTTATCAAAATCAGCTACTAATTTTTTAGCTTCTTTATCTTTATCAAAGATTTTTCCTAAAGTAACTGTAGAGTCTTTAAGCCCTTTTACTAAGTTTTCACCTGGCTTAGTAGCTTTCTCAGAAACATCAACATTAAGATCAATAACAGCTGCATTTGGAACTAATTTTTTGATTTCTTCGTAATGGCTAGCAAATCTTTGACCAACGATTACAAGATCAGGGTTTGCCGCTGCTATAATTTCAAGGTTTGGTTCGCGGTGATTCCCAATATTTTTAACTGTTTTATCATTTTTATACGCTGAATCTGCAGGCATAATATCCTGTGGAGCAGCCGCTAATTTAATTCCCCAATCAGCTAAAGTTTCAAACGTTCTATTATCTAAAGCAACTACATTCTTTGGATTTACAGGAACAGTAACCTTTCCATGAGCATCAGTGATTTCAACCGTTTTTGGCTTATCACTACTATTATCTTTAGTAGCTTTCGAAGTTTCTTTACCTGAATCTGAGCAAGCTACTAACATTAAAGTGAAAATTGCTAGAATACTTACTAATTTTAAAAGCATAGTTTTTTTCATACGTATACTCCTTATTATGTAATTTAGTTCGAAAATGATAACATCGATAGATTAAATTAGACAGTAACTTTTATGTACCCAAACTGCTATTGATAATCATTTTCATTTGAATATCCTGTAAATAAGTATAGTCATTAATTCTGTGAAAATCTTGTGAATGGTGTGAATTAATAAAACCAAGCATAAATTAAATATGAAAAGTAACATTTGAAATCCAGCATGTTGACTAACTATGGTTTTCCCTACAAAACCGGCTCATTAATAGCTAATATTTTCATAATCCCTCGCCTGATAGAAATATACTTTTTACATCTTTTCATACTTCTCAAAAACTATTTGATTATTGATTTAAAGAAAAAAACGAGTAAAACTAAATGAAACGTTTTACTCGTTTTTTCTATTATCTTATTTCTATCATTCAATCATTGAATAACCTCTACCATGTATCGTTTGAATATATCTGTCTTTCTTCTCACACTTTAACTTTTTTCTTACATATCCAATATATAAGTCTACTACATTTGGATTTACGACTACGTTATGTCCCCAAACTTGGTTCAAAAGCATTTCACGGCTCAATATTGTATTTTTATTCTTAATTAAAAATACAAGTAAATCGTACTCGCGCTTAGTAAGTGAAAGATTTTTACCACCTTTTTTCACAATATTGCTAGATGCATCAACAAAAAGATCTTTAAACTGAAAAAAGGTTGTCTCATGTTGCTGGTTACAGTCACTTCTCCTTAAAATAGCTTGCACCCTTGCTACTAGTTCTTCTTTCGCAAATGGTTTTCTTATATAATCATCAGCTCCTGCTTGTAACCCTGCCACGCAATCCTTACTAGAAATATTGTCAGTCACAATAATGATCGGTGTCATTTTAACAAGTCGTATTTGTCTGCAAATTTCTGGCCCGGATATGCTTAATGAATCCCAATCTAATATGATAATATCCCAATCTTGTTCATATATTATATTTAAACCTTCGTTTTCATTGTGAAGTTTTAAAATGAAATGGCCTTCTTCCGTTAAACCGCTTACGATTTTCTTTGCTAAAGACCGTTCATTTTTAATTACTAACACCTGCCTCACCGATGGTTCACCTCTACTTCAATATAACTTAGTTAGATAAAAAATTATTTAAGATTTATAAATATTAAATCCCTAAAAAATCCATTCAAACAGCTTATTAGGAGAACTCTATATAATCTTACAATAGGTATGTATAGAAACACAAAACATATTAAGATTTAAATAAAATGATTTTATTAATAGAAACTCACCAATTGGGCGTTTACCAGCAGCTATAGTATCTACCTGCTTATCATTAATAACCACTTCTTCCTTTTCTGTTTCAGGGGTACCGGCTCATCCCCATCAACTTAAGCAGTTTATAAAACCACAAAACAAAAAGAACCATAACCTCACCAAACTGGCAAAATTATGGTTCATATCATACAAAATAAAAAACCACCAAATATGTATTGGTGGAGACGGTGGGAGTCGAACCCACGTCCAAAAATATCGGCACTTAAGCTTCTACGAGTGTAGTCGATATATTAGCATTTCGCGAACTCTTCAGCCTATCGACAGGCTTCCAAGTTGCTAGTCTGATTGTTCTCTTCCTTCGCCCTCAGACGGCGAACTCCGGCGTAGTCCACTTAGTTTGAGTCCCTTACCCTACCACATGGACGATGGAGGGAGGAACCTTTAGTGCAATTAAGCAGCTAAAGAAAGATTGTTTTGTTTGCCAATTATAGGCTTTGACGTTTTAACGAGGCCGATCCCCTCGACTCGCAACCTAAGCTCGAACTATCCCTGTCGAATCCGTAACGTCCCCATGATAAAAATGGAGCATACGAAGAAAATATCGTGATAGCTACTAAGAGCTGTTTTTCAATGTGCAACAACCTTACATAAGTTATTATAACATACGCGCGCCGTTTTACAAATGTAAATATTTGTATTACATCTTTTGGCGATCACGGAACGCGCGTGCAATTTCACGTTTAGCTTCTTTCTCTTTTAAATCATGACGCTTATCGTATTGTTTCTTACCTTTTGCTAAACCAAGTGCCATTTTCGCAAATCCATTTTTCAAATAGATTCTAACTGGAACTAGTGCGTATCCTGTTTCTTTTGAAGCACCAGCTAACTTCTCAATTTCTTTTTTATGAAGAAGTAACTTTCTCGTGCGAAGCGGGGCGTGGTTGAAACGATTCCCTTGTTCGTACGTACTAATATGCATATTATGAACCCATACTTCACCATTATGTACACGTGCAAACGCATCTTTCAAGTTCACGCGTCCAGCGCGAATCGACTTAATTTCCGTTCCTTGAAGGACAAGCCCTGCTTCGTATGTTTCTTCGATGAAATAATCATGAAATGCTTTTTTATTTTGTGCAATAACCTTACCTGAACCTTTTGGCATATAACGTCCCTCCTCTATTTTTACTATTGTAACAAATGTTGATAAAAAGCGGAAGTGGCTCGCTTAGAATCTTTGGACATTGGAACTCCCGACAGAGAAGCGCTTTTTGCTTCGTCCGAGGGAGTGAAATGGCCAACAGATTCTAGCCACTGGAGCTGGATTATACAAAAAGCGAAAGTGGCTCGTTCAGAATGTGAGGTGGATGGAGCTTCTGACCTTGAGGCGCTCTTTGCCTCTCGGGAAGAAGCGAAGCCGCCGAACATTCTAGCCACTGAAGCTGGATTCCAACAAAAAGCGAAAGTGGTTCGCTCAGAATGTGAGGTGGATGGAGCTTCTGACCTTGAGGCGCTCTTTGCCTCCCTGAGAAGAAGCGAAGCCGCCGAACATTCTAGCCACCAACAAAAAAGAAAAAGCCTCGCTTTCCATCAAAGCGAAGCCATCCTTTTCTTACTTACGCTTTTTCTTTTTCTTCTTGAATCCTGGTACGTTTTCGAAGAATGCTTTTTTCTTCTTGCCGTTACCCTCTTTTTTCCCTGACTGGCTAGCGGACGTAGATGCGGATGCAGATCCTCTTCCTTTCCCTTTGCCACCACGGTCAAATTTTCTACCTGTGCCACGTTCTCCGCCGCGCTCATTACTACGCTCGCTACGTCCACCGCGTTTCTTTCTGCCTGTTCTTGGCTGTTCGATAACGACTGGGCGGTCTTTGAACTTACGACGAGGCGTACCTTTCATGCCAACGATTTCAAAGTCGATTGCACGCTCGTCTTTGTTTACGTTAATAACGCGAATTGTAATTTCGTCACCGATGCGGAATACGTTACCTGTACGTTCTCCGATCATTGCGAAATGCTGCTCATCATAACGGTAGTAATCATCCGTTAAGTAGCTAACATGTACAAGACCTTCAATTGTATTTGGAAGCTCTACGAATAAACCGAAGTTTGTTACAGAGCTAATCATACCGTCATACTCTTCGCCAATCTTATCAAGCATATATTCTGCTTTTTTCAGTTCGTCTGTTTCACGTTCTGCTTCAACAGCACGACGTTCCATATTAGAAGAGTGCTCTGCAATCTCAGGTAATTTTTCACGCCATTTTGCTTGCGTTTCATTATCGACTTTACCGTTAATGATGTATTCACGAATTAGTCTATGAACAATCGTATCTGGGTAACGACGAATTGGCGATGTGAAATGTGTGTAGAACTCAGTTGATAAACCAAAGTGACCTAAACTTTCTGCATCGTAACGTGCTTGCTTCATAGAACGAAGCATTACTGTTGAAATAACTACTTCTTCAGGCTGCCCTTGAACCATTTCAAGAATTTGTTGCAGCGCGCGAGGATGCACTTCATTCGCACGTCCTTTTACGGCATACCCGAAGTTCGTTACAAACTCGAAGAAACGCTCTAGCTTATCTTCTTTCGGATCTTCATGGACACGGTACATGAATGGTACGTTCATCCAGTGGAAGTGCTCTGCTACTGTTTCGTTCGCAACAAGCATAAATTCTTCAATTAACTTCTCTGATACAGAACGATCACGCATAACAACGTCTGTCGGTTTTCCTTCTTCATCTACTAATACTTTCGCTTCTTTAAAGTCAAAGTCGATTGCACCGCGGCGCATACGTTTTTCACGTAGGATTTGTGCTAATTGACCCATTTCTTTAAACATCGGTACAAGCGGCTCATAGCGTTTAATTAATTCTTCGTCCTCATCTTCTAAAATGCTTCTTACGTCAGCATACGTCATACGCTCTGTCGTTTTAATTACACTTTGGAAAATCTCGTGCTTTACAACATCACCTAAATTGTTGATTTCCATTTCACAAGATAACGTCAGACGGTCTACTTTCGGATTTAATGAACAAATACCATTAGATAGACGATGTGGAATCATCGGAATTACACGGTCAACAAGATACACACTCGTCGCTCTCTCCGCTGCTTCTACATCAATTGGAGAACCTTCTTGAACGTAATGGCTTACATCCGCAATGTGAACGCCAAGCTTGTAGTTACCGTTCTCAAGCTTCGTTACTGTAACAGCGTCATCTAAATCTTTCGCATCTGCACCGTCAATTGTTACAATCATTTGGTCACGTAGATCACGGCGATCTTTTAAATCATCTTCTGAAATCGTTTCTGGTACACTGTTTGCATGTTCCATCACTTCTTCAGGGAACGCTAAAGGTAAGTGATGTTTATGAATGACAGATAAAATATCTACTCCTGGATCATTTTTATGACCTAGAATTTGAATAACTTCACCTTCTGCACTTAAACGATTCTCTGGATAGCTCGTAATTTTCACAACTACTTTATGACCTTCTACAGCGCCCATTGATGCGCTTTTTAATACGAAAATGTCACTTGTCCAGCGTTTATTGTCAGGTATAACAAATCCAAAGTTTTTCGATTCTGTATATGTACCAACTAATTCTTTCGTGCCACGCTCTAAAATGCGTACAATGGAACCTTCTTGACGCGAACCACTCGATTGGGAACTAAGGCGTGCTAATACTGTATCGCCATGAAGTGCACCGTTTAATTCTGTAGGTGGGATGAAAAGATCATCATCTCCTGTTTTCTTCTCGTCTGGTACAACGAATGCAAAGCCACGTGCATGTCCAATTAACTTACCACGTACTAAATTCATCTTTTCAGGAAGACCGTAACGGTTGCTACGAGTACGAATAACAAGTCCCTTTTCTTCCATCGTTACAAGTGCCTTTACGAAATCTTTAAAGCCCTCAGAACCTTCAATCCCAAATGCCTCTTCTAACTCTTGTATCGTTAGGGGTTTATACGCTTCTTCTCTCATAAATAATAACAACTTATCAATATGTTCTTGTATGATTTCTTCCAAGCAAAAATACCTCCTTTAAAACCTTATATTATTTAGTGTATCCGAAAGATAGGGGATGTATAAAGCGAAACTTCAGTACTCCCCTTATGATTTTTACAGTTTTCACAAAAAATTCCTTATGAAAAAAAGAGGCAACTAGATCTTACCAATCTAGTTGCTCCAAGAAGTTATATACATCCTCATGTAGCTCGTCACGCTGCTTATCAAGTGTAATGACATGCGTAGAGTCTTCATACCATTTAATGTCTTTTAACGTTGATTCTACACCGTTATAAATAATGTTCGCACTATCTGTATTAATCATTTCATCATGACGCGCTTGTACAACAAATGTTGGGGCATAAATCATGTCCACATTGTTACGCACGTCAGCAATTAATTGTTGTAATGCTTTTAATGTATTCATCGGTGTCTTTTGGAATTCCAACATTTCTTGCTCAATTTGCTCTGGTGATTTTTGCTCACGCTTTTTATATTCGCGGGCATATGCCAATATACCTTGGTACATCGTTTCTTCACTCTTAATATACATCGGTGCACACATTGGCACTACACCTAAAACCGGTACTGTATAACCTAATTTTAGAGAAAATACGCCGCCAAGTGACAATCCAACGACAGCAATTTTCTCAAAGCCTTTATCTTTTAACAGCTGATATGCCTCTGTTACATCTTGCCACCAGTCTTCAGGACCTGTATGAACAAGCTCTTCTGGTGGTACACCGTGCCCTTTATAAATTGGAGCATGACAAGTGTAGCCTTTCTTTTCTAAGAAACGCCCTAACATACGTACATCAGCTGAGTTTCCTGTGAATCCATGTAGTAATAAAACAGCGCGGTCTCCACCTTCAAATGTAAATGGTTTCGGAGATGCTAATTTCATCATGTATTTCTCCTCTTTCTCTTCTGTAATCTAGTCGTATTCTTTCTATATCTAGTGTACCATATTTATATTTCCATAATCTAATTAGAAACTTTTTTCAAATAACAAAAAAGAAGAACCATTAGAATAATCTACTAACGCTTCTTCTTTCAATTCTATAAGTTTAAGTACGTAACACCAATTGTTAATGCGAAGAACAATACAGCTAAAACAATTGTAATACGGTTTAATACCGCTTCAATTCCACGTGCTTTTTGCTTACCAAATAATTGCTCTGCACCGCCTGAAATTGCACCTGAAAGGCCTGAGCTATTACTAGACTGCATAAGTACCATAACAATCATTAAAATCGATACAATAATAAGTAAAACAGATAATAACGTATGCACTTGGCGTACCTCCTACAAAGATTCAGTTATTGTAACTGTAGCATAAATTCTATAGAAAAGCGAGAGCTATAAGGTTGCTCTCGCTTTTCTTCCATTACATGAACATCATTGCAAATAGCGGCCCGAGCAAACATGTCAAAATCGCTGTTAATGTCATTGTTACCGATCCAATAACACCTTCATGTTCATTATTTTTCATCGCTCTCATCACGCCCATAATATGAGAAGCACATCCAAATCCGATACCTTTACCAACTGAGTTTGTAACGCGGCTCCATTTTAATAAAAGCGGGCCGGTAATCGTTCCAGTAATACCTGCAATAACAACGAAAGCTGCTGTTAATGACGGTACACCACCTACTTGCTCTGAAACACTCATCGCAACCGGCATTGTCACCGACTTTGGTAAAGAAGATAAAATTAAACTTTTATCTGTTCCCATAAGTGACGCAATAGCAAAGTCACTTGCAATGGCAACTGTTGTACCTACTAGTACCCCGCCGGCAATCGGTACAACATATTTTTGAAGAACGTGGCGTTGTTTATAAAGAGGAATTGCAAATGCTACAACACCGGGTCCAAGTAGCTTTGCAATCCAGCCACCACCACTTTCCATATAATGTTGATACGGTATATCAAGCACGATAAATAGGAAAGCCATTAATCCTGTTGCTACAAGCATTGGAATGGTGAATGGTGTTGGAAATAATTTATAGATTTTTTTAGATAATTGATATAATAGCACCGTAAAAAGAACCCAACCGATTCCGATTAATATTTTGCTCATCGCGACTCTCTTTCCTTTCTATTCGCAAGATATTGTCCTGTATGTCCTGCGACAATAATAATTAAAAATGTACTCGCTACAACTGTAATGAAAAGAGAAATTCCTTTACTCATAAAAAAAGCACCGTAATTCATTAGGCCAAGCGTTGGCGGAATTAATAAAAACGGCATAATAGCAACGAGTGTTTCTGCTCCTAAATCGAACCATTTCACTGGAAGAACTTTTAGGCTAAGTAAAACAAGTAAGAGGAACATTCCAATCAAACTTCCTGGGATCGGAATATTTAACATTTCTTGTACCCAAGTTCCAACCATATAAAAAACGTAAAGAGCAGCAATTTGGACAAGAATCTTTGTAAATTTCATGTTCATCATCCCTCTTGTTTATACGATCTTCTGTTAATATCTTTATCATAGTATAAATTGTAAAAAGCTGCAATTTATCAACTTGACAGCAAAAAACGCCTATGTTATACGCTTACAACCTTGATATGACTACATTTTCAAGAGGGAATTAAGTCAAAAACCTTGACCTAATATAAGAAGTTTTTATTTTCTGAATTTTAAAGGTTATTATTTCAATAAAATAATCTTTTTACCTTTAAGCTTACATATATATAAACAAGATAGGTGGTGAACATATGCCCAAAAAAGTTCTTATTTTTTGTGATCCTGGCATTGATGATACGATGGCTCTCCTATTAGCGTTCTTTATCGATGAAATAGAAATCATCGGCATTGTTGCAGATTACGGCAATGTTCCAAAAGAGATGGCCGTACAAAATGCTCATTTTCTTAAGAATGAAACAAGGAATAGAAATATTAAGATATTCGGTGGTTCAGAACGCCCTCTTACTGGTGCCCCACCTGCTTTTTTTACAGAAGTACACGGGAAACAAGGGCTTGGGCCAATTATTCCAAATGGGAATGTGACTAACGGAGAAATGGAGAATTTCTTTGAAGTGATTCCTCTTATTGAACAGTATAAAGATGAATTAATCATTGTAAGTTTAGGAAGACTTACCTCTCTAGCAATTTTATTTATCATGTGCAAACAGTTAATGAAACAAATTAAATCTTACTACGTAATGGGCGGTGCCTTTTTACATCCTGGTAATGTCACCCCTATTTCCGAAGCAAACTTTTATGGCGATCCTACTGCCGCTAATATAGTCCTTCAATCCTCACCTAACATGTACATCTATCCATTAAACGTCACCCAATATTCCATCATTACACCAGAAATGGCTGAATATATTGAAGCAAAAGGAAAAGCCCCACTCGTCAAACCGTTATTCGATCATTATTACTACGGCTATTATAAAAATGCTCTACCACATTTAAAGGGTAGCCCCTTCCATGACACAATGCCAATACTCGCTTTACTTGATAACTCTATGTTTACGTATCACAAATCCCCTATCGTTGTCATGACAGAATCCTCTGCACAAGGAGCAAGCATAGGGGAATTTCGTTCTTTAGTGAACCAAAAGCCATTTATTGATTGGCCGGGTCATCAAATTGCAATTGATTTTGATTATAACCGTTTCTTTAAACATTTCATGTCACTTATGACGGGAGAACAATTTTAGCATAAAAAAAACAGACCGTGATTTCTCACGGTCTGTCGTTATTTTCTACAATTATCGTTTGATGTTGTAGAAAGATTTGATACCATCGTAAACAGCGATTTCGCCTAGTTCGTCTTCGATGCGTAATAATTGGTTGTACTTAGCAATACGGTCAGTACGGCTCATAGAACCAGTTTTGATTTGGCCAGCGTTAGTTGCAACTGCGATGTCAGCGATTGTAGCATCTTCAGTTTCACCAGAACGGTGAGATACAACTGCTGTGTAACCAGCACGTTTAGCCATTTCGATAGCTTCGAAAGTCTCAGTTAAAGTACCGATTTGGTTAACTTTAATTAAGATTGAGTTAGAGATACCTTTTTCGATACCTTCAGCAAGTTTTTGAGTGTTAGTTACGAATAAATCGTCACCAACTAATTGTACTTTGCTTCCAAGACGCTCAGTTAATAATTTGTGACCATCCCAGTCGTTTTCGTCTAAACCATCTTCGATAGAGATGATTGGGAAGTCTTTGCAAAGCTCTTCGTAGAAATCAACCATTTCTGCAGAAGTTAAGCCAGTACGGCCTTCGCCTGCAAGGTCATATTTACCAGTTTCTTTGTTGTAGAATTCAGAAGAAGCAACGTCCATTCCTAAGAATACGTTCTCGCCAGCTTTGTAACCAGCTTTTTCGATAGCCTCGATGATTACTTCTAATGCTTCACGGTTAGAACCAAGGTTTGGAGCGAATCCACCTTCGTCACCTACTGCAGTGTTAAGACCTTTGTCATGTAATACAGCTTTAAGTGCATGGAATACTTCAGCACCCATACGGATTGATTCTTTGAATGTTGGAGCACCAACTGGTAAGATCATGAACTCTTGGAAGTCTACGTTGTTATCAGCGTGAGAACCACCGTTGATGATGTTCATCATTGGAGTTGGTAATTGTTTTGCATTGAATCCACCAAGGTAACGGTATAATGGAAGACCTACGAAGTCAGCTGCTGCGTGAGCTACTGCCATAGATACACCAAGGATAGCGTTAGCGCCTAGTTTACCTTTGTTTGGAGTGCCATCTAATTCGATCATAGCACGGTCGATACCAGCTTGGTCAGTTACGTCGAAACCAACGATTTCTGGAGCGATAATTTCGTTAACGTTGTTTACTGCGTTAACAACACCTTTACCAAGGTAACGAGACTTGTCACCGTCACGTAATTCTACTGCTTCGTGTTCACCAGTAGATGCACCACTTGGTACGATAGCGCGTCCGAAAGCGCCGCTTTCTGTGTAAACTTCTACTTCTACAGTTGGGTTACCACGAGAGTCAAGGACTTCGCGAGCATAAACATCAATAATTGTTGACATAATAAATTCTCTCCTTTTTATATAAGCAAATTATTTAATAATTGTTTTACCTGTCATTTCTTTCGGTTGCTCAACACCAAGAAGTGTAAGCATAGTTGGAGCGATATCACCTAAGATACCACCTTCACGTAATTCTACGTCGTTCTTAGTAACAATGAAAGGAACCGGGTTAGTTGTATGAGCTGTCATTGGCTCTCCGTCAGAAGTTAATTCTTCGTCAGCATTACCATGGTCAGCAGTAATAAGTGCTACACCATCTTTTGCAAGAATCGCTTCTACAACTTTTCCTAAACATTCGTCAGTTGCTTCTACTGCTTTAATCGTTGGTTCCATCATCCCAGAATGGCCAACCATATCACAGTTCGCAAAGTTAAGAATGATAACATCATGTTTATCATTTTCGATTTCATTTACTAAAGCGTCCGTTACTTCGTAAATGCTCATTTCCGGTTTCAAGTCATACGTTGCAACCTTCGGTGAGTTAATTAAGATACGCTCTTCTCCTGGGAATTCAGCCTCACGACCACCGCTAAAGAAGAATGTAACGTGCGGATACTTTTCAGTTTCCGCGATGCGAAGTTGCTTTAATCCCGCTTGCGCAACAACTTCACCTAAAGTGTTATCAAGGTTCATTGGTTTGAATGCCACGTAACCATCTACTGTTTCACTAAAGTGTGTCATACATACGAATTCTGGAATGTGAGGTACTTTTTCACCACGATCGAACTCACGGAAGTCTTCGTTTGTAAATACACGAGCAATTTGAATTGCACGGTCTGGACGGAAGTTATAGAAGATAACTGCATCATCATCATTGATTGTTGCAACTGGCGTGTTATCTTCGTTAACAATTACAGACGGCAATACGAATTCATCGTAGATACCATTTGCATAAGAGTCTTCTACACACTCTTCTGCTGATTTATAAGTAGGTCCTTCACCATTCACCATAGCACGGTAACATTTTTCTACGCGATCCCAACGCTTGTCACGGTCCATGGAGTAATAACGACCAGAGATAGTCGCGAATTGTCCTACTCCTGTTTCTTTAATTACTTCATTTGTTGCATCAATATAGCTTTGTGCTGTTTTTGGTCCAACATCGCGGCCATCTAAGAATGCATGAATGTATACTTTCTCAACGCCTTCTTTAGCTGCTAAGCGAAGAAGAGCAAACATGTGGTTCATGTGACTGTGCACACCACCGTCAGAAAGTAAACCGAATAAATGAAGTGCAGTACCTTTTTCTTTTACGCTTTTAATTGCACTTTGGAACGTTTCGTTCTTATCGAACTCACCTTCACGAATTGCAACGTTTACGCGTGTTAAGCTTTGATATACAATGCGGCCAGCACCGATATTTAAGTGACCAACCTCAGAGTTACCCATTTGACCTTCTGGAAGACCTACTGCCTCGCCACAAGCTGTAAGCGTTGTGTGAGGGAATTTGTTCCAGTAACCATCAAAATTAGGTTTCTTAGCTTGTGCTACAGCATTCCCGTAAGTTTCTTCACGAAGTCCGAAACCGTCAAGAATAATTAGAGCTGTTGGCTTTCTCATTTTACCGCCTCCAGAAGACCTAAGAACGAAGCAGGCTCTAAGCTAGCACCGCCAACTAAAGCGCCGTCGATGTCAGATTGTGCCATGTACTCTTTAATGTTTTCTGGTTTTACGCTACCGCCGTATTGAATACGAACAGCTTCTGCAGCAGCTGGAGAAACAGCTTCTGCAACAACTTTACGGATATGCGCACATACTTCGTTTGCATCTGCAGAAGAAGAAGATTTACCTGTACCGATAGCCCAGATTGGCTCATAAGCGATAACAGTTGCTTTAACTTGCTCTTCAGTTAAACCTGCAAGTGCTTTTGTCACTTGACCTGCTACTAGATCAAATGTTTTTCCGCTTTCGCGCTCTTCTAAAGTCTCACCACAACATACGATTGGTGTTAAACCATGTTCAAATGCTGCGATAGTCTTTTTGTTTACTGACTCATCTGTTTCAGCAAACATTTCACGACGCTCAGAGTGGCCAAGTACTACATAGCCAACTTTTAAGTCGCTAAGTGCTACTGGGCTAATTTCGCCAGTAAATGCACCATTTTTTTCGAAGTGCATGTTTTGTGCACCTACTTGTAAATCAGTTCCTTCAGTCGCTGCTACAAGGCGCTCTAAGAATAGAGCTGGAGAGCAAACTACTGCATCAACAGCTGAAGCTGCTGGGATTTGACCTTTAACTTCCTCTACGAAGCTAACTGCTTCAGATAGAGTTTTATTCATTTTCCAGTTACCTGCGATAATTGGTTTACGCATGCTTTGCACCGTCCTTTTTCTTTGGCTGCTACTTATTTGTCGTTAAGACAAACTACACCTGGAAGCTCTTTACCTTCCATGAATTCTAATGACGCACCGCCGCCAGTAGAAATGTGGCTCATTTTATCAGCCATACCGAATTTTTCAACAGCTGCTGCAGAGTCACCACCGCCGATAACAGAGTATGTACCTTCTGCATCTGCTAATGCTTGTCCTACTGCTTTTGTACCTTGTGAGAATGGAGTCATTTCGAATACACCCATTGGTCCATTCCATACAACAAGCTTAGAGTTTTTAATTACATCTGCATAAATTTCACGTGTTTTAGGACCGATGTCCACGCCTTCCCAGTTAGAAGGGATAGAGTCGATACCAACGATTTTAGTTGTTGCAGTTTCAGAGAATTCCTCAGTGATTACAACATCAACTGGCATGTAGAAGTTTACGCCTTTTTCTTTTGCAAGTTGCATAAATTCTTTTGCTAGTTCAATCTTGTCGTCTTCACATAGAGATAGACCAATTTCATGACCTAAAGCTTTAACGAATGTGTAAGCAAGTCCGCCACCGATGATTAAGTTATCTACTTTGTCTAATAGATGACGAATTACACCGATTTTATCTTTTACTTTCGCACCACCGATGATAGCTGTGAATGGACGATCTGGGTTAGAAAGTGCTTTTCCAAGAACATCTAACTCTTTTTCCATTAGTAAACCAGATACTGCTGGTAGGTAGTCCGCGATACCTGCTGTAGAAGCATGAGCACGGTGAGCTGCACCGAATGCATCGTTTACGAAGATGTCAGCAAGAGCTGCAAATTCTTTCGCAAGTTCTGCATCGTTCTTTTCTTCGCCCGCATAGAAACGTACGTTTTCAAGAACTAATACGTCGCCTTCGTTCATTGCTGCAACCATTTCTTGTGCAACTGGTCCGAATGCTTCGTCTGCTTTTTTAACATCTTTACCAAGAAGCTCGCCTAAACGTGCTGCTACTGGAGTAAGACGTAATTCTTCTACTACTTGACCTTTTGGACGGCCTAAGTGGCTTGCTAAAATAACTTTCGCACCTTGCTCTACTAAATATTGAATTGTAGGAAGAGCTGCACGGATACGAGTTTCATCTGTAATTTTGCCTTCTTTCATAGGTACGTTGAAGTCAACGCGGCAAAATACACGCTTACCTTTTAAATCTACGTCACGAATTGATTTTTTGTTCATTGGATTTCCCTCCGACTACTAGTTAGGATTGACAAAACCCACTCAAAAGCTTAACACATTTGCTTTTAAAACGAAAGAAGAGAGAGAGGGAACAAACCCTCTCCCTCGTTTTGTCATTGATAACTTATATAATTAAGAATTAAAGACCTTTTGAAGTCATGTAAGCTGCTAGGTCTACTACGCGGTTAGAGTAACCAGTTTCGTTATCGTACCAAGAAAGTACTTTAACCATGTTACCTTCCATTACCATTGTAGATAATGCATCGATTGTAGAAGAAGCTGTACATCCGTTATAGTCGATAGATACTAATGGCTCTTCGCTGTATCCAAGGATACCTTTTAATTCGCCTTCAGCTGCTGCTTTGAATGCTGCATTTACTTCTTCAACTGTTACTTCTTTATCAAGTTCAACAACTAGGTCAACTAGAGAAACGTTAGCAGTTGGAACACGTACAGCGCCACCGTTTAATTTACCTTTAAGTTCTGGTAATACTAATGCTACTGCTTTAGCTGCACCAGTAGATGTTGGGATCATGTTTTCAGCTGCTGCACGAGCACGACGTAAATCTTTGTGTGGTAAGTCTAAGATTTGTTGGTCGTTAGTGTAAGAGTGAATTGTTGTCATCATTCCACGTTTTACGCCGAATTTTTCGTTTAATACTTTAGCGAATGGAGCTAAGCAGTTTGTAGTACAAGAAGCGTTAGATACTACGTTGTGGCTAGCTGCATCGTATTGTTCGTGGTTAACACCCATAACTACAGTGATATCTTCGTCAGAAGCTGGAGCTGAGATGATAACTTTTTTAACTGATCCACCTAAGTGTTTTTCAGCGTCTGCTTTTTTAGTGAAACGGCCAGTAGATTCTACTACGATTTCTACTCCGTAGTCGCTCCATGGTAATTGTGCTGGGTCACGCTCAGCGATAACTTTAATTTCTTTACCGTTAACAACGATGCTGCTTTCGTTAGCAGATACTTCTGCGTTTAAAGTTCCGTGAACTGTGTCATATTTTAAAAGGTGAGCTAAAGTTTTAGCATCTGTTAAGTCGTTGATTGCTACTACTTCTACCTCTGGGTTGTTAAGAGCTGCGCGGAATACGTTACGTCCGATACGTCCAAATCCATTAATACCAATTTTAGTCATTTGAATTTCCTCCTTGGGGGATTATATTAAAGGGTAATACCCTTTGTTAACTGTTTTGCTGCACCTTCATCTGTAATTAGAATTGAAGTGTGCCCTTGTTTAATTACAGCCTGTATTGCCTTTGCCTTTGAAGAACCTCCAGCGACCGCAACAACGTGAGATACATTTTGTAAATCCTCTAGTTGCATACCAACTGTTCTTACTTTATGAACAACATTTCCTTGTTCATTAAAGTAGTAACCGAAAGCTTCGCCAACTGCTTCGCTTGCCTGAATCTTTAACCAATCTGCTTCTGAAGTATTTCTGCGACGTGCCATTGTTAACGCATCACCTATTCCATGAATGACGATATTGGAAGATCGAATCAACTCAAGAACTTCTTTCACGGAAGGCTCTGTCACAATAGACGCATATGCTTCGCTGCTAACATGGTCTGGAACATACAATAAGCGATAATTACTCATCGTATTTTGCGCCATCTTGGCACAAATAGTATTGGCTTCTAACTCGACGCCTTCTCCAATTCCACCACGTGCTGGGACAAATAGCATATGTAAATCTTTGCAATCAAGCTGCATCATGTCCGCAACAGCAGCTAGCGTAGTTCCTCCAGCCACAGCAACGATATTATTCGCTGTCAGACGGTCTTTTATACAAGTCACACAAGCACGGCCCATCTCCAGTTTGACCCAAGGCGATTCATCACTATCACCAGGGACAACGAAAACTTCATCCAAGTCTAATGTTTCCTTAAGTTGCTTTTCTAAAACCTTTAACCCGGAAATTTCTTTCATAAAGTCTTCCAAAGCAAGAACTAAAGCTGTTCCTTCTTCTGTCAAAGTCATTCCAGAAGAAGCGACGTGAACTAAGTTTTGTTCTTTCAAAACTTGAACTTCACTTCGCAATACTCGTTCTGTCATACCGAGACTTGCTGATAAATTTCTTCTTCCAATCGGCTGCATAAGCCTAATGTATTGAAGAATTTGCATTCTCGTTTGCATAACAGGTAGCAGATCAGGTAATAATTTTTTTGTGTTCTGAATCCATGAGCGCATATCTTTTCTCCTCACTACATCGGTTCATTTTCCCTCGTGGTCACTTTACGTCCCGTAGTGACATTTTGTGTCCCACATAGGTTAAAAAAATAATCCCTGCTACGTGTATTATTGTAACAGGAGATAGAAACTTATTCAACTCTTAACTGCATTCTTTATATAGTTTATTATGACACCTTTGTGAATGTTACCATATTCTACTTGTTTTCCGTCTATTTTTACAACCGGAATCATTAGATGATATTTTTCTAAAAGGTCATTATCTTCATATATATCTATTTCCTCAAGTTGAAAAGAATATTCACATTGTACTTCCTGTAAAACTTGTTTCGCCTTCACGCAAAGGCCACAATCATTTTTTGTATACAGTACAACTTTCATCTTCTTCACCTATCCGATTGTTTTTCGTAATGACGACGCTGGAATGTGCATTTGCTCTCTATACTTCGCCACTGTTCTTCGAGAAATAACGATTTCATGCTCTTCTTCTAATAATTTTGAAATCTTTTGATCTGATAGTGGCTTTTTCTTATTCTCCGCCTCAACAAGCGTTTGAATAAATTGTTTTACACGCTTTGTAGAAACCGCTTCATCTTCAGTCGTCGAAACGGCATTACTAAAGAACGATTTCATCTCAAATAAACCGTGTGGTGTTTGCACATATTTATTTCGCGTTGCACGACTAATTGTAGATTCATGCACACTTAGCTCTTCTGCTACTTCTTTTAAAGCAAGTGGCTTTAAATACTCCGGACCTTTCCAGAAGAAATCACGTTGTTTTTCCATAATAATGGTCATTACTTGCAAAAGCGTTTGTTTTCTCTGTTTCAAACTACGCATAATCCACTGTACATGCTGATACTTTTCTGAAACGTAAGATGCTACTTCACTTTCACTATTATTAAGAAGCGCACTATATTCAGAATGAATTTCAATTCTCGGCATATTTCTCTCATTCATTTGTAAAACGAGACGATCGCCATCTTTTTTCACTGCCATATCAGGCACAATATAAAGTGGTTTATCAGAAGAAAACGCAAGACCTGGTTTTGGTTGTAATGACGTTATACAATTTACTGCATCCTGTAATTCTTCATTACTACACTTCAACACTTGAACAAGCTTTCTCCAATCTTTCTTCACGAAATAAGCGAAATGATCTTCTACAACCTCTTCTGCCAATCCATTCCGCCTTTGTAAGCGCTTCAATTGTAAGGTTAGACATTCCTGAATATTACGCGCCCCTACCCCTGCTGGCTCGAGTGATTGGATAAGCTCTACAGAGCGGTCGACTACATGAAGCGGTGCGGAAAGAAGATTTGCTAACTCTTCATTCGTTTCTTGCAAATACCCATTTCCATCCATGTTCATAATAATGAAAGAAGCTACTTTTCGCTCTTCTTCCTCTATTTTATAATACTGTATTTGATTTAATAAATGTTGCTGAATCGTTGTAGAATCCACACTGTAGATTTCCATCTGATTCTCGACTTGTTTGCTGGTACTTTTACTTTTGTTAGAGCTCTTTTTCTTCTCCCTCTCAAAACCACCTAACTCAATAAGGGGATTCTCTAACGATTGCTCATACAAAAACTCCGATAATTCTTGTACATTATACTGGAGCATTGTAATCGCTTGCCTTAACTCTTGTGTCATTGCCAAACGTAAGCTTTGTTCTTGTAAAAGACTTGCCTTCAAACTAATCTCCCCCTTGTTTCTATTGTACAATAAGTTTGGTAAAAGGAGAATGCTATCACAGACACCCATTCCAAAATATTATTAATTTATATGTATTAATGAGATTTACAACTTACAACCGAAATTTGAATAATATTGAAAGAAAATAATAACGGAATTAAATTATAACCAAGTACTAATAGTAAATCTTATTATTAGATATAACAAGAGGGAAATAAAAAAAGTCCTAACCTACAAAACGTAAGTTAGGACTTTTTGACGCGCCCAGAGGGATTCGAACCCCCGGCAGACGTGGTACCGGAAACCACCGCTCTATCCGACTGAGCTATGGGCGCATGATAATAGAAAACACTTCATTTTCTTCTCATAATAATAGCAATAAAATCCATCTAAATCAATAAAAATATCCCCGTAATCCTTTATGCCGCTTAGTTATGAGTATATTAACAAAGCACCCACCCCTAAATTTTCCAATCATAAATTCAACCCAACTCACAAATTATAATCTTTGAATTGATATTCCAAAGGGGGCTTCATTCAATGACTGTAATTACAAAATTAAAGCAAACTGTTTCTGGATTAAAAAGTGCACAAGCTAGCTTAGAGGGTTTCGCTCTTGATACGGATAACCAACAAGCTAAGCAACTTTTCCAAACAGCTGCACAGCAAACACAAACGATTATCGATTCTTTAAACCCACGCGTTGAAGAAGTCCAACAAGAAGAACCACAATACTCACAGCAATAACGGATTCGTCATGCTGTGAAATAGAAAAAGGATGATATGCAGTCATCCTTTTTCTATCACATTACATATTGCAATAGAAATGGAATGATAATTATGCGAAAACTCGGCCTCATAACCGCATTATTTGCCCTTCTATTTAGCTCTTTTACTGGATGTGATAATAGTCCTTTAGATAAAAAAGTGAAAGAAGAAGCGAAACGAACGGAGAAAGAAAAAGGCCCAAAGTTAACAAAGACGAGTACGGAATCCTTTAATCAATCTATATCACAAGGAGCGAAGAAAAGAGCTCTCGCTATGGATGAAATTATAAAAAGCACAGCAGTGAATTCAAACTTAGATCTCTACATAGCAGTTCTACCGGAGCATCACGAAAGGTTTGGATTAAAACCGCTGCGTAAAAAGCTTCAAAAGCAACTAAGTGATGAACACCCTACTTTCGATGTTCGTGTCAGTACAGATAAAAAAATCTTTATGTTACTCGAAAAACTCGAAAGAAAAATTAAGGAAAAAGAAGTATCTAAAGATGAAATTAATAAACAATTAAAATTCATTGGTAAAAAAATGGAGTCTAACACTTAACGCTTTTTAAAAGAAAAGGAAGGATTGCAATGTCTAGTAAAGATAAAAACTTAACCCCTGTACAACAGGAGTATAAAAAATTCGAACAAGAACGCGAACCGAAGCGTCCTGTCTTAAAAAACTGTATAAAAGCCTTTTTCGTTGGTGGTTTCATTTGCCTAATTGGGCAACTCATTTCTACTTTTTATATTACGTATTTCGATTTCACTGAGCGCTCAGCAGGGAATCCAACAGTAGCAACTCTTATTTTCATCTCGATGTTACTAACTGGGTTCGGCGTATATGATCGTCTCGGTCAATTTGCAGGTGCTGGGACAGCTGTACCTGTCACTGGATTTGGTAACTCTGTTGTCGCCGCATGTATCGAACACCGGACGGAAGGGTTTGTCCTTGGCGTTGGCGGTAACATGTTCAAATTAGCCGGCTCCGTTATTTTATTTGGTGTATTTTCAGCTTTCGTCATCGCACTTATTAAAACGATTCTCGTTCAATGGGGAGGCCTATAAATGTTACAAGGACACCGAACGTGGGTATTTGAAAACAAACCAGTTATCATTTCAACTGGAGTCGTTGGCGGACCGTTTGAAGCAAAAGGGAAAATCCCAGAAGACTTCGATATCCTTCATGAAGATTTATGGCTCGGACAAGATTCCTATGAAAAAGCACATAAAATTTTGTTCGAAGAAGCTTGTAGCCGCGCCACTGAAAAAGCAGAACTTCGTAAAGATGATATTCAATTTGTACTCGCAGGAGATTTAATTAATCAAATTACCCCTACAAGCTTTGCTTGCCGTACACTGGGCACTCCTTATCTCGGATTATTCGGTGCTTGTTCTACTTCTATGGAAGGTTTAGCACTTGGAGCAAGTATCGTAAATGCAAAAGGCGCAAAATATTTATTAACCGGGGCATCAAGTCATAACACCGCTGTAGAAAAACAGTTCCGCTACCCTACCGAATATGGTGGACAAAAGCCACCTACCGCGCAGTGGACAGTAACTGGAGCAGGGGCCGCTATTTTAAGTGATACTGGACACGGTCCTAGGGTAACGTCCGCAACAATCGGAAAAGTAGTTGATATGGGATTAACGGATCCGTTTAATATGGGAGGCGCAATGGCTCCAGCTGCCGTCGATACAATTGAGGCCCACCTACGCGAACGCCAAATTGACGCCTCTTACTACGATTTAATCGTAACCGGTGACCTCGGGCATATAGGACGTGAAATTGCTTATGACTTACTACATAAACACGGAACGAAAGTAACGAGCGAACAGTTTCAAGATTGCGGGCTGCTCATTTATAGAGAAGGGCAACCTGTCATAGCTGGTGCTAGTGGACCAGGATGTTCCGCAACAGTCGTGTACGGTCATTTATTAAACCGGATGAAAAGAGGAGAGTTCAAAAAAATACTTGTCGTTGCGACAGGCGCTTTACTATCTCCACTTACATTCCAACAAGAAGAAACAATCCCGTGTATCGCTCACGCCGTTTCAATTGAATTCGGAGGTGCAACGCAATGATTTTTTTCTGGGCTTTCGTCATTGGCGGACTCATATGTGTTATCGGCCAACTTATGTTTGATGTCGGCAAACTAACACCCGCTCATACAATGGCAACACTCGTTGTTGCTGGAGCTATATTAGATGGATTCAATTTGTATGAACCATTAATTGACTTCGCTGGAGCTGGGGCAACCGTACCTATTACAAGCTTTGGTAATGCCCTCGTTCACGGTGCAATGGAAGAAGCCGCAAAACATGGCATCGTTGGCGTTATTACCGGCATGTTTAAAGTAACAAGCGCCGGTGTATCCGCAGCTATTATTTTCGGCTTCATCGGAGCATTGCTATTCAAACCGAAAGGATAAGGTGTTCGTATGACAGTTATCGCTAGCGTCAAAACCTGCCTTGCTAGTGTAAGAGGCGCTCAAGCAAGTTTAAGCTCCCTTTCACTACATTCACAGGACGCAGAATCAAAACGTGTATTTCATGAATGTATGTTAGAAATGGACAGCATCATCGCTGATTTACAAAATAGAGTTTCAGTATTAGAACGTGAAGAACCTCAATATAAAGGGTTTTAAGTAGACTGGAGGAAATGACTATGTCTCACCTGCCGGAATGGACACTTGTCATTCTTCGCTCTGTATTCATATTAATTATTTTATTCGCTATTACGAAATGGTTAGGGAAAAGACAAATCTCTCAGCTCTCCTTTTTTGAATACATAGCCGGAATGACAATCGGTGACATCGCTGCCCAAGTATCTACAGGGCTCGATTCAAAATTTTTTCACGGCGTCTTTGCTATACTCATTTTCGCTGTGGTACCTTTTTTAACAGGAATCCTTTCTTTAAAGAACAAAACAGCTCGGGACTTCTTTGAAGGGAAATCTACCGTATTAATAAAAGATGGAAAGATACTCGAAGATAACTTAAAGAAAGAAAAATATACAAGTGACGAATTACTGGAACTTCTCCGTGGAAAAGATGCTTTCAGCGTAGCTGATGTTGAATTTGCTGTACTAGAACCGAGCGGAGAATTAAATGTATTACTAAAGAAAGATCGCCAACCACTCACAGCAAAAGACATCGGTTTAAAAGTGCCGAACGAAAAAGAACCACAAACTGTTATTATGGATGGCAATGTCTTAGATGAACCGCTATCCGCAAGTGGACATAACCGCGCTTGGCTACATGCTGAACTAGAAAAGCTCGGTGTTGTTATCGAAAATGTCTTTCTCGGTCAAGTTGATTCATACGGACAACTGACTATCGACATTTATAATGACAAACTACAAATGCCTTCTCCTCAAAACAAACCTTTATTATTAGCATCATTAAAAAAATGTCATGCTGATCTTGAACTATTTTCCTTAGAAACAAAGTCGAAATCAGCAAGCGAAATGTATAGTAAAAACGCGAAACAAATCGAAAAGATTTTAAATAAAGTAACCTATCTTTTAAAAGAATAGATATCGAAAGAACGCTTCAGTCAAAAGGCGTTCTTTTCTTTTTTTCTACAGTTTTTATAACGTTTAAATTTATGTAATTCGGTTATGATGTTGAAGATACATAAGCAGGGAATTTCAAAAACATAGCGAATATTTCATGGTACAACTACATATTTTTTTGATTTAAAGTGGTTTCGTTTGACCTTTATTGACCATAATTGTATTATAAGACTAAGAAAGCTTTATAAGGAGGAAATAACAGATGAATTTAATTCCTACAGTAATTGAACAAACAAATCGTGGAGAACGCGCTTACGATATTTACTCTCGACTATTAAAAGACCGCATCATTATGCTTGGTAGCGCAATTGATGACAACGTAGCTAACTCAATCGTTTCCCAGCTTTTATTCTTGGAATCTCAAGATCCAGAAAAAGATATTCACATCTACATCAACAGCCCTGGTGGTTCTATCACAGCAGGTATGGCAATTTACGATACAATGCAGTTTATTAAACCGCAAGTATCAACAATCTGTATCGGTATGGCTGCATCTATGGGTGCATTCTTACTTGCAGCAGGTGAAAAAGGAAAACGTTATGCACTTCCAAACAGTGAAGTAATGATTCACCAACCACTTGGTGGTGCACAAGGTCAAGCGACTGAAATCGAAATCGCTGCTAAACGTATCCTATTCTTACGTGAAAAACTAAACCAAATTCTTGCTGACCGCACAGGTCAACCACTTGAAGTACTACAACGCGACACAGACCGCGACAACTTCATGACAGCAGAAAAAGCTTTAGAATACGGTTTAATCGATAAGATCTTTACAAATCGTTAATAGATTTAAAGCGGAAGCGGCTCGTTCAGAATGGGAGGAGGATGGAGCTTCTGACAAAGAGGTGCTTTTTACCTCGACGGAAGAAGCGAAGCCACCGACCATTCTAGCCGCTGGAGCTGGATATAATTAAAAGCGGAAGCGGCTCGTTCAGAATCGCAGGGCGATGAAGCCCCTGATTCCGAGGCGCTTTTTGCCTCGAATGTAAAAGCGAAACAACCGCTGGAGCTGGATAGATTAAAAGCGAAAGCGCCCTATAACAGGGCGCTTTTTTTATATGCTGTTCTCCGCCCGCATACCCCACCTAGTATCAACCGAAATATATCGGCGATTTTTCAAATATATCGACCGTAACTCCAATTATATCGGCGATTATTTTAATATATCGACTTTTCGACACAACTTATCGACTTACCGACAATTCTCGACAAGAACGTACATCCCACATACCCCCACCAACAAGCCCCAAACAACAAAAAAGCTATCGCACATACGCGATAGCTTCTTATTGTACATATGCAGCTAATGCTTCTAAAGCCTCTTCTGCATCTGAACCTTCTGTTGTAATTGTTATCATGCTACCAGTTCCAATTGCTAAGCTCATAATCCCCATTATGCTCTTTGCATTTACTGTCTTCCCATCTTTTTCGATGAAAATATCTGCATGAAAGCGATTGGCCTCTTGTACAAACAACGCAGCCGGACGTGCTTGTAAACCGTTTTTTAATGAAACCTTAACTCTTTTTTGAACCACAGCTCCATTTCCCCTTTAACCTCTTATTTTTTTGCTACCGTTTCCCCCGCGCGTAATTTCTCTGCAATATCATCGATTTTACGCAAACGATGATTAATACCCGATTTACTAATTTTCCCCCCGGATACCATCTCACCTAACTCTTTCAATGTTACATCTTGATAATCTCTTCTTAATTGCGCAATTTCTCGTAGTTTATCCGGCAATATATCAAGACCAACCGTCTCATCAATATAACGGATATTTTCAATCTGCCTTAGCGCTGCACCAATTGTTTTATTTAAATTAGCTGTTTCGCAGTTCACTAAGCGATTTACAGAATTACGCATATCACGTACGATTCGAATGTCTTCAAATCTTAAAAGTGCATTATGAGCACCTATAATATTTAAAAACTCTGTAATCTTTTCTGCTTCTTTCAAATACGTAATGTACCCTTTTCTTCTTTCCAACGTCTTACTATTTAAATCAAATCCGTTCATCAGTTCACATATAGCATCATTATGTTCCTTATATAACGAAAAGATCTCTAAATGATAAGATGATGTTTCTGGGTTATTTACTGAACCACCTGCTAAAAATGCACCGCGTAAATACGATCGTTTACAACATTTCTTCTCAATTAATTCTTGTGATATATTTCGAATAAATGAAAAGTCGTCTCGAACGATATGAAGATCAGCTAATATTTCGCGTGACTTCTCAACAAGCCTTACGATATATACATTGTTTTTCTTCAATCGCATTTTTTTACGAACAAGTAATTCTACCGTCACGTCATATCCTTTTTTCAAAAGCGTATAAATCCTTCTTGCAATTGCCGCATTTTCCGTTTGAATATCGATTGATAGACGACGATTTGAAAAAGAAAGCGATCCGTTCATACGAAGTAACGCTGATAATTCTGCTTTCTCACAGCATTCCTTCATCTCTAGATTCGTCAACTCTTTCTTTGTTTCTGATGCAAATGACACAGCCAACACCTCCTTATACGATTATTGTGGAACAAAAATCTTGTCCTATATGAAATGAGGAGCGTTACCTCAAACGAGGCAACGCACATCTACAACAGTGAATATAAAATAGAAGCTAGTTTTAATGTATCGTGTCTTACAACACGGTCATCATACTTCGCTAATTGATCTTGAATCACATTAATATTGTTTTCAGTAAAACGCTCTTCATCTACTACAACTGGCGCCGACATTTCTTCCTCATATAACTGACGTAATTCACAAGGAATATCACGGTTATTTACAATTGCAGTATCGATAAATGGTTCACCTAAATGATCATGTAACGCCTGCACATGGTCAAACGCAGTATATCCCATCGTTTCACCAGCTTGCGTCATAACATTACACACATATACCTTCTTTGCTTTTGCAGCAAGAACAGCGTCCCCAATTTTGTTAACAACTAAATTCGGTAATATACTCGTATACAAACTTCCTGGACCGAAAACAAGTAAATCAGCTCGTTTAATTTCAGTCAACGTTTCATGTAACGGCTCTACATCTTCTGGAGTTAAAAAGACACGGTTAATTTTCTTTCCGAAATAAGGAATCTTTGATTCACCTGTTACAATTTCTCCGTCTTCTAGTTCCGCATGTAGTACTGCACTTTGATTCGCTGCTGGCAATACACGTCCTCTAACATTTAAAACTTTACTCGTTTCTGTAATAGCATGGAAGAAGTCTCCTGTAATCGAGGTCATACCTGCCAATAATAAATTTCCTAACGCATGACCTTTCAGCCCATCTCCCGTTGTGAAACGATGCTGAAATAAAGCTTCCACCAGTGGCTCTACATCTGATAACGCAACAAGTACGTTACGAATGTCACCTGGAGGTGGAATTTCTAGCTCATCACGTAATCTACCTGAACTGCCACCATCATCAGCGATTGTAACAACTGCTGTAATATCAACAGGATATTGCTTTAATCCTCTTAATAAAACAGAGAGTCCAGTTCCGCCTCCCATAATGACAATTTTAGGCTTTCTCTCTTTTTTCATCCCTTAATGGCCCTTTCTCTTCTCCACATCACGATGAGATACATGAACACTATACTCTGGTTTCAAATGTTTCCCAAGGTATTCTGTAAGCGTAACAGAACGATGCTGTCCACCTGTACATCCAATTGCAATTACAAGTTGACTTTTGCCTTCTCTTTTATAATGAGGCAGCATGAAAGTAATCAGATCCGTCAACTTTTCTAAAAACTTATGCGTCTCATTAAATTTCAGCACATACGATGAAACTTCTTCATCTAGTCCTGTTAATGGCTTCATATGTGGAATGTAATATGGATTTGGTAAAAAACGAACATCAAATACTAAATCTGCATCAATTGGAATACCGTACTTAAATCCAAATGACATAACATTTACACGAAATGCTTGCTCAGTTTCAGTTGAAAATAGGTGAACAATTTTTTCACGTAATTCTTTCGGTTTTAAATCAGATGTATCAAGCACAATATTCGCGCGTGCCTTCATATCTGTTAATAAATTACGCTCTGCTTCGATTCCCTTTAACGGCAGACCAGTTGGTGCAAGTGGATGCGAGCGTCTCGTTTCTTTATAACGAGTTACAAGTGTGCTATCTTTCGCATCTAAGAATAAAATATGAGGAATAATCCATGTACGTTCTGATAAATCATCAAGCGCTTCCCATAAATGTTCGAAAAACTCTCGGCCACGTAAATCAATACCAAGTGCTACTTTATTCATTTTTCCTTTTGAATCCGCCATAAGCTCAATAAACTTTGGCAATAACATCGGTGGTAAATTATCCACACAGAAATATCCTAAATCTTCAAAACTTTGTAAAGCTACTGTCTTTCCAGCTCCAGACATTCCTGTAATAATTACCATTTTTATATCATTATTCTCTGTCATCGTATCCTCTCCTTGACGGTTTAACTCGGATCTAATCGATATGAAAGCAACTCAAAATCTGGGGTATATACAAATGTACCGTAGATTATGCCATTTCCTTTAATTAAATAATCAATAATGTGATAATCTCCTGGTGCCATTGCTAAATCATCAATTTTATCAAATGTATGCCAACCAATGATGCCTTCTTCGCTCTCTAGTTTGTTTTCTCCTGCAAAATCTGTCGCTAAAAAGGAGAACATCATCCATTCAGAAACAACTTTATCACCTTCTTGGATGACAAAGGTGAAGACCCCCTTTAACGCTGGGTTCTTTAAATAAATACCTGTTTCTTCACGATACTCGCGAACAACGGAATCCCTTACAGTCTCACCACGCTCCATTTTCCCGCCTGGTGCAACCCACCAATTCCGGCGAGGTTTTTGGAGTAAGAGTACTTCATTATCTCTAATTAACACACAGTTTGTCACTCTTTGCATGTTTCTTCACCTCAGCTACTTGCAGCAAATTTCTCACTGCATACTCATTTCATTATACTATCAAAAACAGTTTGCTACAACGAAGGAGCCAGTCCCCCTTTCGCTAAGCACTGCTACTCAACAATTTTAAAAAAGCTTTTTATAACAAGCAATGTAAATGCCTGGACTTTCCGTGAATAGCATGAAAAATCCCCTTAACGACTTTTATCGCCAAGGGGACTCCAGCCCTTACTTCTTACCGAAATAAGTAACAATCGCAAATCCTAAAATAAAGGTAATAATTGAACTTATAATTGAAAATCCTCCAGTTGGAATACCAGGGAACACAATTACAATCGAACCGATAACTAGTCCAATAATTGCCGCAAATGTCATACTTTTATATCGATCTAATAAGAAACTAATTCCTTTACTACTTACAACGAACCCTACCATAACGCCAGCACCAATAACTGCGATTAAAGGTAAGTTGAGTGTAGTTAAAGCATTAATTGCTGTCGGATACACACCAATAATTAATAAAATAAACGATCCGCTAATTCCAGGAAGTAACATCGCCATACTAGCCATCCATCCTGCGAAAAATAAACCAATTGCATTTAAAATTGTTAACGTCGTAATTGGATCTGCTGTCTTATCTGGTTTAAAGAAAGCTGTAATCGCAACAAGAATTGCTGCAACTATTAATAAAACAATGTGCTTACCTTTAAACGACGACTTTGCATCAGCTTCTCTCATTAACATCGGTAATATACTAATAATTAAACCGAGGAAGAAAAATTGAGTCGGTTCATAATGATTTGCAAGTAAATATTTAATAACGTGACTTAACGTTAAAAACGCTGCTGCCACACCAGCTGCAAGTGGAATTAAAAATCCTAAATGTTTTTTCCATTCACGACTAAAGAATCCGCTAATTGCCGCAAGCAATTGTTCATAAATCCCTAACACAACAGCGATTGTACCGCCGCTCACACCAGGAATTAAATCACTAACGCCCATACAAAATCCACGATATATATTACGCCATTCCATACTGAATAAATTCCTCATTTCTTATAGTGATTTTTTCCGTAAAGTCCAGTATATCAATAAGAAAGCTTATAATCTCAATATTTTTTGACAAAACTTTGACATTTAATTATTCAATTGCCAAATCAAATACATCATTAGTGAAAAGGGGGGTGCTTGATACAGTTTCAAATCTCTAGCCAAAAAAGGCATGACCACAAGCATGCTCCATAAAAGAAACTGCCGTGGTAATGCCCTAATAAAATCTTTTTATTCCTCCTCAAAATCGTTTTTCTTATTCATAAGAAAAACAATTTTCTCATAACTTTACTGAGTATTAAAATATAGGAGCAATATAGAATATAAGTATTTCCCCTAAGTACCAAATAAGTGAATCCGTCCACACATAAACAAGAGTTTTTTCATTCACACTATTAACATATCCCCATCTGCAAAATTTAATCTCTTTTTTTATCAAAAACCTATCTCTGAATAGCTAATGAATTTATGAGGAAAATCAATATCTTTCATCCTATTAATTTTTCTCCTATAAAATAAATTTAGAATATTGGATATACCTTTCTATTCAATAACGCTTGTCCCCTTCTGTTCTTCTATATATTTGACAATACTATTAATAGTTCTAAATACATTCATGTCAACTGCACCGATATTTAATTCATAGTCTTTTTTTAGAACATTAATAAAGATTAACACATCCATAGAATCCAATCCATAAGGAGAATCCTTCCCGAATAAAGGTATTTCGTTATTAATTTCCGCGGGATTAATAGACATTTTATACATCTCTACTAGTTTCTCTTTTATTTGCAATTTAATCATTTTCCAAACCCCTTTTCTTCATTTTTTATATATTTCAAACATATTGATCCCCAAAGAAAACCAGCTCCTATTGCAGAGAAAACTACATAATCTCCTTGTTTGATTTTATTTTCACTCATTGCCTTGTTAAAAGCAGAGAAAATAGTTGCTGATCCCGTATTACCTTGTTCCTGTACTGTAAGGGTCGTTTTATCCATTGAAGCCCCTACTGCACTCATTGCTTCTTTAATAATGTTTAAGTTAGCTTGATGAAGAATGAAGTGATCTATATTCTTCACCTCAAGTCCCGCATTCTCTATAACGGAACAAATAGAGTTTGGAAGATTTTTTGTAGCCATCTTCCATACTTCTCGACCATTCATTTTAATAAATTGACTTTTATTAATATCTTCACCTCTTACTGATTTTGTTCCTCCACCAGTAATTTCCACCGCATTAGATAAACTAGAATCAAGATTCCAAGATAATATACCACTTCCCTCTTTCGTTTTCTGAAGAATCATTGCTCCAGCAGCATCGCCCAAAAACACTCTTGTAGAACGATCTTCCGGATTGGTAATACGTGATAGCACTTCTGCCCCAATTACTAATACATTATGAATATTATCGTTTTGTAACAAATGAGCCCCTAACATAATCGAGAAAATTCCACCCGCACATCCTGTTTGATTCAAGTCAATAGGAATTGCATTGGTAGCACCTATTTTCTCTTTTATAATAAGTGCTGTCGAAGGCAACTTTTGATCTGGTGTAGTCGAAGTTAAAATGATAGCATCCAGATTCCCTGCTGAAATTCCAGCATCATTTATTGCCTGATTGCTGGCATATACACACATATCCGATGTGACGAGCCCTTCTTGCAAAAACCTTCTTTCTTCAATGCCTGTTTTCACCTGAATCCATTCATTAGTCGTCTCTAAAGTCTGTGTCAGCATCTCATTTGTAATTACTTCATCTGGTATATAAGCGCCCACTCCCTGTATTGTTACAGGAGTAACAAGACCACTTGCATTCCTAGCCCTCTCTATACCTACTGTCTCCATTTCCAATTAAACTTCCTCCTTCTCCGGAAAATCTCCATATATTTCTTTTAATGAATCTGGAACATCTTCAAGCTGAACTATACATTCTAAAATAACCGTCTTCCCTTGAGCATATTGCTCATAAACATATTTAAAAGTGCTTAACACATCATCTTTATTATCTAAAGAAAGTACTTCCAGTTGCGAAGTTTTCATCCCTACTAGTGGCAACCCTTGATTAACAAAAGAGTATGGATTTCGTCTCTCTTTATTTTTATTTTGAAATTGCAACCAACCATATCCTCCATTTTTTAATACCACATAAATAACAGGTACCTTGTTATTTATAACGGTTTCTAGCTCACTTCTGAATAAATTAAACGCACCATCACCAACGAAAGCTATAACAGGTCGATTTATATTAGTCTTCGCCACTCCAATTGCAGCACTTACTCCAAAACCAAGGCTTGTTTGTTCACTCGGAACAATTGCATTTTGTCCTTCTTTTAAGCTTAAATAAGGGAAATAATACGACCACATATCCTGCAAACCATTTTCGTGAACAAATATAGTACTGGAAGGTGCATACATTTGCATGCCGTTTAATACATGTGCAACCTTCAGGTTATCACCAGATTCTAAATATTCAATCTTTTTTGAGGTTAGCTGTTTTTTTAACTGCACAATTTTCTCAACCCATTTTTCCTTTTCTAATGGTTCCTCAATTATAGATAGGATGTAATTTACTGTAAGCTCAGCATCCCCTACCAATCTCATTCCATTAAACTCTAAATTAAAATCTTCTTCGATATTATTAATTTGGATTATCTCTTTCGTCCTAAGCGCCCGATCCCAACCAAATAAAGCTGTTTCCTCTAGCTTGCTTCCAATTGTGATTATAAGATCTGAATCTTGTATGATTGGAGACAATTGTTTAGGTGAATATAATCCTGCTAGTCCGCAAAATAACTTTTGACTTTCATCATACGCGCCTCTTCCTGATGCAGTTACAAATACTGCTGCATTTATAAGGTTGGAAAATTCAGTATATAAATGGGTGTCTGTTAAAATCTTACTCCCCCCTCCTAGTAATAGTAGCGGACGCTTAGCTTCTATTATCTTTTTCCGAAACTCTCTCAAACAATTAGGATCAGGTAAGGTTCTCGAAATTGAAATTGGTGAAAATTGCACTGATTCAAGATCTACATACAGTTCACCAATATCTTCTGGAATCTCAACATAAACTGGTCCTGGTTTTCCATTTAACGCCATAAATAATGCTTTCTTTAAAACCCAACCTATAGAATCAGGGTTTTCTAGCCGATGACACCATTTCACTAATGGTGATACAAGTGAAATCTGGTTCGCCTCCTGAAAGGCCTTTTTATCACCATACACTTTGGTCCTTGTTCCGGATGCTATTATTAATATAGGTGCATTTTGAGATTGAGCTTCTAATAATCCTGTAACACAATTAGAAACCGCCGGGCCTTTCCCAACAATACACACTCCCAAGCTTTTAGACGCTAATGCATGTCCAGTCGCCATAAATACAGCATTGCGTTGGTCCTTATTTACCAAAAATTCAATACCATACTCTTCAATAACATTCATTAAATGAAGATCATCACTTGGTAACCCATAAACTAGATCTATCTTATTTCCTTTTAAAATATTTGCAATTGCTTCATAGACACTTATTTGTCCCATTTTCCACCTCTTTTTTTCAAATGTTGCCTACAAACCAATGAAAGAAGGAGCGGTTTAATAAATAATTCACCTTCATAGTAAATATAATTAGCCATCGGTCCATACCCTCCAAAAGCTGTGTTTCCATCTTCTATATCAAATAAAGTTTGATTAACTGAAACAGTATGTTTTCTCTTCAAAAATGTAATCAATTCATGTTGCCCTTCTCCATATACAGTTGCACCCATAGCTCGTTCGAGGAAGTAACCTGTATTCAAAACTTCTTTAATTCCTTCCAATTTTTCGTAACTAACAATATTAAAAATTGGCGAGAAAAATTCATCAATCTTAAGTTTCTCTTCTAAAGAACTAACCAAAATTGTTGGCTCTATTACCTTGTCCTTATAATTTATATTGCCACCATGAATAATATAATTACTATTTTGATTTAAATATCGCGCAATAGATTCTAATGTAGACGTATAGTGAATTGATCCATAATCCGCTCTTTCATCTGAATTATCACCGAATTTCAAATTAGACAATTCCCTTTTTAATAATTGTATAAAAAGAGGTTTAATCTGTTCAGATACATAAACTACATCTGGTCCCATACAATCCTGTCCTGTATTAAACATTCTCACATCAACTAAATCTCTTGCAGCTTTTTCTAAATCCGCGGACTCCGTTATTATAAATGGATTTACCCCTTGTCCAAAAAAGACAAATAACTGATCTTTTGAAAGTTGGAATTTAATACTCTCTGCATTTTGATAAGTTCCTGTAAATAAAACTACATTTGCCTTTAAAGCAGACTCTTTAATATATTTTCTATATGAATACTCCATTAATTCAATTGGTAATTGGTGAACCTTTTCAAATAACTCATGAAGTTTTCTAACCTGATCAATTACTAAACTAGAACCACGAAACTCTATGTGCTTTACATATAATGATGGAATTATTAAATACAAAATATAGGAATACAATACGACATTGGACGGCATAAACACAGACATTCTATCAATAGTTGGTGGTTGATTCTGCGTTACTTCATCGATTGCATTTTCTAAAGCTAATAATGAACAATTAAACTCCTTCTCAGCTGTTTGGTACGTACTGATTTCTGTTAATATATCCAAAATTTCAAACTTATTACTTTTCATATATTGTATACAAAAAATAATTCTTTCTTTTCGTTCATCTAACAATTCAGGTGAATCAATGACCGGTGTCAAACTTTGCATAAGTCTTCCTCCACTCCTATATATGTCCTTGCTTGAACTTCAAGTGCAACAAGATCAATTTTTCCATTAGGGAGATAAGGAAATCCTTCCAGGAAAATAATTTTATCTGGTCTTATTAAAGAATCAAGACTTTCAAACACCAATTTCTTCATATCATCCGCTTCCTTTAATGGAATCTCAAGAAACAAAACAATATACGCTCCCTTTTTCTCATCCTGAAAACCAATAACTTTTCCTACTACACCTAAGTTATCCTCTAATTGCTTTTCAATTTTTGCTGGATTGATAACATAACCATTGCGAATAATCTCTTTTCCCTTTCTACCAATAATAAAAAGATTCCCGTCACTATCCAAATAGCCTAGATCATTCGTTTTAAACCAACCATCAACTAAAACTAAATGTGTTTCTTTGGATAAATTCAAATATCTTTCCATTACTTCTGGTGTCTTTACAATCACTTCTCCAACCTCTTTGAAATGGAGAATTTCATTCATTTCATTTACAATTTTAATTTGTACCCCCTCAAGGGATTTACCGCAGCCACCTTCCTGACCATTTACATTAAGTGCCACGTTTCCTAGTTCAGATAATCCATATCCATCTAATAGTGGCTTATCTAGCAATATTTGAAAATCCCCCGCCAATTTTTTCGATAAAGGTGCACCGCCAACACACCACATGCGGACAGATGATTGTTTTAAACTATTTTGTATTTTTTCACGTTTTTTCATAATATTGGCCAAGACATAATAGGTGGAAGGAATCCCATCAACAACAGTTACTTTTCTTTCTGTAATTGTTTTTATAATTGACCGGATTTTTTTATAGTTACAAATAACTAGTTCACATTTCATAATTCGCCATATGAATAAAATAGACAGACCATAAAAATGGGTAAAAGGAATTAAAGGTAGTAAAACATCTTCATTTCGATATTGCATGACATCCATCGTCTTCATTAAATTAGAAATAAATGATATTCCAGATTTAACAATCCCTTTAGGATGACCCGTTGATCCAGATGTATATAATATTAAAGCATCTTCTTTATTTATCCATGCAGGATTGATCTGATCTGTATCCAGCTCAAAGGAGCACTTCTCAATTGAAGGATTTAATGGAATCTTCTTAAGCTCCGTGGCCAGATTAATCGTATGATCCGAAATATACGCTTCGCTTCTGGAATCCCTTACAATCTCATTTAATTCCTTTTCACCTGTCAAACAATCTACCAAAACAATGGAAGCCTCTAACTCTGTTAGTGCAAAGAAGGCGATTAAAAAGCGATAAGAATTCTCGGCAATAAGCGCGATCCTTTTTCCAGTAACCCCAACTTCCTCTAGATAATTTGTATAACCTTTAATATCTTTTCTAAATTCTTGTATAGAATAAACCCTTTCTGGAGTATAAATTTTATATGCCATTATTTCCCACCACTCATTATAATGTAGCTATATTTTCAATTTCATCAGGACTAATCCTAACTATATTAAAATCTTGTTTTAATAATTGTGCGAATAAATTTCTAGGACCAATAACAAAAGTCTGTGATACTTCTTGCTTCTTCATTGTGTCTGTTACTAAGTCCCACCTAACTGGATTATCATACCCATCCAATAAACTTTGTTTGAATAGTTCAGAATCTGTTATTACTTCTCCGTTTACATCAGATATAATGGATGTTTTCATCGGTTTAAATCTAATTTGATTGAATAATTCATGTTCTAACTGTACTTTTAAGTCTTTTAAAAGCACACTATGGATTGGTTGATTCATAGTATGTAGTGAAGATACCTTTGGTATTGTATTAACCTTCTCTTTAAGTAATTTAATAGTCTTCGCTTCTCCACATAAACATACTACTTTTTTCAGAAAGCCAACTAACTCCAAATACATTCCCTCTGCTTGAAACTGTCGTATAATAGTCTTCGCTTCATCAAGAGACATATTATAAATAAAATGTGTTTGATAATCCTCTTTCATCTGCTTAAAAAACTCTTTTGATTTCTTTGCCGCTTCATGCGTCAACCATACTGCTTCAGCGTAAGTAAGCGTATTAGTCTGTACGGCTGCACTCATTCCACCAAAACTTACTCCAATTGTGAAATCAGGCTGATAGTTATAACGCTTATAAAAATGGTCTAACAACGCAAGCGAATTTGCTAGAAAACAGACTTCATACACTTCTTGATTTGTCTCATCCGCTTCCCTAAATGCACTCACAAGTGAATAACCTAAAACTTCACTTGCCTCTTTAAATCGTTGAATAGCAAAAGAGTCATTATTAATAAAGAATTCAACTTCTCGATAACTAGACGGCGCTATTCCCGGCAGAACAATTCCTTTCATTTCTTAGTCCCCCTTAACCTGTAATTCGCCTATCACTTTTTGCACATCTAATAAGGTTACAAGTGGTACAACTTCAAATGGAATATCAGTAAACTCTAAAGACTTATATATGAAATTCCCTGGTCCTAATACAAACAGTTTATTAACCCCACGTTGTGACAATGCCTGTAACGATTGATACCACTTCACACTATTTGTATATTGTTCCACTATGTCGTGAGATACTTGTGATTTGTTAAAAATTTCTGTTGCATCAACATTACTTATTAATGGTCTGATTGGCGTTTTCAACTGTATATTAGACATAAAACTTTCACTAAATTGCTCTTTTACATTCTCTAACAAAGAGCAATGCCCAGGAGGGCCATATGGAATTTTAACAGCTATCGCTCCATAACTTTGCACTTCTTCGGTTAGTTTTTCTAAACTCTCAAAATCTCCATTGACAATCATTTGGTTAGATGTAGCATACATACACGGTTCTAATACATATCCTTTTTGACACAAATTATAAATGCTACGCTCCAAGGTTTTGGAATCAATATTGTAAAAAAAGTATACGCCGTATTGCTTGCCAATAAACTCCCTTTCCTCAAGTTCACACATCGTAAGAACCATGTTCAAGGTGTCTTTAAAGTCTAAGCACCCACTACAATGAAATGCTGTGATTTGTCCTAAACTAGGACCAAGAAAATATTCAATACCTTCCAATCTTTCCTTAAGTAATTCATATAATGCGACAGTTATCGTCACGATACTAGGTCTTGCTATAATGCCCTTATTTATAATTTTTTCATCATCAGAGAAAAAATGGGTAGCAAGATCTATACCCAAAATATTGCTAGCCTCTTCAAATTTCCTCTGTACACTCGGAATATACTTATATAATTCATGAAAATTACCCTTTTTCAATGTCATTAATGGCGGAAACAACAATGCCGATTTCATTTTAATATTACCTCCAATTCCATTTACATCAGGCCACCATCTACTACCAATGTTTGTCCTGTTATATAACTAGCCTTCTCAGATGCTAGAAATGAAACCGCCTCAGCCACCTCTTTCGCAGTTCCTAAACGCCTCATTGCAATCTTCTTTTCAAAGGCTTCCATCTGATCCTTTGGTATTCTATTCACCATACCAGTATTTTCTGTATATCCAGGAGCCACACTATTCACCCGTACATTATACGGAGCATACTCTTTTCCAAGCGAACGTGTTAAACCAATCACTCCTGATTTACTAGCACTATATGCACTAAGCCTTTCCATTCCTGTAAGTCCTGCAACCGATGAAATATTAATAATAGAGCCCTTTTGTTCTGTTAACATATGAAAAGAAACTGCATGTATACAGTTAATTGTCCCCATTATATTTGTATTAATAATTTCTCTCCAATTCTCAAGAGAATTACTTGGAATTAATGCTCCTCCATAACTAACACCAGCATTATTCACAAGAACATCAATTTTCCCATAATTATCTATAATCCCTTGTACCGCCTCTTGGACTTGAGCATAATCATTTACATCAATTTTTACATATGTAACATCGGGATTCCCGGAACTTTCCTTAATATATTTCACTACATTTTGTACTTCTTCCAGAGAACTTCTATATCCTAGAATCAATCGGCTTCCTAATTCTGCAAAGTGATGAGAAATTTCCTTTCCTAAACTTTTAGAAGCTCCGGTAACAAACACTACTTTATCTTTCCATTCCATTTTCCTCACCTGTCTTCTTTAATCTTGAAAAAAGAGTATTTTCCCAATAATTATTAAGATACTCATACAACTCCGTTCTAATTTGTTCTTTTTCAATTTTAGGAATCATATCTTCTGGTTGTTCTCCTTCTCCAGCAGCATAATATTCATCTCTCAAAATAGAGGAAACCACTGCATCATGGTATTCACCATCCAGGAAGAAATGATCTCTAAGAATCCCCTCAATTGCTACATTATTCTTCATTAAAAACCGAATAGTTCTCAGGTTATATAAACCATTTATAAATTGAATCTTATGCGCATTTTTAAAATGAAAAAGATAGTCCATAATTAATATAGATGCTTCAGCTCCATACCCCATATCCCATAAATTTGAATCGCCAATAACACCTCCTAAAACATAACTTCCTTCATACTTCAACGGCTGCCACGAAATAAACCCTATTTTTTCCCCTTCATGTGTCAACACCGTCGCATAGCGTGTGTTACCTGATTCAATATCCATTTTAATTTCTCTCACAGTGGCAAAATCCTGAGACCCCCTGGCTAATGCACTTATTTTCGAAGGTCTAACCCACTTAGAAAACAAATTATAATCTTCTTCTTCTAAAGCCTGCAACTGAACAAAATGCCCCTTCATAATATCCCCCTTAATATATTGAAATCCTACTTCTATCATAAACATCAGCTTTTTCAAAAACACCCGTAATTCACGCAAACAGGTATTACGATAACATCCCTTTTAACCCAAAATACTGAATCCTACAGTACTAATTCCCCCACTTTTTTTGACAAGTAATCATATATATAAAAAGAGATATATAAAATATTTTATATATCTCTTTAAACGTTTATTATATATATAATAATCAAACAATGTATTCGTTTTTCTGTTCTCTTAATAAAGTTGCCCTTGTAATCTTCACAGCTAATCCTACTCGAGACTTCACCTCCAACTTTCGCATACAAGCGGCTATATGATATTCAACTGTCCTTTTACTTAAATATAAAGTGTCAGCAATCTGTTGATTCGTCTTATCATTAATTAATTCCCTCATAACTTGAAGCTCAGTCTTAGTTAGTAAATTTGACAAATTCTCTTTTGGAGAATCTAATTTATTTGATAGTAAACCATTGCTTTTCTCCGAAATTAATAACCTGAACTCATTAGATATATATAAATCACCTCTTTTAATAGCCTGTAAAGCTATTTCTAATTCATCAGGGGCTCCCTTCTTCACGATGGCTTTAATGCCTTCACTCATTGAAAATAAATGTCCTTCCTTTCTACTCATAAGAACTATTAAATGAGGAAGTCCAATTAACCTACCTTTTAAAACATTATAATTAACAATATCTGTAATCAAAAAATCAAAAGTACTTAAAAATGAAAGATCCTTCAACATGTATTTATTATTAAGAATATGAATTTGAAAACGCCCATTTCCTGCAAGTTCCGAATATACCGAGGCAACCTTCTCACTTTGAATAGCAACTAAAATCTTTTGTCTTCCTCCATTTGTATATGCCATTAATGATGCCCACCAATTATTTCATCCGAAAAAAAAACAGGATTACTTACTTCTATTTTTACATGTTCTACTTTACCATCAATACCTCTTTCCGAAACTTCAAGCATTGACGTTACACTTAACAAGACACTTAAAATAGCACCTAAAAAAATTGATTTCTTTTTATTCATATTTTTCTCCTCCATATTATTCAAAATAAAAACTCTATTATTAATGACACAGGATTAATTCTAAAGATTCAGAAATATTTAGACATATACTTAGATACTAAACCAACTAATACCTATAATTTGGAGTAATATATTTTTTTCAACTTAGTCTTTCCTAAAAGAAATCTACCCTATGACTAATATTCTAATTATGGTAGCATCTAAAAGATTTTATTTCTCATCCATATCTTCACCTCTTTATTTCTTTATCTCTTTGTTGATTTCATTATAATTAAAATTACCATAAATATACATATGCATTTATGCAACATTCAGACACATCTAATGTATTGCAGACACATTAATATATAGTAATCAAAAATATTTTATTTAGACTTTTCATTTTCTCATTGATATGTTTCTGTAAATGTCTTTTTTAAAAAAGAATATTCTGTTAATATATACGTGTATGTGTATTAATAGGAATGTATTTTATCCTATTAATACATTTCTATACAATAACCATAAAAGTAGCATATTAAGCGCTCATACTATACCACTATAAATAATTATTTTTTTCAACTTATAAAAGGAGGGACTTTATGAATAATATAGGTGAGAAAATTCAATTTTTCCGTAAAAAAAGCGGCTATTCTCGTCAACAACTTGCAGAAGATATTTGTGATACTTCCACACTATACCGTATCGAAAAAGGACTACAATCTCCAAGATTAGATATTTTACAAAATATTTGTACTAAACTCAATATACCTATTGATTACATTATTTCCTACGAGGATGAAAATACAATTAAATATCTAAATAAAATTAAATTATTATGCCGTGAAAATTTATATTATCAAGATTTCATCTCTATCCAATATCTTGTTGAAGAATGTGATACATTCCTTAACAAACATCCAGGTACAAGAAATAGTAATTTGGTAAGACTTATCGATTGGTTAAAAGGCATTATATTTCATAAAGTAGAACATAATCTTCCAAAAGCAGAAGAAACTTTCCGTACTCTTCTTCCAAATAATAAAATCATCACTGAACTTGATATAAACATCGCAAATTCACTTTCTCTTATTCTTATAGAACAAAAAAATTCAGCACAAGCTATTCCTGTACTCACAAATGCGATAAATACTTTTGAAAACTTACCATTCGTAGAAGATAAATCACTCTATCCAAGAGTTGGTTATAACCTAGCTCATACATATTACCTAAATAATCAAGAAAATTTATCGCTGGATATCGCATATCATTTACAATACTATCTTATTTCTAACCATCTTTCTTATTCGGCTGGAGAAATCAACCACATGCTTGGAATATTACATAAAAATAAGAAAGAATTTGTAGATGCTAAAAAATATTTAGAAAATGCTTTATCAATATTTACCCTTGAATCTAAATCTCAATTCATTAAACAGACCAACAACGTTCTTATAGAAGTAAATAGACAGTTAGAAGACATCCACTATAAAAAAATTAATTAAGTATAGTGGCTATTTTTCCTAAGTCTCCACCCCTAGAATTTCTTCATCAGTTGCCTACCAACTACTAAGCAAATCGAGCCTTACCTGTACTAAACTTTCATCAATAAGCAGTGCCCAGCTTAGCTGGGCATAAAAAACAAAAAAGCATACTAAAATAGTATGCTAATAAATCCTCTAAACAAGCAATTATGCTTATTTAATTACAGAACTTTTATTCAATAAGTCTGCTATTATCTTAATTGTATGTTCAATATCACTTTCTTTAATATGCCGATGAACAACAGCCCTCATCCGCCCATAGCCCATTTCAGAAAAAACAAGCCCCTTCTCTTCTGTTTTTTTCAAGAATTTCACCCAATCATAGTTTGGATCTGTTATACGGAACATCACAATATTTGTTTGTATCTCTGAGGCGTCAACTTCAATACCATCGATACTTGATAATCCAATTGCCAATCTCTTCGCTCTAATATGATCATCTTGTAAACGCCCTGTCATTGTCTGTAAAGCTACCATAGCCGGCGCTGCAATAATACCCACTTGACGCATTCCTCCTCCTAACATTTTTCGAATCCTTCTCACTTCTTCAATATATTTACGGCTTCCCACCACCATTGAACCAATTGGTGCCGATAGACCTTTAGATAAACAAAACTGAATAGAATCCACATATTGTGCAATTTCTTTAACTTCAATCCCCAAATATACTGCTGCATTAAACACCCTCGCACCATCCATATGAACTGGAATATTGCGTCTCATTGCAAACTCTTTTATTTCTTTTAAATATTTGAGCGGTAGTACTTTCCCACCGCAACGATTATGAGTATTCTCAAGACATATTAATGCTGGCAGTGCAAACTGTGGGTCTTTTACATCGTTAGGGAAAGCAGCCTCTAAATCACTCAATAACAATCGACCATCTGGCTGCGTTTTAATTGGTTGATACATAATCCCTCCACAGATAGATGCTCCACCTGCCTCATAAATATAAATGTCAGATTCATCCCCAACCAAAACTGTAGACCCCCTTGGACAATGAGCTAAAATAGAAGCAAGATTGGCCATTGTACCACTTGGCATGAAACACGCAGCTTCCATTCCTAGCATATTAGCAGCATATCCTTCTAATTCGTTAACCGTTTTATCTTGTCCATATACATCATCGCCTAGTTCAGCATTTTGAATCGCCTTTAACATTTCCTCAGTAGGTAATGTAATTGTGTCACTCAAATAATTAATTAAAGTCTTCATAGTCTTCACACTCCTCTATTTCTATATGTAAAGCATCCATACTTTTATCTAAAATATAATTTAGCTTATTGATATTTTCAGCCGCTCCAATTATATGCCCTATCCGTCCATACGCATTTTCAACCTTCCGGATAGATTCTCCCACAATTGTACGAAGTTTTACCTCTTTAATCCCTACAGTGTTTTCTATATCATTTACTCCAAAAATACTTGTTATTTTCCCATCTCTAAGTGGTATAATAAATCGTATCCCTGCATATAAAGTAGGATTCTGATCTAGTTTTGGCCTCATCCTAGTTACGACTTTTAATTGCTCTTTAAGCAAATCTATTCCGGTAGCATACTTAATTAATTCTGGTATCATCCCCCCAGCAAGCCTGCCATTAAACTCTACTAAAAATATTTTTTCTCCCTTTATCTTAATTTCTAAATGACAAGGACCGTTTTGCCAATTAACTTTTTCTATAATTTTTGTTACTCCTCTTTCAATAACTGATCTTATATCATCAGAGACTGGTGCCGGAAATATGTGACCACATTCAATAAAATATGGAGCTCCATCTACAATCTTCTGAGTCACTCCAACAATTTTACACTTACCATTGTAAGTAAAAATTTCCACACTATATTCTTGCCCAGATACATACTCTTCCACCAATATATTCTGAGCATTTTTTTGAGACCTCACATTATACTTATTGCTCAAAATTTTTTCAGTATGCCTTTTTACTTCTTCATATGAATAACACTTCAATACGTTATTAGAGCCACTATCATCAACCGGTTTAACAACACATGGAAATTTTATATTATCCTTAGCCAACTCTAACTTTTCAAGAGAATCAATAATATAAAACCATGGTTCATAAATATTCTCTATCCCTTTTAGTAACAGACGCATTTCTGCTTTATTTCTACATTTTTTAACAGTATCTATAGGATTACCAATCAGGCCTAACTCTTTTGCTAAAATAGCTACCACTTCAATATAAAATTCACTGGTTGTTGTGATAGCTTTTATTTCACCTACTTCGAATTCTGAATCAATTATTGTTCTAATACAATTTAAGTTGTTCGTATCGCATTCTAAAACTATACATTTTGTCTCTCCTAAACCTATATATCGCCCGGGATTATTCGTAAGCAATACTGGTGTAAAACCTAGCTCTCTAGCTTTTATTAAGGCTAGCATTCCAGTTCCCGTTGTGTTTGATTCAATAAATAATAGTTTCTTCATTTAGGCTCTTTCCTTTATTAAAGTGAAAATAAGTCCACTGCTCAGCATCCTGTATATTAGCAATTTTTATTGGATTCATATTTAGATTCCCCCTATTTAACTTATGGGTTAGATAAAAACTCTCGTCATAGATCGTGTCAACATAGCGATCTCCTCTATCAGGAAAAATACAAGCAATTACTTTATCTCTCTCAACTTGTGTACTTAACCATCTTGCAACTGCATATACACTTCCTGAGCTATTTCCCGCAATAATCTTCTCATGACGTGCTAATTCTAGTGTCCAATTAAAAGCCTCTTCATCATTTAACCAGTGCACATCATCGATAACTGAATAATCAACATTTTTCGGTTTTAAACTATTTCCAAGTCCACCTTGAAGACGGTACGGTCTATCCTTTTGAAAAAAGACCGAGCTTCCTACCGCATCAACGGCTAAAACTTTTAAATTAGGATTAGTAAACTTAAGCGAATTTGCAGTACCGCATAAAGAACCCCCACTCCCCACTGCTCCAACTAAATAATCAATTTTACCTAATTGTTCCACTATATCTTTAGCAAGTTGATCATAAGCTAAAGGATTTTGAATATTTTCATATTGTTTTGGCCAATATGCTGTTGGATACTTTATAAGTAGTTCCTTTAAATACTGCAATCTCGCTCGTTGCCATCCGCCTGTATCTCCCATTTTATTAACAACATGGATGTTAGCACCTAATGATTTTAATTTCTTATAAGTTAAATCATCAATTCGGGGATCGGTGACAATATGGACGTCATGTCCTAAATATGTTCCAACCATTGCTATTCCCATTGCAAGAGTACCAGAGGAACTCTCTACAATTGGAGCTCCTTCTTCTAATAACCCTGTACGTTTTGCTTCTAAAATCATTTGTTTCGCAACACGGTCCTTCATACCATACGGATTTTGCATTTCTAACTTTGCATAAACAGCTGCTTCTCTATTCTCATCATTGATACGAAGTTTTACCAACGGCGTTTGGCCAATTAAATCAATAATAGTGTTTCTCATTTCCCTCCTCCTTCTTGTGTACAAAACGATGATATAGTATGAAATATCGATGTTGGATAACCTAAAGCCCTTAATTTCAATACACCTGCCGCAATTTTTTGAGAATAAAAAGGATCTGTGTTTGAAATTAAAATTCCTACATAAGTTCCACTATGCGCTATTACAACCCCTAATCCTTCAATGGCTTCACAAATAGAACGTACCTGTTCAAATGTCTGTTTTCTATGAAGTTTTTGGTTTAATTCGGCACTTCTAGTAGTTACTTCCCCCAATAAATTGAGATCTTTATTACGTAAAGAAAACACCATTTGATCTAATAACTTTTGATACTCTTGCTTTTCTTCTAAATTAAATGGCTTTGGAAGATTATTGAAAGTAACTGTATCAACTCTTCCCCCTTCATCTAGTGCCATAATGGTTAATGGGGGACAATCAGCAATTAATTCTCGGACTTTAACTTCTTTATGATAAAAAGACACAATCCCTGGGTACATTACCCCATCGGAGGGTTCAATTCTGGATAATAATATCTCTAAGGTTGAATTAGGAATATTAATTTCAAAGCATGATTCAATCGCACGTGAAACTGCCACCATATCTGCTGTAGAACTAGCTAATCCTTTACCTTTACTTAGCTCACTGTATATTTTGATGACTCCTCCCATTGGTAAGTTATAAAATTGTAAAATCTGTTTTGCCATCTCTAAAGATTTTGTCTGATTTGAGGGATAAATACTAAGCTCTTTTGATTCGGGCATAGAAATAAACTCACATTGCGAATATCGATTAATAGGGAGTGTCACCAAAAAATCCCTATTTTCTGGTAACACTCCTTGTAGCAATTCTCCAAAAGTTCCATAAGCCTTCCCGTTCCCTTTTCTAACAACCCGAGTATACTCCTTTTCTAACAATAATTGATTTGATTCTCTCATTATATAATCTCCTCACGAATAGTTCTCCAGTCCTTAAGCATATCAATCCTATTTCCGATTTTATTCATAATGGTATAGAATTCCCTGCATAACTCTTCTCTCTCTAATTGTTGACTCTTCAATATCTCCTCTACAGCTTTTGGATTCGTAGAACCCTGTGTCGTTTTAAAAAATAATGCTTTTTCAACATTAAATACATTTCTCAATTCTCCTACTAAAACCTTATTTGAATATCCATATTCAGTACAAATTTTATTCAACAATTGAATAGAGGCTTCTGCAGGAACAATATTGCTTTCCAGGGATTTTGTAACAAACCTTCCCGCTATAACCTGAGCCTTTCGATATGGAATATTGCTTTTCTCTGTTAATATATTAGCTAGCGTAAAACCACCATAATATTCTAAGGCACAACGCTGTTTCATATTTTCTTCTTTAAAAGAAATATTCTCAAAAACTAAAATTAGTAAATCTAGTAAGCTATCGGTTTCATTAAACAGTGTGGATAGATTCCTACTTGCTTCTTTAGATACTTCGACTAAATTACTGTATGGTGTATTTCGTTGGCCTATTAAAAAGTCGATATGATAAGAAAGTAAATGACTCGTTTTCCCTCTAAGCCTCTCAACAATAGGGAAATTTCTTTTTTGAGGCATGGATGAAGAAATACCAGTCAGCTCATCTGGTAAATCTATAAACTGGTATTCGCTACTCCCCCAGTGCATAATATCAGTTAAAAACCGACTCATATTATTAGAGAAGAATGAAATGCATCCTGCAATTTCTAATACCCATTCTCGAGAAGCTACTCCACTTAGCGCATGACCAATATAAGATTGAAATCCCAAATCATTAGCCATTTGACTACAGTCCCATTCATATTCTTGACCTGACATTGCCCCTGATCCTAAAGGGCATTGATTATTCATAGCATCTAGTACGTTACTCATCTTATTAATTGTTTTTAATAAATGACGACTAATAGCAGTTAAGTAAAACCCTACACTTATAATTTGTGCAGATTGATAATGAGTATAACCAGGCATAACCGTATGGGTATACTTTTCAGCCTTTTTCATTACAAGTTGAGCAAATGAATTCATCTTTTTAGTAAGCTGAATCCATTTGTCACGTGCATACATTAACTGCGCACAAGCTTGAAAATCATTACGACTTCGATCAATGTGCCACTTTGCAATAGGTTTAGACAAATTATGCTCTATTACTCTTTCTATACTAAATGCGATATCTGTCATATTATCCCTTGAAATGTTAAGGATAGACTCCATGTCAATTTGATTGATGGATTCCCATATTTCATAAACTTCTTCTTCAGTTAAAATCCCCATTTTCTTATAAGCCTTCAAAAAAACTTTTTCAATATTCAAATAATGATGCAGATAATTTTCTAACTCAAATTCAAATTGTGGAAATAAAACGTTCTCTATATATGCCTCATCGGGGGATTTTTGAATACGTCCCGTTACTTGCGTCTTCATATCTTCTATCTCCCCTCTAAAATACTTGTAATTTTCTCACTTATATATTCAACTTGTGGAGATAGCATCAAATTATTATGATTTCCCTTAATAGGATAAATAGATACTTTTCCATTCGTTCTTTTTTTCCAAGATTCGACATCTACTAAATCATGAGAGGAATGCAAATCCCTTTCTTCACAATTTAACAAGGTTAGGTTTGATTGTATTGGTTCACTAAATTCATATTGGTCGCTTGCCATATTATTTGCTGCCATTACTTTTATAATTCGTTTTGCATCCTCTAGTTCTGCATTTTTTGGAAGTATCCCTCTCTCCTTTGCTGCTTCCAATACAATGTGATACTTTTCATTCTCATTTTTTTCATAAAATTCTTGAGGTTGGACTCCTAAACTATACGCCCAGACCGCTAACGAATCTTCACGTTCCACTCTTTTCGTAGATTGATCAAATGGATGTGCATCTATTAAACCAATAAATGAAACTTCTTCTCCTTTCTCCTCTAACAATCTAGCTATTTCTATAGCAACTGTTCCTCCCATAGACCACCCTGCTAAACGATACGGTCCTTTAGATTGAATTTTCAGTATACAATTCATGTAGAGCTTCGCCATCGAAACAATGCTTTTCAACGGTTCTCTGTTTGTTTCATATCCTCGTGATTGTATACCAAATATTCTCATATCATTGGCCATACATTTTGCTAATAGCACATAGCATAATGCACCACCACCACCCGGGTGAATAAGGAATAATGGAGCTTCTGAAGAACTTCCCTCTTTCAGAGGGAATATAAGAGCTTCATCATCGGGTGCATCTTTTATTTTTATATATTCAGATAACCCTTTTATTGTTTTGTGTTCAAATAAACAAGACAGTGGTAATTGAAGTCCTAATTTTTTTCGAATCGCCCCTATAACCTCAATAGCTTTTATACTGTGACCACCTAAGTCAAAAAAGTCATCATTTATTCCTATAGAACTTAAACTTAGTATCTCCTCCCAAATTGCTATCAATTGCTGTTCTAATACGTTTCTAGGTAGCGTTTTTTTCTGACTAATTAAATCATTTCTTCCAAACGGTAATTTTTTTTGATCAATTTTCCCATTTAACGTAATAGGAATTTCATTAATCCAACATATTACTTGTGGAATCATATAATGAGGTAACGTATTCTTAAGTCTATCCTTTACTTCATTTACCGATATATTTGTTCCCTCCGCTTGTATGATAAATGCAAATATTTTTTTCTCTCCGCCAGCCCCTTTTGCCATCACAACTGCGTTTTCAATCTCTGGTTGCTTTAATATCTGGCTCTTGATTTCATCTAATTCAATTCGAAATCCCCTTATCTTAACTTGAGAATCTCTCCTTGCAATAAAAATGAATTGCCCATTTGTTAACTGTTTAACTAGATCGCCAGTCCTATAATACAAATTAGTATTTCCGTTAATGTTAATAGAAATAAAACTTGATTCATTCAATTTATTTTCTTTTAGGTATCCTGGTGTTACACCTTTTCCACCTATTAGAAGTTCACCTATCCCCCCCCTAGGTACAGGCTGCAGATCAGCATTTAGAACAAGTAACTGATATCCGGGTAGTGGCAAACCAATAGGTGCAGAATTTTGATCACAGTTAGGTTCACTTATCCAATATGTGGAGGCCACTGTTGCTTCCGTTGGACCATACAGATTGATAAATGAAACTGTATGATCCATCTTTTCATGGAATAAGTTAACCAATTGATTACTAAGCGCTTCTCCACCTGTAAATACATAACGAAGTTTATTCTTTTCAGTGAATGAAGGAAAACTTAGTAATTTCTCTATTAGGCTATGAAACAATTGTGCTCTTGTCACAGATTCATTAATTATTAAATCAGCCAGATACTCAATATCAAATTGTTTATCGGGATGGGTAAGGATTAACGTACTTCCACCCAATAATGCGGAAAATATTTCTGTTACTGATGCATCAAAGCTATACGTAATATTCTGTAAAATCCTCTCGTTATCACACATAGGGAATACCTGGAGCATACCTCTAATATGATTAAGTAAAGAGGAATGTGTAATACCTATTCCTTTTGGCCTTCCTGTTGATCCAGAAGTATAGATAACATAAGCTAACTGTTCCTTTGGATCCTGATACGGAACCCATTTAATTCCTTCTTTACTTCCATTTGTAAAGATTGCCTCCGAATGAAGAAACGTTACATTTACTAGCCCTTCTAATTCTATATCCTCCGTTATTACTAACTTAGTTCCGGAATCTCCTACAATAAATTTCATTCTTTCTTTAGGTAAAGCTGGATCAATTGGGAGATAGGCACAACCACATTTTAAAATACCTATTATTGTAGCTATTTGCTCTGGAGATCTCTTAAGACATATACCAATTATATCCCCAGATTGAACTCCTTGTTTTTGTAGCTCATTTGCAACTTGATTAGCTCGTTCATTCAATTCTCTATATGAAAGAGAGTATTGTGTACCTTTTATCGCTATCCTATCCCCATAATTACCCATTACCTTTTCGAACAAATGATGTACAAATTCATTCCCCTCTACTTTCCTGCTCTCTTCAATTACCAATGCACTATTCTCTTCTTTTGATAACATATTTATTGTGGAAATAGGCTCATCTGGTGATTCAAGGACTGTTTGAATACAAGATACATAGTTTTTAAAAATATTATCAATTGTTTCCCTATCAAAAAGATCAGTACTGTATTCAAACTCTCCAGTCATGTCATTACCTTCACAAGAAATATATAAAACTAAATCAAATTTTGAAGTACCGGTATTAATTTTTTCATGCTCTATTAATAATTGATGAGATAGCTTCTCTTGCTTACTTTCATGCAATGTGAAAAGCACCTGAAATATAGGGTGATAACTGTTATCACGTATAGGACTTACCTCTTGTACAATTTGTTCAAACGGCACCTCACTATTCTCATGAGCCTGAAGAAAGGATTCAACTGTATCCTTTAATAACATGCGAAAACTTTTATTAGATTGAATAACAGTTCTAATCGGTAAGGTGTTAACAAAAAAGCCTATTAATTCTTGTAATTGTTTATCATTTCTATGTGTAATAGGAGTTCCTACTACAATATCCTTTTGGCTTGAATATCTATATAACAACACATTTAGAACTGTTAGAAAAAACGTGTAATACGTGGTATTATTTGCTCTACAAAACCCCCGAATATCCTCAGACAAATTTTCAGGAAACTTAAATTTATAATTATCACCTTGATAAGAAGGTTGCTTAGGTCTAGGTCTATCTACTGGAAGATCTAAAATTGAAGGCGCATTTTCTAGATACCTCCTCCAAAAACCCATACTTTCTTCTAAATCCATCCCTTTAAAACTCTTCTTTTGCCAGACTGCATAATCTGCATACTGTAAAGGCAACTCTTCTAAATCCATATCTAGTCCTTTTTCGAAGTATGGATAGATTTTCAATATTTCCTTTTCTAATATATTAATAGACCATGCATCAAATATACTATGGTGTACATTAACAAAGAGATAATGATATTCTTCCTCTAATTGAATAAGCTTGAATTTTATTAGAGGTCCTTTTTCTAAATCGAATATTTCTGATGCAAGCTGCTTCAAGTATGGATCTAAAGGAGATTCCATCTTCTGATTAATTACTTTTAAATTAAATTCTGGAACATCTATTAAAATTTTTTGTAATATTTCTCCATCTCGTTCATAGAAAGTTGTGCGTAAGATTTCATGACGATTAATAATTGTTTGAAGCGTTTGTTCTAGTGCTTTTTTATTAAGTTCCCCCTTTATCTTAAAAATAAAGGGGATACCATAAGTAGTACTATTCGGAAAAAATTGTTCAAAAAACCACATTCGAGTTTGCCCATAGGAAGCGGGAAGCATGTATGCTTCCTTTTCGACTACCATTTTACTCATTTCATTCACTTCCTTCATTATTCTTTAATCCTATGTTTAACCCTCTCAACCCTCATAATTGCTATGTTTTTTTTCTTTTCGCTATTAAGCAAATAAGTCGCTAGCTCTTGAATGGTTGGATTTTCAAAAACTGTTCTTAAACTAATATCATAATTTAAACGCTCACGAATACTAGAAATCATTTTTACAATTAACAAAGAGTGTCCTCCTAATTCGAAGAAATTGTCTATATACTTAATATTTTTATTAATCAATAATTCTGACCAAATAGCCAAAAGCTCTTTCTCTAGAGGATGTGGAGTTCTTTCATTAAGCACCGTATCTCTCTCAACTACACATTTTATCAATTGCGACCGATCTATTTTCCCATTTTTAGTAACAGGAACTTTATCAATTTTGATAAAATGGCTAGGAATCATAGCTAATGGTAGCTCTCTCATTAACTCTCTACGCAATAAATTAAAATCGGCTTTATCTTTATCCTTAAATACTATATACGCATGGAGCCTTGTTTCCTGAGACTCTTGAACATCTAACACAATACATTGTTTTATATTTTTTTGTTTAAGGATTACAGCCATTATTTCATCTTTATTAATACGGACACCTCTTATTTTAATTTGTCCATCATTGCGTCCAATAATTTCAATTCCACCATCCAAACAAAATCTTCCCATATCACCTGTGCGATACAATTTGTCACCTGACAGTTTCGTAAAAGGATTTTCAAAAAATGCCTCCATTTTTTTATTAATATACCCTTTCGTACAATACGGTGTCCGAACGACAATTTCACCTGGTTCTCCAATCCCACAAAGTTTCCCTTTTTCATTTAAAATCAACAGCTGCGCTTGCTCAATTGGACGTCCAATCGGAATTACATCAAATGCTAATTCTTGTGTAATCTCAAAAAAGCATTTTGCAAGAGTTGTCTCCGTTTGCCCATAAAAATTACTGATTTGTGCACCCGTTACCTGCTGCCAATCCTGTACTAAATTCTTTTGCAATCGCTCTCCAGCAAAGAAAATATGACGCAAATCTTTTAGATATTCCTCTTTGGTTGAATGATCTAACCAAATTCTTGAAAGAGACGGAACTGCATGCAGTACTGTTATATTTTTTCTTTGTAACCATCCAAGAATATTCGCCTCATCCTCTATCGGGATAACAAGAGTTGCTCCACTTGTTAAAGGCAAAAATATATCTCTTAAATATACATCAAAAGCTACATGTGTTAATTGAGCGGCACGATCCTTCGAAGTTATTTGAAATTGTTTTCTTTGCCATTCTAAAAATTGCGCTAAACCATTATGCGTACCTAATATTCCCTTTGGTTCACCGGTCGTCCCTGATGTAAAGAAAATATATGCTTCTTCACTTGAAATTTCAGAAGGAATATTCATTTTCTGTTCTTTTATAGAGAAAGGTATTCTATCCGTTCTAAGTACCAATATTCCAAGCTTCTTAACAATTTCCTCATGTTCCATCGACATTGATTCAGTTGCTAAAATGCATTTCACTTTTGCTAACTCTAACATTTGCTTCATTCTCCGCTCGGGTACCTGATGATCAATGTTAAGAAAAATAGCATTTGCCCGAAGAACTCCTAAAATAGAGGTAATCATTTCAAAACTTCTTTTTCCATATACAGCTACCACTGTTCCAGCCTCTACACCCTTACTTACAAGTGTTTTTGTAATTTGGAAAGTTCTATGTTGTAAGTGGCCGTATGTATATTGACTATCCCCCTCTTCAACAGCTATATGATATGGCATCTTTAAAGCCCATTCCTCAATACTATCAGTAACATTCTCAAACTTTTCTTCCTTCAGTTTCTCTGTTGGATCTGGCAACACTTTTGTAGCATGGTGAGTAATCAAGGAAAACTCACTCAATGGACTTACCGAAATTTGTAATGTCTGTTCAAGAAGATAAATATACTGATTCAGTAACTCCTCCATTCTCTCATTGGAGAATCTATCATTTTGGAACGCTAAACTGATATTAAAATCTTCTAAAGTCTCTTCAATATAAAGTGTCATAAAGAATTTTGATTCAATGGAATCCACAAGAACTTCTTTCGCCTTCAAATCCCCTAATTTATATATTTTCTCTTCTTCAAAATTTCTATAATTTATTAAAACATCAAATAATGGATTTCTATTTAAGTTCCGATCTGGTTGAATTTCCTCAACAATTCTCTCAAATGAAACATCTTGATTCTCAAAGGCTTCCATAACATTCTTCTTTGTTTGCTGTAATAATTCCAAGTATGTTACCTCATCCTTAATATCCGTTTTCAGTGGTAACGTATTTAAATAAAGACCAACTGAATTTGAGAGTTCTTCTAATTTCCGATTTATAACTGGAGTTCCTACAATTACTTCCTTTTGCCCCGATACCTTACTCAATAACATATTAAATACAGTCAAAAAGCACATAAATGATGTTACCTTTTGTTCTTTACTAAATGACCTAATTCTCTTTGAAGTTTTTTTGTCAAGCACTTTATGAATTGTATAATTACCCTGCTTATAATTATTTACTTTTCTATCTTTTGGTAATTGCAGCAAAGGAATTGGACCCCTAAATTTTTCCTTCCAGTATAAAACCTGCTTTTTATAATTCAATTCTTGACTCTGCTGTCTTTGCCACACAGCATAATCGGGATATTGAATAGGCGCTTCCATTAACAAATCTAATTTACCCATATACAGCTGAAGAAGTTCTTCTTTTAAAACTGTTAGTGACCATCCATCACAAATGATATGGTGAAATACTAAAATTAATGTATCCTCTGTAACACCTCTCACTAATACACCCCTCACTAGAGGCCCGTGTGATAAATTAAAAGGTTTTTGCAGTTCTTCTTGAATAATCCCTTGTGAATTATTTCCTTTAAAATGTTTTATTTGCAAGGGAATGTTACCTTTAGATAATACTTTTTGATAAGGAATACCCTCTTCTTCAATAAATATAGTTCTCAAAGATTCATGTCTAGATATAAGTTGATTAATACAATTATTTAACCTTTTCTCATCTATTAACCCACTAAAATTTAATACAAGAGGCATATTGTATTTAGTATCATCATTTAATTGATTTAAAAACCATATTCGCTTTTGAGCGTCTGACAAAGGAATGTTTTTATTTCGATCAATCTTATCAATAAATTTTTCAATCGCAACTTCCCCTTTTCCCTCTTGAATATTATTACTGATTCCTTCTATTGTAGGATTCTCAAATAATAACTTAACCTGCATATTAGTTTGAAACTCTTTATTAATGTCCGCTGTAATTTGTACAGCAAGTAGCGAATGCCCTCCAAGTTCAAAGAAGTTGTCCTGAATACCAATACGTTCTACTCCTAATCTTCTATTCCAAATTGACACCAATTTTTTCTCAACGTGAGTTCTTGGCATTACATATTGAGAGTTGATTATTAAATGTTCTTGTAAAGGATCTGGGAGTTTATTTCGTTCAATTTTTCCATTTGCATTAAGTGGAAAATTTTCCATCTCTATATAGTAGCTTGGCACCATATAATCCGGTAGAACTTGTTGTAACTCTCGCTTTATAATCCAGGAATCCTGATTCCCCTGTTCACTTGTGTAATATGCAACTAAATGTTCAATATCATCATCCGTCTTCCTTACTACTGCTTCCTTTATCCCCTTCAACATTCTCAAGTTATTTTCAATTTCACCAAGTTCAACCCGCATCCCTCTTAATTTGATTTGATTATCCTCTCGACCAACGAACATAATATTTCCATCAGGTTGCAAATATCCTCTATCTCCTGTTCGATACATAGACTCTCCTGGATAAAAAGGATCTGAAATAAAGGCCTCCGCTGTTCTTTCGGGATTATTCAAATATCCTCTTGCTAAACCTATGCCTGCAATGTATAAATCACCAATAGTTCCACAAGGAACAGGTCTCAAATAGCAGTCAAGTACATAAACACGATTATTATCAATTGGTTGACCTACTGATACAACCTCTGGCAATTGATCATAAACTGGCTGACAATCAAAACAAGTAGAATCAATAGATACCTCTGTTGCGCCCCATGAATTAAATAGACTCCCTGGCATTTTTTCATAGAAAGTATTAACAAGCTCCGTCTTTAAAGCCTCACCGCTTGAAACAACTACTCTTAAATTAGATAACAATTTTTTTTGTTCTGGTTTAATCAACTCCAAAACCATTTCCAACATACTCGGAACAAATTGTAATACTGAAGTCTTATAATGAATCGCATAGTTTATTATGCTATTAGGGTCTTTATGAGCACCCTTAGGAATGAGTGCAATAGTTCCACCGACCATCAACGGCCAAAAGAATTCTACTGCAGCATCGTCAAATGTCAAAGTAGTCTTTTGTAAAACGACCTCTTTCTCATTTAAACGATGCTTATTTTGCATCCAATTCATTCTATTTACCCAACCCTTATGTGTACTACTAACTCCTTTTGGCTTCCCTGTAGACCCCGATGTATAGTAAACTGATACAAGGTTATCTGTCTTTAACGCAACTGGTGGCTTATCACCCGGATAACAGTTAAATTTCTCTTCTTCTAAAGAAAATTCTACGTATTCGATATCCTTGCGTTGTAAAGTAACTTCTGAATTCTGCGTCAAACATAATGATGTAGAAGCATCATTGAGTATAGAATACACACGGTTTTCCGGAAGTTCCGTATCAATTGGAAGATATGCTCCACCCGCTTTTAGAATTCCTAATATTGCTACAACGAGTTCTAAAGATCGATCAATTCTTAACCCAACTGGTTTATCTGGAGCAATCCCTTTATCGATAAGAAAATGTGCCAATTTATTAGATTTTTCATCTAACTCCCTATATGTTAGTTGTTGCCCTTCATACTTTACTGCAATATATTCAGGTGTACGACTTACTTGTTGCTCAAAAAGTTCATGCAAACAAACATCTGGAAAATTGTTCTGATCTGGATTTAACCCTTTTATTAAAAATTCTTCTTCCTGTTTAGTAAGTAACGCAAGCTCCTCTACAGGTAGATTAAAATTATTGACTACGGCAGATAGTATATTTAAAAAGACATTTGTAAAACATTCGATTGCTTCCTCACTGAAGACAGCAGTTCTATATTCCCATTTCCCGTAATAACCATCACTGTCCCTCTCAATAAATAAAGTTAAATCAAATTTAGCTGTTCCATTATGAATAGGTACTGGATTACTAATATCTAAATTATGAATGTCCACTGATGATACAGGAAATTCCTGAAAAGCAAACATATATTGAAATAATGGCATTTGATTTATAGACCGTTGAGGCTGAATCTCTTCTACAACCTTTTCAAACGGCACATTACTATTAGAAAATGCTTCGATTGATGATTTTCTAACACCTTTTAATACATCTTCAAATGACATACCTTCTTCAATTGTATCGCGAATAACTAATGTATTAACAAAGAAGCCTATTAACTCCTCTAATTTCGAATGATTACGACCAGCGACAGGTGTTCCTACAGCCAATTCATTCTCAGATGAAAGACGATATAAGAAAATTTTATATATAGAAAGCATGGCCATGAATAATGTACTGCCCTGCCTCTTACAAAATCTATCCAATTGACCTATTAATTGATTTGATAGTTTAAACACCTTTATATTCCCTTTATGATTATCAAATGGGACTTTCTTCTGATCTGCAGTTAACTGAACAATAGGTACCTCAGCGGATAACTTCTCCTTCCAATAGGCCAACTGTTTTTTGTATAACCCACTATTTTCCGATCTATTCTGCCATTTTACATAATCAATATATTGAATTCCCTCTTCTTCCCTAATAGCTTTCGATTTACATATTTTTTTGTAATTTTCCAATATTTTATCCCTTAACAAGTTATGCGACCATCCATCTGAGATAATATGATGCATATTGAAATATAAAATATAACGATTTTCATTAATTTTAAATAATTTGAAACGATATAATGCCTCTGTCTCAAGATTAAAAGGGATACTAGCATCCTCTTGCATTTCTTTCATTGCTTCTTTCTTTCCGTTCTCTTCTCCATATAGAGAAAAGTCACTAATATCCAAAATAAGCTCCTTATGAGGGTTAATTTTCTGATATGGTACACCTTCCCTTGAAAAAAAGTTACTCCTTAAAATCGATTGATGCTCTATTATCTGATTTAAACTTTTTTCCAAACTTGAAACATGTAAATCTCCCTCAATCTCCATATAATTAGGTAAACTATATAAAGAACTTAAACCTTCTAGCTCATTAATAAACCACAATCTTTTTTGTGAATATGACAGGTCCATCTGAATATTAGATGAAGTATTCGCAACTAATTCTATATGCTCTGAATCGAATTTTCCCCCTTCAATAAATTCACTAATCTTACGAACTGTTTGATATTCAAATACATGTTGTAAATTTATAGAAACATTTAATTCTTCCTTTACCCGCGCCACAAATCTTGCAGCAAATAAAGAATTCCCTCCTATATTAATAAATGCTTCATTAAGACCTACCTGCTCTAAGTTAAGAAATTCCATCCACAAATTAGCTATATATTTTTCTGTATCAGTTACAGGCTTTTCACTTTCTTCAATAACTCTTAGAATTTTTGGATTCGGTAGCTGACTTCTATTTATTTTTCCATTTAAAGATAAGGGTAGGGTTTCTAGTTTCACAAAAAATGAAGGAACCATATATTCAGGAAGTAAATTCCCAATCTCTATTCTCGTCGCCTCTTCATCCCAATTCTCCCCTTTAACTAGTGTTATATAGGCTGTTAAATATGTATGATCCTTTTCATAAAATGCAGATACAATACACTGTTTAATATGAGGGAAACTTTCAATAACGGATTCAATTTCTCCCAATTCAACTCTTATACCACGAATTTTAACTTGGAAATCACTTCTTCCTACATACTCGATTACACCATCTCGACGAAATCTACAAATATCACCTGTTCTATATAACCTTTCTCCATCTTTAAATGGATTTCCAACAAATTTTTCCTCTGTCAATTTAGGATTTTTATAGTATCCTCTCGCAACACCTATTCCACCAATATATAGCTCACCATTAACCCCTGCTTCTTCAATGGGTTTCTGATTTTCATCTAGTATATAAAGTTGTATATTACTAATGGGGTTTCCAATTGGTACTACATTCGCAACTTCTTGTCCATTGCATTTCCAATAAGAAACATCAATAGCTGCTTCAGTTGGTCCATATAGATTATAAAGCTCTACTTTTTCCATTTTTCCAAAGAACATTTTTTCCATTGACTTAGGTAGCGCTTCTCCACTACAGATTACCCTCTTTAAAGATGTTTTTTCTTGTTTTGAACAAGCATCTAAAAAGATTTGTAACATAGAGGGTACAAAATGAACCGTTGTAATTTGATATTCCTCAATTACTTTCAAAAGGTATTTTGGATCTTTATGCTTATCTGGCTTTGCCATTACTAGGGTTGCCCCAGAAAGCAACGGCCAAAAGAATTCCCATACCGAAACATCAAAACTATATGGAGTTTTTTGTAAAACACGATCCATTTCTCCTAAATTAAATTCTTGCTGCATCCATTGAAGACGATTATTTAGAGCTGCATGTGTATTCATTACACCTTTAGGCTTACCAGTCGAACCAGATGTATAAATAATATACATTAGATTTTCTGATTTAACTGGTACATTAGGATTAACTTTAGCTTCAACTTCTAATTCTTTACATGCATCCAAATAAATACATTTTTCTTGATCGAGAGATGATATAAACAATCCATTTTTATCTTTTGTCGAGATAATAAATGCTGGACTAGAATTACCAAGCATATAATCCAATCTTTGCTTCGGGTACGATGGATCCAAAGGTACATACGCACCACCAGCCTTTAAAATTCCTAATAATGTAACTACTAAGTCTATAGAACGTTCCATGCAAACCCCAACCGGGTCTTCTATTTCTAAACCTTTTCGAATTAAAAGGTTCGCTAATTGATTTGCTCTTTCATTTAGTTGTTTATAAGAAAGCTTTTTCCCTTCAAACATAACTGCTATTTTGTCAGCTGTTAATTCAACCTGTTTTTCTATTAACTCATGGATACATAAATCCATATTTAAAAATCTTTCCAGGTTATCCTCTCTATACCCCTTCTTCATTTTACCCATTTCCCTCCTTTAGTTTATTTATTATATTTTTTTGCAACAAGGCAAGTGTTATGTCCACCAAATCCAAATGAATTGCTCATTACCGCACTAACCTTTTGTACTTGTGCCACATTAGGTACATAGTTCAAATCCATTCCCTCATCCTGTTCCTTATAATTAATCGTGGGAGGAACAACATGCTCTTTTAAAGCTAAAATACTTGCAATTAGCTCTACTGCTCCAGCACCTCCAAGCAGATGACCAGTCATAGATTTGATAGAACTAACTGGAATTGATTTAGCCTTTTCCCCCATCATTTTTTTTATTGCCATTGTTTCACAATAATCATTAAGTCTAGTACTTGTTCCATGAGCATTGATATAGTCTAAATCATTTGGCATCAAACCAGCTTCTTTTAAAGCCAATTTCATTGCCATGAACATGCCTTTACCATCTGGTGTAGTGATATGATAGGCGTCCGTTGTCGCTCCATATCCAGATAATTCAGCTAGTATATTTGCCCCTCTTTCCCTTGCAAATTCTTCTGATTCTAGAACTAAAACCCCACCACCTGTACCAATTACAAAACCATCTCTATTTTTATCAAAAGGTCGGCTTGCTTCTTGAGGAGAATTGTTCCTAGTAGAAAGCACCCTTATTTTAGAAAAAGAAGCTACATCAATCTGAGTAAAATCCCCTTCTACTCCCCCAACAATCATGATATCTGCCTCGTCATGCTGTATAGCACGCATTCCTTCACCAATACAATTAGCTGCAGTTGCACAAGCAGTTACAAATGCTCCACTCTTTGCCTTTGCGCCTATACGAATAGCAATTTCATTCGATAAACTGTTAATTAAAATTCCAGAGGCTACATAAGCACTTATAGCTCTAGGTCCTTTTTCCAAAAGTTTCTTGTGATTATTCAGGAGCATATTCATGCCACCTGCTCCTGAACCTACCATAGTTCCAATTCGGTATGGATCAATTTTATCTATATTTAATTTAGCTTCCTCAATCGCCTGCCTTGCGGCCACTATTCCATATTGTGTAAATTTATCCATACGATTGATTTCCTTAGAGTTAAAATAAATGTTAGGATCAAATCCTTTCACCTCAGCACCTATTTTAGTTATATAACCTTCTGTATCAAAAGAACTTATATAACCTACTCCACTTACACCCTGCAGCAAATTATCCCAAAAAGATTTCACATCATTCCCAATAGGTGTAACAACTCCCATACCAGTTACCACTACACGTCTTTTCACAGCAATCTCCTTTTACTTTCAAATTTACTATTATTCTACAAATTTATAGATATAACTACATCCGTATTTTCCGCAACCTTAAAAAATAAAAAACTATAAATAGCAGACTCTAACATAAATTAAACATTCCCCTATAAATCTTGGCGCCATAGTAAAATTTCAGAAGCATATAAGGCAGCCCTCACACAAAGAGGACTACCTTAATTATGTTCATATTTACCTCGACTTCTTATACTAAAAAAAGAATAGACTATAACCATAAAAGGTTATTCCGACATACAATTCTAATTTTCCAGAAAAAACAAACCAATAATAAATAATTAATATAAATTAATTTAACATTTTTATACCTTCTACTTATCAAAAATACAACTCGTTCAATTCTACTTACTTATTGCACTTGCTCCTTCTATTTGATTAATAATTCCTTCAAGAAAAGGAGCATATTTGTCTTTATCAAAACGAGATTCTAAATGTTCTTCTAAATGATTTTCTTTAATATCCTCTTCTATCTTCACATGAATAACAGGGTGAATATGAACACTTTCGGCAGCATCTCCTGGAACACGCGGTATATTCAAAACATCATGAAATTCATGAATATCACCATATTCAAGGGTTACAAACACAAGTGACTCCCCTTCTTTCACTTTCATCTCTTTGAATTCATATGATGTACGATGCCCCAGATTATTCCACTCATCATTCTTTTTTCTTAATAAAAGACCCACTAAAGCTGGTTGAAGCCAAAGCTCCCCTGAATTATTTAATTCATCCAAAATCAAATCCACTACACAGCCTTCCACAGAATTAGCTTCTCTCTCCACCATTCCTAACTTTTCAGCTATGTGGTGAGCAAGAATCTTTGAATTATAACGGAAGCCATGAATAAAGCCACTTGTAGATGTACTTTTATAATCTAAACCATGTGTTTGCGCCCCCGCAAAGTATAAATTTTTAACTTCAGTAGATTCAAACACTCCTGTAATAGAAGGAAATTTATTGTGAATGATATTAATATCAAAATCGTGAATAAGCAACTCCACATTTGCTTCAAAACCAGTTGCAGCAATAATTTCATTAAAAAACAGCGTCTCAACCTCTCCTTTGGCATGTACGTATGCTACAGTAACTTCAAACCCGCTCTCAACTTTCTCAATATTCTCAATTTTACAATCAAGAAGAGCCGCCTGATGTTTTAATTGATAATTCTCTGCAATAATAGAGTTAACAGCCCGTAGATTGCCAACATAATGTGTTTGATAAGCTAATTTAGCTGGCGTAGGACTGGCTAACATAATAACATTTGCTTCATTTAAGATGTCTAACGCACTTTCACTCCCACTATTCCCTTTTCCAATGATCATTACTCTTTTATCTCGGTAATATTCTTTCGGTTTCATGTCTTCATACATCGTGACCATTTCAATACCTTTAATCTTGGGCTTACTTGGTTTTAGTCCTGTCGCTACAACCACTATCCGTCCTAAAAACACTCCTTTTGTTGTTTCCACTTCAAATAAATCGTCTTCGTTCTTTTTTGTCCCTATCCATTTCGTACTATATTGAACTGGTAACTCATACTTACATACTAGATCACCTAACATTTGAACAACACTTTCTCGACGTGGATAAAAATCCTTACTATAATTACGCATTAGAATATCTTTATCTTTTGTAACTAAGCTATTCCAATCAAATCTCTCTGCATACCGACTCTTGTAAGGCTTTCCTGAATATAATTTATTATTACTAATTAAATTACCATGGACCGGGAATTTACTAAATGAATGTCCCACCTCATGAGAAGCCTCAAGAATTACCATGTTAGGCTCTTTTCCCTGTTCCCTACATAATTCTTTATAAGTTAATGCTAATTGTATACCACCAGGTCCTCCACCAATAATTATTACATCATGAATAAATTTCTCCATTTCTAAATCCCCCTATATGTTTTGAAATAAATTTTAAATAGCAACAAACAAGTAAAAAATCAACTAACTCTCAATTCTTTATTTTTCACTTTCACTTTTTTCTTTAATGAAAAAGAAAGATTATATACTGGCATCGCCAGGGCTGTTGTAATAATAGCCATCCAGACCAGCAAAGAAAATAATTCCTGAGAAATTATTCCATAAGCAAGTCCTACATTTAAAACAATCAATTCCATTAATCCTCTTGCATTCATAAGGGAACCGATGGCAGAAGATTCTCTCCATCCAAACCCCATTCTTTTCATTACTAAAAGACAAGCGAAATATTTACTAGCAACAGCAATTGACAAGATAGCAAGAAAGGCGACAAAAAGAGAGTAATTTAAAGTTGCAAAACTTGTATTAATTCCAGAATAAGTAAAGAAAATAGGAACTAGAAATACTACAACTATATCCTCTAATTTAGAACGAAGCTCTCTTTGGAAATTGGGATTTTTCGGCATAACAAGCCCCAACATAAAACCACCAAATACTGAATATACCCCGATGTAGTCCGTTACAGCCGCAGCACTTAATACAAGAGCAATGATAACTCCTAAATGACCTTGTGATAAATTCCCTCTTTCTTCAACAAGGTTTCCAAACTTATTCATTAACGGTTTAATAACAGTTAACAATACTAGCATAAAAACTAGCGCCCCTCCTGCAGCAATCAAGCCACCTCTAACTGAATTAGTCGTCACTAAAGCAGTTACAATAGCCAATGCAATCCAACCAAGTGCATCAATAATGCTAGCAGCTAACAAGGTAATGTTAGCAATTTTTGAATTCATTAGTTTTCTCTCTTGAAAAATTCTAGCTAACATTGGAAATGCCGTCATAGAAATAGCAATCGCGAGAAACAAACTAAAATGTAGCCAGTTACTTTCCTTGGAAAATTGATTGTGTAATAATAGGGCCAGAAAAATACCAGATACAAAAGGAGTAATAAACCCAGCTGATGCTAAAGCAACTGAATTTTTATAAAAACGCTTGTCAAATTCTCCAAAGTTAAGCTCCGTCCCAACTAAAAACATATAAAGAGCTAGACCTAGATTACTAAGCATATACAATACCATTTTAATGTCAGCTGAGAATAGCACTGCATGTAAATCTGGTACAAGGGCTCCAAACAAAGTCGGTCCTAATAAAACTCCCGCTATCATCTCCCCTAAAACACGTGGCTGACCAACACGCAAACATAAATATCCTATAAACCGCGATACTGCAATAATTATTACTAGTACAACAAGTAGTGTTACAAACAAATGTAAATCCTTCAAATATTAAATCCTCCTTTATTCTTATGTACTTACTCAACAAAATTGTAATATTTCTCAACATTCTACACATCCGTATAAAGCGCAAGAAATCCATAACTGTATTGACTCCTATATATTTTTTCAATACGTTAAAAGAAAACAATCTTAAAAGGAGAGATAAAATGATTATACTTAATGATTACTTGAAAAATGTTCCAGTTTTATCCAAAACTAATGCTCATATTTGGTTATTGGAATTGGATAAATCTTCCTATACGTTAAATAGTATCCTTTCAGAAGATGAAAAAATCCGAGCAAACCAATTTATAAATCAAAAGTCCAAACAGACTTTTATTGCTTGTCGTGGTATTTTACGTACTTTATTAGGTATATACCTTAAGATAGACCCACAAGAAATTAAACTAGAATATAATTCATATGGTAAGCCGTACGTATCTTCTTTACAAAACTATCAAGATATAAATTTTAGTCTCTCACACTCTCAAGATATTGCCGCTTTCTCTTTCTCTCAATATCAAACTATCGGTATTGATATTGAGAATATAAATTCTGATTTCAATCCTAACGAACTTAGTCCCCATATTATGACTAATACAGAATTAAAAAATTTTCATAAACTCAGCCAATCAGAAAAAGTCCATGCATTTTATCATCTTTGGACTCAAAAAGAAGCCATTGTTAAAGCAAAAGGAACCGGTTTTCAAAAAGCCCCAAATAAAATTTCAGGTTATTTAACACCAGACATTAATTTGAATAATTTTCATATTGAAGATTGGAGACTCAATAGCTTTATTGTTAAAAATAATTACTCCACATGTATTTGCACAAAAAACAACATATTTTTTCACCCTATTCAACTCCCGACTATTGCATCTTTATATTCAGCTCCCCAAAAATAAAAATAATTTTCATTTTTTTTTGACATCTTCTATTTACTTAGTATATACTCGGTATACACTTAGTATATACTGAGTATATACAATGAATAGGAGGTACTTTATGATTAAAGGGCAGAATATAAATAAAAATTATCTTCTTGGAGAATCGATCTTTCCTGTACTACGTGATATCAATTTAGAGATTCCTAAAGGGGAATTTATAGCAATAATGGGGCCATCTGGTTCTGGAAAAAGCACATTACTAAATTTACTTGGTGGTCTTGATACACCTGACGAAGGAGATATTTTTATCGATGGAAATACCATAAATAAATTAAACGAAAGAAAGCGTACATTATTTAGAAGAAAAAATGTAGGGTTCATATTTCAGAATTATCAATTATTACCTAACATGACTGTTACAGAAAACATCGCTTTCCCTATGCAGGCTGCTCATTTAAATAAAAATACCATTAATGAAAGAATTTCCTTTCTTATTCAAGCCGTAAAACTGGAAGGAAAAGAGAATAATTTCCCTTCTCAGCTAAGCGGTGGCCAACAACAACGTGTATCAATTGCAAGAGCACTGTCAATGCAGCCTAAGTTGATTTTAGCTGATGAACCAACAGGAAATTTAGACCGGAAAACTGGTACTGAAGTCTTACAATTATTATCCTCTCTACATCGTAACGAAGGATTGACAATCGTTATGGTTACTCACGACATATTAGCTGCAAGTTATGCAGATCGTATTATTCTACTAAGGGACGGAATAATTGAATCAGATATAAAAACGGAGGGCGATACCGATGATGTTATGGCGAGTGTCTTATCGAAGCTTAATACGTAAAAAACTAAGAGCACTTATCACGATCATGGCAATTATCATTGGAATTTCTACCATGTTTGCAGTAATTAGTACTGTAGAAACGGCTAAAGAAATAACAAATAAACGTCTACAACTCTATACAGGAAACGCAGATTATACTATTTCATCTAGTAAGCACCTATTTTCCAAAGACATATTAAATATTGCAGAACGAGAAAAAGGAGTACATAGTGCAACAGCTGTACTTCACAAGCAAGCTAGCTTTAATCTAAAAGAAGATCGAAGTTTTACTCAAACCAGAATTCGTGTTACAGGTCTTTCTTCTTTTCAAAATGAATTGCTTTCTCTTAAAGTAATTCATGGTAATTTAAATAATAAAGGAATCATTATTCCAATGAAAACAGCTGAAATTTGGGGCGTGAATGTGCAAGATACTATTACACTAAATCTTCCGTCTGGGAAAAAGCTAGTCACAATTGCTGCTATTGTTGAAAACACTCCTTTATTAGAAGGACCAAATAATTGGAAGGAAGCAAGTGATAAGAGTTGGCGAGCACTATCTTCATTAACTACTGTTCAATCATGGTTTCAACTTCCTAACGAAATACAAGAAATAAGACTAAAATTACAATCCACCTCAGATTCTCAATCAGTTGTAACATCTTTAAAAGATAACATTACTGATCCTTTTATATCAGTACAAAAGGTTATTCTAGATGAAAAACAAACTAATCAGTTAGATGATTTATATTTTATGCTTTATGCAATCGGTGGATTAGCAATGTTTATTAGCTCCTTTATTCTTTATAATACTTTGTATGTTAACATCGTAGAGAGAAAGAATGAAATTGCCATTATGAAAACAATTGGTTATACTCCTTTTCAAATCAAGCAGTTCTTCCTTATGGAAGTAATTATGCTAGCCGGAATAAGCTTAATATTTGGGGTTCCACTCGGATTTGGTTTGGCTACTATCTTACAGGGGACATTATTCAATTCATTTCAAGAAAATATGGCATATACAATCCAATATCAATTTGCTTTACCCGCAACACTATTCCTGGGAATCCTTATACCTATACTAGCTTCTATTATTCCAGTAACATATGCGAGTAAAGTTAATATAATTGCTACCTTGAAAAATGTGCCTTCTGTACAAGTAAAAAATAGTAAGCTGCGTGCTATCACTGGAATTGTTTCAACCTTAGGTATCTTCATTAATCATATTAGTTCAATATTATTCTTGTTTATAGGAATTATATTGCTGTTTCCCTTTTTAATGAGGCTAATTACAAACTTATTGGGTAAGATAAAAATTTTAGGTTATGAAGGGAAAGTGGCAAGTAACAATACTTTACTCACATTAAAACGATCAGCTAATATGTCGGCTATTTTAGCTTTAGCTATCTGCTTAGGGCTACTAGTTTCTTCTATCTTCACTTCCTTAGAAAAAAATTTAAGTGAAGACGTAACTCGTTCTTTTGGTGGCAACCTACAATTTTCAACAGAAACTCCTATTACTAATATATTGCCACAAATCCAAAGGATAGAAGGTGTAAAACAGGTTATCTCTTATAAAGAAAAAGAAGTAATTTGGAAATCTAAAAAAGAGACTCGTAATTTCACTGTTATTAGTACAGATTTAAATTGGTATAAACAAAACCCCTTATTTTATGATCCAAATCATAAAGAAAAAGAACTATTAAAAAAGCTAGCTAAAAATACAAATGGAATTTTGTTAGGTGATTATGCATTTAAAGAATGGGGAGGATCCATAGGAGAAACTATTACTATCTTGCAAGATAATAATACTACAAAGGAACTACAAGTGGTTGGGAAAGTCAGCTCTTCAGTATACGGTGGTTATACAGCTTTCATGGAGAAAGAAAACTTTGATACTCACTTCCATGGGATAGAGGCTTATAAAGGACTTATACTAACTACCAATAATAAGAATGAGGCTTACGTAAAACAGAACATTCTAAAATCATTCCAGAATGAACTCTCTGAAATTCGAACTTTACATGAAGAAATTGAAAAACAAAAACGGGCTCTACCAGGTGTAAAATCTTTATTTAACGGTTTACTTATTATTACCATCATCGTTTCTGGGATTGGAATTTTAAATGCTTTAATTATCAATGTAATAGATCGCACACGAGAAATTGCTATTATGAGAGCAGTTGCCTTTACAACTACCCAAGTGTATAAAATGATTATATACGAAGGCCTTATTATAGGAATAAACGGTGTAATTATAGGGGGCATCCTAGGAATTCTTACTATATACTTAAACACTTCACTTGCGTCTGATCCTTTAATTGAATTTTCCATGTCACTTCCTACCTTAGTAACTACAATTATTTTCGGTATTCTCGTTAGCTGTCTGTCCGCTATTATACCGGCTTACAAGGCAGCGAATACTAAACTTGATAGAGCACTAAAAGAAGATTAGTGGTGAATAAATATGTCAGTAAAACATGCGATATTAACATTGTTATCTCAATCCCCTCGACATCGTTATGATTTGAAAGTCTCTTTTGATACGATGGTTTACAAACAATGGGAACTAAATACTGGACAAATCTATACAACAATAGATCGACTAATTAGGGATGGATTTGTAGAAGAGATATACGAAGAAAGTGAATCTGATTTAAAAACTTATAAAATTACTAAAAGCGGGGAAGAGGAACTTCACAACTGGCTTCTCTTCCCTGTAGAAACGTCGATCCTAAAAGACGAATTTTACTTTAAGTTATTATGCGCAAAAAGATTACACTACTCTCAACTATCCAGTATGATTAGACAACAAAAAGAATCTATTATCAAAACAATATTACAACTTCAAAGATTACGGCTCAATATTGATTCTACTAAAGAAAGTGAAGGGATGTCATTCCTAATTGAAGGGAAACTTCTTCATTTAGAGGCTGATTTAAAATGGCTAGATATGTTTCAAAAAGATTAAGGAGGATCAAAAATGAATTTTATTCTAGAAAATAAATGGACATTTCTCATTATGGCTGAGGCTATATTCTGGATTTCTATTATATGCTTCTTATTACTACGTTATTGGTTTGAATTTAAAAAATTAAGTATCGCATTCTTCATACTATTTATTGTAAATGATTTATGGATTGCTACTATGGGGTTTTTTGATTATTTAAACACAGGTAAATTTTCCAATTATCAACTTATCATAGTAATAATTATTGTATATGCACTCACTTATGGAAAAACTGACTTTAGAAAACTCGATGCTTTTATTCAAAAAAAGGTTGCAAAATGGAAAGGAAATCCTATACCTGAACTTCCGAATGTTAAAAAACTATCCGGAAAAGAGCATGCAAAAATGGAACGAAAACACTTTTCCATCCATTTACTTATTTATATAGTAGCTCACGTTGTACTAGTTTCCATATTCGGACTATCTGATCAGCTCACCGATATTCATAGTATATGGAATACACTAGTAACTTGGTTTGAAGAAAAGCAGCCACATTTCCCATCTAATAACATCGCTTTTAATAATTTAAGTAGGGTTTGGTCACTTATACTAGCTATAGACGCAGTAATCTCTCTATCTTATACATTCTTTCCTAAAAAAGGGACATCAAAAAATACTTCTTATTAAATATAGAAAGTATTTGCACTACTAAAACACTTTTTGTAATTGTTAACCCCCCCTTTTAAAATACTTAGTATTTTAAAAGGGGGGGTTATAGCAAAAAATCAACTTAATGCATAAGAACTTACAGTGGCATGTTCCCATGTTTTTTCATGACTTTTTCCTCTTTCTTCGTTCGTAGCATATCAAGTGCCTGTATCAATTTTATACGTGTTTCCCTTGGATCTATAACATCATCAACAAATCCATACTTTGCAGCAATATATGGATTTGCAAATTTATCACTATATTCCTTACCCAGCTCTCTACGTTTCATATCAGGTTTATCGCTCTTTTGAATATCCTTTGAAAAGATAATATTTACTGCCCCTTGTGATCCCATTACTGCAATTTCTGCATTTGGCCATGCATATACGACATCCGCTCCGATAGCCTTGCTATTTAATGCAACATACGCTCCACCATAAGCCTTTCTCAAAATCACTGTAATTTTCGGAACTGTTGCTTCAGAATAAGCGTATAAAATTTTAGCACCGTGACGAATAATACCATTATGTTCTTGCTTTACACCCGGAAAAAAACCCGTTACATCTTCAAATGTAATCAATGGAATCTGGAAAGAATCACAAAAACGAATAAAACGTGCTATTTTATCAGACGAATCAATATCTAAACTTCCAGCTAATTTCTTCGGCTGATTACAAACAAGACCCACTACTTCTCCTTTTATACGAGCAAACCCTATTACAATATTTTTCGCAAAACTTTTTTGCACTTCAAAAAAAGACATAATATCAACCACTTGTTCAATAACATGACGTATATCATAAGGCCTTTGTGTATCATCAGGGATAATATCAGCTAAATCTTCACGATAATCTTCCACTGATTCTTCTTTAATTATAGGTGATTTCTCTTGATAATTTTGTGGTAAATATGAAAGAAGTGTACGAACAAGATACAATGCTTCATACTCGTCCACTGCAGAAAAATGCGCATTTCCACTGATTTGATTATGAACCATCGCTCCACCTAAATTCTCAGGTGAAATTTTTTCTCCTGTTACTGCCTCAATTACTTTTGGTCCAGTAATAAACATCTGACTCTTCTCTTCAACCATAATAACAAAATCTGTAATAGCTGGAGAGTATACCGCGCCTCCTGCACAAGCTCCTAAAATTACTGATATTTGAGGGATAACTCCTGAATATTTCACATTTCTATGAAAAATTTGGCCATATCCATCTAGAGATAGCACTCCTTCTTGAATACGTGCACCACCTGAATCATTTAAACCAACAATGGGAATACCATTTTTCCCAGCCAAATCCATGATATTTGAAATTTTCTTCGCATGCATTTCTCCGAGCGCGCCACCAAATACAGTAAAGTCTTGTGAAAATAGGTAAATTGGACGACCATTTACTTTTCCATATCCTGTAACAACTCCGTCACCAGGACCTACTTTTTTATCTAACCCAAAATCTGTACACCTATGTTCAATAAACGGTTGTAACTCTACAAATGTATCTTTATCTAATAGCAATTCTATACGTTCTCTCGCTGTCAGTTTACCTTTTTGGTATTGCCTTTCAACTCTTTCATAACCCCCTCCAATTTCAATACTATTCTTTTTGTCATATAATTCAGTTATTTTACCGTAAATATCAATCATATTCTCCCCCCTTATCACATAGCTCGTACAATGTACCATAGCTTGAACTAGGATGAATAAAAGCAATTGACGTGCCTTTTGCCCCTCTTTGAGGGATTTCATTAATCATTTGTATTCCACATTCCTTCATATGCCGAATCCTTTCCTCAAGAGAGGTTGTTCCTAATGCTATATGGTGTATCCCCTCCCCATTTTTCTGTATAAATCGTGCGATTGAACTTTCTGAACTTAATGGTTCCAATAACTCTAATTTACTGTCACCAATAGCTAAAAAGGCAACTTTTACTTTTTGTACCACTATCTCCTCTATCCCTAATAATTTTAACTTTAGAACATCTACATAAAAAGGTAATGCCCTTTCCAAAGAATTTACTGCTATTCCAATATGCTCAATTTTTTTGATCATTTCTTATCCTCCTGTATGTCAACCTATATTTCCTTTTTTTAATTCATTCAATCAAAAATGTTTTTACTATATACTTACTTTCATATTTCTAACTATTACTTAACAATTTATATTCTAGAATAACTTATTCAACATAACGTATTCCTTGACGTAAAGAATAAAAAACAATCGCTACAACAAATACAGAAATACCACTCCAAAATATAATATTTGAAATCCCAATGTTATACATAAGAAGCATTGACGTAACCCCATAAGAAAGCGGTGTTAGCCCCATCGATGCTAAAGTGAGTAAACTCATAATTCTTCCCAAATACTGTTTTTCTGTATACTCCTGAATAATACTAATTACTGGAATTATTATCATTTGTGTGAACAATCCAACAAGAAACAACATAATTACACTATACAAAAATTCTATAGATGTACTAAAAATTATAAAACTTATAGATAAACACATAAGAAGTATAAGAATTAATTTTCCTCTTTGCTTTTTTACATTGAGTAATACCATAATAATGGATCCAATAAATAAACCTAATGATAAACTCGCCTCTAAAAAACTATAGTCAAATGCCTCTCCATTTAATACGGTATCAACAAAAATAGGTAATCCTATAAATAAGGGACCAACTATAAGAAAATTAACTAAAATAGAAATGAATACAAGAGATAACAAAATGTTAGATTGGCGTAAATATTGGATACCCTTTTGGATTTCTGTTCCAATCCTAATTCTCTCTACACTTTTCTTTTTACCATGCTGAACCTTAATAAAGGTAACCATAATCGTACTTATTAGTAGCATACTAGCAACAAATATAAATGCTATCATATAATTGTATTTCCCTATTAATATCCCAGCAATTACAGGTCCTACGATTACTGTAAACTGATTTGTCGTATAAATAATAGAATTTGCTCTTGCTAATTGAGATGCTCCGACTATTAATGGTATGAATGAATCCCTAGCAGGATAGAAAAACGCGTTCAATATTCCAAATAAAAAGGAGTAGGCAATAAATATTATAAAGTTAACTTTTGCGAATAGTAGGAATAATAAAACAATTGAAGCTACAAGAATCGTTCTCATAAAATCTGACCATAACATAATCTTTCCCTTGTTCCGGTGATCCGCAAGCACACCTCCTACAAATAAAAATAATATTTGTGGAATACTTGCCCCCATCATTACCCATCCTACAGCTTCTCCTAAATTTAAAAACTTTACTATATACCATGTCTGTGTAAAAAGAAACATTGATGAACCTAAACTAGAAAATCCTGCTGCCATCATAATTAACATAAAGGGTTTATTTCTAAATAAATTTGATGAATATTCTTTCTCCTCAGCTATCGCTTCCATATTACTCCCTCTTTTTTTCTTGTTTTCATTTTAAAAAAACGAAATAATAATTTGTAATTAAAATTTTTATTTATCCCTCACTTATAAAAAAGAGGGGCTTAGCATATTTCACTAAGCACCAATTTTAAATTCATGTTTCTTCTTACGACTTTTTGTCCATTTATATTTTAATTTCATTAAACTTTCGTATACAATAGGTACAATAATTAATGTTAGTAACGTTGAAGATGTCAGTCCACCAATTACAGTGACTCCTAGTCCCTTTGAAATAAGCCCGCTGCTATCAGAATTTTCCGTAAATAACAATGGCGATAATGCACCTACCGTAGCAATAGCAGTCATTAGAATAGGTCTCAACCTAGTTACTCCTGCTTCAAGAATTGACTCTCTTAACAGAATACCTTTTTGTTCATTTTTAATTGCTCTATCTATTAGAACAACAGCGTTTGTTACAACGATACCTATTAACATTAATGCACCGATCATTACAGAGACACTAATTGATTCATTTGTAATTAATAAACCCAATAAACTTCCAATTAAAGCATATGGCAAAGAGAATAGTATTGCTAATGGAGCTAATCCGCCTCCAAAAGTAACCACTAAAACAAAGTATACAATTACAATTGCAATACCTATTGCAATTCCTATCTGTGCAAAAGACTCATCAATTTGTTCTGTCACCCCACCAACATTAACTTGTACTCCTGACGGTACTGATAATTCATCGATTTTCTTTTGAATATTCTCTGTAACTTTTCCAACATCTTTATCAGTTATTTCAGCTGATATTTTTGTATATACATCTCCATTTCGCTTAGTAATGAACGCCGGGGTATCCGCCTCCGCTTCACTCAAGATTTCTCCTAACTCCACCTTTTGATTTGAAATTGTAGTAACTTGCTGTTTACTAAGTTCGGACTGTTGTACTATACTATCTCTTTCCACAGTCCTAATTGGTATTTTTTGTCCATCAACTTTTAATTCACCAATCTGCTCTTCCTTAGCTGAACCCAGTTTATTATATATTTGTATTGGCTGAATTCCTAACGAAACCATTTTTTCTGTATTTAATATAAAATTCACCTGTCTTAAAGAATCTGATAAATCTAGCTTAACGTTTGTAACCTCCTGATTATTCTCCAAGCTTTTTTTCACCGAATCTGCAACTGGTCTAATTTCCTCAATTGTTTTTCCATAAACAAAAACATCTACATTCCCATTACTATTTCCTGAACTATTGAATCCCCATTCACCCATTCCCAACTTTTGTAGATCATTAAAAATAATATCTTTCTCTTTAGTTAAATCTTTCAAACCATCTTTATAGGTAATAAAAAACAAAACTTGTTTCTTGTTAGCTGGATGTAGCGGATTACCCTCTCCATAAGATGACTGTATCATCTTTATGTGATCCCGTTTGAGTAGATATTCTTCTGCATTTTTAACATCATTCTTAATTGTATTGTCTGTAGCACCAGGTACCGGATTATAAGTTGCTAATATCATTTTATTCCCACTAGAACCGATGAAACTGACTCCAATAGACGGTATTAAGAATATACTTCCTATAAATAGTGCGCTGGCCAAACAAAAAGTAATTAATTTATGATTTAAACTCCAATTTAATATCGCATGATAGCTGTTAGTTACTCGACTCGAAGATGTTTTCTTAGTAACTTCCACTTTCCTCTTAAGCATTAAATGCGCCATCATTGGAACAACAGTAATTGAAACAACTAGAGAAGCTAGCAAAGCAAATACAATTGTAACCCCAAATGGCATAAATAACTCTCCAACAGGTCCATCAATTAAACCTAATGGCAAGAATACTGCAATAGTTACAATAGTAGATGACATAATTGATGAAAACATCTCAGAAGTTGCTGCCTTTATTAAATTAACTCCACTTAATTTTTCCTCAGTTAATGTCATGCGTCGGTAGATATTCTCTATAACTACAATAGAATCGTCTATAACCCTTCCAATTGCCACCGTCATGGCGCCTAATGTCATTAGATTTAATGTCATATTTAACTGTTTTAACATTATTAAAGAAATGACAAGTGAGACCGGTATAGAAATAACAGCAATAATTGTAGATTTTATATCTCTTAAGAACAGTAAAATAATTAGTACCGCGAAAGCAGCACCCATCAATGTTTTATTTATCATCACTCCAACAGATTCCTTAATTGGCTCGCCACTATCTAAAATGGATACAAACTCTAACGAGTTATGCTTCTGTTGTAATTTTTTCATTTTATCTTTGATACCATCCACTACATTTACCGTATTACCATTACTACTTTGTAATATTTGGATACCAATTCCTTCTATCCCGTTAGCCCTAGAAACAGATTGAGATTTTTGAACAATATTTACATCTGCAACCTCTTTGAGAGCAACCGAAGTTTCTCTTCCATTAGGATTATTATTTTGTACTTTTAAATTTATAGGAATAGGTAATTCCTTTATCTTTTCAAAACTATCTTCATTGCCATTAACCTTTATGATTTTTTCTTTACCATCAAGTACTTGCATTCCTAAATTCATATCAGTTTTAATAGTTTTTAAATATGCTGTTACGTCTTTTGCAGACAACGCATATTGATCTAGCTTATCTTGTTTATACTTAATCTCCACTTCTTTGTTTTTCTTCCCAATAATTTCAACTTTAGAAACACCTTCCACCTCTTCAAATGCAGGCATTATCTCCTTTTGAGCCAAAACACTTAAATCCTCTATTTTTTTAGTATTATCAGTTAAAGATAACACCATTACAGGCAAATCATTAAAGTTAGCTCTTGCTACGTCTGGATTCATAACTCCTTCAGGAAAATGCAATCCAGATACCATTTCCTTAATTTTATTTTCTGCTTTTTCCATATCAGTCTTGAAATCGTACTGAATTTCGATTGTAGAAGCACCTTCAAAAGAAGTAGAAGTAATATTTTTAACCCCTTCCAAGTTAGACACCTTTTTTTCAATTGGTTCTGTTACATCACTCAGTATCGCCTCTGGTGATGCTCCAGGGTATACAGTTGTAATGTTTACAACTGGCTCATTAATATTAGGGATGGTCTCTAGTTTCATAGAAAACCCTACATATATTCCAAACACAATAATAAAGCACGTTACAATCCAAATGGCTAGCTTATTTCCAATTGAAAATCCAATAATTGATTTCATATATTGTCTCCATTTACATATTTTTTTATTATATCTACATCACCTAAAAATCACCTATTACAGTATAGTAACTAGTACTCTTACCTTACAATGTAATGCAATTTTCACAATACAAGAGTTGCAGAGATATTATCTTATTAAGAATAGAAATAACCTTTCCTATTTTTTATGAATTAAGCACGTATCCTATAGGTGATTTAGTAGTATTAAAAAAATACTTTTCTCCTTTTGAATAGTCACTTAATATATTAGTATTCATATCGTTATATCTATTAATTCCCCTTAATTAATTCTTCACTTTTTATTTTTATCGAATATAAGCCATATTATTGATAATAATATTCCTTTAATATCATCCCCCCTCATAGCAGCCAGATTTTTTTACTCCTACTCCCCTCATATAAGCTCTTTTCCAGTTCATTATAAGAAATATAATTTAAGAAAACCCCAGTGTATCACGCATATTTCTTATTGTGACCTTTCTAACTTACAAATGATTTTTAATATGCCATATTTCATCTCACCCATAAAGGAAACGTTCATAAAAAACTACATTTATACAAATGGATTAAATATTTTTGTTTTCATAACTGAATAAATTTTTTACATATTAACGCAAAATAAAAAAAGGTAAACTCGATACAAGATCAAATTTACCTTTTAAATCAACATCTCTAATATATTTTTTATTTCTCTCTTACAGTTTTTAATTCCTCTAATAATTCTTCTACGTAATGTTGTGCACTTTGTGCTGCAATACTACCATCACCTGTTGCAGTTACAATTTGACGTAGCATTTTTTCACGAACATCACCTGCTGCGAAAATACCAGGAACTTTCGTTTCCATACGCTCGTTTGTTTCAAGGTAACCATTTTCATTTGTAATACCTAGTTCAACAAATGGTTTTGATAGTGGTAACATACCGATGTATACGAATACGCCGTCAGTTTTGACTTCTTTCTCTTCTCCACTGTTTACATCTACAAGTGTTACACTTCCTACTTTACCATTTGCTTCATTAATTTCTTTTATTGTGTGGTTCCAAATGAAGTCTACTTTTTCGTTTTGGAAAGCACGATCTTGTAAAATTTTCTGTGCACGAAGCGTGTCACGACGGTGAACGATCGTTACTTTTGATGCGAAGCGTGTTAAGAACACACCCTCTTCAACAGCAGAATCTCCGCCGCCGATAACTATAAGTTCTTTACCTTTAAAGAATGCGCCATCACATACCGCACAATATGATACACCGCGGCCGCCAAGTTCTGTTTCACCTGGTACACCAATTTTTTTATACTCTGCACCACTTGCAACGATAATTGCACGTGCTTTATATTCTTTTTTACCAGCAATAATTGTTTTGTATTCTTTACCATCGATGACTTCTTTCACATCACCGTATGCATATTCAGCACCAAATTTCTTCGCATGCTCGAACATTTTATTTGATAAGTCTGGTCCTAAAATAGACTCATAACCTGGGTAGTTTTCTACATCTTCTGTATTTGCCATTTGTCCGCCTGGAATACCACGCTCAAGCATTAATGTGCTTAAATTCGCACGAGATGTATATACTGCAGCTGTCATACCAGCTGGTCCTGCACCAATAATAATGACATCATAAATTTTTTCTTCTGACACACTATTCACTCCTATTCATTCCTACACAATTAAGTTACCCTCATTATACTGTTCGCATCATTTTTTTCCCAATGATTTGCTTACTTATGTGTGCGTACGCTTAACAGCTTGCACATACTTTCGAACAGTCGCTACAGATACATTATATACATCTCCGAGCTCCGACTGTGTCATCTTATTTCCTTGTTCGCTACGTACGATATATTCAACCGCAGCTGACCAGCCATATACATTTGTAAAAACTGCCCCAGATGTATATAAACGTATGAACGTACAAAACCAAAATTGTAAACACTCTTCGATTAATTCATCATCTTTTTTCGTATAATTGTATAAAGCATCCGCGATTCGCGCGCACTGTTCAAATTGCTGTAAATCAGCTGGAATACTCTTATGGCTACTCAGTAAAAAGAAATACTTTGCAAGTTGCGATACGATCGGAACACCATTCTTCGCCTGCGTTACATCAAAGAAGAATCCAACCTTCTCTGGCGTTGATAATTCATTCATTAAATATAAAGCTAGCATTTGTTCCTCTAGCGTTGCACTTTGCTGAAATGATTTTCGTAATTCTTCAAATAACACGTTTTGTCCTTCATCCGCTAAATTCAATGCATTCCACGGTTCTTTTCCCTTTTTATCAGGGTGCAATTCTACAACATGTTGCCACATTTTTTCAGCTACTTGCTGATCTTTTACCATATACGCAGAATATGCAAACCAATAATAAAAACTAACGTCCCCCTCGTATCCTTGACGCTTTAATAATTTGAACCATTTATATGCAGGCTCGAAATGACCAATTGTTGCAAGTGTCGTCCCAAGTTTCAAACGATGTTCAAACGAAATCGGATATACCGAAACTAACTGAGCAGCTAACGCCTCTACTTGTTTATGCTCTCCAATTGAATATAGAAAAATAAGCGTATTACAAAGCGCATGTATATTACCAGGATTTTTCTCTAAAATCATTTCCGTTAATTTCAGCGCCTTATCTACATTACCAGATTGAAAATGCGCAATGGCTAAATTATTATGCCCCGACCAAAATTCCGGATAGTCTTTCGTAACAATTTCTAATGTAGCAATTGCTTCTTCCAATTGTCCGTTACGAATATAACGATTGGCTTCTTCCTGCATAACAATTAAATCATCTTCATCCTCAATCTCTTCCGCACCCATCGCTTCTTCTTCCATAATTTCAAGTAATTCTAATGTATCTTCAACAAATTCCTTCTCTTCTGCAACTTCTAAATAGCGATCCGCATACTTCTTCGCCTGCTGAAATAGACCCATATACGCATAATTATTTGCAATAAAATAATAACATTGTTCAAGTTCTGGATTAGATCTAACAAGCTTAAAGAAGGTTTGATTCGACTCTTGATATTCACCAGCCTCAGATAATACTGTTGCTAATTGACATAAAATAAACGGCTCCTTCTCGCTTTGTGCCGCTCTTCGAAAATATTTAATTGCATCTTGCAATTTTTGTCCTTTGTAAGCCCTCATCCCTTTTTTATAAAAGAAGTCCGCTAATTGATTAAAAGAGATAACTTGTCCGTTCTCCTTATATATTCTTTGATTTTTCCCCATATATCCTCCAGTTTTTTGTTTTCTTCGTTCACACATTCTTCTATCTATAAGTATAAACGATTCCGTAAAAAACAAAACAGTATATTATACTCAATTATTTCCTTTTTATTCATTAAAAAAGAAGAGAAATGTTACATTTTTAGCATCAACCTTCTCTAGCATCTATTTCTTCTTTTGTATAAATAACACGCATTGGATTTCCACCTACGAAAGCACCGCTTGGTACATCTTTATGAACGAGTGTGCCAGCTGAAACAATCGCACCATCTCCAATTTTCACACCTGGTAATATAGTCGTATTTGCTCCAATCATCACTTCATTTCCTATAAAGATCTCTCCAAGTCGATATTCTCGAATTAAATATTCATGTGCTAAAAGCGTTGTATTATAGCCTATAATCGAATTTTCTCCTACAGTTATCTTTTCCGGGAACATAATGTCTGGCATTACCATAAGCGCAAATGATGTTTTCTTTCCTACTTTCATCCGCAAAAATGTGCGGTATAACCAATTCTTGACCGATAAAAAAGGTGTATAACGTGCAATTTGGATAATAATAAAATTCTTCATTACCTTCCAAAAAGACACTGTTTTATACACGTTCCATAATGAATTTTCTCCTGAAACAGGATAGCGCGTTGTCCGTCGCACTTCACTCGCTCCTCTACTTATCTTTACGAACGATTCATGTCGGACAAAATCGGCAATAAATCACTCATTTTATCTAGCATAAAGTCTGGCTTGTAAGCCTCTAAATACGCTCTACCTTTCAATGTCCATGAAACCGCAGCTGTTTTCGTACCCGCATTTTGTCCGCCAACAATATCATGATGATTATCCCCAACCATCAATGCTTCTTCCGGTTTCGCATTTAATAACTGAAGCGCTTTTTGAAGTGGCTCTGGATGTGGTTTCACATGCTCGACATCATCAATTGTCACAACAACATCAAAAAACTCATCAAGCTTCGATAACTTTAATCCCATCTCAACAGTTTGTCGTGCTTTCGTTGTAACAATACCAACTTTATAACCTTGCTTCTTCAACTCTTGAACTGTTTCATATACAGTTTCATATTCTTCTACTAATTCATCATGATGATCATGGTTAAATTGACGATAGCTCGTAATTAACTCTTCAACCTTACTTTCATCAATCTTGCTGAAAGTATCATGTAAAGATGGACCGATAAATGGCAATACATCCTCACGCTTATATTGATTTGGATAATATGTATGTAAAGTATGTAAAAAAGAAGAAATAATAAGTTCATTTGTATTAATTAACGTTCCATCTAAATCAAATAACACTGTATTTATTTTCATTGCCTTAGTCCTTTCTCTTTCCTGAATATGAAAGAAGCAGCATCTTATAATAAGATGCTACTTTTCTCTAATTTTCTAAATATCTTTTATCAGCTTGCCCCATTTTTCGTCTCACAATAATGAAAATAATAGAAATAACAACAAGTCCAATTGACATTACTTGTGCAATACGAAGTGGCCCTAGCATTAAACTATCTGTACGTAACCCTTCTACGAAGAAGCGTCCTACTGAATACCAAATTAAATATGTGAAGAATAATTCCCCGCGGCGTAAATTTACTTTTCTTAATGCAAGTAATAGAATTACTCCCGCAAAATTCCATAACGATTCATATAAAAACGTCGGGTGGTAGTACACACCATCAATGTACATTTGATTAATAATGAAATCCGGTAAATGAAGGCCTTCTAAAAACTGTCTCGTTACTTCATCACCATGCGCCTCTTGGTTCATAAAGTTTCCCCATCGGCCAATTGCTTGTCCTAGTAAAATACTTGGTGCAGCAATATCCGCCAACTTCCAGAATGAAACCCCGCGACGTTTCGCAAAAAGAATCCCTGTAATAACAGCTCCGATTAAACCACCATGAATCGCCAAACCACCTTGACGAATATTAATAATTTGACTCGGGTTTTGCGCGTAATATTCCCATTCAAAAATAACATAGTACATTCTCGCAAATAGAATAGCGATCGGTACTGCAATTAATACAAGGTCAACAAATGTATCTTTTGGAATACCTAGCCTTTCTCCTTCGCGAGTTGCTAGCCAAAGACCTAATAGCACACCTGTACCGATAATAATCCCGTACCAATAAACAGGAAACGGTCCAAGTTGGATAGCTACGCGGTCAAGCTGTGGTACAGAACCTAACAGCATATGTATGACCTCCCTCTCCAATGTTTACTCCTGATTTCCTAACTCAATCGCACTCATTAATCGTTCTGAGAACTGCTGTGCTGCATTGACTCCCATACGTTTTAAACGGAAGTTCATCGCTGCCACTTCAATAATAACAGCTAAGTTTCGACCAGGACGAACTGGAAGTGTAATCTTCGTAAGTTCTGTATCAATAATCTTCATCTTCTCTTCATCAAGACCTAAGCGATCATAATTTTTCTTTTGATCCCAAATTTCAAGATTAATAACAAGTGTAATACGCTTATAATTTCGCACTGCCCCTGCACCGAATAACGTCATAACGTTAATAATGCCTAGACCACGAATTTCTAATAAATGCTCAATTAAATCTGGTGAGCTTCCGACTAACATGTCTTCATCTTCTTGGCGAATTTCTACACTATCATCCGCAACAAGGCGATGACCACGTTTTACAAGCTCAAGAGCTGTCTCACTTTTACCGACACCACTTTGTCCTGTAATTAAAACACCAACGCCGTAAATATCTACTAACACACCATGAACAGCTGTTGTTGGTGCTAACTTACCTTCTAAATAATTTGTTAAACGACTTGATAATCTCGTTGTCGTTTGAGAAGAGCGTAATAAAGGCATGCCTGATTCACGTGATGCTTGCAGCAACTCATCTGGTACATCTTGATTACGAGTTACAATAATACATGGCGTCTCCTCAGTACAAAGCGCTTTCATTCTCTCTTGTTTTTGCTCTGACGTTAACGTGTCAAAGAACGTTAGCTCCGTCTTCCCAAGAAGCTGCACGCGATCAGCTGGATAATATGTAAAAAATCCTGCCATTTCAATTCCAGGTCGTGATAAATCACTTGTATCAATCGGACGATGAATTCCTTCTTCACCACTTATTAACTCCAATTGAAATTGTTCAATTAAATCTTTTGTCCTTACTTTCGGCATATGTATAAACCTCCACTCCGCTGCGGGTTCAGTCTCATTTGATGTAAAATTCCATTCTACCGGATATTGTACCATTTTTTTCTGGAAACAAGAAATACGGTTTCTAATAAATAGAAAAAAACATTTCATACATATCATGAAATGTTTTTCTTTTTGTCATTTTCTCTTTTTTTCATATAAAGGTTCCACAATTGCCTTTTCAATAATCATATTAAAAATTGAAATACAAATTGCCGCAACGATTGCTACACCGAAACCTGATATATTAAATGCGTCTCCTAATAATGAATCTGCTATTTTTAACGTAATCGCATTAATAACAATTAAGAAGAAACCGAAAGTTACAACAGTAATTGGTAGCGTAATTAAAATTAAAAACGGTTTTACAAACACATTTAAAACAGCCAAAATAATACTCGCAATAATTGCAGTTTGTATATTTGCTACGTAAAACGCGTCTGGTGCAATCCCTTTTAAAAGTCCCGATACAGCGATTAACACAACACTATTTACAAGAAGTGATACAATCCATCTCATTTTCTTACACATCCTTTTAAACATATATATTTCATCATACGCTAATAGACAATAAACGCAAGTATGATACGGACACTTATATCAACTTATTCTACTCTTCATGCTTGTATACCTACTAACAATTCTTTGCGAAATAAGGCCCACACCATCTATGCTCATGCGTTTTCACAAAGGTCCAAGTGAAATCTTTATCTACAATATAGATATCCCCTTTATATATATTATCCGTCTCACACAATATATCATCCATATGTAATAAACTCGCATCCTTTATTAACAGTACCTCATCACAGTGTTGATAGAAAATGTAGCAATCCTTTTTCACCTCATTATGAAACGCATTTTCTGCTTCTTTACCTTCTAAACACTTCTTTTTCTCATAACTAAATATGTGCCATAGATAACCACATGCATACTTATCTCCATAAAGAAAAATATCTTCTTTTTCTTCATCACTTACATGATTTGCAAAGTTATCCTCCCAGCGCTTCCGAAAATATACACCCCAATTTTGAAACTCTCTTACCTTCATAGTTTTCTTTCACAACACATCTAAAAACTCCATCTTCTCCCCCTATACAATAAAAACCGAGCGTCATTTCCACTCGGTTTTTATTACTAAACTTATTGCGATAACTCTACTTCTTTTATTTTCTCTTTCATTCTTGCTTTATCACGATTTAAAATCTCTTTTAAATACTTACCTGTATACGAGCGCTCTTCTTTCACTACTTGCTCTGGTGTTCCGGAAGCAACGATTTGTCCACCTTTGTCTCCGCCCTCTGGTCCAAGGTCAACGATATAATCCGCTGTTTTAATTACATCTAAATTATGTTCAATTACAAGAACCGTCTCACCGCTCTCAACAAGACGTTGCAGCACTTCTAGAAGACGTGCGATATCATGCGCATGTAAACCAGTCGTTGGCTCATCTAAAATATATAGTGTACGTCCTGTAGAACGACGGTGTAATTCAGAAGCTAGCTTCACGCGCTGTGCTTCACCACCAGATAACGTCGTTGCTGGCTGGCCTAATTTCATATAACCAAGTCCAACGTCTACAAGTGTTTGAAGTTTACGCTTAATTTTTGGGATATTAGCGAAGAACTCTACTCCGTCTTCAATCGTCATCCCTAACACTTCAGAAATATTTTTATCTTTATATTTCACTTCTAACGTTTCACGGTTGTAACGTTTACCGTGACAAACTTCACACGGAACGTATACGTCTGGTAAGAAGTGCATTTCGATTTTAATAATTCCATCACCACGGCACGCTTCACAACGTCCACCTTTTACGTTAAAGCTGAAACGTCCTTTTTGATATCCGCGCACTTTCGCTTCATTCGTTTGAGCAAACACATCACGAATATCATCGAACACACCTGTATAAGTCGCAGGGTTAGAACGTGGTGTACGACCGATTGGCGATTGATCTATATCGATTACTTTATCTAAATGTTCAAGACCTTTAATCTCTTTATGCGTACCTGGCTTCGCTTTCGCTTTATATAACTTTTGCGCTAACGATTTATATAGTACTTCATTAATCATCGTACTTTTACCAGAACCAGATACACCCGTTACCGCTACAAACGTACCAAGCGGGAATGACATTTTCGCGTTCTTTAAATTATTCTCTTTTGCACCGACAATTTCCACTTTTCGTCCGTCACCTTTACGTCTTTCAAGTGGAACTGGAATAAACTCTTTACCGCTTAAATACTTCCCTGTTAGCGAATTCTCATCTTGCATCACTTCAGCTGGTGTACCTGCTGATACGACTTGTCCACCGTGAATACCTGCGCCAGGCCCGATATCAAGTAAATAATCAGCTGCCATCATCGTATCTTCATCATGTTCAACGACAATTAACGTATTACCTAAATCGCGCATTTCTTGCAATGTACGAATAAGACGATCGTTATCACGCTGATGCAAACCGATAGAAGGTTCATCAAGAATGTAAAGTACGCCAGTAAGACGAGAACCAATTTGCGTCGCTAAACGAATACGCTGCGCCTCACCACCTGATAATGTTCCTGCGGCACGACTTAACGTTAAATAATCTAAACCAACGTTCACTAAGAACCCAACGCGCTCCTGAATTTCTCTTAAAATTAAATGAGCAATTTTTTGTTGTTTCTCTGTTAGCTCCACACTTGAGAAGAATTCCTGTACTTCTTGAACAGAATATTTCGTTACATCAGCAATCGTTTTTCCACCAACGAAAACAGCTAAACTCTCAGGTTTTAAACGTCCACCCTTACACTTCGGACAAGCTTGTTCTGCCATATACTTTTCCATTTGCTCACGGATGTAATCAGAACTCGTTTCGCGATAACGACGTTCAATATTTGGAATCACACCTTCAAATAAAATCTCATTTTCCTTTACTTGACCAAATTCATTTACATAGCGGAAATAAACTTTCTCTTCATCGCTTCCGTGCAACACTTTATCAAATAAATCTTTCGGTATATCTTTCACAGGCACATCCATATCAACACCGTAGTGATTACATACAGATTGTAAAAGCTGTGGGTAATATTGTGAACTTGTCGGCTCCCAAGGCGCAATCGCATGCTCATTTAATGATAGATCCCAGTTCGGAATAACAAGTTCTAAATCTACCTCTAACTTTGAGCCAAGTCCATCACAAGAAGGACATGCACCGAACGGACTATTGAATGAGAACATACGCGGCTCTAATTCTCCGATTGAAAAACCACAATGCGGACAAGCATGATGTTCACTAAATAGAAGTTCCTCTTCTCCCATAACATCGATTAACACTCGTCCCCCGCCAAGCTTTAATGCACTTTCAAGAGAATCTGCAAGACGGCTTGCGATTCCTTCTTTTACAACAATACGGTCTATTACAACTTCAATGGAATGCTTCTTATTTTTATCTAACGCAATATCTTCAGACACATCAAGCATTTCACCATCAACACGTACACGAACATATCCTTGCTTCTTAATATCTTCAAGCACTTTCACATGTGCACCTTTACGGCCAGAAACGATAGGAGCTAACACTTGTAATTTCGTACGTTCAGGATATTCAAGGACGCGGTCTACCATCTGCTCTACTGTTTGTGATGTAATTTCAATGCCATGATTAGGACAAATTGGCGTACCAATTCGCGCAAATAATAAACGTAAATAATCATAAATCTCCGTTACCGTTCCAACAATTGAACGCGGATTACGACTCGTCGTTTTTTGATCGATTGAAATTGCTGGTGACAATCCTTCAATCGTATCTACATCCGGTTTATCCATTTGTCCTAAAAACTGGCGTGCATACGCAGATAACGATTCTACGTATCTGCGCTGCCCTTCTGCATAAATCGTATCAAATGCTAATGATGATTTCCCCGAACCAGACAATCCCGTTACAACGACAAGCTGATTTCTCGGAATGGTTACATCAATATTTTTTAAGTTATGTGCTCTAGCACCTTTTACAACGATAAAATCCTTGCTCTTACTCACTCTTTTCACCCTTCCGCTTTTAATTCTAATAGTAAATCTCTTAATTCAGCTGCACGCTCGAAGTCTAACGCTTTTGCTGCTTCTTTCATTTCTGCTTCCATCTTCGCAATTGTCTTTTCACGCTCTTTTTTCGTCATCTTCTTAGCTGGCGTTGCTTCATACGTTTCTGTTTCTTCAGCAGCTGTCGTTGCACGAATTACATCACGCACACCTTTTTGAATCGTTTTCGGCGTAATACCATGCTCTTCATTGTAAGCTTCTTGTATACTACGACGACGCTTCGTTTCTTCAATCGCAATTTCCATCGATCTCGTTATGCGATCTGCGTACATAATAACGCGGCCGTTTTCATTACGTGCTGCACGACCGATTGTTTGAATTAATGAACGTTCTGAACGCAAGAATCCTTCCTTATCAGCATCTAAAATCGCTACAAGTGATACTTCTGGAATATCTAACCCTTCTCGTAATAAGTTAATACCGACAAGAACATCAAACTTACCAAGACGAAGATCCCGAATAATTTCAATACGTTCTAATGTTTTCACTTCAGAATGCAGGTAATTCACCTTAATCCCTACATCTTTTAAGTAGTCTGTTAAATCCTCTGACATCTTCTTCGTTAAAGTTGTAATTAATACACGTTCATTTTTTGCAATGCGATCTTGAATCTCTCCTAATAAATCGTCAATCTGCCCTTCAATTGGTCGTATATCAATTGGCGGATCTAAAAGCCCTGTTGGACGAATAATTTGTTCTATTACTTCTGGCGACTGCTCTAATTCATACGGTCCTGGCGTTGCTGAAACGTAAATAACTTGATTCGTTTTCTCTTCAAACTCATCAAATGTGAGCGGTCTATTATCTAAAGCTGATGGCAGACGGAATCCATGATCCACAAGCACTTGCTTACGCGCTTGGTCCCCGTTATACATCGCTCTTACTTGCGGCACTGATACGTGCGACTCATCCATAACGATTAAGAAATCTTTCGGAAAATAGTCTAATAACGTATACGGCGTTGCTCCCGCTGGACGGAGTGTTAAATGACGGGAATAGTTTTCAATACCTGAACAAAAGCCCATCTCACGCATCATTTCTAAATCATAACGTGTACGCTGCTCTATACGCTGCGCTTCTAACAACTTGCCGTTATCATTTAATTCCTTTAAACGCTCTTCTAGTTCTTTTTCGATATTTTCAATAGCGACCTTCATTTTTTCTTCACGTGTAACGAAGTGAGATGCTGGGAAAATTGCTACATGATCACGTTCTGCTAATACTTCCCCTGTTAACGCATTTACTTCGCGAATACGATCAATTTCATCACCGAAAAACTCAATTCGGATACAATGCTCGTCAAGTGATGCCGGGAAGATTTCAACTACATCTCCGCGTACACGGAATGTACCGCGCTTGAAATCAATATCATTACGTCCATACTGCACATCAACAAGTTCACGAAGCAATTGATTGCGATCCTTCTCCATACCAACTCGAAGTGAAACAACTAACTCGCGGTATTCTTCTGGAGAACCTAAACCATATATACACGAAACACTCGCAACGATAATTACATCATCCCGTTCAAATAATGCAGACGTTGCCGAGTGACGCAATTTATCAATTTCATCATTAATCTGTGCGTCTTTTTCAATAAACGTATCTGTTTGCGGCACATACGCTTCTGGTTGATAATAATCGTAATAACTAACAAAATATTCAACTGCATTATTTGGGAAAAAGTCTTTCAACTCACTATATAACTGTCCTGCTAACGTTTTATTATGAGCCATGACAAGTGTTGGCTTTTGCACTTCTTTAATGACATTTGAAATCGTAAATGTCTTACCCGTTCCTGTCGCTCCAAGCAACACTTGCTTTTTCTTTCCGCTATTAATTCCCTCTACAAGCTTCTCTATAGCTACCGGCTGATCACCTTGCGGGGAATACGCTGAGACAATTTCAAATTGACGTTCCAAGAAAATCCGACCTCCTCATAAAAATCTGTATTATTATTTTACCACGAATGCCTATAAAAAACCTAAAAAAACGAACAGATATTCGGTAAAGTTTTCGACAATATATACATAAAAAAGGAAGGAGTACATACTTCCTTCCTCTACTAACTCTATTTTTTAGATACATATAATAAGTCATATCCATTGCGCCCATCTTCATTCATGCAATCTATTAACCGATAAGTACTTTCTGATTCGCGCTGCTCTTTAACAATACTTTTACAACTATCTTTATGTAACCCTTTATCCTTCCCAGCAAATTTGTCTTTTCTATTATCTGACACATAAAATATATCGTTCCCACTATACTCTAACGTTTGAAAAATCGGGTCCCCTTCAAGGGTATACTGTACAATTCTTATTTTATCAACTTCCCTTTGCTCGACATTCAAAACGAACTTTTCAAATTTATCTAGATTGAGAATTCCTGCTCCCTTTACAATGACATCATTCTTCTTATCAATTGTTGTGCTTGATGGTGAGCATGCTACTAAACTAAAGAGAAATATCCATATAAAACTGGTTCTTTTTCCTATTGTCATCCTCTCCTATAAAAATTATTTGTATACCGCAAAAGCTACTTCCCCTAAGAAAGTAGCTTCTTGTTCCCTTTCTCCTTCTTCGGAAAAAGAACATATGAAAATGAAATAGCTGCATCCACTAAAAGTATAATCGCCCAAACTTGGCTAACCCGACTCGCTGCTTTATTTAAAACAATTCCCGTTTCTAACCAATTACGCCATTGTTCAACCGGGGCAAGACCGTACAGAAAGAAAAAGAAAATATGCACAACAACAAACAAACTAAGGTGCAATACCCAATTTTTTATTTCCTGCTTCGCATAAGCCATACCTGTTAATTCTACCTGTTCTTCTATAATAGGCGCCGGCTCATTCCGCCATTTCGCAACTAGCTTTTGCGCAAATATATCAAGCTTCTTCAAATCCTTTTTTCCGTAAAAGACTGCATACAATAAAATGATTACCGTAATGATTTGAAAGTTAGAGAACTTTCCTGTTTGATAATAGTCCACTACCCCTAAAGTTAAAATAAACACTTCATTTATGAGTAGTACAATCCCCATAATAAAACTCGCCTTTTTCAAACGGAATCCGTAACGTAGTAAAAAGAAACCGATAGCCGATAACCAAAATACAATCTCTGCCCCAATTAAAAAATACCAACGATATTCTGCGAGCATACTCATTTATCCCTCTCCTTTTCATCATACATACGAAAAGCTTCACCCATATATAGTAAAAGTTCTTCTTCAATCGGATACAGGCTCATTTTCTGTGAATCTTCCTTCGATTTTCTAACTTCCCATAACTTATCTAAAAACACTTCATCACCATTAGCCATTTCTCAAAACTTCTGCATTAATTTCTTCATTGCCCCTTGTACCTCATCACTCGCTACTTCTTTACCGTCCTTCATAAAAGTACGGAATTGCTTTAATAAATCTACCCATTCTAAAACATTCGGATCTTCCTTACTCATGTTTGGTAAATTATGAAGCAATTTTTGTTCCTCCTTTGAAAACACTTCATTTTAAAATATTTCACGTATACGGGAAGACTGCTTCGAAAGCTGAATCAGTTCAAACATAACTTTCCAATCAAGTTCTCCTTCCACATCTACCGAATAAACAACCGCTTGTAAAACTCGCTCCATTCGATTAAATTTCTTTTGTTCTTCCTGTACAAATCGAAGTTGTTTTTCAAGAGAATTCTTTAAATCCAACTCACCTTTTACTAACATATTCGCAGTTTCTTTTAACGAAAATCCCATTTCCTTTAAAAACAAAATTTGTTGCAAACGAATAACGTCCGCTTCACTATATAACCGATGTCCACCCTCTGTTTTACCACTCGGCTTTAATAAATCTATTTGATCATAATAACGTAATGTACGTACCGTAACCCCTGTTTCTCTCGTCAATTGTTGAATTGAAATCACTATCATCACCTCTTCCCCTTCATTATAAAAGATGACGTTACGTAACTTTCAAGTGTTTTGTAAAAAAAATACAAAAGGCTGTTTATACGCTTCGTATAAACAGCCTTTACGGAAATAACCCCTTTTGTACAGCACGACCACAAAATAAAATAAGTGCTCCGACAACAACGCTCGTTGCTGTTTTATGATAATGAGCTGAAACTAATAAATAATACGATAAACCTACAGTACCAAGCATAATACAAATACTCGGCACTGGATTATGAGAGAAGTTCTGCATTCCCCAAAACAAAGCAAAAATAGCCGTAGCGACACATAATACCGGTAATCCCATCCCAGTTCCCCTTTTTCTATCTATTCCTTGTTGCTAACACGCTCGTCGATGCCCTACTTATTAATAGACCAAAAATAGCAATATATAATAACTCATTTACATGTACTACTGGCCTGTCTAAATACTTATTTACACAAAGATATATAATGAACAAGAAAACAAAGCTTGTCATACTAATCGTAAAATATGACTTCACCTTGTTCACAACTCGCTCATCAATCGACGGTATTCCCTCTTCTTTCAAACGCTTCTGTTCTCTATATTCCGCAATGCCCTATAAAATGACTAGTGCTACATTCGATATGAAAATAGTTCTCCACGAAATACTTAAAATCATTAGACTCACATTTAAAACAAACCCCGCTAAACACAAACTTCCTATAAATCGTATAACCTCTTGCTTACTCATACACGATCAGCCTCTTTACTATTTCTATATCTCCATTTCGGCCAATAGTTCACAAAGAAATAAACAAACTGCCCTAGTACAAATAACACAAACGGCATACCAGCACTTCCATAAACGATTAAATTGTACAAACTCCATATGGCTAAACTAATCGCTAAAAACAATCCTAAATATTTAAACGCTTTATCTGACTGAAATCTCTCAAACTCCTCCTGCATTTTTCATTCCTCCTATCGCTATGCTCGTTTTCCTATCATCACTCCTATGATGAGACTACCTGCAAATAAGGAACTACATATTATAAATATCTCTTGCACAGGTATAACAGCCCTGCCTATTGCTTTACTCGCAGCAATATAAACAATAAGCAAAAGAAATGCGAATACAAATGAGACGTTTACATGCTTCTTTATATTTTCATTTACTCGCTCATCTATATCGGGAAGTTCCTCTTCTTTGTACTTACGCTTTTTGTAATTTGTATAAAACACTAAAAATACAATCGCTAAAATGTTACTAACTACGAGCGGTAAAATTGGTATAGCCGGATTCATAATATGAACTATAATGTCTCCCAAAAACAATCCAAAAGTCGCACCGATCAATAACTTTTTCGTATCGTTCATTTTTCCTCCCCTTACTCTAGCGTAAATATTTCTTCCACCTTCACTCCAAAATATTTGGCGATTTTTAAGGATAACTCTAGACTCGGATTGTAATGATGGTTTTCAATCGCCACAATTGTCTGCCGCGTCACCTGCATCGCTTTTGCCATTTCAACTTGCGTTATATGATGCTGCTTTCTTAATTCTTTAATTTTATTTTTTACACCCATAGGCTCCACCTTCAAAAGTAAAGATATCTTTACTTTAATTATAAATATTTTCCAAATACAAGTAAAGATATTTTTACAAATTTTAGAAAAACGTCTCATTAAACATCTACTCTAACAAAGTACAAAAGTAATTCAATTTATATCAGCGATTTTTCAAATATATCAGCGCAACTGAAATTATATCGGCGATTTCCCAAATATATCAGCGCAACTCCATTTATATCAGCGATTTTTCGAATATATCGACTTACCGACAAATACCGACATTCGTAGCAAGGTAAACATAAGAAAAAGCTGCCCCCAAATATACCTTCGGGAACAGCTCTCTCCTTTACTACATAAATCCTAACGCATATACAAGAACATATCCAAGCACCGATAAGCAAACCGAGCCAATTAGCCCCGCCACGAATGCTTTGCTTCCTAACTTACGGAACGTTTTAAACTCTACATTTAAACCAAGTCCCGCCATCGCCATTGCGATAAGCATGTAAGCAAGAACAACGATGTAGCCAGCAACAACTTCTGGAATAATCCCGAGCGAATGCACTGCACTCATTGCTAAAAATCCGAAGATGAACCATGGAATTGGAAGGTCACGCCACGATCTTTTTTCCTTGCTACCTTCACTCTTTCCAAACCATAGGCCAATTAAAATCGCTACTGGTACAAGCATTGCAACGCGCGTTAACTTCACGATAACTGCAATGTCTACAGCCGTACTTCCTCCTGGCGCCGCAGCTGCGATGACATGAGCGATTTCGTGCAGCGTCGCACCCGAGAATACACCGTAGCCGTACGGAGAAAAGCCAAGCACTGGATATAATAACGTATAAATAAGTGTAAATATCGTACCTAAAATAGCAATAATTGCAGCCCCAACTGCCGTTTCATCATCTTTTGCTTTCACTTGCGGCGCAATTGCCACGACCGCTGCCGCGCCGCAAATTGCTGTTCCACATGCTGTTAAAATCCCAAGTTTCTTTTCTACCTTAAATACTTTCGTTAGTCCATATACAACGAAAATCGTAAATGTAATAACAACCGCAGCGATAACCAATACTTTCGGTCCCGCCTTCGCAATATCAACAAGATTTAATCGCATTCCAAGTAAGATGATCCCAAAGCGCAGCAACTTCTTACTCGCAAAGTTCGTCCCTGCAATCGCATCATGAGGAACTCCAATTGCCGCACGCCAAACCATCCCAATTAGAATAGCAATTACTAATTGTCCCATAATATTTAAAAATGGAAGCTCCGCTAAATATTTCGCCACAATTGCGATTAATAATGTAATCCCAATCCCTTGCGAAAATCCAAAACGCTTCTTCTTTTGTATAACAAGTGTTTGTTCCACTTTGAACCACTCCAATAATCATATTGGAACATGCATGTTCTTTCTACTTACATTATAAGAGAGTTTCTATAATAAGTTTAATACCAATACCAAATCTCTATCATCAGAAATACTTATGATAAGATGATAGAAAAAGAAAGGAGCAGATGATATGAACGTAGACATTTTAAAAATTTTTGTTACGGTTGTTGAACAGAAACACTTCTCTCGTGCAGCAGAATTATTAAACCTTTCACAACCTGGCGTAAGTATGCACATTCGCAACTTAGAAAACGAATTTGGCACTACACTTATTCAGCGCTCTCCAAAGCACGTTCAAGTGACCGAGGCCGGAAACATTTTATATATACATGCAAAGCAAATGCTCTCTCTTTACGAAGATGCTAAGCAAGAAATTAACGAGCTACATAACGTTGTAACAGGAACTCTTCGCATCGGTGCTAGTTTTACAATCGGTGAATACTTACTTCCAAAAATACTGGCTAACTATGCGAATGAAAATCCACACGTCGAAGTTCATACTTTTATCTCAAATACAGAAGATGTTTTGCAAAGTCTTCGGTCTAATCAAATTGATATCGGCTTAGTAGAAGGACAAGTCGTATACGCCGACGTTGACGTTGAAACGTTTATGCAAGATGAAATGAAACTCGTCGTCCCGCCAAATCATCCACTGCTCGACACAAAGGAAGTGAATGAAAGGACACTCCAAGATCAAGTGTGGGTATTAAGAGAAAGTGGCTCCGGAACACGTGCTTATAGCGATCGCTTTATTCATCAACACCATTTAAAAATGAAACGATTCTTTACCTTTAGTAGTATCCAAAGCGTAAAGGAAGCTGTCGCTGCCGGACTTGGCATCGCTATACTTTCTGATTGGACTGTACGGAAAGAGCTACTGGCAAAAGAACTATTCCACGTCGAAGTTCCAGATGAACAACTCATCCGTCCATTCTCCATCGTGCGCGGCAAATATTTTATTCCGTCTAAAGCTATTCAAGTGTTTTTAAATCATGTAAATTCTTTTGCGAAAAAACAGCATTGACCTTCACATTAGTGTGAAGGTTTACAATACATGTAAAAGGAGTGAAACACATTGCGAATTGGGGAGTTATCAAAAGAAACTGGCGTTAGCGAAAGGTCACTAAGACATTACGAAGAAAAGGGATTACTCCCTTCGAAACGCCTCGCAAATGGCTATCGTGATTTCGATGAAAGTGCTATCGAAAAAGTGGAGCTTATTCAAATGTACTTACAAATCGGCTTAAATTTAGAAGAGACGGCAAGGATGCTACGCTGCCTTGAAATAGAGCCGCACCTATATGACAATCCGTGCAGCAGCATCCTTACACTTTACGAAGATAAACTCAATGAAGTAACAAAGCAAATCTCATTGCTTTCCAACATTCAAACGAATTTGCAAAAACACGTTTCACTCCTAAAACAAGCAAAAGAAAAGGAATGATAACATGTTTGTTATACATGGCAGTTCAAGACAAAATGGAAATACAGAAGCTTTAACACATATGATGATAGAGGGCATTGAAACAGAACAAATTTACTTGCGAGACCATACAATCCATCCTATTACAGACCAACGTCATGATGCAGAAGGATTCCAACCTGTAGATGATGACTACGAGCAGTTAATGAAACGCATGTTAGAGCACGACACAATTATCTTTGCTACACCGCTATACTGGTACGGAATGAGCGGACATATGAAAAACTTCGTTGATCGCTGGTCACAAAGCTTACGCGATACATCACTTCATTTCAAAGAGAAAATGAAAGGTAAAAAAATGTATGTTGTCATCGTTGGCGGAGATAACCCAAAACTAAAAGCATTACCGCTTATTGCTCAATTCCAATATATCTTTGATTTTGTTGGTTCTTCATTTGAAGGTTATGTTATTGGGGATGCGAATGGACTAGATGAAATTCAAAATGACGCTGAGGCGCTAGCGAAGGCACAAATTTATAATACAAAATTCAAAAATCACAAGCAGAAATAAGTTTGACAAACTATTTTGTATACGCATACAATAAAGGTAATATTATGAAAGGAAGGTAATTTGACCAATGAAGTTCTAATTCTCTTATTTATTTCATCCATCACAAATAGTGAACAAAAAATGATGAAAACTAGCAGGGGATTAGTCTGTCCATTTGTCGATACTTTCTTTCGAAACGATCATGTAAAAAAATCGTTTATTTATGTACGATTTTTACATGCAAGGGCGACGTTTATCCTCTCTAGTGAAACTAGGGAGGTTTTTTTATGACTATTTTATTCGCACGTAATATTGAGAAGAGCTTTGGTGATCGCACACTATTTACGTTACCGTCACTGGAAATTCAAGCACAGGATCGCATAGGAATTGTCGGCGTCAACGGGGTTGGTAAATCTACGTTACTACAAATATTAAGTAAAGAAATAGAAGCTGACAAAGGCATAGTAACTCACCATAGCTCTATCAGCATCATTCCTCAAATTAGCGAGGAATTACCAAAAGTCGCTTCTTCTACAGCAAAAGGAAAATGGAATATTTCAAACATCTCAAATTCAATGAGCGGCGGGGAACGAATGCGTCTAAAGATTGCCCATGCTCTCGAACAAGATGCAGGCATTCTATTCGCTGATGAACCAACAAGCCACTTAGATATGTTCGGTACAGAGCAATTAGAAAAGGCACTTTTATCTTATAAAGGTGCACTTGTTTTAATATCACATGATCGTGAATTTCTAGATAATATATGCACAAAAATCATTGAAATTGAAGACGGGATAATTCAAGAATATAAAGGAAACTATTCCAACTATCGAAAGCAAAAAGAACGTGAACGAACACAAAAACAAACAGAATACGAGCAGTATATAAACGAAAAAGAGCGTTTAGAGAAGTCCATTTTACAAAAAAAGCAACGTGCTTCTAGCATGACAAAAATCCCAACACGGTTCAGTTCATCTGAATCTAAACTTTATAAATTAAGTGGGGCTCATGGCCAAGAACAGGTTAGTAAAGCAGCAAAAGCATTAGAGACACGTCTTGAAAAACTAGAAAAGAAAGAAAAGCCAAAGGAGCTTTCTCAAGCCCAGTTTGACGTACAATACCATACACCCATTCATAGTAAAGTGGCAGTACAGTTCAATAAAGCAACAAAGAAAATAGGTGACCGCACACTATTTAAAAATATGAATGGAACGATTGCTCCTGGTGCAAAGCTTGCTATTTTAGGGGCAAACGGAAGTGGAAAAACGACCCTGTTTAACATGCTTCTCGCAAACGAGCGTGGCATGCAGCTTTCGAAAAGTTGTAAGATTGGGTACTTTGAACAAACACTATCCATTTTAAAAACAGATAAAACCATTTTAGAAAATGTTCTAGAAGAAACAAACTATACAGAGTCGTTCGTTCGCACAATACTTGCAAGGCTTCTATTCCGCCGTGAAGATGTTCATAAACCTGTGCACGTTCTAAGCGGGGGTGAGCGAATGAAGGTTGCACTCGCAAAAGTATTTTTAGGAAACTATAATATGCTTCTGCTCGATGAACCGACAAACTATTTAGACTTAGCGACGCAAGAAGAATTAGAAAGCATGCTACAAGAATATCCTGGCACTATACTTTTCATTAGCCACGACCGTGCCTTCATTCGTTCTGTTGCAGACCATATTCTACAAGTAGATGAAAGTGAACCAAGGGTATTCCATGGTAATTACGAGCAATACACAAACCGAACAGCCGATGCTTCTGTAAACGTTACTGCACAAGAATTATTACGATTACAAACAAAATTAACAGAAATCATCGGCCGAATTTCCATACCAAATCATCACGATGACATCACATCTCTCGAACAAGAATACGAAACATTATTAGTTCAAATCCGAAAATGTAAAGAAGCGCTCTAATGTCTTCCCTATATATCGACAAGGCCTTCCACATTTCCCAAGAAATATAGAAGCTTCGACATGATAACAAAACAGCCGTGCATCAGCACGGCTTTTCATTTTAGATACGGACAGCAGTCCCGCTCACTGCAACCATTAGCATCCCTTCGCGAACTACTTCGTAATCCACGTCGATACCAACAATTGCATTCGCATTTTTTTGTCTTGCGAAAGTTTTCATTTCTTCCATTGCGATGTCGCGTGCTTCTTTTAATTTACTTTCATAAGCGCCAGCACGACCGCCGACAACGTCACGAACAGAGGCAAAAAGGTCACGAACGATATTCGCGCCCATAATCGCTTCTCCATTGACGATATCGATGTACTCAATAATTTCTTTTCCTTGAATTGTAGACGTTGTAGTTACAATCATACTTTATTACCTCCCATATGAGATTTTTTACCTACTTATGGTGCACTAATTCCGTACAAATTATATTTACGAACTAAACTGAGCTTCGTATAACCTACTGTATCCTCCGCCTTGTTCAATTAATTCATCATGTGAACCTTGTTCTGCAATACCATCTTTATTTACAACGACGATGCGATCTGCATTTTTAATCGTTGCCAGTCTATGAGCGATAACTAACGTCGTACGGCCGACAGATAGTTCAGCAAGTGATTTTTGAATCGCAAGTTCCGTCTCTGTATCTAGTGCAGAAGTCGCTTCATCTAATATTAAAATTGGCGGGTTTTTCAAGAACATACGAGCAATTGCTAGACGTTGTTTCTGTCCGCCTGAAAGCTTCACGCCGCGCTCACCGATAACTGTATCTAAACCGTCTGGCTGCGAGTAAATTAAATCCTCTAACTGAGCTCTCTTTACCGCCTGCCAAATATCAGCTTCTGATGCTTTTAAATTTCCGTAAGCAATGTTTTCACGAATCGTTCCTGAGAATAAGAACACATCTTGCTGCACAATTCCAATTTGCTTACGAAGTGAAGATAACGTCATGTCTTTCGTATCAATACCATCAATTTGAATTGATCCAGATGATTGTTCATAAAAGCGTGGTAATAAGCTACATAACGTCGTTTTTCCAGCTCCAGATGGCCCAACGAACGCAACTGTTTCACCTGCATGTATTTTCAAACTAATATCATTTAAAATCGGTTCTTTGTTTTCATATCCGAATGTAATGTTGTTATATTGAATATCACCATGTACATGCTTCACTTCCATCGCATCTTTAGAGTCCACAATATCTGGCTCTGTTTCAAGAAGCTCTACATACCTTTTAAAACCAGCGATCCCTTTCGGATAGCTTTCGATTACCGCGTTAATTTTTTCAATTGGGCGGAAGAAAATATTCGTTAATAGAACGAATCCGATAAATCCACCGTACGTTAATTCTCCTTGCAGAACAAACCATGTACCGCATATTAAGACGAAGAGCGTTACGAGACGCATAAGCATATAACTAATTGACGAATTTAGCGCCATAATTTTATACGCCATTAATTTCGTTGTACGGAAACGGGCGTTGTTGACAGCAAATTGCTCTTTCTCAAACTTTTCATTTCCGAATGCTTGTACAACACGAATTCCCCCAACATTGTTCTCAATGCATGCATTAAAATCAGCAACGTCTGAGAATAAACGTCTAAATGTACCTGTCATTTTTTTATTGAAGTAAAGTGCTAACCATAATAAGAATGGAATGACGAAGAACGTTAATAACGCTAACTTCCAGTTAATCATCATCATAAATGAAAATGCCCCAACTAAAGTCATAACGGCAATAAATAAATCTTCTGGCCCGTGGTGAGCAATTTCCCCAATTTCCATTAAATCGTTTGTAAGGCGTGAAATTAAATGACCTGTTTTATTATTATCAAAAAATCTGAATGATAGCTTTTGAATATGATCAAATAATTTCTGTCTCATATCTGTTTCAATGTTAACACCAAGCATATGTCCCCAATATGTAACGACATATTGTAAGCCTGCATTTAACATATAAACTGCGAGTAAACCGAAACAAGCCCATAAAATAAGCGTCCAGTTTTGCCCTGGCAATAACTTATCAATAAATTGATTTACGATAAGCGGAAAGCCGAGTTCTAATAATCCTGCGACGACCGCACAAGAAAAGTCGAGTATAAATAAACCTTTATACGGTTTATAGTAAGAAAAAAATTTACGTAGCATATCTTCCCTCCATTTTCCAAAATTAAAAAGACTCTCTAAATGATAACTATTATCAAATAATTATTCAAGTGATTCGACTATGAAACTAAAATGAGGTTTGCGATAGTTGTCGTTTTTTGCTAGAAAGTCGATATATTTGAATAATCGCTGATATATTTCGAGTTGCGCTGATATATTTGCAAAATCGCCGATATATTTCAAGTTGCGCTGATATATTCGGAAAATCGCCGATATAAATTTCATTTACTAACTACCTTCCCCCGCAAAAAAAACAAAAAAGGCATCACCACAAGATGATACCTTTTCTTCTATTACATCGCTTCCGTATCCCACTCATGCTCCTGCTGAACAAACACAATACCTAATTCGTGATGTCCACCAGCGTATAATGCCGTTTGAGCAAGGCGAAGTTCTCCATTTGTATCTAATACTTCTAATTTACAAAATGCTCCTGTCGTCTTCGTTTGAAGCGCATCATAAAATTCCTCAGCACTTCTTGGAATGACTCCATTTACTTTCGTAATCATTTCTCCAGGCAGTAAATTCAGCTCTGCTCCAATTGTATTTGGAATTGTATCTAGTACAACGAGTCCGTCATTACGTGCAGCGAAGTACGCTGGTCTTGTTTCATCCGCAATTTTCTCTTGCATGGAAATTGTAAAACGTCCAAGCATTGCAACGCCCATTGCAATAATGGCAAGTACGTGCCACCAATAACTTGCAATTCCTAAAACAAGCACAAATCCTGCTAATCCGTACACACGTCTTCCTGTAAATAATAAAGCTTCCGTCGGCTCATAACTTCTAATCCTTCTCATAAATCCAATTAAAAATGGAACGAGGAATAGAGAATATGTATGTGAACCGATTGAAACGACAGGCCACCATGAAATAAACTGCGTTACTGCGTCACCTGGTACAAGAATAAAAATAGGAACGATCCATAAACGCTTTGATTCGTGTAAACCAATCTTTAATCCGCGCTTCCCCTTCCTAATCTTCGGCGTCGAATATCCTACTGCATTTTTAGAAATCAACAAGCCCTCTACAACGAGCATGATGCCTAGCAAAATAGCAAGGGATACGATTGTATTCTCTTCACCTTCTCCAAGCTGTAAGAAAGAAACTGGTAGCTTAGAAGATAATAGAACACATACAATCGCAATACTAAACGTATAAGCCGCTGATAAATATCGATACATAGCAGTTAATCCAAATAGTAACGTCCAAAGTAAAATGGCCCATAAGCTCGCCTTAGAAACAACAAGTCCGAGCCCAATCGTAATGATAGATACGATTAATCCGTATTTAACTCCCGCCAATAAAGATGTTCGCAGTTCAAACCAAATATCATAAACTTTAAAAGAAAAATCTTTTCGTTCTCGTAACATACGTAAGTATCCAACGAAGATACTACTTATTAAAAATACATAGACAGCAGGGTGTAAGAAAAAACGTCCAACTGCCCGCATTATTTCAAAAATCCATGCCTCCACGAACCCATTCACCACCATTTATATCATTCTTTCTTTTTATATTATCATAACTGGACAAACGTTTGTTTAACACAAAAAAATACAGGCAGCAAACCGCCTGTATTTCTTTTTACTTCGCCATTAATTTTAATGCTGACTGTAATTGTAGATCATTTTCTCCAGAACGGATTTTTTCAATAATTTTCGTTTGAATCGCCTCAGCTGTCTTTTTATCGAGCTGTCCTGTCGCTTCCATCTTATTCGCATTTTGGAATGCTTTCAGTGCTGATTCTGTCTCTTTACTAAAGTAGCCATCTTCACGTCCTGGTACATATCCTAAACTCTTAAGCATTTCTTGGGCATGTTTTACTTGTACATCATTTGCATTGTATGAGAGTGTCTTTTCAATTTGAATTGGTGTCGCATGATAATAATCTGGTTGTTTCACTTCTACAGTTGGCTTGATTCCTTTTTTATGAATCCAGTTTCCATCCGGTGTTAACCATTTGAACATCGTTAATTTGATATTGCTGCCATCTTTAAATGGAACAGCTTGCTGAACAGTACCTTTGCCAAACGTTTTTTCACCAATTAAATCGTATCCTTCTCCCTCTTTTAGCGCACCCGCTAAAATCTCTGAAGCAGAAGCACTTCCATTATCAATTAATACTGAAATTGGATATGGCTTTCTCTCTTTTAGTTCCGTAGAGAATTTCTTCTTCTCACCATTTCTTTGCTCTACTTGTAGCATCGGCTTTTTATCCGTCATAATTTCTCCTAGTATCTCTTCTACACTATTTAAGTAGCCACCTGGATTACCACGTACGTCAATAACTAAGCCTTTTATGTTTTTCTTCTCTAACTCTTTTAACTGATCCTTAAATTCTTTCGCTGTATTTTCAGCAAAAGAAGTGATTTGCATATAACCGATATCTTTTCCACTCTCTTGTTTCACAGAGCTAAACACTGTGAAGATTGGAATTTTTTCACGCTTAATTTTAAATACAATCGGATCAGCTACTCCTGCACGCTTAATTTCAATCGCAACAGTCGTTCCTTTTTTACCACGAATCTTTAATACTGCTTCTTCACGTGATAAATCTTTCACACTATTTCCATCTACAGATAAAATTTGGTCATTCGGTTTAATTCCAATCTTTTCTGCTGGTGAGCCTTTAATTGGAGATACGATAATAAGCTTACCGTCCGTTTTGTTCACCTCAGCCCCAATCCCTTCTAACTCGGGATCAAGCGATTCACTAAACTGTTTAGCCGTTTCTTTATCCATATACGTGGAATAAGGGTCCTTCAGCGTAGACAACATGCCTTGTATTGCACCTTCGACTAATTTTTCATCTTTCACGTCTTCCACATAACGTGAATCAATTAGTGCATACGCCTCATTAATTTTTGCCAAATTCCCTTGCGCAGTGCTAGCGTTTCCATTCGAAATTGTTTGCGTTACTTCTGCTGGGTTAACCCCAAATAAAGACATACCCGCAAACATTCCGCCAGCACCAATTAAAAATGCAACAACCATTCCAATAATTGCAACTCTACGTTTCAATGCGGAATTCCCCTTTCCAAAACACACAGGTGGTGTAGCAAAAGGCATCACACAGTGTGTGATGCCTTTACCTATTTCTACTATATGATAAGCTTGTACGAATTATGTTTGCAACTTTTTATACTTTTAAGAAGCGACGAATTGACATTACACTTCCCCACATACCGATTAAAGCCCCGATTAACACTAGTAAACCAGCTAATTGGAATACGAATGGGCTGTATGGTAGAAGTTCGAAAATTGTTCCGCCAAGTTTTTCGTTAAACACACCTTGCAACGAATTATACGTAACTAGAATTAAGCCAATTGGAATAATTGATCCTAATACTCCTAGGAATAATCCCTCTAATAAGAACGGCCAACGAATAAACCAGTTTGTTGCACCTACAAGTTTCATAATTTCGATTTCTGTACTACGAGCATAAATTGTAATTTTAATTGTATTAGAGATTAAGAACATCGCTGTGAATAAAAGACCAGCAATTAACACAATCCCGATGTTACGACCAGTTTTTACAGTATCAAATAATCGTTCAACTTGCCCTTTTCCGTACTGAACATTACTTACAAACTGCATTTTTTCAATCTTTTTCGCAATTGTTGCTGTATCTGTTGGTTCTTTTGCTTTTACAACGAATACGTTTTTAAGTGGGTTATCTTGTTCAAATAACTCAAATGTCTTTCCGCTATCGCCTAAGCTTTTAATTAAACGTTTTAACTCTTCTTCTTTAGAAGAATATTTAATAGAGTCTACTTTTGCAATCTTACTCATATCATCTTCTAATTTCTTTTGATCAGCTTCTTTTGCTGCTGGATCAATGTGTACACGAATTTCTACATCTTGCTCTACTTTCGTCGCAAAATGGTTCATATTCATAATCGCTGTTAAAAAGACACCTACAAGTAATAATGTAACTGTTACTGCACTAACAGAAGCAAACGTCATCCATCCGTTACGTGATAGATTCTTTACACCTTCTCGCAAATGTCGACTAAGGGTCTTAGCCTTCATATCCGTATCCTCCCTCCATCTCATCTCGAACAATTTTTCCGCCTTCAATCGCGATTACACGATGACGGATTGTATTTACGATATCTGCGTTATGTGTCGCCATAACGATCGTTGTACCACGCTCATTAATGCGCGTGAAAATCTTCATAATATCAAGAGCTGTTTCAATATCTAAGTTACCTGTTGGCTCATCGGCAATTACAACCTTTGGTCTATTAACAATTGCTCTCGCAATCGCAACACGTTGCTGCTCCCCGCCTGAAAGTTCGCTTGGAAGTGCGTCTGCACGATCTTCAAGACCTACAAGACCTAACACTTCTGTTACACGCTCACGAATTGCATCTGGCTCTTCTTCAATTACTTCTAAGGCAAACGCAACATTCTCATATACCGTTAATTTAGGTAGTAATTTAAAGTCTTGGAAAATCACGCCTAATTGACGACGGAAATATGGAACGTCTCTTTCTGCTAATGACTCGATAGTAAGACCATTTACATTAATTGATCCTGTAGATGGCTTCTCTTCACGATACATCATTTTAATAAATGTAGATTTTCCGGCTCCACTCGGTCCAACTACGTATACAAACTCGCCTTGTTTAATGTTAACTGTGAGACCAGCAATGGCTTTCATACCATTCGGGTACTCCTTATAAACATTCGTCATTTTTATCATTATTTATCACCCAATACTTAATGATTTTTTTCGAAATACTTTTCTGTACATTTGAAAATAAAAGCTAAACCTTTATTCTCTTTTAAACCACTCTTGTTGAAGGTAGTCTACTTATACTCTTTTTCTAAGCAATACTACTCTATGTAATATATTTCAGCAAAATTCTACAAACCTCATTGTAACATCAAACGGTTTCCAGTTTGGATACATTTTTGTTACAGTTATGTTACATTCCAAAAAAAGGGAAACGAGTTGATTATATGAATCAACTCGTCCATTTTCCCCCTTTTTATTTATGTTCAGCTAACCACTCAGCTACTTTTTTCGCATCTTCACCTTGAATAAGTCCTGGCGACATTGAACCGCGACCTTTTTTAATAATTTCTTCGATATCTGCAGCGTCGTACTTCCCGCCTACTTTTCTTAAATCAGGTCCAGTTGCTCCTGATAAATCTGTTGCGTGACACCCAGCACAACTTCTTTGGAAAATTTGTTCTGCACTGTCTGTACTTGCAGACTGGTTCGAAGGCTTACTCTCTTCTTTATTTCCACACGCTCCTAAAGCAAAAACGACTGATGTTCCTAGCGCAATAGCCAATAATTTCTTTTTCACTTCTATCGCTCCCCATTGTTGATATTCTTTTCATTCCTAACACACTCATTTTCATTATAAGCATTATCTTTATATAGAAAAACTAAGGTATATTTCATATTCTTCAAAAATAAAGTGAGAACCCTAATGATATAAAGCTTTTATAAGTTGTTTCAATTCTGTGAACAACTTATAAACTTCTATAAAGGATTCTTTTTGAACGGGAATTTAGAAAAATTCTGTAGAAAGCCTTACTCTATTGCCAATCTGTTTTACTATTTTCTACTTTTTACAAAACAATATACAACATTGTATGCTACATATAATCCCATCAAAAAGAGAAGTTGTCGTTTCCAACTTCTCTTCCTCTGTACTTCATCCATATAAATAAAATAGCACCCTTTATGTCCTCTATATCCTCAACGTGCGCCAACAATTTTGTTGGCTTTTTTTCACTTAGCTTATTAGATGCGAGAACGTAAGTAAGCATCAATAAATGGATCAATTTCTCCATCCATAACTGCTTGCACATTACCAACCTCTGTATTTGTACGGTGGTCTTTCACAAGAGAATATGGGTGGAATACGTAAGAACGGATTTGGCTACCCCATCCGATTTCTTTTTGTTCTCCGCGAATTTCATCTAACTCCGCTTGTTGCTCTTCTAATTTCTTTTGATATAATTTCGCTTTTAACATCTTCATCGCATGCTCACGGTTTTTAATTTGAGAACGCTCTGACTGACACGTTACAACCGTATTTGTCGGTGTATGCGTAATACGAACTGCTGAATCTGTCGTATTAACGTGCTGTCCACCCGCTCCACTTGCACGATACGTATCAATTTTCAAGTCTTCTGTACGCACTTCAATTTCAACTTCATCATTGAACTCAGGTACAACTTCACAAGATACGAACGATGTATGACGACGGCCTGAAGAATCGAATGGTGAAATACGTACAAGACGATGTACACCTTTCTCAGCTTTTAAGTAACCGTAAGCGTTATGACCTTTAATTAATAAAGTAACGCTCTTAATACCAGCTTCATCACCTGGTAAGTAGTCAACAGTTTCTACTTTAAACCCACGTTTTTCAGCCCAACGTGTGTACATACGTAGTAACATAGAGCCCCAGTCTTGTGACTCTGTTCCACCAGCACCTGGGTGTAATTCTAAAATGGCGTTATTTTTATCATAAGGATCGCTAAGTAGTAACTGCAGCTCATACTCATTCATTTCTTGAATTAAGCCTTTTACTTCTGATTCAAGTTCCTCATGTAAATCTTCATCATACTCTTCTTTTAAAAGCTCATGCGTAATTTCTAGGTTTTCGAACGTCTCATCTAGCTGACGGAACTTTCCAACCATATCTTTCAGTGCATTTGCTTCGTTAATTACAGCTTGTGCGCCTTGTTGGTCATCCCAAAATCCTGCGCCCATCATTTTCTCTTCTAATTCTGCAATTTGTTTCTCCTTAGTAGGGAGGTCAAAGAGACCCCCTAAAAGCCGCTAATCTCTTAGCCATTTTCTCTAATTCCTGTCTAATTTCTACTAATTCCATTTCCTTCACCTCTATGTAATTGCTGTTACTTTCGTATGAAAACAAGGGAAACTCTCTCCACTTATGACGGAGAGAGTTTAATCCTTCTTAATTATACATTTTTGATGTAAAAGTTTGCAAAGCAGCCTGGGCTACCGCCCTATATTACTTCCCAATGCCACAGCAGTTTTTATATTTTTTACCGCTACCACATTTACATAAATCGTTGCGGCCCACTTGGTCACCTTTTACAACTGGTTTTTTCTTCGCCTCTTCGCCATCGCTAGATGGGTGAACAGCTTCACCTTGAACAACTTCTTGACGCTCTAAGTTTTGTTCAATTTCAGCCTTCATAATGTAACGAGAAATTTCCTCTTCAATAGAAGCAATCATTGATTCGAACATTGCGAATCCTTCCATTTGATACTCACGAAGTGGATCAATTTGACCGTAAGCACGTAAATGAATACCTTCACGAAGGTGATCCATCGCATCGATATGCTCTGTCCATTTCGTATCTACAACACGGAATACAACAACTTTTTCGAATTCACGCATTTGCTCTTCTGGCATAAGCTTCTCTTTTTCGTTGTAACGCTCTATTAATTTCGCGATAATTGGCTCGCTCATTTCCTCTGGAGCAAGGCGACGTAATTCTTCTTCTTTCACATCTCCTTCTTGCAGAAGGTTCGTATTTAAGTAGTCAACAAGACCTTTAATGTTCCAATCTTCTTCAATTTCCTCTTGTGTATGAAGTGCAACCGCACGCTCTACTGTAGATTTCATCATACCTTCAATAATACCGCGTAAGTTCTCAGACTCCATTACCTCTTGACGCTGTTTGTAAATAACTTCACGTTGCTGACGAAGTACATCATCATATTGTAGTAACTGCTTACGTGCATCATAGTTATTTCCTTCTACACGTTTTTGCGCAGATTCTACTGCACGAGAAACCATTTTACTTTCGATTGGCTGAGAATCATCCATACCAAGGCGATCCATCATCGCTTTCATATTATCAGAACCGAAGCGACGCATTAGTTCATCTTCCATTGATAAGTAGAACTGCGTAACACCTGGGTCCCCTTGACGACCAGCACGACCACGTAACTGGTTATCAATACGACGACTTTCGTGACGCTCTGTACCGATAACGGCTAAACCAACGTTTTTCACATCGTCTCCAAGCTTAATATCTGTACCACGACCTGCCATGTTCGTCGCAATCGTTACAGCGCCTTTTATACCTGCTTCTGCAATGATATCCGCTTCACGCGCATGGTTTTTCGCATTTAAGATGTTATGACGTACACCTTTACGTGTTAACATTTTTGAAATAAGTTCTGACGTTTCGATCGCAACTGTACCGACAAGAACTGGTTGCCCTTGTTTATGACGATTTACAATATCCTCAACAACAGCATTAAATTTACCTTCCATTGATTTGAAGATTAAATCTGCACGGTCATCACGAATAATCGGTTTGTTCGTTGGAATTACGATAACGTTCATATTATAAATGTTACGGAATTCCTCTTCCTCTGTTTTCGCTGTACCAGTCATACCAGATAACTTTTCGTACATACGGAAGTAGTTCTGGAATGTAATTGTCGCAAGCGTCATACTTTCATTTTGAATTTCTACGCCTTCTTTTGCCTCGATAGCTTGGTGTAACCCTTCGCTATAACGACGACCTTTCATAAGACGACCAGTAAATTGGTCTACAATTACGATTTCGCCTTCTTGTACAACATAATCTGTATCACGATGCATAACAACGTGCGCACGAAGTGCCTGATTAATATGGTGAAGAAGCGCTACATGTTTTAAATCAAATAAGTTTTCAATATGGAAAGCTTTCTCCGCTTTCGTAATACCATCTTCTGTTAACATTACATTTTTCGTCTTCACATCAAATGAATAATCTTTTTCATTTTCTAACGTACGAACGAATGCATTTGCAAACATGTACAGCTCTGTTGATTTTTGAGCTTGTCCAGAAATAATAAGTGGCGTACGCGCTTCATCGACTAAGATAGAATCGACTTCATCGATAATAGCAAAGTGCAGTGGGCGTTGAACGCACTGCTCTTTATATAAAACCATGTTGTCACGTAAGTAATCGAATCCAAGCTCATTATTTGTGCTATACGTAATATCAGCAGCATAAGCCTCTTGTTTCTCTTCGCGTGACATACTGTTTAAATTAATTCCTACTGTTAATCCTAGGAACTCATGAAGTTGTCCCATTTCGCTCGCATCACGTTGCGCTAAGTATTCATTGACTGTAACAACGTGAACACCTTTTCCTGTTAAAGCATTTAAATATACAGGTAATGTAGATGTTAACGTTTTACCTTCACCCGTTTTCATCTCAGAGATATTCCCTTCATGTAAGGCAATACCACCCATTAACTGTACACCATACGGACGCATTCCAAGAACACGAGTCGCAGCTTCACGAACAACCGCAAAAGCTTCAGGTAGTAGATCATCTACTGTTTCACCTTTTGTTAGACGTTCTTTAAATTCAAGCGTCTTCCCTTTTAATTGTTCATCAGTTAATGGCTTAATAGATGGCTCTAATGCATCAATTTGCTCAACTGTCTTCTGCATACGTTTAATTTGGCGTTGATTTACATCAAATACCTTTTTTAAAATACCGATCATAGGAAATACGCTCCTCTTTTTTATTAAAATAAAACTTCCGATTGTTTTTCTTTTTCTCTATTACAATCAGTCGTTATAAAAATCAAATGTATGTTATGCCAATTTTTCTCCTAATTAAAAAAACTAAAATGTATATACCTAATGATAATTGTAACACTTGTCTTATAACTATGACAACAATCGGCAAAATGTCGGGCCTTATATTCAAAAAAAGTTTTTATTTTATTTGTTACGTTCCTTTTCTCTGTCTCGCTATTTCAATTTCACGTTACAAATTTCGTATTAAATCTAAGTCCTATTCTTTCAAGTTTCCTTTTAAAGAACATGACTACCAGAAATTCCTTAATAAAATCTAAATCGACAATTACAAAAAGCCGGAAATTTCGCAGGTGCAGCATCCATGGATACTTACACCTGCAAAAAAACTCCGACTTTAAAAAATATTGTTATGTTGCAAGATCTACAAACACCATTAAAATATAGCTGTACCAATCATAAATTTTATTAATTTATCGGTATTTCTAATTCATGATACTTCCCTTTCTGATCCTTCATAAAAGAAATGAATTTCACTTTAGTTGATTCATTTGAAAAGTTTTTATAATTTTTATAAGGATCATCTCCTATAAAATAATTTGTCCCTATATATCCTCGCACTGTTTTGCCAGCAGGTATTACAGGCTCAAACTGATATTTTTCAGGTAATTCCATTGAATATGGAATTACATTATAAAACTCTCCTATTTTAGAATAAAACATTGTATTAGAAATAGATTTATTACTAAGCAAATTAATATCCCGATTCGTTGTATTTGTAATATCTAAAGGTAATACATACGTCACTACTTCACGGTCTTCATAAGGATCATAAACTTTTGTAGAATCCAGAGGATTAAGTGCATGAAAAGTAACTCCTTGCCCATCTTCAAAAGTTCTATTAGATAAAAACTCATCTTTTACCACTTTATAAGATTCATTATTAAGATTTAATGTTTTAAATCTTAATAAACTAGCAAATATACATAGCAACAGACACAATCCAACGCTTATTAAGACATATTTTCTTGTCACTCTTAATCTACCAACTTTCCATTATTAACATGTACAATACGATCTACCATTTCATTATCTAGAACATGCACATCATGACTGGCTACAACAATAGTCGTTCCTTTAGACTTTTCTACTTTCAAAATATCCAAAACATCTTTTATCCCATCACTATCTAAAGCATTCGTTGGCTCGTCTAATAACAATAGTGTTGGTTGCTCCATTAAAGCTTGCGCTATCCCTAAACGTTGTTTCATACCTAAAGAGTATCTTTTATACTTTCTCTTATCTGTTTTATCAAGTCCAACCCTTTGAATAATATTATAAATTTCCTCATCAGATATTTTATTGTTAATTGATGATAAAAACTTCAAGTTCTGAAAACCAGTATACCCTGGAATAAAACTTGGATATTCAATCAATATCCCCATAGAATCAGGGAATTGCTTTTGTTTTCCAATCATTTCATTATCTATATAAACAACTCCAGAATTTAAACGCATTAATCCTGATATAGCACGTAAAATCATTGTTTTACCAGAACCATTATGCCCCTTCAAAACTAAAAACTCTCCTTTTTTTACTGACAAACTAATATTATCTAACACAATATTTCCCTTTAATCTTTTCGTCATACATTCACATTTAATATAATTGTCCATAAATTATTCACCTATCACATCTAGTTTTTTAAAACAAAAACTACCTAATAAAATCATTACAACAACAATTACTACTCCTATTAGAAGTAAATCATTCCATTGAATAGATTGATTATTACCTAAAGTCAATTGAATTGAACTGTGATCAACAAAATACCAACGATTTGGCATAACAAAAGATCCTAAAAAATAAATACTATGAAAGAAAATAGACAAAAATAGGTACAACAACATTAGTACAAAAACAATAGTTATTGGTATATAGAACGTTAAAAGCTCAAAAATTAAAGCTAATAAAAAGCTGATAATGATTTGAATTAGCATAGTACCTAATATCTTATAAGGAAATTGACTATATAAAGAACTCTCGCCATAAGGAAGCAAATAGTACACCGTAAACCAAATAAAATACATAACAACCCAAATACAAACTATGTAAAAAAACAAAGATAGCATTTTCGTTAACCACAGAAAATGCTTCTTCTTAACACGAGGAAATAAATAAACACCATTCTGTTGAATATCTGAAAGGGCAAACTTCCCTACTAGCAACAAAGGAACGATTTGAAAGAATATCCAATAAAAAGGGATAGAAAATCGCCCCTCCTTATAAAAATAAGATAAATCCACAAAGTCTACTCCATGAAAAAATCGATAAAAGGTAACATCTACTAATACAGTTTCTTTACCATTACTAAGAGGCTGATTGTATAAAAAAGTAACTACAATCATAGCGTAAATTAAGAATAAAAAAGCCATTATCTTGATGGAATCTCGAAACCTTACATGTAAATCTCTTTTTAACAAATAATATAAAATCATAATGTAAACTAGATCACCTCTGTCTCATCATTCATAGAAATATAACTTTTTTTAGATAAAATCCATACACTTATAAAAAAGATAAAAAAACATCCAAATAAGCGTATAAGTAAACCAGTAGCATCTTCAAACACATTTATATAAAAAGCATTTGTAAATAAAAATCCATGTAATATAAATCTATCTAATAAAACAGCAGTAATCATACATATTATTACAAGTAAACTAGGTAAAAATAATTGCAAGAAAGCACTTATCATGCATATAAAAATATTCGCAAATAGTTGAATGCAAAATAATAATGGATAATTTACATCAACACTAGTTACAGCCATCATATTCGACATCAAAAACAACTGTAAAATCATACTCCCAGCAAAAAAGCAAACAAAAACAATTAGTTTCAAATAATAAATAGAAACTAATTTCAATGCATTATTCACTCGATACACTACATAAATACTAAAAAAATTTGACATAGAATATACAGAAAAAACGATAGTTAAAGGAATAAATATGGTCGACAAATTATAAAACGATATAACCTTATACAAGGTTTCCAATTCGTTCATTTTCTCTTTTACAATTCCAGGTTCAAAATAATTGAACAAACAACCTATGATACTGACATTAAGTAAAAAAAGAATACTTAACCAAATATATTTCATCCTTATAGTTTCTTTCATTACATTATAAAAGAACATGCTTCCTACTCCCCCGTAAATAAAGAACTACAGAACAAAACCAAATACATAACAATACACTAAGAAAAATTTTTAATTCAAAAAAGCCGAGATCTTTAATTAAATAATCTTTAGGATTGAGAATTCCCTTTCCAATACCAAGCCAAAAAATATGTAAAATAAATGGCACTAAATAAATAAAATAAACTCGTTTTATAAAAAACGAAACTGATAAAGCCAAACTTGACAAAACCGCACCGTATAAACCATTTAAAAATACATACATAAGAAAATATAAAGTAGGATACTCATAATAAACCGTATGAAATTGAGCTGTTGGTGAAACAGTAGCAGCCATATAATTTAATACCGGATGCGGAGCAACTGTTGGATAAGTCATTGCATATAAATAAAAGTTAAATAGTAAAGGGACACTTATAATAAAGAAAGATACAATAAAATTAATAAAATAAAGTAGCTTAAAATAATAACCCGTTCCCATTTTAGAAATAACAGGATAAATAAATCCATAATTTTTATCGATTCTATAAATCCCTGCTACAGCCATTGCAGAGATTATAGGAAATATAAGTAGATAAAACTCACTATAAAATGGTAATCTAGTAAAATATAAAATATTAGATAAATATGGTGATACCTTTATAATTCCAGTATCATTAAATCCTTTAGTTGTTACTAGCATAGAAATATATTGAGCAGTAATAATTACTAACATAATAAATAAAGACAACCAAAACATTTTACCTTTTAAAATCCTTCTTAAAAAGTAACTCATCTACAGCTCCTCCATAAACCATTAATGAAATTCAAATCTTTTTTAATATGAACAGTTGATCCGCAACACCATAACATTTATTTTCTTTATTTAACCAGATGTAACGAAAAGAAACATTTGCTCTCTCTCCTTCAAATTTAGGAAACTCAACTTCATACTGATAAACATCATTTGTACCTTTTCTTTTTACACTCTTAACTTCTTGTTTCCACCGAATTATTTTTCCATCAATTTGTTCAATCCGTCCCAAAAGATACGTTGGTTTTTTCTTATTCGTAACACCTGTCAAAAAAACATAATAATTTTCTGGTATAACTCCTGACTTTATTTTTTTATTTGAAAGATTATCTTTTATTGCAATATCATTTCTATCTATTTGCCCTTGAAAGAAATCATCACCAGTTTCATTTTCCAAAAATACTTGTTCAAAAACAGTATTTTTATTAATTTCTTTCAACTGAATACTTTTCAAATTATCTTTTTCCGTTAAAGTATCTTCAATATTTACAATAGGTTCATCCACTTTCTTATGGCAAGAGGCTAATAAACAAATAATCAATATAAAACAACAGAATAAAATATATTTTGAAATAATCTTCATTGCAGCCCCTCCTATTCAAAAAATGAAATAGTAGAAAAAGTCGTATAATCCAGATGATGAACTAGACGACTTTTTCTAACGTTACACAATAAATAATTTTAATTTATAATTTCTAAATCAATATTCAGTGTAAGGTCCACTAGGTCTTACACTATCAGGGCTCCAAGCAGTAGGATAAGCATTATTTTCTCTAGAATAACCACCGAATCTCACAGGTACATTTTTTCCATAGTTTTCATATGCGTAATTTTGGAAAAGATACGTTTTACCTGGTCGCACCGTTCCTTCATGCTTACCTGACTCACCTGAAACATTTACCCAATCTCTATCACCTTTACCTTTATTTTTATCTGCTTCTGTCCAAACGTTGAAAGAACCACCACCCTTTTCACTACTCTTCACACGCATATACATAGAAGTAGGTGTCTCTTTAGGACGTGCATTAGTATAATCATATGCATTCCAAAGTCTAAAGGTAAATTCTACATGATCATCCCTTGTATCAGCATTAGCTGGTTCGGTTAAAACGAAAGTACTAGCTAAAATACCTAAAGATAAAACAGATCCAAGCATAAAACGACTTTTTTTCTTAATGCTCACTAAAAGCACCTCCGATAATTTGTAGCATTATATTGATTTTATTTTTTCACTGGAGTAATAGAATCCATATAATACGATATTATAGTAACAACACCTCAACATACCTTCAATTGATTTCAGAATATTTAATATTACTTTTACACTTGCGAACATTTTGTTAAATTTTCAAAAACAATAATATACTCCTAGCAAAGAATTACTTGTAAAGATAGCTACATTCCTATGCTTGTTCCAAATAATAACGATTAACTCGCTTCTCTAAGTTTTGAATTTTCTCATGCGATTTTAACGAAATAATGCCTAAAATCACTTCTTAATGAAATCGGCTACTTACAAAGTTTTTTAACCTTGCTGCGAAAAATAAAAATACAAAAAAAGCGCAGCCATTTCGGCTGCGCTTTTGAATTATTATTTAGTTTCAATTAAACCATATTTCCCATCTTTACGGCCATATACAACGTTAGTTTCATTTGTATCAGCATTTGTGAAGACGAAGAAATTATGTCCTAGCATATCCATTTGTAGGATTGCCTCTTCAACGTCCATCGGTTTTAAATCGAATCGTTTTGTACGTACAAGTTCTAGTTCATCCTCTTCTACCTCATCCAGAACAGCTACTGCTTCTGGAAGGATAAAATTCGTTTTCATAGAACCTTTCTCACGTAACTTACGATTTACTTTTGTTTTATGTTTACGAATTTGTCGCTCAAGTTTATCAACTACTAAATCGATAGCAGCGTACATATCGCTATTAGTTTCTTCTGCACGAAGTAATAAATCAGTAAATGGAATTGTTACCTCGACACGTTGCTTGTCAGAGTATACTTTTAAATTAACTTTAATCTCTGGGAATGTATCAAAATAACGCTCTAACTTACTTAGTTTTTTCTCTACATATTCCTTTAATGCTGGAGTTACTTCAATATTTTCACCACGAATGTTGAATTTCATAGATGAATTCCTCCTTTCAAGCCTATGTACTATAATTTCGACTCCGGCTTAAAAACTCCTTCTAACTTTTTTAAAAAAATTAGTGGAATTGCGATTTTTTTATCGTTTTTTGTTGAAATGAAAAGATGCATCGTTTCTATCTTTATTTTATCCTATTAACATCGTGAATAACGAATATAACTGTGGACAATTCGTTACAGAAAAGAAACAACTTTTTGACAACTCCATTCATAACAAAAACCCCTTGCAAAAAAACAAGAGGTTCTACCATATATATAACGTTGCCACAAGCGCAGCTTTCTCTTCCCAAAAACAATATACCTACAGTTTTACAACATTAGCTGCTTGCGGTCCACGTGCTCCCTCTACAATATCAAACTCAACTTGTTGCCCTTCTTCTAATGACTTATATCCATCTTGTTGAATAGCAGAAAAATGAACAAACACATCATCACCGTCTTCACGCTCAATAAACCCAAATCCCTTTTCTGCATTGAACCATTTTACTCTTCCTTGCATGTTCATTCCATTCCCTTCACTCTAAAAATCAGGGCATTTGCCCCATAATTTCACTATAACGAATGACAACATACGAAGTCAAAGAAGACTTATCGTCTTTTTATTATCTCTTTCGACAGTTACAGATTAACTTCTACAGAGCGTCAAACTAGAAACTTCGCTTGCTCCTTTATCATAGAAAAGACTTCCAATTTGTCTCACTGTAATTCCTGTCGTATATACATCATCAACAAGTAAAATGTGTTGACCATGAAACATCTCTTCTCTCTGAAAATAAAAAGGATTACTTCCCGAAAGCCTTTCTTTACGCGATTTCTTACTTTGCTTTTCTGTGTCCTTCCTTCTTAATGATGAATAAAAATTTTTGACAGGCAAACATGCTGCTAATAACTCTGCTTGATTAAAACCTCGTTCATATTCCCGTTCCCTACTAAGCGGAACAGCAATAACGGTTGAAACGTCCGTAAAATACTTTTGAAATAACTCCCGAAAAGATTGATAAAAAATATGAACTAACTCCGCATCACCTCGAAACTTAAACTGCGCTAGTATACCTTTCATATCATCATTGTACACGTACAACGAACGATTTTTAAAAGGACGATATCCTTCCTCATTCCTCCATCTTACACAGTCCATGCAAATATCATTTTCTTTATATCGGGTAGGTAAGTCATCTAAAGGACGACCACAATCCATGCAAATTCCTCCTATAATATAGGAAAGTTTTTGCTCACATCTATCACATACATATTTTTGGTGGGACTTTACAAAGAAGGTGTACCAACTAACTGTTTCCACCATATACTCATCACAAAGTAAACAATGCATTAATCGATCAATCCTTGTTCTTTCGCATTTTTGTTCATACTTTGAATATGTTTTTTCGCACGTACCATTGCCTCTGTCTTACCGTAATGAAAATACATAACCTCACCATATGGCTCTTCAAAACTACGCCCCGCTCGGCCTGCAATTTGTACGAGCGCACTCTCTGAAAAAATTTCTTCTTCAGCTCCTAACACAGCCACTTGTAAGTTCTTCACAGTTACTCCTCTTTCTAAAATTGTCGTTGTAACTAATAACGGAATGTCTCCCTTTCTGAAAGATGCTACTTTTTCTTTTCTCATCGAATCTTCTGCATGCACGCCATCGATTCTATTATCCAACCCTTTCAACAACTGACTTATTTCTTCTATATATCGCACATGAGGAACAAATAAAAAAATAGGATACTTTTTATTTAAGTTCATTTTTAACCATTGTAGTAACACGCGAGGAATTTTTCTATGATGGAGGCTTTTCTTCCAATTTCCGCACCAACTAAATAGAGGAACTGGTAACGGGTGACGATGGTATCGTCCTGACACAATAACACCTTTTTGTTTCCCCTTTCTGAAATTACGCTTCCACTTTTCATCAGGGGTTGCAGTTAAATAAATACGCGCTGCTTTCTCTTTCATTGCTTGCCTAACTGCATACTGTAACATTTGATCTGCATGATACGGGAAGGCATCAATCTCATCTACAATCATCACATGAAACGCTCTATAGTAACGTAACAGTTGGTGAGTCGTTGCAACGACTAACGCTGCATCTTTTTTATGATCTACACTCCCTCCGTATAAAGCAGCTACAGTTATACTTGGAAACACTTCTTGTAATCTCGGCGCTAATTCCAGTACAACGTCAGTCCTTGGCGTTGCGATACAAACTCTTTCTCCTTTTTGGAGCGCCTCTTCTATACCGTAAAATAACATTTCTGTTTTTCCAGCCCCGCACACAGCCCAAATAAAAAAAGATTCTTTCTGCTTAATCGCTTCTATAACTCCTTGCGCCGCCAACTCCTGACCAATCGATAAAGCCCCATTCCACTGTAATGGATTTCGCTCCCTGTCTCCGTTTCTTTCATGAATCCCGCGAACAAGTACAGTACATTCGCTAACTCTCCCCATCGTGATACACTTCCGGCAATACGCGCATGCTTTACCGCACCTTTTACATAAAAATGATGCAAATAGCCGCTTCTCTATATTTCCGCAGCGCTGACATATATATTTAGAAGTATTCTTTGTTATACCTTGTACACATACAACCTCTCCCTTCTTTTTCAAATCACTTAATTCTCTCCGTAAATCTGAAGAGAGTTCTTCTAATAGCAACTGTTTTCCAGCAAGCATTAGCACTCACCTCCAGCACTACTATAAGCCTTTCTTATAATCTCGTAAAAACGCAAAAAAGCCGATAACCTACTTATAAAATAGTAAGCTATCGACTTTATACACATGTTTTATTCGATTATAAATCCTAGAATCTACCGTATCCTAAGAAATGTTTTTGGTTGTAGCTACTGCTTAAGCTAGAGTAAGCAATCCCTTTGTCACCAGCATGAATCATTTGGCCATTGCCAACGTAAATACCAATGTGAGATGGACCTGGTTTATAAGTACCTTGGAAGAATACTAAATCTCCAGGTTGTGGGCTACTTACTTTAGAAACTGAATTCCAGTAACCTGCAACGTCTTGACGACCTACACCGAATACGTAAGAAATGAATCCACTACAGTCAAAACCACCGTTTGATGGAGATGCACTTCCCCAAACATATGGTAAGCCTAAGTATTGTTGCGCTTTACCAATTACGCCAGGAGCTGGAGCTGGGCCTGGTGTCGGTTCTGGTTTTTTATCTTCTTTTTTAGGTGCTTCTTTTTTAGGCTCTTCCTTTTTAGGTGCTTCTTTTTGAGCTTGTCCACCGTTGTTTGCTGGTGCCGCTGGCTGAGCAGGTGCCACTTGTGCTGGTTGAGCTTGCGCATCTTTAGCAGCTTGCTCTGCTTGTTTTTGAGCAGCAGCTTCTTGTGCAGCTTTTTCTTGCGCTTCTTGTTCAGCAATACGCTGTAATTGTAATGCTTGTTTTTCAAGATCTTTCAATTGACTTTCCGTACTTGTCATTGAAGTTACAACTGTATCCATTTTACCGCTTAAATCGTTTACTGCCGCTGCTTTTTTCTCTTTTTCAGCGTCAAGTTCTTTCTTAGCAGTTTCAATTTGAGCTTGTGCTTCTTTTAATTCTTTTTGCTTTGTTTTTACCGTTTCAACATCTTTTTTCACGTTCGCTTGATCTTCTTGTTGTGTTTTCATGATATCTTCGTCAGACTCAAGAATTTTAGAAACAGAAGTTAAACGATCAACTAAATCTGCAACGTTTTTAGAGTTTACAAGAACTTCTGTTACAACGTTTGTGTTTGGTTGCTCTTGAAGTGCAACTAAACGTTTTCTTAATAACTCTTCACGTTTTGCAATTTTCGTTTGTAATTCTGCAATATCTTTATTTTTCTTTTCGATTAATTGCTCAGTGTCCGCAACTTTTTTCGTTGTTTCATCAAGCTTTGCAGCATTCTCTTGAACAGACTTATCTAAACCTTGAATTGTTTTGTTTAAGTCATTCATTTGTTTTTGTAATTCATCACGTTCTTGTTGTTGTTTATGTAAAGTGTCATTTTGTGTATTAATTTGTGATTTCACGTCAGAAATTTTATCTTCCGCAAATACATTTGGTGTTAGTCCTGAAAACATTAACCCTGCCACTAATGCGCAAGATGCCATTTTTAGCTTTTTCATTTTATTTTTTACACCGCTTTCTTTTTTCTTTTTCCGTATATAACCTATAAAATTTATACCATAATTCGGGATTTTTTTTGCTAATGTTACGCTTTTGTAAAACAAATGTAATATTATATGTAACACTATCGCAAAATATGCATATTTTTGTACGTATGTGTAGAATTTTAAATACTTTTTTGTAAGCAAAGAAAAAAACGCAAGGTTTCCCTTACGTTTTATTAAATATACTAATACGGATGAAATCAAAACGTTATTTCATCCATTTCTCAGCCCAATTTTGGACTTCATCCATAACACTTTCTAACGCTTTTCCCTTGTCCGTTAAGCCGTACTCGATTCGAACTGGTACTTCTGGATAAACATTACGAACTACAATGCCTTCGCTTTCCAATTCCTTTAAACGCTCTGATAACATACGATCGCTCATATTCGGTATAATATCTGCGATTTCTCTAAAACGTTTTGACTCTTCCAGCAAAGATTTAATAATTAAGCCAGTCCATTTCTTACTAAGCAAAGTAAAAGCTGACTCAAACTTTGGACATAAACAAGAATTATGCTCCATATGTTTCACCTCTCTTCTATTATAATATAGTTTCTTGTAAAAAGTAAGTTATAAAACTTTCTTCATTATTTTATTTTACGTACATTTTACCATTTCCAAATATTAACTTGTCAACTTCACGTAAAATATCCGTAAAAAAACCCTCTTCCGAAAGAGAGCTTTTTATATCTTTATTACTTCGTATACCATCCAAGACCTAGTGCACCTTCACCTAAATGCGTTCCAATTACAGCACCGAAATAACCTGTACGGATTGTAACATGAGGATATTTTGCTTCTAATTCTGCCTTCCATTCATTCGCTTCCTCTTCACGTTGTGCATGAATGATAACTGCTTCCATAGGTACACCTTTACTTGCTTGCTCATCAAAAATTTCAATGATACGTTTTAACGCTTTTTTACGCGTACGAATCTTTTCAAACGGGATAATGATTTTGTCCCTAAAATATAAAACCGGCTTTACTTGTAACAGACTACCGATGAAAGCTTGCGCACTATTTAATCGGCCTCCACGTTGTAAATGGTGTAAATCATCTACTACAAAATAAGCGTCCATCGTTTTCTTCATTTCATCAAAACGGGCGATAATCTCTTTTGGATCCTTCCCTTCGCTTGCTAGCTTTGCACCTTCACGCACGTAGAATCCTTGTACTTCACAACTAATTTCAGAGTCGTACGTATATACATCAATACCCTCTACCATTTGACCAGCTGTCGTTGAAGTTTGATATGTACCACTAATCCCACTTGAAAGATGAATGCTAATAACTGCATCATAATCCTTAGATAATTCTTCATATAGCTCAACAAACTTTCCGATTGCTGGTTGAGAGGTTTTTGGAAGTTCTTCTTGCTCACGTACTTTTACATAAAAATCATCTGCTGAAATTTCAGCTTCTTCTTGATAAGATTCCGTTCCAAACACAACGTTTAATGGAATCATATATATATTGAGTTCATCACGAATATGCTTCGGTATATATGCTGTACTATCAGTAACAATAGCTGTTTTCATTTTCGTACCTGCCTTATAAAAAAGTTTTTATTTCCTAATTTTACACGAAAACTAAAAATGGTGCATCCATACATGAAAATGCGGGTTTGAAATTATACTCATCATCTCGACAAATTACAACAAAAAGGTAAAACACTCACCAAAAATTTCAGCTTATTTATAAAAAATGTTTGAATATAAAAACGCCCGCTTTTAAAATGTAAAGTACTAGTCATTTTGATGGATAGGAGCGTATACAAGTGTTATTACAATATTTAACAATAAAAGACTACGGTGAACACGAAATTGTTATTCAAAAATCAAGATTCATCTGTTATGTTAGTCGTGCTACAACCGAAGAAGAGGCTCAAGAATTCATACAAAAAATCAAAAAACAAAACTGGAATGCAACACATAATTGTTCTGCTTATTTAATTGGCGAACAAGATCAAATTCAAAAAGCAAATGATGATGGTGAACCTAGCGGTACAGCTGGCGTACCTATGTTAGAGGTACTAAAAAAACGCGGTTTAAAAGATACCGTCGTTGTCGTTACCCGCTATTTTGGTGGCATCAAACTGGGCGCTGGTGGATTAATTCGCGCATATGGAAAATGTACAAGCGAAGGCATTAATCATGTCGGTGTTGTCGAGCGAAAATTAATGCGTGTTATACAGACCGAAATTGATTACACATTACTTGGCAAAATTGAAAATGAATTACGCAATTCAAAATATGCCATTAAAGATATACATTACCTCGAAAATGTCACATTTGATACGTATGTAGAAGAAGATGGAAAACAAGCATTCACGGATTGGATGATTGAATTAACAAATGGGAAATGTACAATTACAGAAGGAGATATGTTGTACTTAGAACAAGATGTTATCTAAGAATAACTACTGTATCGCCTTTAAAGATTAATGTAGTGAATTAATTTCCTACAAATGAACTAAGGAGATTATATATGGAAGAACGTTATTATCATCTCCAAAATAGCAGAATAAAGAAGAAACGAAGAAGAAAGTTTTTCTACTTCCTTATTTTCTTATTTTTATTTGGTAGTGTAGGACTTTATATATTAAATTCCTACTCTTCTCTCATGGGGATGTATAGTGGTTTTACTCGTGAAAAATCGGATTTGAGAACCGAAGATGTAGAAATTACAAAGGAGCCTTTTACACTCCTTATTATGGGTATAGAAGATTATGCAACAGACGGCCAAAACGGTCGTACAGATTCATTAATGTTTGCGACAGTCAATCCGAAAACGCAAAAGATTTCGCTTATGAGTATTCCTCGGGATAGTCGCGTTCCAATTGTCGGAAAGAATAAAGAGGACAAAATTAACGCTGCGCATGCTTACGGCGGAGAAGAAATGGCAATCAAAACTGTCGAAGGTTTTCTAAAAGTGCCTGTCGACCATTATCTTAAAATTGATTTCCAAGGCTTTAAAGGTATTGTTGATGCTGTTGGCGGTGTGACTGTTGATGTCCCCTTCGACTTTTGGGAGCGTTCAGACGTGGATTACTACAAAAAAATCGAATTTAAGCAAGGACAACAAGAATTAAATGGTGAAGAAGCACTCGCTTACGTTCGTATGCGAAAGCAAGATCCGAATGGTGACTATGGTCGTGCCGCTAGACAAAGACAATTACTAGCTGCTGTTGTTCAAAAACTAAATTCCACCTCTACCGTATTTAAAATTAAAGATTTGACAGCAGTCGTTGGAAAATATATAAAAACTGACATTCCTATTTCTGATGGCCTTGCTCTTTACAAGAAACTTTCTGGGTTTGATCCTTCCACAATACAAACACTCAAACTTGAAGGAGAAGACAAAAAAATAGGTGGTATTTATTACTTCCTTCCAGATCCAAACGGTGTTGAGGCAGTACGTAACGAAATTAAAAAAGAACTAGGAGAAAAGGTAACCACGCAAGAAAATTCAACAACAAAAACGGAATCCACTCCTTCTTCAAATTCGAACTCTAACGAGAAAGCGAAGAAAGAAACGAATCAGAACAAAACACCAACTGATCCCCCTCCTTCTACGAATGCTCATGCAGAGTGGATTATGAGAAATCAGCAATAAAACAGCCAAATCGCATGCGATTTGGCTGTTTTTTTATTTATTAAAATGTTTTAAGATTGCTTCTACAATACGCTCTGATGCACGGCCATCACCGTACGGATTAGATGCTTTTGACATCTTATCATGAGCTTCTTTGTCTGATAACAACTCATCAGCAAGACTAAAGATTGTCTCTTCGTCTGTTCCCGCTAATTTCAACGTACCTGCTTCAATACCTTCTGGACGCTCTGTTGTATCACGAAGAACAAGAACCGGTACACCTAATGACGGAGCTTCCTCTTGTACACCACCAGAATCAGTTAGCATTAAGTATGAACGAGCTGCAACATTGTGGAAATCAATTACATCTAGCGGCTCAATTAAATGAATGCGGCCATGATCGCCTAAAATATCATTTGCAGTTTCACGAACAACAGGGTTCATATGAACAGGATACACAACTTGTACGTCTTCATGCTTATCAACAAGACGCTTAATTGCACGGAACATATTACGCATTGGCTCTCCTAGGTTTTCACGACGGTGAGCTGTCATAAGTACAAGACGATCACTTCCAAGTTTCTCTAGTACAGGATGACTATATGTTTCTTTTACAGTCGTTTTTAGTGCGTCAATCGCTGTATTTCCTGTTATGAAAATACGTGATTCATCTTTATTTTCTTTCTGTAAGTTCGTTGCTGATTTTGCTGTAGGTGAGAAATGAAGATCTGCCATTACGCCTGTTAATTGACGATTCATCTCTTCTGGGTATGGAGAATATTTATCCCATGTACGAAGTCCTGCCTCGACATGACCTACTGGAATTTGATTATAGAAAGCAGCTAAGCTTGCAATAAACGTTGTCGTCGTATCACCATGTACAAGTACGATATCCGGCTTTGCTTCTTTCATTACTTTATCCAAACCTTCTAAACCACGCGTTGTAATATCGATTAAAGTTTGGCGATCCTTCATAATATTCAAATCGAAATCTGGTGTAATTCCAAAGATACTTAATACTTGGTCTAACATTTGACGATGTTGTGCTGTTACAGTCACAATTGATTCAATTTTCTCTGGATGCTTTTGCAACTCTAATACAAGAGGTGCCATTTTAATTGCTTCTGGACGTGTCCCGAAAATTGTCATTACTTTTAAACGTTCAGTCATTTCATTGCCTCTTTTCTTTCACTAGTTACAAATCCTATTATGACATATAAGAATATACATGAATACATACCTTTTTAACGAATAACGGAAAAATCCCTCTTATGAATACTTTCTCTTCCAACAGAATAATAATCTATTCCCTGTTTCTTAACATCCTCATTAGTATAACAATTTCTTCCATCAAATAAAATAGGTTCTCTCATAAGTTGTACGTACTTTCCTAACGGATACGTTCGGATAGCCTCCCATTCTGTCACGATAAAAGCCGCACTCGCTCCTCTAATCGATTCATCTATACATTCGCTATATTGTATAGTCTCCCCAAAGATATTTTTCATATTTTGAATCGCCTTCGGGTCATATAGTACTATGTCTGCACCTATATTCATTAATTCTTGTATCATAATAAGGGACGGTGCGTCTCTTATATCATCTGTATTCGGTTTAAATGCTGCTCCCAGCACTGCAATTCGCTTCTTGTTCATATTTACTACTTTCTTCGCTTTCTCAATCAATAATAGCTGTTGTTTATTATTTACTTCAATAACGGCTTTTAACAAACGAAAATCATGTGCCACATTCCCTGCAATTTGCACAAGCGCTTTCGTATCTTTCGGAAAACACGATCCCCCGTAACCAATGCCCGCATTTAAAAAAGACGACCCAATTCTCTTATCCATTCCCATTCCTTTTGCAACATCTAATACATTAGCTCCTACCTTCTCACATATATTTGAAATTTCATTGATAAAACTAATTTTTGTCGCTAAAAAGGCATTCGATGCGTATTTAATCATCTCTGCACTTTTTATATCTGTAACATACGTTTGCAAATGTAATTTACTATATAAATTCTCAACTTTTCGCGCCGCTTCCTCATTATCAGCTCCAATTACAATACGATCTCCCTGAAAAAAATCGTAAATCCCTGAACCCTCCCGTAAAAATTCGGGATTCGATACAATATGTAACTCATGCCTATTTTGTAATGTCTCCTCAATCCATCCCCTCATAGCACCATTCGTCCCTACAGGAACAGTACTTTTTGTAACAACAATAATGTCTTTAGTCGCATATGCTCCAATATCAAAACATGCATTTTGAATATATGTTAAATCTGCTGTCCCATCTAATAACGATGGCGTTCCAACTGTAATAAATATAAATTCTGCATCATGAAATGCTTCTTCTTTACTTGTTGTAAAAGTTAAACGATTATTCTCACACGCATCATGTATTAATTCATATAAGCCAGCTTCATAAATAGGCAGATTCCCTTGTTTTATCCGTTCCATTTTCTCATCATTTATATCAAAACATGTAACCGAATGTCCCAATACTGCCAATCCTACTCCTGTAATCAATCCAACGTATCCGGTACCTATTATCGTAATTTTCATTTCCTTTTCGCACAGGAATATACAATAGAAAATATACGAATACATAGAATTTCCCCTGTGCTTCCCCCTCTCACATTAAAAATGAGAAAACTCTTTTACTTCTTTATTATATGAATTACTTTCTTCATTCTTTTTTAAGTTTTTGTAAAATTAAATATTGTCCATAAAACCAATAGAAATTTTACCGAGATTAAAGCTGCACGTTCAGGCTTGAAAAATTCCCACATTTTAACACGGAACTTACTCATTTCTACGTGTAACACTTATAATATTGAAATAAAATTATTCGCTATTAAAGAGAAAGAGAAAATGTCATATTCCAAAGCCCAATACGATTAACCTTCTCAAACGATTCAACATTCTGTATACCATTGTCATATATTCTATCTGCTTCCATTTACCATAAAACGAAAAAAAGATTGAATTCTAATCTTTTTGTGATACCATATGTTATGAGCCTGTAAATAAACATCATAATTTTCAGATAAATATATTTAAAAAAATTACGTTAGACTATAAAAGGGTGGGGTATTAATGGACTCACAAGTGATTTATGCCATTTTGGCATCTTTCATCACTGTACTCGTCGTTACTCCTTTAGTTATTAAGTTAGCTTTTAAAATAGGAGCAACAGATAAGCCAAACGCGCGTAAAGTGCACCAAAAGATTATGCCTCGTCTTGGCGGGTTAGCAATATTTATTGGTGTGGCTGTTGGATTTGTTGTCGGTGGCTTATACGAACAAAGAATGTTATCGATAACGCTAGGTGCGATTATCATTGTAATCATCGGTATTTTAGATGATATGTACGAGTTATCTGCGAAGGTAAAATTCGGTGGACAACTATTAGTTGCCATTATGATTGTAAAAAGTGGATTATTAGTGCAAGTATTATATATTCCAATCCTCGGGGATACTGAACTTGGATGGCTTGCTTACCCAATTACAGTATTTTGGATTGTAGGTATTACAAATGCAATCAACTTAATTGACGGCTTAGATGGATTATCCGCTGGTATTTCATCTATCGTACTGGCAACGCTAGCATACATGGCCTTCACTAGCCCATGGGGTACTGGAACGGCTATCATTTTACCTCTAGCACTAATTGCACTTGCAAGTACAATTGGATTTTTATTCTACAACTTCCATCCAGCAAAAATTTTCATGGGAGATACAGGAGCACTATTTTTAGGATACTGTATTTCTGTTATATCGTTACTCGGATTATACAAAAGTGTAACGCTATTCAGCTTTATCGTTCCAGTTATCATTTTAGGCGTGCCTGTATTTGATACGACATTTGCAATTATCCGTCGTATCGTAAATAAAAAACCTATTTCAGCACCAGATAAGTCGCATTTACATCACCGTTTACTTGCAATGGGCTTCTCTCATCGTAAAACGGTACTAATTATATACGCATTCGGTATTTTCTTTAGTGTAAATGCAATCATTTTCTCTAGTGCGACATTATGGTTATCCATTATTCTTCTTTTCGTTTTAATCTTCTTTACAGAGATTATTGCTGAAGTAATTGGACTTGTACATGAACGTTACAAACCACTTATTTCCTTTTATAAAAAAGTGAAAAAACGCGAAGACTAATTGTAGTATAGCCTTTACTATTATGAAATATTCAAATAGCATCCTCTTTCTTATAAGAGGATGCTATTTTTATTCATTATTTTATATTTCCAAAATATAGCTTGTTTGAGAGTTCCACTATTGGAGAAAGATATACATAATAAGAAAAGGATTATATTTTCTTTTTTACATCTTGATTGTCAAACTGAGGGTGAATGTTATGATCAAGCGAGTATTTCAATACATTATTTTATTTTTAACGATTACTATGTACGCGTCATCTCATGCAGGAGCAACTACCATTCCCCCTGCTGAACATCATCCAAATACCGAAACTACCTCTTCTACCCAAAAAATCGCGTACTTAACATTTGATGACGGACCAAACAAATATACTACGCAAATTTTAAACATCTTAAAAGAAAAGAACGGAAAAGCAACTTTCTTTGTTATTGGTGGAAAAGTACCACATTATAAAAAGACAATGCAACGATTAATTAAAGATGGACATTATATCGGACTTCACAGTATGTCCCATGATGTAAAACGCCTTTACACTGGTGACCCATCTACTTTAATTACAGAAATGGAACAAGCACAAAGCATCGTTCAGCAAGTTACAAAATTAAATTCACATCTCGTTCGTGTCCCGTATGGTAGCATGCCTTACTTAAAAAAGAATTACCGTGATGCACTTGTATCAGCCCAGTATAAAATGTGGGATTGGACAATCGATACATACGACTGGAAAAGCTATGATAATCCTTCTGCCATACTAGAAAGGGTACGTAATCAGAGCGATGAACAAGTCGAAGTAATTTTAATGCATGATTCGAGTGTAACCGTACAAATACTGCCACAAGTAATTGATTACTTACAGTCACAAGGATACAAGCTTCTTCCCTATAATCCATCTTCTCATCTCGAAGTAAACTTTTGGAAAGACACAAGATTGTAACAGCTTTAGTGCCTATGTGCTAAAGCTGTTTTATTTTTCTCTTCCCACCCTTCCCATTTTTGTGTAAAATTTTAAATAGTGATGAAGTTTCGAGGTGAATAGAAATGAAACGAATAGATCTCATTTTTAACGCAATACAAAAAGGCAATTATACAGAAGGTGTAACTGCATCAGAACTCGCTACCCTGTTGCAGCTAGATCGAGCCAATGTAAGTAGCGACTTAAACAAACTCGTAAAAGATAAACGTTTATTAAAAACAAATACGCGTCCTGTTCGTTTTTATATAGAAACGAACACTTCGTTGGAAACGCATTCAAAAGAAGTAACTTCATTAGATACATTTGCAGTTGAAAATACGAGCCTTAAAATCGCAATCGAAAAAGCGAAAGCTTCTATTCTCTATCCTCCAAACGGTATGCATACTTTACTGCTCGGAGAAACAGGCGTCGGAAAATCCATGTTTGCTTCTTTAATGCACGAATATGCAATTGAAGTTGAACAGCTTCCTAAAAATGCACCATTTATCGTCTTTAACTGTGCTGATTATGCAAATAACCCACAGCTACTACTCGGGCAATTATTTGGGATTAAAAAAGGAGCGTATACAGGGGCAAGTGATCAAAAAGGGTTAATTGAAAAAGCACATGAAGGAATCCTTTTCTTAGATGAGGTACATCGCCTTCCTCCAGAGGGACAAGAAATGCTTTTCACCTTTATTGACCGCGGAGTATATCGCCGCCTTGGAGAAACAGAAAACGAACGTAAAGCACAAGTATTGATCATTACTGCAACAACAGAAGAACCAAATTCATTTTTATTAAAAACATTTACAAGACGTATACCGATGACTGTCACGCTGCCACCACTTCGTGAGCGTACACATAAAGAACGTTTTGCTTTACTGCAACTATTTTTCACAAACGAAGCAATTCGCTTGCGAAAAGAAATTCACGTTAGTCCGAATGCAATGCGTGCTTTCGTCTTTTACAATTGTCCCAATAACATCGGCCAATTAAAAACGGATGTACAAATTGCCTGTGCGAAAGCCTATTCTGACTTCGTGACAAAGAAACGTGATTCTGTCTATGTTTCAAGCACAGACTTACCTTGGTATATGAAAGAAGGACTATTCATTGAAAGAAAGAGCCGTCATCTATACCAAATACCGAATGAAACATTTATATTTACAGGTGATGAAGGTTGGAGTAATCATAAAATAGAAAATGAAAAACAGTCTTCTATTTACGATTATATTGACTATAAATATGAAGAACTTCAAGCTCGTGGTATTGAAGAGGAAGAATTAGAATTACTAATAGAAAATGATATTCAAAGCTTTTTCGTACAATATTTTAACCAAATGTCAAAAAAGACAAGTCATGAAAATGTTTTTAAAATTGTAGATCGTAATATCGTTTCCGTTTGTGAAAAAATTGCTGAACTTGCTGAAAAACATTTATCCAAGACGTTCGATGAAAAAGTATTTCTCGCTTTAAGTTTACATGTACAGACAACTCTACAACGTTTACAGGCTGGAAAACAAATTCATCACCCACAATTAAATCAAATTCGTACGAAATATAAAGAAGCTTTTTCCGTAGCTATGCAATGCATTCAACTACTGGAAGACGAATTACAAATAACAATGCCTATCGATGAAGCAGGCTTTTTAACAATGTTCTTCGTTGTTGATCCAATTCCTGCCTCACAAACAGAAGTAAAAGTATTAATATTAGCGCACGGCAACGGCATAGCAACAGAAATGGCAAACGTCGCAAATGAACTGCTCGGCATTGACGAAGTAACCGGTATCGATATGCCGTTACATGAATCGCCGAAAGATTTCTTAGAGCGTGTGAAAGTGTATATGAAAACACTCCAAAATGTAAACGGGCTTCTCTTACTCGTTGATATGGGATCTCTCGCTTATATTGGTGATATATTAGAAACTGAGTTCAAAATTCCAGTGCGTGTTCTTTCCATGACAAGCACTCCACATGCACTAGAAGCGGCTCGAAAAGCTCAGCTTGGCTACTCGTTAGATGCATTATATGAAACGGTGAAGAACTTAACACCGTTTTACTTAAACGTACAAGAAGAAAAGAAAAAACCACTATCACCAATGAAATCTGTTATTTTGACAGCTTGTTTAACTGGGGAAGGCAGTGCTTTAGCTATTCAAAAAATGTTGGAGAACTATTTGCGATTTGACAAAGACTTAATTGAAATCATTCCGATTAGTATCGTCCATGAAAAAGATTTAACGAAAATGATTGAGAACATAAAAAAAGAGCGGAACATTATTTGTATCGTCACGAATTTCGATGTACAAGTGCCATGCTTAACATATCATTTCCAAGACATTGTAAACTACACAGCGATTCAGCCAATTCAAGAATTAATTACGTACGAAGAAACATATGCAAAAATGGCTGATATTCTTGAACAACAAATGCAGCGTAACGACGGAGCATTACTTATTAAAACGATCCGTTACGCATTGAATACAATTCAAGAATTAATTTCCTTACAGCTAACTCCTGACAGTTTAATGGGTGTTATTCTGCATATGAGCTGTATGGTTGACCGTCTTCAAAAGGGAGAAAGCCTCCTCCCTCATCCAGATAAAGAGAAACGAAGACAAGATGAATACTGGATGTATATGAAAGTAAAAAAAGCATTGCAGCCAATTGAAAATACATTTGAAATACAAATACCTGATGACGAAGTGTTTTATGTTATGGACTTCTTCATTAAAAATCAGCCTGTAAAAAATTAATCGTGGCAATTTTTTAGTATATCGACTGTAACTCGGATTATATCAGCGATTTTTCAAATATATCGGCGCAACTCAGATTATATCAGCGATTTTCAATATATATCGATTTACCAACAATAATCGACAATATTAGCAACTTATAGAAAAAGGCTGTTCCAAAATATGGACAGCCTTTTTTCTACTTCTTTACCTTCCTGATTCTCCCCCTGATTTCACCCTTCTTATTGGGCTTCGTATACACATTTACATATGCATTCGCCTGAATGATTTCTTGCAGTAAGCTATCAAACGCTCGCCCCTGTAAAGGCCCTTCAAAATCCCCCACATTAACTACACCAGTGACGACTCCTTCATTAACACTAATACCTTGCTTTAATGGACCAAATAAACTTAAAACAATTGGACCAATTTGATTTGCTTTCCCTAAATGAATTTGGCATGATGTAACTTTTTCGATGTTTTTCAATATGATCCGGTACTGCAACTTCTTTAAATCCTCACTAAATATAAACTCTGCTACGCCATAAGCTTCTGTATTTACAGGAGGTATTTCCCTCTTACCTGTTAACCTCGCAAAGAAATGTGTTGTCATACGGGCATTCTCCTTATATAAATTTCCCAGCACTACTTCTACTACTTTATGGTTTATACATAATCATTTATGACTTTTTCAAGTGTTAATTACGAAGAAAAGATTCACATAATCTTTACATTAGAATCATTCCTTTTGCTTTACTACCTCTTGTATAATGCACTTAGAAAAACATTCTAGGAGGTCATTTTGAAAAAAAACAAATACATTTTTCATACATTATTAGAGATTTTTCTCGTTTCATTTAAATTAGGAATTACTTCATTTGGTGGCCCTGTAGCCCATCTTGGGTATTTCCACCACGAATATGTGCAAAAAAGGAAATGGATGGATGAACGGAGCTATGGAGATTTAGTAGCACTATGTCAATTCCTCCCTGGTCCTGCTAGCAGCCAAGTCGGTATGGGCGTTGGATTATTAAGAGGCGGGGTATTCGGAGCTATTATTTCATGGATTGGATTCACTTTACCGTCTGTGCTTGTTTTAGTTTTCTTCGCCTCATTCCTTAATCAGTTCGACCTTGGAAGTGCTGGCTGGATTCATGGACTAAAACTTGTAGCAGTCGCTATTGTCGCTCATGCAATATGGGGAATGGCGCAAAAATTAACGCCAGACCGAAATCGTGCGACGATTGCAATTGCAACTGCCGCAATCGCCTTATTATGGCCAAGTAGCTGGACACAAGTCATTCTCATTATCATATCTGGCTTTATCGGCTGGTTTTTATATCGCAACCAACCAATTAGTCAATCTCAACATATAAAAGTACCTATTTCAAAAAAGATAGCAGTTTCTTGTCTCGTCTTATTCTTCGGATTATTACTACTGCTACCAATATTAAGACCGTTCTCTTATTACATCGCTTTATTTGATAGTTTCTATCGCTCTGGCGCACTTGTATTTGGGGGCGGACACGTCGTACTCCCCCTTCTTGAAGGTGAGTTCGTACAAAACGGAATGATGACAAAAGAACAGTTTCTAGCTGGATACGGATTAACACAAGCAATGCCAGGACCACTGTTTACATTCGCTTCTTATATAGGAGCAGTGTTAAACGGAACGCTTGGAGTAATACTCGCAACAATTGCGATCTTTCTTCCTGCTTTCTTACTCGTTATTGGTGTTTTACCCTTTTGGGACAATGTGAGAAAAATATCTTTCATACAAGGCGCACTACTTGGAGTCAATGCGGCTGTTGTTGGTATTTTAATTGCCGCTTTTTATAATCCGATTTGGACAAGCACAATTATGAACGCTGTAGATTTTGTTTTTGCGTCTCTTCTATTTTGCTTGCTCGCTTTTTGGAAAACACCACCTTGGGTTATCGTTATACTTGGAGTCTTTGGCGGATATATTCTATCCATTTTGTAAATAAAAAAAGACGGCATAATGTAGCCGTCTTTTTTCTATTAAAACTTTACAAGCTCTATTCCTTCAGGCAACTCACTCTCTGTTAAAATACGCAATTCTTTCACGCGATCCATTACGTAAGAAGAACGCTTCACAAGCTCTGGGTCAATATAAGCTGGATGAACCATAATTTCTACCGTTTGTTCACCTTGTACTCTTTCTTTTAACTTCACGAAGTAATCTTCCGTCACACCATCTGCGTAAAAATCACTATAAAACACGTCAGAAAATGGACGCACCGCTCGCTCTTCTTCACAACGACGAATTGGAACATTATATATAGCAGCTAACCTTTCCAGAACATCGTGCAAAATCGGTAATCCGTGCACATGGTGATGACTATCTAAATGAGTTGGCGTTAATCCGTAAGATAAGAATTTCTCAATTTGGGCAGTCCATTCTCGCTCGACTTCCTCTGGATTTACGTTCCCTTCCCATACGATGCTTTGTTTATGAAACAATCCATCGCTACTTACAAGTGATGGTACGTCTCCAAGAAGCGGCTTACCTGCTGTTAATACGAGATGTACGCCTACTCCTAATGTTTTATACTCTTTTGCTAAGCGTACCGCATGCTCTGTTCCTGGCATATTCATCATCATCGTCGTTGAATTTACAAGTCCATTTATATGCCCATCAATAATACCGTAATTTGTACCTTCTGTAAGACCGAAATCATCTGCATTTACAATTAATTTAATCATCGTAATACCTCCTAATAAAGTGAAACTTTAATCAGTGGGGGGTCTTCACCCCCCACTGATTATTAGTTGAACCAATCGGACTTTTATGGGCAGCCCGACCCCCACCTAATTTCTTTGCTTTCGCTGAATTTTGAGGTAGGGGTCTTACTGCCCATTAAAGTGGGATAGAATAAAAAAAGCGGGCTAAATAGCGCCGCTTTTATTTCTCTACCTTTTTGAAGAACTGCGGAAGATATTCTTTATGCGCTTCCAACATTTCATCTAAAATTTGTTTTGCCACTTTATCTGATGGTACAAGTGGATTAATTGTCATAGCAAGCAGCGCTTTATGATAATCCCCTGTAACAGCAGCTTCAATTGTTGTGCGCTCAAATGATTTAATTTGCTGTACTAAACCGCGAACTGGTACTGGAAGATCTCCAACTGCAATTGGTTTTGGACCTTCTTTCGTAATAATACAGTTCACTTCAACAGCCGAATCATGTGGTAAGCTTGCAATTGTTCCGTTGTTTCGTGTATTAACAGGCTGGATATCACCTTTATTATTATAAATAGACGTAATTAAGCTACATGCTGCGTCACTATAATAAGCGCCTCCACGTTTTTCTAATTGTGGTGGTTTAATATCTAAATTCGGGTCTTTATATAACTCGAATAAATCATCTTCTAATTGTTTTACTACTTCTGCACGTGTACCTTTTTCAACCGAAGCTTCTTTCTCTTCTTCTAGCATTTCACGTGTTTTGTAGTAGTAACGATGGTATGGACATGGAATTGCACGAAGGCCGCGAATAAAGTCTGGCTCCCAGTTAAGCGCAGCGATATTTTCCATCGTAATTTGCTTTTCTGGATCTGTTACAAGTTCTAACACACGATCCATTACACTTACGCCATCTAAATATACGTCTAATCCATATACCATGTGATTTAAACCTGCAAAATCAACGTGAACACGACTTGCATCTACTTCAAGCAATTTTGCAAGACCCATGCGGATTCCGATTGGAACGTTACATAGACCAACTACTCTTTCAATATTTGTATAACGAAGAACAGCTTCTGTTACCATACCAGCTGGATTTGCAAAGTTAATTAACCATGCATTCGGACAAAGCTCCTCCATATCCTTACAAATATCTAAAATAACAGGAATCGTTCTCAATGCTTTGAATAAACCACCAGGACCATTCGTTTCCTGACCGATTACATCATATTTTAACGGGATTGCTTCATCTTTTGCACGAGCTTCTAATAAACCTACGCGAAGCTGCGTCGTTACGAAATCAGCATCTTTTAATGCTTCGCGGCGATCAAGCGTTAAATGTACCTCAATTGGTAAACCAGATTTTTTCACCATACGTTTCGCTAAGTTACCAACGATTTCTAACTTTTCTTTTCCTGCCTCAATATCTACTAACCAAATTTCACGAACAGGAAGCTCATCATAACGCTTAATAAATCCTTCAATTAACTCTGGTGTATAACTAGATCCACCGCCGATTGTAGCAATTTTAATTCCAGTCATGCTTTATTCCCCTTTCGCTTCAAGCTTTTTATAAAGATCGATAAACTCTGCTGCTAATTCTTTTACTGTAATCGCATTCATTAAATGATCTTGTGCGTGAATTAAAAGAACACTAATCTCTGTTTTTTCTCCTCTTGCTTCTGATTGTATGAGCTCCGTTTGAAAATGATGCGCTTCATTAATCGCTTCTTTCGCCTTTGCCATCGCTTCATCAGCTTCTGCCATTTTCCCCTGTTTGGCAAATTGAAGTGCCTCCATTGCAAAGCTTCGTGCATTACCACTATTTAAAATCAATTGGAATGGAATTTGTTCTGCTGTAGTCATCAAAATTACCGCCCTCTCTATTATCGTTCAACCGACTTACATACCCCTTCAGTTTGAACATTTCTATTAAAATATTAATTTATGAATGATAGTTTGGTGTTCTTGTAGATGAGTATCATCTTTTTGAACATGATATAAAGGTTAGTTGTTCTGACGAGCTATAAAAACTCGTCAGAACAATACTTTTTAAAGTGATACTGAATTGTCATTTCCTTTTGTTTCAGCTTTTGCAGCTTGTACATAAGTACGGTCACACATTAATACAAATGGATAGTAAATTACTACCGCAATTGCAAAGTTCACTACTTGTAATGCTGCACCAGCAATGCTTCCGCCCGCTACAAGATAACCACTAAAGATTGGTGGCATTGTCCATGGAACTAAAGCAACTGTTTTTGGTACCCATCCTAAAGAGATTGCTGTATAAGAAGTAATAACTAATACCACTGGTGTAAGTACAAATGGAATAATTAATGCTGGATTTAATACAATTGGTGTACCGAAAATAACTGGTTCGTTAATATTGAAGAAACCAGGTCCGATAGATACGCGACCTACACCGCGAAGCTGCGCACTTTTTGCAACAAGCATTACTGCAACTAAGAATGCTAATGTTGCACCAGATCCACCGATATATACATATACATCAAAGAATGGTTTTGTGAAGATGTGCGGTACATCATATGCAGACATACCATCGTTAAATAATTTAATATTCTTTTCTAATGCTGGTAAATAAATTGGGTCAATAATACCACCCACGATATTAGGACCATGTAATCCGAAGAACCATAATACGTGAATAAGTAATGCTACAATAATTGCACTTGGTAATGTACCTGCTAAACCTTGTAATGGTACTTGAATTGTTTCAAATACGATTTTATGAATGCTTGTTCCTGCTAATTTCACTGCTAATTGAATACTTGCTGTTACGATTAAAATAACGAATGCTGGAACTAATGCTGCGAATGATTTCATTACTGCTGGTGGAACACCATCTGGCATTTTAATTGTAATATCTCTTTGAACAAAGAATCTAAATGCCTCTGTTACAAGAAGAGCTACAATTATAGAAACGAATAAACCTTGTGATCCAGTCCATGCTAAATCAATACCGCCTTCTTTTGGCGTTGTCGGAGAAATAATGATTAATGCACCGAATGTAATGATTGCTGCTGACAACGCGTCAACGCCGTAAGATTTCGCTAAATTATAACTTATCCCTACTGCGACTATGAGGGCGAGTATAGCGAAGGAACCTGCCCACATACCGCCGCCGATATCTTTCCAAACTTCCCCGAATGCACCTTTCATAAATTTTTGGAATGCATCCACTGGTAAGTTATTAATAAGTATTGCAAATGATCCAACTAAAATAAGTGGCATAACGGCGATAAATCCATCACGGATCGCAACTAAGTGGCGCTGCGATCCAATTCTACCTGCGATTGGGACTAAATATTTCTCCATAAATGCAATAAACTTTTGCATTTTACTTCCCCCCTAATTATTTTTTAAGTGTTAATGCGTGATCTAAAACTGCTTCTCCATTCATCATGCCGTAGTGCATTGGATTGATAACGTCGATTCCAACGTTTCTCTCATCAGCGAGCGTTTTCATTGAAGAAAGCATGTAACGAACTTGTGGTCCTAATAATAATACGTCTGCTTGATCGATATTTGTTTTTACTGCATCCCCAGATACAGCCCAAATCTTTCCTTCTAAACCGCGAGCTTTTGCAGCCGCTTCCATTTTTGTAACTAGTAAACTTGTAGACATCCCTGCTGAGCAACATAATAAAATATTCATTTGAAAATCCCCCTTGTGTAGTATAAAAAATTTATATTTTATTTATTTTTCTTTACGCTATTTATTAATGCAATTAGCGTGCCAACTTTTTAAAACCACTAAATTCAGCACTTTTTCGACCATTTTCTTTGTGTGTTAACGCTTTCAATTAGTGTGTCGACCAAAAAACACACAGTGTGTTATAAAACAACACGCTTTTAACACATAACTGTATGAAAATAGATTAGTGTTTAGTTGTCTAGTTGTGCTTAAAACAAAAAAACACTAAAAAAATTTTTTTAGCGTGAAAATCTATTAAAAAAACTCCTCTATCTATTGTCCAAGCAAACTCTACTAAATCACATAGAATAGAGTAAAGTAACACAATTCGAAAGGGGATTCCTATGCCAAAACATAGAAAACAAAGCAAAATAAAGATTTATAGAATAACAAGCTATAAAAAAGACAAACGTTCTGAATTAGACTCTAACAAATTTGAACTAGAACAGCAGGAAATAGAAAATAAGCAGGACAAGCACGGTAAACAAGGCAAACAAGACAAACAGGATAAACAGGACAAGCAAGCACAAACGGAAAATGTAGTCATAGTACCCACGGATTCACACAACCTAGATATATGGGATGAAATTTCTTTAAAAGAAATACAAGCTGGTGAACATACAAGTTTATTGAATGAAAAAAGCAATTATCAAAATATTCATTTGCTACAAGTAAGCGATATCCGTTTATATTTGGACAAGCAACTACAATTCAGTTCCGTCGATGAGCAAATTTATCATGAAGCACTTGTACATCCAATTATGTCAAAAGTAATTGATCCAAAACGTGTTCTCATATTAGGTGGTGGCGATGGTCTTGCCCTGCGAGAAGTTTTGAAATATGAAACTGTGCTACATGTAGACCTTGTTGATTTAGATGAGGCAATAATTAATATGGCACGTAATGTTCCAGAAATAGTATCTTTAAACAACAATGCATTTTTGGATAGTCGCGTGAATGTGCACGTATGTGATGCGAAAGAATTTCTAAATTCTCCTTCATCCTTATACGATGTAATTATTATTGATTTTCCTGATCCAGCAACAGAAATTTTAAGTACTTTATATACAAGCGAACTTTTTGCTCGGATAGCTACATTCTTAACAGAAGATGGTGCATTCGTCTGCCAATCTAATTCACCTGCTGATGCACCTCTTGTATATTGGAGTATCGGTAATACAATTGAACATGCGGGATTAACTGTGAAAAGTTATCATACAATCGTTCCTTCTTTCGGAACTGACTGGGGATTTCATATTGCCGCTAATTCTGCCTATGTACTCGATCAAATTGAGCAATTATACGTAGTGCCAACACCTCGAACATTACCTTCTCTTCTTTCTCCTTTATTTCAATTTAGAGAAGAACATTTAGAACAACGTAATCTCGCTCTTTTAAACTCAGAATCGAATCTTGTCCTACATCAATGTTACAAACAGGAAATGGAATTTTAACAACATTATAGTAAGGAGCGTTACCTTATGGAATATTCTACTTTCGGTAAGCATATAATAGTAGATTTATGGGGAGTGGATTTTTCCCTATTAGATGATATTTACTTTTTAGAACATCATTTAGTCCACGCTGCTGATCAATCTGGTGCCCACGTTTTAAACGTAAGTACAAAAGAATTCGATCCACATGGTGTTACTGTTTTAGTTTTACTATCTGAAAGCCACCTTTCTATTCACACTTATCCAGAAAAAAATTTTGCAGCCATTGACTGTTACACGTGCGGTACAACCGTTGAACCGCAAATAGCGATTGATTATATCGTAAGTATATTGAAACCAAATGAGATGCATATAAAAAGATTAATTCGTGGTATAGGAGAAATTGTTACTGTCGATTAAATATCACTCTTACTCATTTGTAAAAAGGAGGATTGTAAATACCATCAGTGGAACACATATTCCACTGATGGTCCAGACACATACATAAAAAAACCTTGCATAAGCAAGGTTCATTCATCCACCGACATCTTCCTATATAATTCTACAAATTCACTCGCTAATTCCTTCATCGTAATCGCATTCATTAAATGATCTTGCGCGTGGACCATCAGAAGGGTGACTTCAGTCTTTTCACCACCAGCTTCTTTCTGTATGAGGTCCGTTTGTACACGGTGCGCCTCTTTTAATTCTTCTAACGCTTCTTGTAATTTCGCTTCTGCTTCTGTAAATTCTCCACGCTTTGCGTAATCAATTGCTTCCATTGAACAACTTCTCGCATTTCCCCCATGCAAGATTAAGTGAAAGGCCTTCGTTTCTATCGTATCCATTTTAGTTCTTTACTCCCCCTTTTCTTCCGCCACTTTTTGTTTATCCCATATTTTTAAGAACGGTAAATAAATGAAGAATGCAAGCGCAAAGTTAACAAGTTGTAAAACAACACCTGAAATTTTCCCACCTGATCCTAAATATCCACTAAATAGAATTGGTGTCGTCCAAGGAACAGCAGCACCGCTCGGACGAGCAACTAATCCCCATTCCATTGCAAAGTAAGAAACAATTGTTAACACAACTGGAACCAATATAAATGGAATTAATAAAATTGGATTCATGACAATCGGCATCCCAAAAGTTACCATCTCATTAATATTAAATATACCAGGCGCAATTGACAATCTACCTATACTTTTTAATTGCTGACTTCGGGCAAATAATAACATTCCTACAACTAAAGCAAGCGTTGCACCAGATCCGCCCATATAAATCCATAAATCAAAAAACTGTGCAGTAATCGTATTTGGTATATCTTGCCCTGCTTGGTAAGCAATTCGGTTTTGATCCATTAACGACAACCAAACGGGACTCATTACACCACCAACAATAGTAGCTCCATGAATTCCACATGACCAAAGAACATGAACGAGAATAACAGCTATTATTGCGCCCCAAAGACTAGCACCAAGTACACTAAGTGGTTCCTGTAAAATTTGCCCTACAATATTATGGATACTGCCAAAAGAAGTATTTTCTATAATTAAGCGTACAATCCAAATAACCGTTACAACAATAAATCCTGGAACAAGCGCGGCAAATGAACGTGTCACAGCTGGCGGAACTGTCTCTGGCATCTTTATAATTATCTTTTTTTGTACAATAAACCGATAAAGTTCAGTAGATATAAGTGCAATAATCATTGCTACAAATAACCCTTGGCTTCCCATTAATACAGCTGGGATAGCACCTTCTACAAGTACACTCTCTTTTGTACTTGGTATAATATATGCAACTTGAAATGGCGTCGCAAGTAAAAACGTCACAAGCGACAATGCCCCGGATGCTAAAGCGTCCACTTTATAATATTCTCCAAGTCTGTAAGCGATTCCAAAAACAGCTATTAAAGCCATTATATTAAAAGTTGCACTAACTGGATACCCCAAAGCCCTCTGCCAATTCTCCCCAAACAAACCTGCCATAAAATCATTATAACCTGGTATTGGTAAAGCACTAATGATGAGGAAAAATGATCCTATAATTAAGAACGGCATCGTCAATACAAGTCCATCACGAATTGCTAGCAAATGTCTCTGCTCTGCAACCTTTCCTGCTACCGGCATTACATATTTCTCTAAAAACCGTATCATCTATCCCACTCTCCTCATGGTTTCATTGACAAAGCTGCTTGCAAGATAGCTTCTCCATTACAAAGTCCGTAATGGACGGATTGAATGACATCAACAGGTACTCCTTTCTCCTTACATAATTCTTTCATTTTCGGTAATAAATAACGTACTTGCGGTCCAAGTAAAAGTACATCGGCTTTATCAATATGGCTATTTACTTCAGAACCTGATACAGCCCAAATATTTACCTCTATTCCTCTTGCCTCTGCTGCTTTCTCCATTTTTGTAACAATCAAGCTGGAAGACATTCCCGCTGCACAGCAAAGCAAAATATTCATCCCGCTTCCCTCCCCCTTTTTCTAAACCTAAATTATGGTGCATCCCTTACCACAACTAGGTTACAAATATATATGTCTAGATTTCCTGCTGTATGCCGAGCTTAAAAACAAAAATTTCTCGGTTTTCACGCTATTCCATCTATCCATATTCTCCTAGTAAAGAGGGCTCTAACTCGCTATAATAATTCAGTATGATTTTTTAATTGATAGGAGGATATATTTATGAAGGCATATCGCTTTCCACTTATTTTATTATCTTCTATCCTAATTGGTGGTTTCATTGGTTATTTCATGGGTGCCGATGCAGTTGCTTTAAAGCCGCTTGGTGACATTTTCTTAAACTTAATGTTTACGATTGTTGTACCGTTAGTGTTCTTTAGCATCGCGTCATCTATTGCTAATATGGATGGATTAAAACGTTTCGGTAAAATTATGTCTAGTATGGCTGGGACTTTCTTATTTACGAGTATTTTAGCTGCTATTTTTATGATTATTGTCGTGAAAGTATTCCCGCCAGCACAAGGTGTTGTATTAGAATTAACACAACCTGACAAAGCAGAAAAAGCTGTTAGTGTTGCAGATCAAATCGTCGGTATTCTAACAGTATCTGACTTCTCGAAGTTACTATCTCGTGAAAATATGTTAGCACTTATTTTCTTCTCTATTTTAATGGGGGTTGCAACTTCAGCAGTTGGTGAAAAAGGAAAACCATTCGCTACATTCTTACAAGCTGGTGCAGAAATTTCAATGAAAGTTGTATCTTTCATTATGTACTACGCTCCAATCGGACTTGCTGCTTACTTCGCAGCATTAGTTGGTGAATTCGGACCGCAGCTTCTTGGAACTTACTTCCGAGCAGCAATGGTATACTATCCAGCATCTCTCATTTACTTCTTTGTCTTCTTTACGTTCTATGCATACCTTGCAGGTCGCAAGCAAGGTGTACAAGTATTTGGGAAGAACATGGTCTCTCCTACAGTTACATCTCTTGCAACTTGTAGTAGTGCTGCAAGTATTCCAGCGAACTTAGAAGCAACGAAGAAAATGGGTATTTCTTCTGACGTTCGTGAAACAGTTGTCCTTCTTGGATCTACACTTCATAAAGACGGCTCTGTTTTAGGGGGCGTATTAAAAATTGCTTTCTTATTCGGTATTTTCAACATGGAATTCGAAGGACCGAAAACATTAGCAATCGCACTTGTTGTTTCTCTATTAGTAGGAACAGTAATGGGCGCTATTCCAGGCGGCGGTATGATTGGTGAAATGTTAATCGTTTCTCTATACGGCTTCCCGCCAGAAGCATTGCCAATTATCGCAGCAATTAGTACAATCATTGATCCTCCTGCAACGATGTTAAACGTAACAGCAGATAACGCTTGTGCCGTAATGACAGCTCGCCTTGTAGAAGGTAAGAACTGGATCAAAAACAAATTTGCTTAATAGATAGAAAGAGGATGCTCGGTGTGAGCATCCTCTTTTTGTCTTTATTTGTTGATAAGTCGATATCCCTTGTCGAAACGTCGATATATTGAAAAAATCGTTGATATATTTGAAGTTATGAACGATATATCGGTTCCGTCAAGAAGTCTGTGTAATTTGATAAGGCCCAATACATTGGTTTATCCAGTATGAATTTATAATGATTTGGTATGTGAAAAGTGAAGCTAGCTTCACT